>NZ_SODY01000001.1:0-1005386 GCF_004366275.1 Buttiauxella sp. BIGb0552
GTGTCGAGATGCCACATGACAGCATTTATAACCAGGCACAAGAGGCCGCACAAAAAGCCCTGGAGGAAGCCGCCCGCAAAGCGACTGAGGAAGCACAAACTGATCCGAACCAACCAGAATCCTGAAAAATTTACACAGTGCATAATCCCTTCATCAGTAAAGCCCTTTAATCCCGTTAGCTCAAAACCTCGCCAGCCCACTCAGCCGGTTCGCTTGATCAGATTTAACGATAGATATACTGTATAAATACACAGTAGATAATTATGGCTATCATATGAACCTTATCAAGCCCGTCTTACTTCGCGAAGTTATTACCATTCCGCTGTTTAGCGACCCGGTGAAGTGTGGTTTTCCGTCCCCCGCGCAGGACTATGTAGAAGAGCGCTTAGATATTAGTGAGTTAATCGCACCTCACCCAAGCAGCACTTATTTCGTTCGTGCGTCGGGTGACTCAATGATTGACGGTGGGATTAGCGACGGCGACTTGCTGTCAGTTGATTGTTCACGTACCGCCAGGCATAACGATGTGGTCATTGCCTCGGTTGACGGTGAATTTACGGTTAAGCGCCTGCAGCTTTATCCGACGGTCCAGCTTAACCCGATGAACAAAGCTTATTCCCCAATACTGATCGACAGCGAGGGCACGCTCAACATTCTGGGCGTGGTCACGTTCGTCATTAAATCGATGGGCTGAGCATGTTTGCCCTGGTGGATGTCAATTCGTTCTATGCCAGTTGTGAAACGGTATTCAGGCCTGATTTACAGGGCAGGCCGGTAGTCGTGCTCTCGAATAACGATGGATGTGTTATTGCCCGGAGCGCAGAGGCGAAAGCCATTGGCGTCAAAATGGGTGACCCGTATTTCAAGCAAAAGGAGTTGTTCCGGAGGTTCGGTGTTGTCTGCTTCAGCTCCAATTACGAGTTGTATGCCGATATGTCTGACCGGGTGATGACCACACTAGAAGAAATGTCGCCACGCTGTGAAATTTACAGCATTGATGAAGCTTTCTGTGACCTTACTGGCGTGCGTAATTGTCGCAACCTTGAGGATTTTGGCAGGGAAATCCGGGAAACCATCTTGCTGCGTACGCGTCTGACCGTGGGCGTTGGGGTGGCGCAAACCAAAACTTTAGCCAAGCTCGCTAACCATGCAGCAAAGAAATGGCAACGCCAAACGGGTGGTGTGGTGGACCTGACGAATTTAGAGAAACAGCGCAAGCTGATGGCGTATTTCCCGGTTGATGAAGTCTGGGGCGTGGGCCGCCGTATCTCCAAAAAGCTCGAAGCCATGGGAATTAAAACGGTTCTACAGCTGGCTGACACGGATATCCGGTTCATCCGGAAGCACTTCAACGTAGTACTCGAGCGCACCGTTCGTGAACTACGCGGCGAACCTTGTCTCGGCCTGGAAGAGTTCGCACCAACCAAACAGGAAATCGTCTGCTCACGTTCATTCGGTGACCGGGTGACTGAATACGAACAAATGCGCCAGGCCATTTGTAGTTACGCAGCGCGTGCCGGGGAGAAACTCCGCGTTGAACATCAGTTCTGCCGATATATCTCGGTATTCATCAAAACATCACCGTTCGCGCTGAATGAGCCCTATTACGGGAATCAGGGGGCCGTGAAGTTAATGACACCCACGCAGGACACCCGCGACATTATTGCGGCGGCAATGCGCTGTCTCGATAAAATCTGGAAGGATGGATATCGATACCAGAAAGCCGGAATTATGCTGGGTGACTTCTTCAGCCAGGGCGTGGCGCAGCTCAATTTGTTTGACGACAACGCGCCGCGGCAAAACAGTGCAGCGTTAATGGAAGTGCTGGACCATCTCAACCACAAGAATGGGAAAGGGGCGCTGTATTTTGCAGGGCAGGGCATTCAGCAGCAGTGGCAGATGAAGCGGGACATGCTTTCACCACGCTATACGACGAGATGGTCAGATTTGTTATTGGTGAAGGTTCGATAGGTTGAGCTGCTCGCTAGGTATGAAAACGTCTGCTTTGCACTGTGTGTTGCATCCTTTGCTTGAACATACAACCAGAAACGGACATTGCTTGCACTGGACCATGTTAATTCATGGTAAGCAGACGACAGTAACATTAAGATTTTTTTCAATACTTTTGATAACACTTAATAACAAGTTTCTTCTATTTGTCATTTCATTCTGATACGCGATTACTATCAAAGACTTACCGGAGAGTCGATTATAACCTAACGGGAAAGTTGATTTTTTAGACCAATGCGTCTGGATTTATTACTTGCTCATTGCTATTTTAGACGTACCGGTCTGAAAATGGTAGGCATTGTAATGAACGATAAGCTGAAAATGTGGCGGGTTAAATCGGGTTTAAGCCAACAGGAGGTGGCTGAGCGGGCAGGTGAAAGTGTTTTGACCCAAAAGCAGGTCTCTCGTATTGAACAGGCGCCACTCTCGCAAAATTTAGAACTTGTTCTGGCCTACCTTCGCATCGTTGCACCTGAAAAGATTCAGGAATTTATCTCTGAGTGTTTACAGGCGCAGTTAAACACATCCTCTTTAAATGAAAACTACACACAGCAAAAAGAGAATATGATGAGAAATAAAAAGGAACTAATACAGTACCTGGAAAAATCAATTTCCACGCTTTCCAATACCTCTAATCCATTTATTAAAAACAGCAGTATCACTAAAGATATTTCCGAGCTTAAGGACAATCTGAAAGATATTCACGCCAAGCCCGTCCTAAGTGCGATGGGTCCTTCGGATGCAGGAAAGTCGACGCTGTTAAACTATATTCTGGGTAGCGAAATTCTCCCAGCGAAATGGCAACCTGCGACCTGCCTTGTCACACTACTGATGCATACTCAGGATAAACCTGATTATCTGGATAAGCATAAATCCGTCTTTATTTTCAAAACGGGTTTCAAGCCGCATATGATTTTTGATCGGCATATGTTAGCTGATTTCCTGATCGATTCCGGCGGCAAAGAGCTCATTAAAACCTATGGCGAAAAAGATGAAAATGATAACGTCCTTAATCCACAAGCTTATATGGTCGTGGTATTTGAAAGTTTCGCGATTTTGGAAAACATCTGGTTACTTGATACCCCCGGGCAATTAATCGAACCCGAGATGTATGATGAAATTGAGGGGTGCTCCAGCGAAGAAATCCTTAATGATAAAGCCAAAGCTATGAGCGCGATTTCGCTGGTGGATGGCCTTATCTTCGCCTCAGCTACCACCAAATTTATGCGTGACGAAGATCCACATTTCTTACAAAATATTTTAATGCATAAAGTCCCTCTGGAAGGAGACAAGCCGCTTGCGAATTTGATTATATTGAAAACCCACAGTTACGATCAAATCACCGCCGAAGCAAATGACGCAACGTTTCGTACTGCCGCGAATCACCTGACGAAATCATTTTCAGATACTTTGTACGATGAATGGGAGCATCAGTTAAATAATCCCGCTCATCCACAGAAATTACTACGACCCGACGCCGCTGTCTGGTCCAGCAGAATGTTGCCTTTCTTCCGCGAAAATAGCCAGTATTGCGAGGCTTTTGATGCCCGTCTGCTAGATGTGATCAATTATCTCCTTGCCAATCGAACAGCATTGATTAACAACCGGGTTGAGACCATCCAAAAACGCATCCAAAATCGGATTGCAATAGCGCTACAGGAGTTAAAGCAGAGTAGCCGTTCTGTTCAGGAGAAAAAGGAGGATATTGCTCAACAGGATGCGCGATTTCGCGAAGGTTCCGGCGCGTTAATTGCTCGCTTTACTGAAATCAGTAACCAGTGCTCGCGCTACGCTGAGGAAGATATCGAGCGCATCCGCGATATTTTCTATTCGCTTTGCAATGAAGAGAGTATGTACCGTTTCATCGACAATCGCTTTGAAGATAAAGATGAAGCGAAACGCGCTATTAATAAAGCGCTGGGTAATCATTTCGAAAGTAAATTTCGTCGTGTGATGGAAGATAGCACCCGTAGGTTCAGCCTTGAGGTGGAAAGCGTGGTTCAGGCATGGCAGAAAATCGTGCCCTCAGCCCAGGGCGCAAGCCACGCAGGAATGCCGGATACTGATATTTCCCTTTCCGCTAGCTCCGACTTCGATGCTTACTCCGCGTTCGTCGGTGGTATGGCCGGATTAACCAGCTTCGGCGCGATGGCGGGTTATGTGGCAACGATATCCAGCAACTTAGGAGCTTACATTTTAGTTGGTAAAGCGGCTGGCGTACTGACTTCTCTGGGAATTACCAGTTCAGTCACGACATTACCGACGCTGGTTGCTGCCACGGGTGGCCCAGTGGCATGGGGCGTAGCCATTGCCGCAGTCGTCGGTTTGCTGGTTTATCGGTTGTTCTCAAACTGGAAAAAAGCGCTCGCTAAATCAGTTGTTAAGGGGCTGGAATCCAGCAATACGTTAAGCAATGTGGAAACCGATATCACCCGATACTGGCAGGATTCACGCAACGCACTGGCGGCGTCGGTTGATTCCCTGAAAACTGAAACTGACACCTTTATCAGACATTTGTATGCAGAAGCTAATATAGAATATCAGCAGCAGGACATTGCTGAAGCTGAACAAATTTTGAATACAATCAACAATAATCAGGGTGGTGAGACTAAATGAGTTTTTTTCAACCATTCATGGGTATCTTTAAAGAGATCACAGATTCTTTAACTAATGCCTCGGCGACAGACAATAAAGAAGAACGTCGCAGTGATGAAAAATTTACCGATGTCAAAGACGACCGCAGCCTTATTAACTTTCTGACAAAGCAATATATCGACAAGGAACTCGCGGTCGATAAAAGCAAAGATCATTGGGAGATTTTCAGCAAGCACCAGCAGCCACTCATAAGGTGTTTGAAACGCTATGAGGATGCCAGCCTCAGCAAGCTTGAAGTCTCGCAAAAAGAGCAGGCGGCAGCTCTGCTGGAAGCCCTACAGCAGGGTAAAGAACTACCGGAGCACAGCGGCAACGGCGCAATCATTGACAGAGATGACTATGTCAACTGCCTGAAAAAAATCACTCTTAGCTATTGCCAGAAGCACGTAATCACCATGAGTGACTTCGTGGATTACGTTCCTGAACATCTGTGCGACGGAAAAAATGCCAGCACCTCATGGCAATCGGATAGAAATGATGCCAGTAAAAAACGCTGGAAAAACTTTGACCAAGCATGCAGTGACAATTCACTTTATGGTTTGAGGGGGAACGTCTTATTTGATACTACGTTGTGGGGCTCAGGGAAGAATGGATTTATGTTAGGGCACGATGCTATTACTTGCTTAGGTGGGGAGCCAGACAAGTTCCGTGTTTTATGGAGCAAAGTGACAAGCTTGTGGTATCACAAAGGCTATCTTTACGTGAATGATTATAAAACAGGTTTTGTCGCGAATGATGAAGCTTGTGAATTACTAGAATTACTGGAAGAACATTACGATAAAACGAAACGTTCCGAAGGAAATCTGTTATTAGCATATCTGAATTACGACCACTCTAGCCAGCAAGCCATTAAAAATGCTTACGAAGCGGATGTGCAGCAGTTTGTTGAATGAGAAAAAGACGACTGCTACAGTAAATATCATACTGTGACGGGCCTCAGTGCCCGTCACACTGCCTAATGGTCAATTTTTATGATCAAACCTTTACTCTGATTTTTCACATTACCCACGGATCGAGTTACAGGATGCCAGGTAAATTCTTTAGCCGGTATAGCCGCCTCATGAGCCAGCTCACTCGCTTGTGCACCGCTGGTTTCCGGATTCATCCATTCTAGGATAGCTTCAGGCGTAAACACTAAAGGCCTACGGTCGTGAATATCAATCAGGCCTTTATCGGCTGCCGCAGTCACAATCAAAAATCCCTCTGCTTCATCCCCAGTATCAAACGGCTGCTTACCAATAGCTGCGAAGAAAAGTGGCTTCCTGTCTTTCCTGTAGATGTAATAGGGCTGCTTTTTGTCTCCATCCTTTTTCCACTCATACCAACCATCAGCAAACACAATCGCCCGACCATTATTCCACAGCGTCTTTAACATCCGGCTGGTGGCCGCTGTTTCGACCCGCGCGTTAATTAGTGGTGGTTTGTTCCACCAACCTGGTGCGTATGACCAGACAACGGGATCAAGGTGAAAGGTATCGTCGCGATTATTTAGAAGGAGAACCTTGGAGCCAGGTGCGACGTTGTATCGACCAATAGGGTCGGGATCGTAAGCAATATCTTTCCCGACTTCTTCAGCCAAAAATTCAAGATAGTCATCGCGAGATTGGATTTGAGTAAAGCGTCCGCACATAGCCACCTCCAGTTTGCTTACTTAAAGCATAGGCAAAAAAGAGATCAAAATACGATCCGAAATTATCCCGTCGAGCATCCGAAAAAGATAGCAAGTGTTTGATCGCCAAAGGGCGCAATGGTAAGTGTTGATGAGTGATTTTAATGCGAATTGTTTAGGTATATAATTGATTTTAAATGGAAAAATGACAATGGATAGTAAACAGGAATCGTATTCGGTCTTTTTTTATATGTCTTTAAATACAAGGGCTTAGGTTGGTCATTCCGAAATTCCATATCCGGTCTTTTCGCCCTGTTAAATCAATGTAAACATTTTCTCCCTCACATCCAAGTACTTTTCGGCCATTTTTTCTGACTTATGTCCGAGCAGTTTTTGGGTGAACTCCTTTCCAAAAGCTTTCTCATAAAAGGGGCGCTGTATTTTGCAGGGCAGGGCATTCAGCAACAGTGGCAGATGAAAAGGGACATGCTTTCACCTCGATATACGACGCGCTGGTCAGATTTGCTGGTGGTGAAGGTCAGATAGGTTAAATTTGTTATATCTCCTACTCTCCCAGTTTGGGCGCATTCAGGGAAGCGCATCCATTACAGATGATGGCGACGTGATAGAGAGCCAAGCGCTGGATGATGTAGTCATAATTGGAAAGGTAAAGATGACGATTGCGAATGTGCAGCAGGAGCGCAATCCGGTCATCTAGGTGGACAGAGTATCATTGTCTGGCAATTGAATTATTCAGGCTCGGTGATTATCTGAGGTATTACAGTTATTTAGTCGTGCGAGTAAGAGGGAAATTCCTAAAGTGTAGTATTACGTTTTTTGCGAGTAGGGCATTATGATAATTTAACCCCTGAATTTTATCAGGAGATAGGCTATGGAAGGTAAAAAAGAAAGTAAGGTTTCAGCCTGGCACATTATTGTAACCGTGCTGGTGGCGCTGATTGCATTTGGCAAGATGGGTAGCAGACTTTATCAGGAACAAGTAGTTGAACCCAGACAACAGGAAGAGTCTAAAAACAGCCTGATGGTTCAGGTTTTGAAGATGGCTCAAGCTCGCTACGATCATATGGATATGATTCTTAAAGATCTTAATAAAGAAATATCCGGTGTGGATAAAGCTGAAGATGGAAATTATATCGAGAGCATTGTCCGAGTTGAAGACGATATTGTACTTACTACGGTAATGACGAAACCACTGGAGCCGAAAGATCTCAAAGAGATTAGTGAAGCGCCAGATAAGGTGAAAAGAGAAACACTCGCCGAAACTCTACCATCAGTTTGTGAAAAAGGTTTTTTTAGAAATATTATTGATGATGATTTTAATGTGAAATTAGTACATAAGGATATTAATAAGAAAGAATATATTTCCTACGTTATAACAAAAAGTGACTGCGAAAATTTTGAAAGTAAAAATTCTGCAGTTCCGAAAAAAAGATGATTCATGATTTATTAAGAAGGACGTATCTAATCTCTGTATTCTGTCATTTCTTTATTTGGCGTGCATAGTTTATTATTTGTTCTTTTTGAAAATTATTGCGAAACTAAATCCAAACTGATGTGCATCCTATTTATCCATGCAATGGAATGCTTGCTACGTCTGCTTAGTGTCAGTATGTCTGCCACCCGTACCATTCACTTTTAGAGATCTTTCGTCAAACTGATTCTGTCCGCATGAGGCTAACTTTCGCTTTTCGCTCATGGTAGTTCTTCCTGCGGGCGATTTAGTGTCAGAAATGGGCGTTAAAAAATATCGCCTGTTTTAGTCAATGGGGAGCAAGTAAAAGATTCACTGCCCCAGTATTTAGAGATTTTCAAAAATCCGGCTTTGATATGCGCGGTTAGACACAAGACGATCATGAGTATGTCCGCATCTCGCTGATAAGGGACAGTCAAGTTCAGTCGTCAGTATTCCTGATCAGCTCTGAACCTTGATTTTTTACATTCCCGACAGCTCGTGTCACAGGATGCCAGGTAAATTTTTCTGCCGAAATTGCGGCATCATGGGCTAGTTCGCTGGCCTGTGCTCCTGTAGTTTCAGGATTCAGCCATTCCAGTGCTGCTTTAGGCGTAAATACCAAAGGTCTACGGTCGTGAATATCGACCAGACCTTTATCAGCAGCAGCAGTCACAATCAAAAATCCCTCTGCATTATCCCCCGCATCAAACGGCTGCTTGCCAATCGCGGCAAAGTAGAGTGGCTTCCTGTCTTTCCTGTAGATGTAATACGGCTGCTTTTGTCTCCTTCCTTCTTCCACTCAAACCAACCATCAGCAAACACGATCACCCGGCCATGATTCCACAACGGTTTAAACATCCGGCTGGTGGCCGCAGTTTCTACTCTGGCATTTATTAGCGGTGCTTTATCCTACCAACCCGGTGCGTATGACCAGACAACAGGATCGAGGTGAAGGGTATCGTCGCGATTATTTAGCAGGAGAACTTTAGTGCCGCCTGGCGCGACGTTATACCGACCAATTGGCACGGGATCGTAAGCGATATCGCTCTCGACTTTCTCAGCCAAAAAATCTAGGTAATCATCACGAGACTGGATTTGAGTAAAACGACCGCACATGTTCACCCCTGGGTAAAATTGAAGTATAGATGGCCGCTAAAGGTATGAGTTTTTCAAAACGAATAAAGATGCAATTGGGCGCAAAAACATTACAAAGAGGTTAAAAGGTACCGAGGAAGGTATTCACGCGGTTTTACAGTGTTTTGTAAATTTTGACGGATTTCTTAGGGTAGATAATCCAACGAAATTTTCCCGAACCTACCCGAAAAAAATGATATGTGTTTGATTATTTGGGCATGTTTTCGCATGTGTTTTTGAGCGTAATTTGCGCATAAAATCACGCAAATCATTGAAATTAAATGGTTTATTTGTGCTCGAGCGAGAACGGGAATCGTGTTCGGTCTTTTTTATATGTTTTTATATACAAAGACTTGGCAATGCACTGTCTGGATGTTCACGAAAAAATTTCAACTTTCCCTATTGGAACTGACGTAAACCCCGTAACAGACTCATAACAACATAAACTTCTTTTTGGATGAATCCAAATACTTTTCGAGCATTTTTCTGGGTGAAGATGGGACTGTTTAAGCCAAAAAAAATCAAAACACTCTTCAAAAGCTTCTGTTCACCTGATGTCAGAATCCATTAACTTACTGAGCTTTATATTGAAAATATCACTTCAGTGGGAACAGTATCAGAATCACAACTTTGATGAATTATCATCACTTAAATCTTCCGTATTCATCTGATATTGCTCTCAGTTTTCCAGGTTTGTGTATTTCCCGCGAATACATGTAGTCTTGATTCAGTTTTTTGCATCATTAATGCGGCAGTCCCACAACTTATTACACCCACGGAATGCCCTGCCAATATTTATGTATTTGCTATGTTTTCTGACTGCGCTTCAATTATTGATTATTTATCATTCTAAAATGAAGTGAGTAGTTTTGAGGAGATGCTTACATTCTTTTAATATTTCTCTGCTCATTTTTAATCTGTAGTTGGAGTTTCTGTTGCAGGTAGATAGCTATTTTTTTCTTTGATGAGGTCTTTTGACATGGGTTGCCTCATGTTTTCACCAGTAGGGGAAATAGGGGACATAAACCATTTATTATATAACTCATCAAATCGTTTTGAGATAAACAGGTTTTTTAACTCTTCATTGATGATGGGCTCTATTTCATCTGCATCCTTAGCTATCACCATTCCATAGGGTATTACGTCACCAAATCCTTCGGTACTCATTTGATAGTCATCTCTGTCAGCCATTTCAGCTAACTTGCTATGTATGATAATGTCATCAGTGACAAATGCCGAGATGTGCCCTTGTTCTAGTAAATCAAATCCTTCATCGAAACTTCTCATCAGCTTAACTGAGATCGAATAGTTAATGTTTTGGTTCATTGCAGAGAGTAATAATGCAGATGTTCCGCCACTAATAGCACCCACGGTCCGTCCCGAGAGCATCTCCAGGCTATTTATATGCTGCGATTTTTTAGCCAGAAAATTTGTCCGTGTAAAAAACCATGGCTTTGAAAAATTAACAAATTTATTACGCTGCGCTGTATTTCCGGCAATGGCACAGAGAATGTCTGCTTTATGATGAATTATATATTCAAAGCGCGCAGCTGAAGAAATTTCTACCCATTGTATATTTATATTTGTGTTGTAGCGTTTTTTTATACTATCGACAACACCCTGGCAGATATCCACCGCCATACCCGTCGGTTTTCCATTTAGCTCCCAGGAAATAGGCTTGGAACTACCCACCCAAGCCAAGGTAATACTATGCGTGCTAAGTACTTTATTAAGAACAGGATCGGCAACAGCATTGCTGCAAAAAAATATCATAGCAGCCAACAGAAAAGAACCAATCATTTTACAATAAGTCAAATGACTAAACAAAAGTAAGCCTCCATTAATTAAAATGGCTAAAGTAAAATTATATATTTCGAAAATATCGGCGGTATTGTAATTGCTTTTATGTTGGTTTACTAATAATTGTCTTTCCAATAATAGCCATTAATATCAATCTTTGTGGTATGCCTCAATATTCATCTCCCTGAAATCGTCCACATGAAAACCCTTGTTTGCTCAGAGGATAGGTCTGAGATAGGGATCACATTAATTAGCATCCATACTATCCTCTCTGTACAATCACGCCCGACCTGAAGGTCGCTTCAACTAATAACGACAAACCTGCAAAGACAAAACTATGACCACAACTCAAACTGAAACACATCGTCGGGAAAACTCTCTCGCCTCGGTTTTGCGTAGCCCTCGTTTGCTCGCTCGCGAATCCCTTGCGGGAGTGGTAACGGCATTGGCACTCGTACCTGAAATCATTTCATTCTCAGTAATCGCTGGTGTTGACCCGAAAGTCAGCCTCGTCGCCTCTATTGTGCTTTGTTTATCCATGTCACTGCTTGGTGGGCGCCCTGCAATGGTGACAGCTGCTGCTGGCTCAGTAGCATTAGTTATCGGTCCAATGGTGCATCTGCATGGTGTTGAATATATTTTCCCGGCGGTGTTGCTGGCAGGGTTAATCCAGATTTTATTCGGTATCACTGGTCTTGCTCGTATGATGCGCTATATACCGCTGTCGGTGATGACCGGGTTTGTGAACGCGTTGGGCATTCTCATTTTCTTTGCGCAGGTGCCGCATATTTGGGGGGATAACCCGCTGATCTGGGGGCTGTTTGCGCTCACCCTGGCAATAGTGCTGTTTCTCCCTCAGGTATTTAAAATGGTTCCGTCGCCGTTGGTGGCGATTATTGTGATTACAGCCGCATGCATTGGGATGGGGTTATCTGTACCAACAGTGGGTGAGGCGGGGCCAATGGCTGCTGGATTACCAGGAATGACAGAGTTGTTGGTGCCTTTGAACCTGGATACTTTACGAATTATCTGGCCTTGCGCTTTGAGCATTGCCTTCGTTGGCTTAATGGAGTCGTTGTTAACCGCCAAACTCGTTGATGAGCTGACTGACACACCATCGAGTAAACGTCGTGAATGTTGGGGGTTGGGAGTATCTAACATCTTCGCCGGTTTTTACGGTGGTATTGCCGGCTGCGCTATGATTGGCCAGACCATGGTCAATGTGGAACTTGGCAAGGGGCGTACGCGTATCTCGACAATTGCTGCTGGCTTAGTGCTGTTGCTGTTAGTCACCGGTTTAAGTGAACTGATGGCAAAAATTCCAATGGTGGTTTTAGCCGGAATTATGGTGATTGTGGCGGTGAAAACGCTCAACTGGCACAGTGTTAAACCCGCTACCTTAAAAAGAATTCCCATTCCGGAAACTTTAGTGATGGTGAGTACTGTCGCAGTGACCGTTGCGACCGGAAACCTGGCATTGGGTGTCGTCGGTGGGGTGGTTTTTGCGATGATCTTGTTTGCTCGCCGAATTGCCCACGTGGTACGCGCAGAAAGAACATTAGCTGAAGACGGGCAATCCGTAAGATATACGGTAACCGGGCCGTTGTTTTTTGCCAGTAGCAACGATTTGGTTGAACATTTCCAGTATGCCGACGATCCGCAAAACGTGATTATTGATTTGTCGCAGGCCCAAATTTGGGATGTATCGACAGTTGCCGTGCTTGATGCTATCGAAACCCGCTATCAACGCTATGAAAGCAAAGTACAAATTGTCGGTCTCGATTTACGCAGCAGCGACTTCCACGAGCGGCTGAGCGGCAAAATTTGAGCACTACTCACGCGTTAATCCAGATTTATTTGATGAGAAAATGGCAAAACTGTGAATTTGCCGTTACTTTTACAATGTTAAGGCTGCTAGATTAGCTTTAGTTCCAGAGTGAAACGGAGGTGCCAGATAGTTTTGAAACTGATCCTCAAAAGTAAACTGGTGGGTTCGTGGTAGGTTTAATGACCACATTCCCTTGGGGCGTAAGCCATATTTCATCGCTTTAAGAAGCGTAGTATTTACCAGACAACTCGTATCACCTCTCTAAAGGCTGCATTTATGCAGCCTTTTCTATTTGTAACGCTGACTCGCTTTTCCTTCAACTCCCACGAACGCAGTGTGCTGATTGTGTCTCAAGCCGTATGGCGGCAAAATAAGTAAAAAATCGTACGCCAATAATACGTTTGAAGGATATGAGCATGGTTAATGCAGCGCCTCGCCTGGAAACTGAACGTCTAATTCTCCGCCATTTTACGCTGGATGATTTTCCGGCATTAGCTGCCTGTTGGGCGGACCCAGAAATGGTGAGATTTATTGGTGGTGGACAACCGCAAGGCCCGGAAATGACTTGGGGAAGATTGCTGCGTTACATCGGTCATTGGCAGGCGCTGGGTTACGGCTACTGGGCTGTCTTTGAAAAAGAGACTGAGCGTTATATTGGTTCGTTTGGTTTTCAGGACGCACAACGTGAGTTAACTCCAGCGCTTGAACTTCCAGAAGCAGGATGGTCACTGATTCCAGCTGTTCACGGTAAAGGCTATGCCAGCGAAGCGCTAAACGCGATTCTGCAATGGGCTGACCGTGAGTTTACGACACCAGTTTGTTGCATTATTGATGATGACAACCTGCGTTCCATCCATCTGGCTGAGCGATTTGGTTTCCAGTTCCAGCATTTTGTTGAATACCACGGCAAGCAAATCAAAATGTTCATTCGTTCTGCCCGCTAACCATTACTGCCCACTGGTTTATAATTGAGCAATAAATAAACAAAGTGGGGGCGGTATGTATCAGAGAATTGACGGCGAAGAGTGGCGGCATGTGTTTATTGTTGGTGATTTACACGGCTGTCTCTCTGAATTAATTAGCCAGCTTAAACTTCATCATTTTGACTATCATCAGGATTTACTTATCTCGGTGGGTGATCTTATCGATCGCGGTGCAAACAGCCCAGGATGCCTGGCACTGCTCGGTAGTAAGTGGTTCAAAGCAGTAAAGGGCAACCATGAAGCGATGGCTTTAGAGGCGCTTGACGAAGGTGAGGGGATCCTCTGGCAGATGAACGGTGGTGATTGGTATCGGGAATTGCCAGAACAGCGTCAACATAATGTGCAGCTAGCCTTATTACAGTGCCGCGATTTGCCGTTGGTGATTGAACTTCATACACACGACAAGACGCTGGTTATTGCTCATGCAGACTACCCTTCAGCACATTACAGTTGGAATCAGCCCGTCGATGAACATTTACTGGTCTGGAGCAGGGATCGGCTTAATAAGAATTTACAGGGACGAGGCGAGGATATCGACGGAGCTGATGAGTTTTACTTCGGGCACACGCCGCTCAAAGAAGTGAGTCATTTTCATAATCAATATTATATTGATACCGGCGCGGTGTTTGGTAATAAGCTGACTATGGTGCAGGTTCAGTAACACTACAACGAGCTGTATTCTTGCGCCGGGCGCCAGAAACTATCAATAAAATCTTCCACCGGGAAACAGCCACCGTAGCGTATCCGCTGCTCATCCATAGCGAACAGGCACTGCTGTTCAGTATTAAAGACATCTACCACAATATCTTCGCAGCCGCCGTCCAGGTAGCAAACAAATAAAACCAACGCAAACATGATTGCCTTTGAGTTGCACCGTTTGGCTTAATTGTAGGGGAAGTCACGAGAAGAGGGTAATCAGTGTCAATTAATTAACCCGTCTGGGCGACGGGTCACTTTGAGTTATGCAAGGCGCATGACCCAGGCATCAGATTTTTGGTCGTAATGTTGACGGTAGAGGACTGAATGTTCGCCATCAAGGACGGCGGGAATGCTTGTTTCATCATCCCAGGCATCAAGTTGCATGCACAGGTCCGGGTCGGATTTACAAGGGATGCTCAACGTGCGGTCCCCTTGCTGCTCGCCATGTAATTCAGCATCATCAATTTCGAAGATGCCTATTCGTACGCAAGTTTTCGTCATCTCGCTCTCCTTGGGTCTGGGTACATGTGGTATGACCAGTAAGGCCTCCCACAGTAGAGCGTAGACAAACGTACAAAAACTGCAAACTACATGGCGACTATTTTTTTTACGCATCAGCCCCTGGCGGCAAACAGTTTTCCGTCGCGAACCAATTCACGCGGATAGCTATTTTTCAGGCGAGATCCAACTTTTCTTGCCAGACCAAGAGGTTGCCCCTGGTATGTCACAACAACCTCATTTAGCGCGGGTGATACATCGGGGTAAATATCGCGACCGTGATACCACTCGTCCGCTTCAAATTCAGTAAGCGCAAATCCTAGCGGTGAATCACCAGGCACCAGGGCTATGACGGCTTCATGCTGCCAGCGGTAACCTTTGTTGTATTGCTCAGCAAGGCGCAAACCAATACGTGAAAAACGAACCTGGCCAAATAGCGGAATAATCTCTTTGGGAAATAGCCAGATTTCTTTATCTCTCAACCAAAGTTGTTGGTCAGCTTGCCAGGCGATCCCAGACTGTTTTGCAGCAGCGGTTACTTCCGCAGCTTGTTTTCCGTGCATTGGTACAAACGGGAATTTCCCCACTTTGTAACCGGGGGCCGGGAGCGCTTCTACGGATGCAGTTTTGCGCAGACGAGCAACAAAGAATCCTTCGCAATCGTAAATTTGCGGGAAAACATGCAGGTAACCTTCGGCGGTAATAGCTTTATTCGCCTCTGGGAACAGATCGTCAAGCGGGGCGATTTCAACTGCATCAGGCCACTCATCCAGTAACCACTGGCAAATTTTCTGATTCTCTTCACGGTTTAAAGTGCAGGTGGAATAGATCAACGTACCGCCGGGGCGCAGCGCATGAAAAGCACTGGCAATCAGCTCACGCTGCGTATCGGCAATGCTCGCAGTGCTTTCTGGCGTCCAGTTGCGCAGGGCGTCAGGATCTTTACGCACCACACCTTCACCTGAGCACGGGGCGTCCAGCAAAATTGCATCGAAACACTCCGGTAGCGCAGCACCAAACACCCGGCCATCAAAATGCGTCAACGCGACGTTGCTGATACCACAGCGGCTGATGTTAGCGTGTAGCACTTTTACCCGACTAGCGGAATATTCATTGGCAAGGATAGCGCCATGATTGCCCATACGCGCAGCAATTTGCGTGGTTTTGGAACCAGGTGCCGCCGCGACATCCATAATCCGGTCCGGTTGATTGCCGTCAGCAAACAATGCCGTAACGGGTAACATTGAACTGGCTTCCTGAATGTAGAACAGACCACTTAAATGTTCGGCAGTACTACCCAACGGCAGGCTTTCTTCATCATCTCGTTCAATCCAGAACCCTTCTGCGCACCACGGAATCGGTGTCAGATGCCAGTCATAAGAGGCGACAAGCGCAAGAAAATCGTTGACCGAAATCTTGAGGGTATTTACACGCAAGCTGCGACGCAATGGGCGTTGGCAATACTCGATAAAGCTCTCGAGAGTTTGATCTGCCGGGAGTGCATCACGAATAACATCAAGAAAAGCTTGCGGGAGAAAGGCGGTGTGAGAGTGAGCCACTAAGGAAGTCCAGAAAAAAATGAAGGAGCGATGGTAACACAAACGCCCCGGTGAGACACCGGGGCGAAAGTATTAGCGAGGCAGTGCGGTGCCCCATTGACGCCACTCTTTAGGCTCACTTTGCTCTAACAGGAAGTGTTTACCCGTTTCTGCTTTCGGTGCCAGTGGTGTACCAGGCGGCGTGGCGAAGGCGATACCACCGCGGATGAACTGGTTGAAGGTGCCGGTTTTCACTACACCACCCGTCAGACCGAAATCGAGACTATAACCAGAGGCCAGCCAGAATACTGAGCTATCACGCACCAGATGCTGGAAGCGCTTGCTGATACGCAGGCCGACCATCACGCGGTCAGAGAGGTTGCCGAGGGTTAACCCGGTCACCGTACCCACTTCGATGCCGCGGAATAGTACTGGCGTACCGATGTTTAGTGCGCCCGCTTCAGTCACTTCTACAACGATGTTCAGACCGTCTGAATAGCGAGAGTCGGTAATAGAGGCTTCCTGCAATTCAAAGTCACGACGTGCTGCGCCGCGGCCGGGTTCAACGTTGATATAAGGCTGGAGGATAGTATCGAGATTATCCACGCCAGAGGCCGAAATTTTCGGGGTGACAACAGAGAAGCGTGTGCCGCTGCGAGCAAATGTCTCTACAAACTCAGGGTAGAGTACCGCTTTGGCTTCTACTTCACTGCGTGAAGCTGTCAGATTCAGCGACTCAAGCTGGCCGATGTTAATACCCAGATAACGGATTGGCATACCTGCGGAAAGCTTACCTGCGTCAAAGGTGTGCAAGGTAATCTGGCTGCCAACGGCACGGGCGGCGGTTTCAGAGGCGTAAAGTATCCGCTTATCACCTTTTTTCAGGCCGACGCTTGCGCCACTTAAGTTGTCGAAACTGATTGCCCCTTTTAAGGCGCGTGAAAGCGGTGAAGCCTGAACCGTCAGGCCGCTACCGTTAAGTTGCACGCGTGCGCCACCTTCAGCCCAGAAGACGCTGTTGGCGGTAAGCAGACTGCGATATTCCGGTTTAACGTTGACGTCGATATCAAAACTATTCGCTCGTGGACGCACGCTGATAATTTCACCGACCTGGAATTTACGATAAAGCACCACTGAGCCGGTCTGAATATCTGGCAGGCTGGCCGCGGTTAACGTTAATGTGGTCGTTGGTAGGTCGCTCAGGCTGTTTTCCACCGCCTTTTCAAGGTTGGCGTAGAGTGGATAGCTATCTTTCATAGCGCCTTTGTTACCTGGAATGACCCTGACACCGCCGTTGACCCATTCGCTGGCGCTGGCGCCCAGGAATTCAACGCCATCGATACCCAGCTTTACATCAATACGGCTGTTGACGACGAATTTGCTGTCGCCCTGAATCAAATGGCGATATTCAGGATCAATAGCTGCGGAGAAGGTGACGCCTTTTGCCGACAATTTGCGTTCAAGAATCTGCCCTACCTGCACGCCATGCAAAATAATCGGCTGGCCTGCATCAATGCCATAACTTTCCGGTGCCGTGAGGTTCAGGGTCAGAACATCAGGTTGCTGCAAGAGAGTTTTATCGCTTGGGAAAACCACAAAATGATTTTGCGGTTCACCTTCACCGGGCACCAATTCAAAAGTACTTCCCGTTAACAGACTGCTGATATTCGGGTTGCTGAGGGAAATCTTAGGGCTGCGCAATTCAATGCGTGTTCCGCTCCGCATCAAATTGACAACGCTTGGGTCCACCGTCATTTGACCGGTTACCGTGCTGCCTGGATTGAGGTTTAGTTTTGTCAGCGTTCCGACTTCAAGCCCTTGATACATCAGCGCGGTTGAACCGGCGTTTAAACCTTGTCCGCTCGGCAAATCAAGATCGATGATTACGCCACGCTGGCTATGCGCTAGATCTTCATACAGGCCAAACTCATCATCAGCTTTGGCTTCGGCTGAGTTTTCAGGTGAGTCAAAGGCGATAGCGCCGTTGACCAACGCCGCCAGGCTTTCTAGCTGAACTTGTGCGCCGGAAAGACTTACGTTGGCTTTTACCCCGGATACGTTCCAGAAACGGCTGCCTTTCTTCACCAGTTGGGTGAAGCGGCGATCAATAAGCACGTCAATAGTGACGCCCTGCTTATTGTTGTTGATGGTGTAGTCATACACTCGGCCTACCGGAATTTTGCGGTAATAAACTAGCGATCCACTGTTAAGCGAACCTAAGTCAGGAGCATGGAGATGAATCATCAACTCGCCGTTATTTAGGCGATATTTCGGTTGGGTATCCAGCGCGGTAAAATGCTCCTGCGGCTTGCCTTTACCTGGCATCATGCCGATATAGTTACCGCCTACCAACGCATCTAGCCCAGAAACCCCAGCCAGCGAAGCTTTCGGTGTCACCAGCCAGAACTGAGTATCTTCACGCAGTGCGTCTTTCATATCGCTTTTGACGCTGACTTTAACTTCAATTTTGCGCAGGTCTTTACTTAGGCTGATGCTTTGCACCGTGCCTACTTCAACACCCTGATAGCGTACAGGTGTGCGCCCGGCAACAATGCCGTCGGCTGAAATAAAATCAATAGTCGCTGTGGTGCCGCGCTCTTCCCAGGTTGTCCAGATGAGCCAACTGGCAATCATCAAGGCGATAATTGGCAGTAACCAGAAGGGCGAAATTCGGCGTTTTGTTTTAATTCGCGCTTCAGTCGGTGAAGCGGGCATTTCCTGACTCATGTGCGTCCCAAAGTAGTCGGCTATCCAGCCATTCGACTGCAAGAATAGTTAAAATAACCGCTGCGCCAAAATAAAACGCAGCCGGTCCCATAGTAAATGCCAGTAATTGATCGCGGTTAACCAGCGACATCGTTAGCGAAATAACAAAGAGATCTAAAATTGACCAGCGGCCAATCCAGGTAATAAAGCGTAGCAGCAAAATTCGCGTTCTAAGTCCTCGCTCGCATTTGAAATGAATGCTTACCAGCAGTGAAATCAGCACGATAACCTTGGTGAATGGCACCAGGATACTGGCAATGAAAACCACTGCGGCGACGGCAACATTACTGCTAGCTAGAGAGATAATGCCGGAAAGAATAGTATCTTCCTGACGCGAACCATTGACGTAAAGAATCGAAATTGGCAGTAGGTTGGCCGGCAGTAGGAAAATTAACGAACCGATTAATGCTGCCCATGATTTTTGTAAGCTGTGGCGACGACGTGCTCTTAATGGCACATGGCAACGAGGGCAACGCCCACGGCTGTCAGGCACTCCTGTGAAATGGCAGCCCAGGCAAACTCGTAACTGGGGACCCCACGCTCGAGGAGGTCGCTGTGGATAAAAGCGAGCCCATAGCTGTTCTACATTTAGGTGAATTAGCGTCAACAGGCTCAGCACCACTAATGCAATAAACGCCACGAGACCTACGCCCGGTTGGATAAATGCAAACTCTCTGACTTTGATGCAGGCCACACCGATAGCGACCAGGTAAATATCTAACATTACCCATTCTTTGAGTTTATCAAGCATGAGTAAGACCGGGCGTAAATTCATCCCAAGAATATTACCAAAGTAGAGGTAAGCAATTGCGGCAACTAATGTTGCTGGCGCACCCACAGCACAGAACAACACCATTGCGGCTGTCAGGGGATCACCCTGGCTAGTCATCTGCCATATGCCCTGGAACAAGTTGGCATCTATTCGCGTACCCAGTAAATAGATGCGTACCAGAGGCTCGGAAAAAGCGACAGGCATAAGCAGTAGCATGGCAATTGCCATTGCCGCCAGACGAGTAAGTGACCAGTCGCGTCCATGGTAAACTTTGGCATCGCAGCGTGGGCAATACGCGCTCTGCGAGGATTTAACCGACGGTAACGAGAAAAGTGTATCGCATTGGGGGCAACGCTGATAACGTGCCTGCGGTACAGCATGGCTAATGGCGTGTATTTTCATGTGTCATCGTAAACTGGGAATACCGCTGGCGCATGGGGTATCTCAATGGGTTATGAAATATTCGTTAAGCGTATAGTAATTCATTGAATGATACACCTTGTGGCATAAGGCATTTAATGCTTATTTTACTATGCTATGCAGTTGAGTAAGACAACATACTATGGTTAATCAATGAACAAAGA
Source organism: Buttiauxella sp. BIGb0552 (assembly GCF_004366275.1). Lineage (NCBI taxonomy): Bacteria > Pseudomonadati > Pseudomonadota > Gammaproteobacteria > Enterobacterales > Enterobacteriaceae > Buttiauxella > Buttiauxella sp. BIGb0552. Next base: position 20,351 of record NZ_SODY01000001.1, read on the forward strand.
ACAATTTTACGCGGACTTGAACCGCGATTTCAGTGCGTTAATGGCAGGTGAAACAAGTTTTTTGGCGACGTTGGCAAATACCAGCGCGTTGCTGTTCGAACGTCTCGACTGCGTTAACTGGGCAGGCTTTTACCTATTAGAAGACGAGACTCTGGTTCTGGGACCTTTCCAGGGCAAGATTGCTTGCGTTCGTATCCCGGTAGGAAAAGGTGTTTGCGGTACTGCGGCTTCCACTAAAAGCATCCAGCGCGTCGAAGATGTGCATGCTTTTGATGGTCACATCGCTTGTGACGCTGCCAGCAACTCCGAAATTGTCCTGCCACTTACGGTAAATGGCGAGCTAATAGGTGTTCTGGACATTGATAGCACGGAGTTTGGGCGCTTCACACCTGAAGACCAACTCGGCTTATCTCAACTGGTGACGCAGCTTTCGCTGACGCTTGCCGACACGGATTTTAAAAAATTCTTCACTCGTTAGCATGATAAACAACGGATAACGTGGCATTTGCTGATAGCGTCATTATAATGTCGCCTGTTCATGCCTGCGGATTGTTGGCAACTCCGTTGTAATCAGGAAATTTCATGGAAAATCAACCTAAGTTGAATAGTAGCAAAGAAGTCATCGCCTTTTTGGCAGAGCGTTTCCCACAGTGCTTTAGCGCTGAAGGTGAAGCCCGCCCCCTGAAGATTGGTATCTTCCAGGATTTGGTCGCGCGCGTTGAAGGGGAGATGAGTCTCAGTAAAACTCAACTTCGCTCCGCGTTACGTCTTTATACTTCAAGTTGGCGTTACCTGTACGGTATCAAAGTCGGCGCAATCCGTGTTGATCTCGACGGTAACCCTTGTGGTGAACTCGATGAGCAGCACGTAGAGCATGCTCGCAAGCAGCTTGAAGAAGCAAAAGCTCGTGTTCAGGCACAGCGTGCAGAGCAGCAAGCGAAAAAACGTGAAGCGGCTATTGCTAACGGCGAAACCGTTACCGATAAACCTCGTCGCGAACGCAAGCCTCGTCCTGCTCCGCGTCGTCCAGAAGCTACAGAACGTAAACCTCGTGTAGAAAAACCGGCGCCGCAAGCTCCGCGTGAAGAAAAACGCACTCCGGTTACAGACATTTCTGCTTTGCAGGTGGGTCAGGCAATCAAAGTCAAAGCGGGTAATAACGCGATGGATGCCACAGTACTGGAAATTACCAAAGATGGCGTCCGTGTACAGCTGACTTCTGGTATGGCAATGATCGTACGCGCAGAACACTTGCAGTTCTGAAACGGAGGCCAGACCCGGGCATGAACAAATTCTTTAAGCGTACGGCTGTCGCTAGTCTGTTGTTTCTTGCAGGTAGCGCACTGGCCGTCGAAAATATCACGCAAGCTTCTCAAATCCCGCAGTTAAAGGAAGAGACACAGCATGCAACGGTGAGTGAGCGTGTAACTTCACGCTTCACTCGCTCGCACTATCGTCAGTTTGACCTGGATGAAAATTTTTCCGCAAAAATTTTCGATCGCTATCTAAACCTCCTCGACTATAGCCACAACGTGCTGCTAGCCAGTGACGTTGAGCAGTTTGTGTCGCGGAAAAAACAGATTGGCGATGAATTGCGCACCGGCAAACTGGACGTATTTTACGATCTCTACAATCTGGCCCAACAACGTCGTTTTGAACGTTATCAATACGCGTTGAAGGTGCTGGAAAAACCTATGAATTTCACGGGTAACGATACCTTTAATGTTGACCGCAGCAAATCGCCGTGGCCTGCAAACGTTACAGAGTTAAATTCCCTGTGGGACAGTAAAGTTAAATTTGACGAACTGAGCCTGAAGCTGACCGGTAAGACCGATCAGGAAATTCGTGAAACGCTGACCAAGCGTTATCAGTTCGCCATTCGCCGTCTGGCTCAATCCAATAGCGAAGATGTTTTCTCTCTTGCGATGACAGCCTTTGCCCACGAAATCGACCCGCATACCAATTACTTATCGCCACGCAACACAGAACAATTCAATACCGAAATGAGTTTATCTCTGGAAGGTATTGGTGCTGTGCTGCAAATGGACGATGACTACACGGTTATCAACTCGATGGTAGCGGGTGGTCCTGCTGCGAAAAGCAAAACGATTACCGTTGGTGACCGTATTGTTGGTGTCGGCCAAACAGGGAAACCTATGGTTGATGTGATTGGCTGGCGTCTTGACGATGTCGTTGCGCTGATCAAAGGGCCTAAAGGTAGCAAGGTTCGCCTGGAAATCTTACCGGCAGGTAAGGGTACTAAAACACGTGTGGTTACCTTAACCCGTGAACGCATTCGTCTTGAAGATCGCGCCGTCAAATTGACGATTAAAACGGTCGGTAAAGATAAAGTGGGTGTGCTGGATATCCCAGGCTTCTACGTTGGTCTGACAGATGATGTCAAAGTCCAGCTTCAGAAGATGGAAAAACAGAACGTGAAAGGCGTGATCATCGATTTACGCTCGAACGGTGGCGGTGCATTGACCGAGGCTGTCTCACTTTCTGGCCTGTTTATCCCAAGTGGCCCAGTTGTTCAGGTACGTGATAACAACGGTAAAGTGCGTGAAGATAGCGATACTGACGGCGTTGTCTACTACAAAGGTCCGCTGGTGGTGATGGTTGACCGCTTTAGTGCTTCGGCTTCTGAAATCTTTGCAGCAGCAATGCAAGACTATGGGCGTGCGCTAATTGTGGGTGAGCCTACCTTCGGTAAAGGCACTGTTCAACAGTACCGTTCTTTGAATCGTATCTATGATCAGATGCTGCGTCCGGAGTGGCCTGCGCTTGGTTCTGTGCAATACACCATCCAGAAGTTCTACCGCATTAATGGCGGAAGTACTCAGCGTAAAGGTGTAACGCCAGACATCATGATGCCTACCGGTACTGAAGAGACTGAGACTGGCGAGAAGTTTGAAGATAATGCGCTCCCTTGGGATAGCATCAACGCCGCTACTTACGTTAAGTCAGGCGATCTGACTCAGTTTGAGCCGCAATTGCTTAAACTGCACCAGGATAGAATAGCAGCCGATCCTGAGTTCCAGTACATCATGAAGGATATTGCTCGCTTCAATGCCCTGAAAGATAAGCGCAATATTGTTTCCCTGAATCTTGCTCAGCGCGAGAAAGAGAACCAGGAAGATGATGCTACGCGTCTGGAGCGGATTAATGACCGCTATAAACGAGAAGGAAAAGCGCCGTTGAAGAAACTCGACGACCTGCCGAAGGATTATCAGGAACCTGATCCTTATCTCGATGAAACGGTTCATATCGCGCTGGATTTTGCAAAAATGCAGCAAGATAAACCAGCTGAGCAACCCGCTCCTGCTAAGTAACTCCTCCAACGGGCACAAAATTTTGTGCCCGTTTTTTTTACCTCTATCAAGCCGCGTAAATCAACCTCTTCTTAAATGTAAAGTTATGTATTATTAACCACTTGGCAACGATGAATGCTTGAAAATAGCAAGCTTGCCCCTACGATGTGGGGTAACGCAGAATGCGTATTTTTAACCGAGGTAAAAAGAAAATTATGATGCGTATCGGGCTTTTCCTGTTGACCAACCTTGCAGTCATGGTCGTTTTCGGGCTAGTGCTAAGCCTGACGGGGATCCAGTCGAGCAGCGTGCAGGGTCTGATGATCATGGCGGTGTTGTTTGGCTTTGGTGGTTCAATCATCTCATTACTGATGTCCAAATGGATGGCATTGCGTTCAGTGGGCGGGGAAGTGATTGAGCAACCGCGCAATGAAACAGAGCACTGGCTGATGGAAACAGTGCGCCAACAGTCTCAGCAAGCGGGTATCGCCATGCCGCAGGTGGCTATTTACCATGCGCCAGATATTAATGCGTTTGCCACCGGCGCTCGTCGTAATGCATCGCTTGTTGCTGTTAGCACCGGTCTTCTGCAGAACATGAGCCGTGATGAAGCAGAAGCGGTTATCGCACACGAAATCAGCCATATCGCGAATGGCGACATGGTAACCATGACGCTGATTCAGGGCGTAGTGAACACCTTCGTAATCTTTATTTCTCGTATCATCGCGCAAGTCGCTTCTGGCTTCTTGTCTGGTAATCGGGATGAAGGTGAGAGCAACAACGGCAACCCGTTTGTCTATTTTGCCATTGCGACTGTTCTGGAACTGGTATTTGGTATTCTGGCGAGCATCATCACAATGTGGTTCTCACGTCACCGTGAATTCCATGCTGATGCCGGATCTGCAAAATTGGTCGGTCGTGAAAAAATGATTGCCGCACTGCAGCGCCTGAAAACCAGCTATGAACCGCAAGAAGCTAGCAGCATGATGGCGTTTTGTATCAATGGTAAGGCGAAGTCTATGAGTGAATTGTTCATGACTCACCCACCGTTGGATAAACGCATTGAAGCGCTGCGTAACGGCGAATACCTGAAGTAGTCGTAAAACGTGGTAAAAAAGCGTGCCATCGCTGGCACGCTTTTTTTATGCCTGCGAAGTCGTAGGTTGGGACATGCGTAAACTGCTGACAATGGCGGCGATGGTTGCAAAACTCCCTGCCAGTAAAAGCGAGGCATGCGTTCCGTGAATCGCGAAAAGGTTGAACATCAAAGCCACCAGGGCTGCACCGCAACTCTGTCCTAATAAACGAGCCGTGCCTAACATGCCACTAGCACCGCCGCTGCGGTTACGCGGCGCTGAAGAAATAATGGTGTGGTTATTAGGTGACTGGAACAAACCGAACCCAGCACCGCACAAAAGCATGCGCCAGATGATATCGATATCGGTAGGGTTGTGTGGTAACAACGCTAAAGCAAATAAACCGAATGCCATAATAACAAGCCCGAGCCCACCCAGCAGCCCTGCATGTACTCGCCCAATCAAATGACCTGCAACCGGAGCCATTATCATTGTTGCAATTGGCCACGGTGTGAGAAGCAGACCCGTTTCGACTTCGCTGCGTCCTAATGTTGATTGCAGGAAGAAGGGAAGTGAAACCATCGCTAGCATTTGAGCGGCGAAGGAACAAACGGACGTTCCCATAGATAATGAAAATACAGGAATACGTAATAAATCCACGGGTAACAGAGGGAAGGGCAGTTTCAGTTGGCGACGAATAAAGAAGAAGCCAATCACAGCTAATGCAACGAGCTCGGAAATGATCAGCCACCCTGACTGCCCTTGGGCAAAACCACTAATTGCCGAGATCAACAGACCGAACGTCAAGGCATTCATAATCGCGCTGGGGATATCAAAGCGTTGGCCCTGTGATTTTTGTTGATTGGGAGGTAGAAAACGAATTGCTAGCAATAGCGCGAGAATACCAATTGGCACATTAATCAAAAACAGCCATTTCCAAGACGCGACAGAAAGAATAGCGGCGGCAATAGTTGGCCCGGCAGCTGAGGATACGGCGACAATAAACGAGTTAATTCCCATTCCGCGGCCGAGATGTCTTTGCGGGTAGATAAGCCTGATGAGAGCAGTATTGACGCTCATTAATGCGGCACCGCCAAAGCCCTGAAGCACACGAGCAAACGTCAACATGGGCAATGAATTCGACAGCGCACAGAATAGTGATGTCATGCAAAACAGAATCAGCCCGCACTGATATACCCGGCGATAACCAAAAATATCGCCTAAGAATGACATCGACAGTAACGAAATAATTATCGCGATTTGATAGCTGTTCACTATCCAGATGGATTCTGCCGGACTGGCGTTTAGTTCTCGGGCAATAGTTGGAAGTGCTACGTTTGCGATCACGCCATCCAGAACTGCCATTGTGATACCCAACGCAATGGCCAAAATAGCACCATAGCGCTGCGGTATTGGCAGCCCATCAGCAAGGGTTTTATCCATAAGGGAAATTTAACTTCATGGGTGATTTATTCGAAGAGCAATAATAATAGCACTAAATTTAAGGGATATGTCGCAGATTTGTAACGAAATAGAATAGATTCATTGCGATGACATGGTAGTCAACTTATACTAAAAACCAGTTCTGATTTTTATAAAACAAATGCGATCGAGGTGATTTAATGGCTATCGCAGATCTGGATAAACAACCTGATTCTGTCTCTTCTGTCCTGAAAGTTTTTGGCATTTTACAGGCGCTTGGCGAAGAACGCGAAATTGGTATTACTGAATTATCGCAACGCGTAATGATGTCAAAAAGCACCGTCTATCGCTTTTTGCAGACTATGAAATCCCTGGGTTATGTTGCTCAGGAAGGCGAATCTGAAAAATACTCGCTAACCCTAAAGCTGTTTGAGCTGGGTGCGCGTGCATTGCAGAACGTTGATTTGATTCGTAGCGCAGACATTCAAATGCGAGAACTATCGCGTTTGACGAAAGAAACCATCCACTTGGGTGCGTTGGATGAAGACAGTATTGTCTATATCCATAAGATTGACTCTATGTACAACCTGCGCATGTACTCGCGCATCGGTCGTCGTAACCCATTGTACAGCACCGCGATTGGTAAAGTGCTTCTGGCGTGGCGCGATCGCAATGAAGTGCGTGAAATCCTTGCTGATGTGGAATATAACCGCAGCACTGAGCGCACTATCATGAGTACCGACGAATTGTTGGACGTTCTGGATACCGTGCGTGAGCAGGGTTACGGTGAAGATAACCAAGAACAGGAAGAAGGTTTACGCTGCATCGGCGTACCTGTTTTTGACCGATTTGGAGTTGTTATTGCCGGTTTGAGTATTTCATTCCCGACACTTCGTTTTTCTGAAGACAGGCTCCATGAATATGTAGCGATGCTTCATGACGCAGCGCGAACTATTTCTGAACAAATGGGTTATCACGAATATCCATTCTGATGAAAGAGAAAACGCCGCTATTTAGCGGCGTTTTCTTTATATGTTCCTAGTTACCCGTATCGATAACTTCATCACTTTTACGCAATACTGGGCAATCGCTAAGTCCGATAATTCCACTACTGGTATGAACAAATTGTGCGGTGGTGACATTTCGAGCAGTTAGGTATTTGCATTGAAGCCCCATACCTGCAGCATTTTCATGACTTCCAATCAAAACTCCATATCCAGAGAGGAGTAAACCGATCCACAAAAGCGCTATTACAATAATAGTGCGGATCACAATACGCATAGGTGCCTCTTATTATTAAGTAATTAGACTTCTAAGCGTAGCGGATTGCACTGTACTAGCAATGTGATGATTCTTAAATAATATACGTGAGAGTTATGTGTCGTTTAGGCTGTCTATGTCAGACTTTACAATAAATAGGAAAGAGGTGGAGAGTGTAGTGAGAAAGTACAGATGGCTTATTCTGATTGCGGTTTTTTTCGTCTGCATGCTGCTATGGACCCAAATGGTCAATGTAATGTGCGATCAGGATGTACAATTTTTCAGCGGCATTTGTACAATTAATAAATTTATTCCCTGGTAGTGTGTTTTTATCCACATAGTGCTTACCTTAAGACCCGGCAGGTGTAGAATAGCGCGTTTTGCTGAGGTGGTAATATGAACGAATTAAGTGTTGGCGCGTTGAATATCGTGTCCCTGACAGTTTCCCTGGTGGTACTGGTTATCGGCCTCGTAATGTGGTTCTTTGTTAACCGTGCAAGTAGCCGCACCAATGAACAGATCGAGCTTCTTGAAGAGTTGCTGGATCAGCAAAAGCGGCAGACTGCACTGTTACGACGTTTGTGTGAAGCGAACGAGCCTGAAGTAGTCAAGGAAGCACCAGAAGTAGCAAAGGAAGATGACGAAGTGGAAGATGATTTTATTCGTCTGGTCGCTGAGCGCTAATCCTGATTAACCTGTTTGTGTTGCTGTGGAGTGACCATGCGGTGGAAAAATCCTTGGTTTGATCCCCTAAAATCTCATCACCAAATTGACGGTTTTCGTAATCTGGAGTCAAGCTTACGAAAACCGGGTGATGTTGAACGTTGGCGTAAAGAGCGAAAAGCGCAGGGATTGCCCCATCCTCCGAGTAATGGTTATGCCGCCTTCACTGAACGTTGGTGGCAAAAGGCTGAACTCCAGGGAGAAGATGACCGGCTGTGGTGGTTAGGGCATGCAACGGTATTGTTGCGTATCAATGGCCTGTATTTACTTACCGACCCCGTGTTGTCCCAGCGAGCTTCCCCATTATCGTTTGCAGGCCCTAAGCGCAAGACTCCATCCCCAATTCATATCAATGAATTGCATCAACTTGATGCTGTTTTGATTTCACATAATCATTACGATCATCTGGACCGTTCCACCATTCAACAGATTGTCCGTCGTTTCCCCGACACTCATTTCTTTGTCCCGCTGGGCTTAAAGCAGTGGTTTACCCGTCGTGGTATACGCCATGTAACTGAGCTTGACTGGTGGCAGAGCTTTACCCTGCAAGGAATGACTTTTACAGCGGTGCCGGCACAGCACTGGAGCATGCGTTCATTCTGGGATCGTAACCGGAGTTTGTGGTGCGGGTGGATTATCGAAAGTAGTCACTTAAGGATATGGTTTAGCGGTGATACAGGCTATACGGCAGGACTTGCTGATATTGCTTTGTTCAGAGGCTCCCTGGATGCGGCATTGATACCAATAGGTGCTTATTCCCCGCGCTGGTTCATGAGTAGCCATCATATGGATCCGCAGCAGGCGGTTAAGCTTTGGCAGCAATTGGGCAGGCCTTTTACGGTTCCTATCCATTGGGGGGTATTTGAACTGGCTGATGAATCACTGGACATGCCACCGCAAGAGCTACTAACCGCACTTGATGATGAAGGTGAGGATGGGCGACTCTTTTCGCCGTTGTGTATTGGTCAAAGTTCACACTTATTTAAAATTAAGACTTAAACATTATTAAAAATTTTTAAGACGCTATTACGAGCTATCTTTTGGTTACTTTATTACATCGAAAATATAGCGAAACGTTTTTATTGCCTCATCATGAAGCATGGGTTGATTAAACTTTCATTCTTTTGGTGCAATATAAACAGACAACTGCTCAAGCTTTATTCATTTTTCCATTCTCGCTATTTCTTATACCAGTTATATTGTTTTAGTAGCAATGTGAGATTGTTCATTTTTTGCATAGCTATGCTAAAAAAATCATAAGCATAATGCCGGTGATATCGACTTTTTCGCACTTCGCCTGGACGAAAAGATATCTTTGGGCTATGGTAAAAACGTTGTCTGTGGTCGTCATATGAATGCACGGAATCATCATTGTTTACTGTTAATCTATGCACAAATTGTGCATTTCATTTTCATTACAATATGAGTTTCGGAATTTGTGCGACAGATCGATACACGCCGAAAAATGGCTTGCCATTGATTGCGTTGTATGTGATAACACGTTGGGTTAAACGAGGTACAGTTCTGTTTATGTGTGGCATTTTCAGTAAAGAAGTTCTGAGTAAACACGTTGTCGTTGAATACCGCTTCTCTGCCGAGCCTTATATTAGTGCCTCATGCAGTAATGTCTCTGTTTTAGCTAAGTTATGCCTCCGGGCAAAGAAAACAATCTAAGGAATTTTGCAAAATGGCAAAGATTAAAGGTCAAGTTAAGTGGTTCAACGAGTCTAAAGGTTTTGGCTTCATTACTCCTGCTGACGGCAGCAAAGATGTGTTCGTACACTTCTCTGCAATCCAGGGTAACGGCTTCAAAACTCTGGCTGAAGGCCAGAACGTTGAGTTCGAAATCCAGGACGGCCAGAAAGGCCCTGCAGCGGTTAACGTAACTGCTATCTAATTCGTCTGAATTAGACCTGGCGCGAATAACGCCAAATTTTGATGAAAGCCTCGCTCTTGTAGCGGGGCTTTTTCATGTCTGAATGTTGACCATTATTTTTCTATGTGTTTCTGGAAAGCTCTCTCAGTTATGTCTTGTAGCAAAGCAGCGCATCTTGTAGCACTGTTCCTGTCTGGTTAGTTTCCCCATTATGTTTAAATTTTCAATCGCTTAGTTGTCGTTAAGGATTGAATGTGAGAAAAACCGCCCCTGGAATCGTGGGTAATTTTATTCAGTGGCGTTTTGCTCTTCTTTGCATCGCTATCTTTATGTGTCTGGTGTTCTTACTGGGGCGTGTTGCCTGGTTGCAAATCATCTCACCCGAAAATCTGGTTAAGCAGGAAGACATGCGTTCATTACGTGAAGAACCCATCGTCGTACCGCGTGGAATGATAGAAGACCGCAATGGCAGACCTTTGGCGGTGAGCGTCCCGGTAAAAGCAATCTGGGCTGACCCGAAAACAGTAATGGAAAAAGGTGGCGTGCAAATTAGTAGCCGCTGGCAGGCTCTGGCAACAACCTTACATATGCCACTTAATGAAATTGCCGCCCGCATTCGCCGTAATCCAGCCGATCGCTTCATTTACCTCGCCCGCCAAATTGATCCGCAACAAGCGCAATACATCGAGAGCCTGAAACTGCCAGGAATTTCATTACGTGATGAATCACGTCGGTTTTATCCCGCAGGCCATGTTGCAGCAAACTTGCTCGGCTTTACCAACATTGATGATCAAGGTATTGAAGGTATTGAGAAGAGCTTCAATCGCCAGTTGACGGGTAAAGCGGGCGAGAGACTGGTTCGTAAAGACAGGCATGGGCACGTCATAGAAAATATCACGGAAACTGCAGCAAACCCTGCTCACAACCTCATGCTAAGCATTGATGAACGACTGCAAACGGTCACGGAAGACGCACTGAGTAATGCTGTCTCCTGGAATAAAGCTGAATCTGCCGCAGCAGTTATCCTTGATGTGAATACTGGCGAAGTATTAGCGATGGCGAGTTGCCCGACGTTTAATCCAAATAATCGTGACGGTGCCACGCTGAACGATTTCCGTAATCGGGCAATTAGCGACACATTTGAGCCAGGTTCAACTGTTAAACCGATGGTAGTTATGACCGCACTTCAGCAGGGGATTGTCCAACCAGATAGCGTGGTGGACACCCATCCTTATACCATCGATGGTCACCGTATACGCGATGTGGGTTACTACCCGCAGCTTACGTTGACCGGAATCCTGCAAAAATCGAGCGACACAGGGGTTTCACGGCTTTCTCTGGCGATGCCAATCCAAAAATTGTTGGATACCTATAAGAACTTCGGTTTTGGGATGCCAACAGGATTGGGGCTGACAGGGGAGAGCAGTGGCCTGTTACCGCACCGTAAGTTCTGGGGAGAGTTGGATCGCGCCACATTTTCATTTGGTTATGGTTTGATGGTCACACCTCTGCAACTGGCGCATGTTTACGCCACTATCGGTAGCTATGGCATTGCCCGCCCACTTTCTATTACCCGTGTTGATCCGCCAGTAGTTGGGCAAAGGGTGATGTCTGAAACCATTGCCCATCAGGTTGAACATATGATGGAAAGTGTGGCATTGCCTGGCGGCGGTGGGATTAAAGCCGCGGTGCGCGGCTATCGAGTTGCCATTAAAACCGGAACGGCCAAGAAAATTGGCGATGATGGCAAATACATCGACAAATACATTGCTTACACCGCAGGTGTCGCTCCTGCGAGTAATCCGCGCTTTGCGCTGGTGGTGGTAATTAACGATCCGGAAAATGGTGCCTACTACGGCGGTGCAGTTTCGGCACCGGTCTTTAGCCAGATAATGAGCGATGTGCTGCGACTGGAGAATATCGAACCTGATGGTTTGCCACAGGGAGATACCAATTTAACGGTGTTAAATAAGGCTGTTGTCGAGGGTCCTGCAGGTTAGTGGCTTTTCGAAGCGGAGCGTAAGCGGTACACTTGCGCCCTTTACGATTGCCTGGAGTTCTTATGTCTTATCTTTGCCCGCTTTGTCATGCACCGCTTGCTCCCGAGGGGAAGAGCTTTGTTTGCCCGCAAGGCCACCAATTCGATAAGGCAAAAGAGGGATATGTGAATTTGCTGCCAGTTCAGCATAAGCGTTCAAAAGACCCGGGCGATAGCAGCGAAATGATGCAGGCCCGCAGAACATTCCTTGATGCCGGGCATTATCAGCCGCTGCGCGATGCTATCTGCCTTATTTTAGAACAGGCTGCCCCGGTTACTTTGTTGGATATTGGCTGCGGGGAAGGGTATTACACGGCGGGTTTTGCACAAATTGTCGCAAAAAATGAAGGAATGACCTGGGGATTAGATGTTGCAAAAGTAGCGGTTCGCTATGGGGCAAAGCGCTATCCGCAGGTGCAGTTCTGTGTGGCATCGAGCCACCGTTTGCCGTTTGATGATAATAGTCTGGATGCCGTGGTGCGCATTTTTGCCCCGTGCAAAGCTGAAGAGTTGGCGCGGGTGGTGAAACCTGGCGGCATCGTCATCACTGCCACGCCTGGCCCACGCCATTTAATGCAGCTGAAAGGTTTAATTTATGACAACGTGGTGCTGCACAGTACCGAGTCTGAGTCTTTACCCGGTTTTGTAGCAGAACAGACGCAGAGGATTGGCTGGCCGATGACGTTACAGGGAAATGAAGCGGTTGCGCTATTGCAAATGACGCCGTTCGCCTGGCGTGCCCGCCCGGAAGTGTGGCAGGCTTTGACGGCTGAAACGGCATTCACTTGCGAGACAGATTTTGTCATTCGCGTCTGGCGACGCGAATCATCAGTTTAATGTGCTGAAGTGGCTATAAAGAATCTGACAACCAATCCCAATTAGCACCACACCGCCGAGGATCTCGGCGCGCTTACCGAGCAGAGGGCCGATAAACCGGCCCAGCATCATACCTAGCGTGGACATAATCATGGTCGCGCAACCAATAGCCAGAGCAGTTTCAATAATATTGACTTGCAGGAATGCGAGGCCGACACCGACCGCCATGGCATCAAGGCTGGTGGCGATAGCCGTGGTGACTAATAGCCAAAATCCATGACGTTGAAGCTTTGGCGCTTCTTCGTCATCGTTACCGCGCACACCTTCATAAATCATACGAATGCCGAGAAACACCAGCAGGATAAATGCAACCCAATGATTCCATTCCAGCACGACCTTGCTTGCCAGAAGACCCAGGCACCAGCCGATAAGCGGGGTGATGGTTTCGATGACGCCAAAGATAAGCCCGGTTCGTAACGCTTCAGAAAACTTAGGTTTATGGAGAGAGGCACCTTTCCCGATTGATGCAGCAAAAGCATCCATCGACATGCCAAAAGCGAGAATAATAGTAGCGGAGAGATTCATGCAAATGCCTCAGTTGGGAATATCCATATACACGTCAACCATCCCCAACTTAAATGATGGTTACGTGCCTATGGTCTCGCCTACTCAGTATTTGAGTCGTACATGCCACGTTATAAATCTTGCTTAAACAAGTAACGAGTATGTTGACATGTACATTTTCGCAATCGCGAAAATCGGCTACTCCCCAACGACGGGCGCAACCTTAACATATTCTTTAAAGATAAAACAATAATTGAAGCTATTATTCTTAATGCTTAAATGATAACGATTTTCATTAACTTTAATTGATGACCTAATCGTTAAAATAAGAGCACACTAATTGTGCGAAATAGCAGCGGCTATATTTTATAGATTGTACAAAAAATATAAAAATATAGACTTTGCTATGTTGCTAACTTATTGAGTAACAACCATTAACTTATAAATCCTCTCCAGGTCATCAATGTTTTTCACTCGGATGAGCAAGCGGCGTTGTTCTAATTGCAAAACCAGAACACCATCCTCAGATAAATTCATCTCTTTAATTCGAGAATATAAAACCCACGCGTTCGCGAAGAAGAAGCCCTCTGTTTTAAACAGTAATTTAGGTTGTCTAATCCACGAAATATAAATAGCAATGAGTGCCAGCGCAGATAATAACCAGGTGGTGACCGGGGCGCCGCCAGAGGTGACGTTGTTGTAGATGAGGATAGCGACCAACCCGAAGAAAATGGTTCCGTCGATACGGTTGCGGCGCAGAAGGGGAACTTTCAGCAGGGTTTTGCCTTTGAGCTTATCCATGATGAACTCATCGTAAACTGCCCAGGCAAGCAACAGCACAATAAATACCAGCAGAACTACATCCGTCAAAGTCATAACACTACCTTCACTCTAAACAATAAAAAACCGGGGCAAGTGCCCCGGTTCGTATAACAAACTAATTACAGGCCTAGCAGGCCGATAGCATAACCGACAATACCAATAACGAAGAAGCCCATGATGATCCACAGCGCGTTGACTTTCTTACGCAGCAGCCACATACAAGCAAACGTTAACAGCAGTGGCACAAGGCCCGGCATCAACTGATCAAGAATAGTTTGAACGGTGGTCACTTTCACAGCGCCAGTCTGGTCGGTAATCTTCGACACGACTAGCGGTATATTAACGTGTGTCCACTTGTTAACCAGCGCCCCCATGACAAACAGGCCGAGAATTGACGCCCCCTCAGTCAGTTTTTGCAGGAAACCGCCGCCCATATCCTTAACGATATCGATCCCTTTACGGTAACCGTAAGCGACGCCGTAATAACGAGTCAGCAAACGCACGGCGTTAAACAGGATGAAGAACAACAGTGGGCCAAGCAGGCTACCGCTCATTGCGATACCAGCACCAAGTGCTGCGAATACTGGACGTACTGTACCCCAGAAGATTGGGTCGCCTACACCAGCCAGCGGCCCCATCAAACCAACTTTGATACCGTTAATGGCACCATCGTCAATCTCTGCACCGTTTGCACGCTGTTCTTCCATCGCAAGCGTAACGCCCAATACAGGAGCCGCAACGTATGGATGGGTGTTAAAGAATTCCAGGTGACGCTTAATTGCTTGTTTACGAGCATCGTTATTTTCAGGATACAGGCGTTTAATTGCCGGAATCATGGAGAAGCAGAAGCCCAACGCTTGCATACGTTCGAAGTTCCAGGAACCCTGGAAGAGGTTTGAACGCAGGAACACGCCACGAATATCACCTGGGGTGAGTTTCTTCTCGGTAGTCGTTGTTTTGGTGGTATCAACCATTTCGCTCACCTATTAATCTAATTCGTTATCGAGATCGTTAGCACCGGCAGCAGAGGCTGGAGCACCTGCGGAACGGTTGTATTTCGGGCTCAACTGGATGTACAAAATTGCCATCACAGCACCAATCACACCCAGTGCTACCAGGTTGAAGTTGGTGAAAGCCGCGGTAACGAAGCCCAGATAGAAGAATGGCATCAGGTAGCCTGCGCGCATCATGTTGATGACCATCGCATAACCCACAACAACAATCATGCCACCGGCGATGTTCAGACCGCTGGTTACCACTTCAGGAATGGCATTCAGCATGTTCTGTACTTCGCTTGTACCGACGGAAACTGCGACGATAACGGCAGGAATTGCGATACGCATTGCTTGCAAGAACAGGGAGGAAACGTGAATCCAGGAGAGGGCCGATAGGTTGCCATTTTCGGCGGCCTTATCTGCTGCGTGCTGGAAGCCCACGGTAATAGTACGAACGATAATGGTCAGTACCTGGCCTGCTGCTGCCAGTGGAATGGCCAGAGCGATACCAGAACCGATGCCCTGATGCCCGGCTATAACCAGTATGGTTGAGATAATTGACGCAAGTGCGGCATCGGGAGCAACTGCCGCACCGATGTTCATCCAACCCAGCGCGATCATTTCAAGCGTACCACCGATAATAATACCGGTTTTCATATCACCGAGTACCAGACCGATTAAGGTACAGGCGACCAGCGGACGGTGGAACTGAAATTCATCGAGCACCGACTCCATACCGGCAATACAGGCTACGACAAACACCAGCACAATCTGAAGAGTGGTAATCTCCATTGTACTTCTCCTTAAACGTATGACTTATGTGTGAAAACTGAGCAAAACGTAGAATTAAGCAAATCACATTAGTAATTAGCTTTTCACCTTCGCGATCAGATCCATCATTTTCAATTTTTGATCGGTTGAAACTTTACGGGCTTCGAGCTCAATGCCGCGCTCGTTAAGTTTCTTAAAGGCTTCAATATCTTTTTCATCGACAGAAATCGCGTTGTTAACCTGGGTTTTACCCTGGCGGAACGCCATACCACCGATATTGACTGACTTAATGTCCACTCCACCTTCCACGACGCGTTCAACATCGGTTGGGTTGGTGAACAGCAGCATCACACGGTCGCCTGCATATTTCGGGTTATTCCACACGCGGATCATTTTAGCGACGTCAACGACGTGTGCCGTCACACCAGGAGGAGCAACTTGCGTCAACAGTGTTTTGCGTACGGTATCGGCTGCCACTTCATCACTGACAACAATAATGCGTGTTACGTTGGTTTCTTTGGTCCAGCGGGTTGCGACCTGGCCATGAATTAAACGGTCATCGATACGCGCCAGACCGATATTCATGTAGTCCTTCGGACCCATTGGCTTGAGCGGCGCTGCGGCTTTAGGTGCAGCAACAGGCGCAACAGTTACAGCTTTTTCAACAGGTTTAGCTTTCAGGGCTTTAACCCCTTCACGACCTGTTTCAACAGCGATTGCCACTAACTCATCAAATGAAGGGTTATCATCACGAGCCATCAAGGTCTCAACTAGCATCGGAATATTGACCCCGGCGACGACCTCGTAATGCTCTTTATCGACGACAATACGGCTGGCTGCGTTAAACGGGCTACCACCCCAGGTATCGACGAGAAACAGCACACCTTTGTCGGTGTTCAGGTTTGCCAGTTGAGCGTTGTACTTCTCGATTAGAGTTTCGGCGTTTTCACCGGGAACGAAATCTATCCAGCCAACATTTTCTTGTTCGCCCAATAGCATTTCTGCGGTTTTCAGCAATTGTTCTGCTGCCCAGCCATGCGTGCCTATGACAATAGCAATAGTCACTTGCTACCTCCTGTGTTGGTATAGCCACACCCTTAATAGGTGTTTTGTAGATTATCCGTTTCTCAAGCGAATCGATTCAGATAACGGTATGAGTAAAGATGTGTAACTTAAGACGGATTTATTTTAGTCAGTGAAAAAAATATTTTATGTGATGAAGATCCGTAATTTAGGTTTGCTAACAACTTAATGATTCGCTGGGCAAATAATGAACGAGGTCAATGACAGTAAAATTGCAAAATCAGGTAAATCTTTGCAAAAGGGTATTTTGCTCTGATATTGTTTGCATCTCGTTTAATTACTAAGGAGTAAAGGGCAGTAGCCCACCGTATGGACCGTCACCGACGTCTTTTCAATTTCAGGTCTGAAAACTCAGTCCTTCATATTGGCGTTTCACGCCCCGTTAATACCTCAATTTGCCTCTTTGCGTCCGCCTTGCGCGCGATGCCGATGAGTTATTCCCAAAGCAGGAGCTTGTCATGGAACTCTTAATGGATCCCCAAATATGGGTGGGTTTACTGACGCTGATTGTGCTGGAAATAGTGCTGGGTATTGATAACCTGGTCTTTATTGCCATCCTTGCAGACAAACTTCCACCAAAACAACGAGATAAAGCACGACTCATCGGTTTATCCTTGGCTTTGGTAATGCGACTGGGCTTATTGTCGTTAATTTCATGGATGGTGACGCTAACGCAACCGCTGTTCAGCGTTGGCGAAATGACGTTCTCCGGGCGCGATCTCATTATGTTATTTGGTGGCCTGTTCTTGCTGTTTAAGGCAACGACGGAACTACATGAGCGGCTGGAAAACCGCCAGCATGATGATGGGCATGGCAAAGGTTACGCCAGTTTCTGGGTTGTGGTTTTACAGATTGTTATATTGGATGCGGTGTTTTCACTGGATGCGGTTATTACCGCGGTGGGCATGGTAAATCACCTGCCAGTGATGATGGCGGCGGTAGTTATCGCGATGGGTGTGATGTTGTTGGCGTCCAAACCGTTGACGAATTTTGTTAACCAACATCCTACGGTCGTCGTGCTGTGCCTGAGCTTCTTGTTAATGATTGGTCTGAGCCTTGTAGCAGAAGGTTTCGGTTTCCATATTCCGAAAGGTTACCTGTATGCGGCAATTGGTTTCTCGATAATCATCGAATTTTTCAACCAGATTGCGCGCCGTAACTTTATTCGCCATCAGTCGAATGTGCCGTTACGTGCCCGTACGGCTGATGCGATTTTGCGTTTGATGAATGGTAAACGCCAACAGCGTTCGTCTAACGAAGACAACAAAACCATCACGCCAATTGAAGCAGAATCTTTTGCTGAAGAAGAGCGTTACATGATTAATGGTGTGCTGACACTGGCATCTCGTTCGCTACGCAGCATTATGACGCCGCGTGGTGAAATATCATGGGTTGATGCCGATAAAACCACTGCTGAAATTCGTGAGCAGCTGCTGGAATCTCCGCATAGCTTGTTCCCGGTTTGTCATGGTGAGCTTGATGAAATCATCGGTATTGTGCGTGCCAAAGAGTTACTGGTAGCACTGGAAAATGGTGGTGATGTGGTTTCTATTGCTGCACGTTCACCTGCAATTGTGGTTCCGGAAACACTGGACCCGATTAACTTGCTGGGTGTGCTTCGTCGTGCTCGCGGTAGTTTCGTTATCGTGAATAACGAGTTTGGCGTGGTTCAAGGCCTGGTAACGCCGCTGGATGTTCTGGAAGCTATCGCTGGTGAATTCCCTGATGCCGACGAAACACCCGAAATTGTGCGAGATGGCGATGGTTGGTTAGTTAAAGGTTCAACCGACCTGCATGCGATTCAGCAGCATCTTGATATCAACAATCTGGTGAACGATGAGGAAGATATTGCCTCTATCGCCGGTTTGGTTATCGCGGTGAATGGCCAAATACCTAAAGTGGGCGATGTTATTGAACTGGCTCCGTTACGCATCCAGATTGTGAAGGCCAACGATTACCGTGTGGACTTGGTTCGTGTGGTAAAAGAACGCTCTGAACATGAAGACGAGGAAGAGTAAATTAGCGTAGCGGGATAATGGGAATAACGTGACCATTCCTGCGTGGGGGCGGCGTGCTGCTCCCTAGCCAGCGTGGAAACTCCTTCAAAGGCATTGGCCGCGCATACAAAAATCCTTGTAGTACATTTACGCCGTGGTTACGCAGGTACTCTGCTTGCTGCGGCGTTTCAACACCTTCCGCAACTAAACCAATATCTAGCCGCTGCGCCAGCGCAATAATAATGTCAGTCACTGTCGAATTGACCGCGTCGGTCCCAATCGCTGCAGTAAACGACTTATCGATTTTCAGCACGTCTGGATTTAATGTTTCGAGATAAGCCAGTGAACTTTGTCCTGTACCGAAATCGTCAATGGCTAAATCGACCCCCATGCGATGTAAATCGCGTATCACCCGAAGATCGACATCTGGTAAGGCATCACGCTCCGTAAGTTCAAGGGTGAGTTTCTGGATGGGGTGGACTGGAAACCAGTAGTGGCGCAAATCTTCGATAACTTCCCCATTATGGAAATGGCTAGCTGCGATATTGATCCCAATATTGAAATCAGGCGATTTCGGAAAGATATCAAGATTACGTACTGTTTCCGAAAGCACAAAACGTGTTAATGGTGCTATCAAATTTTGCTGTTCGGCAAGTGGGATAAATACATCAGGTGAAATCCAACCCTGGCGGGGATTATTCCACCGCAAAAGTAACTCCACGCCAACACATTGAAGATTACGTGAACTGACTAGAGGCTGACAAAAAACTTCGAACTCATGTAATGCAAGCCCAAGATTAATTTCCCAGGAAAAACTCATTCGGTTCGCGGTGGCAAGCCACGCTATATAGCCAATCAACATGCTGAGAATTAGTGCCAGCGGCAGTTGCGTTGGCATATTTTGTAATGCCAGCTGACTGGAGGATGGGCCAATAATGGTGACGGAAAAAGGAAATATATCGGATTCCAGTTCATGGCTGACTTGCCCGTCGTCAACAGTAATTCGGGGTAGTAACCCTTTCCCATATTCATAATGCGAATCGGCGACATTTAACATCGCACGGGAGACCCAGGGGCGTCTGGGTTCAAGCATAAATCCCGATAGCAACTCAATATTAATAATTTGCATGACACCGTCATGCCGACTATTGCGCAGAGGATGCCAGGATAGAAGAATCGGCGTGCCTTTAAGTAGCGTATGGTCTATCGAGAGGAATAAGAGTGGCAATGATGATGGCAAACGGGGCTGCACCAGATCAATGGGTATTGAACGCGGGCCAAAAATACTTGAGCAATAAAAGATATCATCCTTAATTAGGCCAATATCACGTACTGTTTGCATACGAGCCACTAATTCCCGCATTCTCAGTTGCGCGGCTTCACATGATAACCCCATTAACTGCATCGCATCTTTGCTTGCTAAATCAAGCGGTATCAGGACGTTTTCAAGTGAACTGACAGCCCGTTGGTTAAATGCCTGCATACGTTGTTCATTCGAATCACGATCGGCAATATAGCGCGCACTGAGTGTCAGCAGCAGGACTAATACGGCTAACGCAACGCAGACAGTTAAACGTCTGCGGCGATAATCTCTTAATATGCGTTGTGCCGTTTGCATCCGCGACCACCTTGTTTAGAACCGCGACCGAAATCGGCACACAGAACATTCCAAGTGTAGTGGGGGATTGGATATCCGAAGGCAAAATCATACTTTTAGATGAAAGCTAATGGAGTATTACGTGCAAGCGTCGCAGACACGACGCTTGCTATTCTAGTGAATATTTAAACAAACATTTGGCTTATCAAACTCAGGTGCGTTTTAACCCCCACTTTCATTGCATCTTCATCCAGCAGGAAGTGAGGATTATGAACATTCCAAACGGCACCTTTGTCGGGATTTCTACAGCCGACGAAAATAAAGCATCCCGGAACATGTTGCTGATACGAAGAGAAATCTTCGCTACCAAATAAAGGTGTTGTTACTGTGTGCAACGTTTGAGGAGGGAAATTTTCTTCGATAACTTTGCGCGCAATCTCGCAGGCAGAAGCATGATTATTCCCGACGGCATAACCCGCTTGCCACTGAATATCAAAACTTGCCCCGTGAGCGGCAACAATCCCTGAAATCACTTGTTGCATGAGTTGAGGAACCTGTTCACGCACTTTTTGGTCGTGTGTACGCAGCGTACCCGCAAGATGGGCTCTATTCGGGATGACATTGTAGCTTTCACCCGACTGGAAGGTTGCGATGGTTAATACTGGTGCGTGCAGAGGGTCGAGTTTGCGAGCAACAATTTGCTGCAATGCGCTGACAATTTCTGCACCGATAACAATTGGGTCAATACACAAGTGCGGCATTGAGCCATGACCGCCTTTCCCGGTTATCACAATATCGAAGTTATCGCTTGATGCGCTGAATACGCCTTCTTTCAATGACAAGGTTTGCGTGGGCTTATCTGGCATCACATGCAGGCCAAAGATGTATTCGACATCTTGCAACACACCCAAATTTACCAGCTCTTGAGCACCACCCGGTGGCACTTCTTCCGCATGTTGGAAAATAAAACGTACCGAGCCTTTAAGCTTGTCCTGAAAATGACACAGCACTTTTGCCGCACCCATTAACATCGCCGCATGGGCGTCATGCCCGCAGGCATGCATCACACCAGGTTTACATGAGGAGAAAGCTTCGCCGCTCTCTTCCTGAATGGGTAGGGCGTCAATATCCGCACGTAGCGCCCATACTGGGCCGGGGAGCTTTCCCTTTAATTCGGCCACAACGCTATTTGGTGTAAGACGACGCAACTCAAGCGGCCCAAAGCTTGCTAACTCTGCGGCGATATAATCAGCCGTGGCTTGTTCCTGAAAAGAGAGGTCCGGGTTGGCATGAATATGTTGGCGCCAGCGAGACACGTCATGGGCCACTTCGTCAGTCAGAATATCGATATTGAAGGTCATAATGTCTCCGTTAATCAGTAACAGGTTTTAAAGCAGATTTCTTCGTCAACAGCGGTATGACGGCAAGTGCTGCACAGACCATAGCTAACGCGAGGAAAATGAAAGTGGTGTAGTAGTCCTGGCTAACGCCAATTAAATATCCCATCACAATAGGTGAAACAAAACCGCCCAATGTGCCACCAGTGTTGATAAGCCCCATCGCGGCACCCATGGTTTCGACAGGGAGACGTTTCATCGGCAGGGTGAAGACGGTGACAAAACTACCCATCAAAAACACCTGTCCCAGGAACAGAAAGACGCTGGCGGCGGCAGGCGAACCCGTGTGATAAATCGCAAAAATACACAGCGAGCTAATGAGTGAGCAAATGACAATCACCCCAGGCTCACGCCCCTGGAAATATTTGCCGACCAGCCAGCCGGTTCCCAGAGATGAAATCCAGATCCCCAGCCCACCCGCTGCAATTACCAACCCGGAGATTTCAAGCGGCATATGACGTTGCTGCACCAGGAATTTAGGCAACCAGGCCATCAGCCCGTAGCTTGGAATGTTGATGCAGAAAATCGCAATAAACAGCAGAATTACCGTCGGGCTTTTCAGTAACGTGCGATAACTGACGGACGATGCTGATTTCGGTGCAGCGGCAGGTTTTTGCACCAGCATAAAAATAACAATCGCGACCGCGCAAGCCATCAAACCGAGCCCGGCAAACGAGCCACGCCAGCCAATATGCGTTAATGCACTGACTGCCACCATCGGGCCAATGGTCATTGCAAGGCCAGCGGATGAGAGCAGGATTGATTGGGCGAATGTCCGTTTTTCAACGCTAAAATTACTGACCACCGCTTTGGCGCAGGAGCATGGATATCCAGAATGTCCGATTCCCGCCAGGAAGCGGAAGACTATCAACATACCAAAGCTTAACCCCAGAACACCGAAACAAAGCGCAAATCCACCGAGCAGGCAGAGTGAAGCAACCAGCATGCTACGAAAACCAATGCGGTCATTTAGCCAGCCTGCGGGTATCTGAAACAGTGAGTAAGAGAGGAAGAAAATGCCGGTGATATACCCCAGTTGCTGTGTGGAGACGCCAAACTCTTTTTCGATAGGCAATAATGCGAAGCCCATCACCGTTTTATCTATATAGACAATGACATAGCCCAGAAATAACAGGAAAATCATCAAGGAGTGATTTTTTTTCATCGTGCGGACCCTTATGCGGAATTCCGTTCCAGGAGCGAATCGCCCCGTTGGTTGCAACGTTCATATGGATAACTCTGATAGCTATATAAGCAGTGCGGGTATTCTCGCAAAAGATGCAATTTTGTTTAGGGTGATGCTTTTTCTTGATAGGGGTACGCATGAAGTATTTGCCGAAAATGCAGCAGTTACATGTCTTCAGACAAGTGGTGCGCAGCCGCAGCATCCGTGGAGCTGCGCGAGTAATGGGGCAATCTCAGCCAGCGGTGAGCAGGACATTACGAGAGCTGGAGCAAACTTTATCAGCGCAACTATTTCTACGTGGAAACGAAGGCATCACCTTAACCGAGGCAGGAGAGGCATTTTCCCGTCGGGCTGAGTGGATTCTGGAGGAACTACAGCGTGCGGCCGAGGAAGTGGAACAAATTAACCACTTTTCCCAAGGCAAACTGACCATTGGTTTTTCATCATTGATTGCGTTAAGTGTTTTTCCGGCCGTAGCCGACAGTTTTAAATCACGCTTGCCGCAAGCAAGTTTGCATATCAAAGAAGGGCAACTGACAACACTGCTGCCGCTATTGCAACAAGGAGAGCTCGATCTGGCTATTGGGACAATCAATCCTGCCAAAGTGCCAGAAGATGTCATTGTTGAGCCGCTGTTTAGCGCACCATTCTGCGTGATTGCCCGGCGTGACCATCCCTTAGCGCAGGCGACATCACTTGCCCAATTACGTAGGGCGAAATGGTTATTACCGGAAGCAAATATCGGTTATTACCAACAGCTGCAAGATGAACTCAATGAGTTTTATGGCCAGATGCATGAAGCACCGATTCGAACAGATTCAGTGATTTGTGGGCTTAATATGGTGCTGCATTCGGATTATTTGACGATAGTCGCCCGAGCGATGAGCACACCATTATTCTTACAAGACCGGCTGACCGTATTACCTATAACGACGCTGCCGTCGGCACAGTATTGCGTTATTTGGTCACAGAAGTCGGACTTGACAGCAACTGCGCGGCAATTTTTATTAGCGCTGCGTCAGCAGTGTCAAAATTATCCGTGGTAGGTTTGGCAGAGTAGGTTGGCCCTCTTTGCAGAGGGCCAGAAGGGATTAGTCACACTGTACTTTGATTGCCAGGCCGCCACGTGAAGTTTCACGGTATTTGGCGTTCATGTCTTTGCCTGTCTCGTACATGGTTTCGATAACCTTATCGAGAGACACTCGCGGTTCACTGGTACGGCGCATCGCCATACGAGTGGCGTTGATAGCCTTCACGGAAGCGATGGCATTACGTTCGATACATGGCACCTGAACCTGGCCTGCAACCGGGTCACAGGTTAAACCCAGGTTATGTTCCATACCGATTTCCGCGGCAACACAAACTTGCTCTGGGCTTGCGCCTAAAATTTCAGCAAGACCTGCGGCAGCCATAGAACAGGCCACGCCTACTTCACCCTGGCAGCCGACTTCTGCACCAGAAATAGACGCATTCATCTTGTAGAGCGCACCAATTGCACCTGATGCGAGGAAGTAGCGGATATAGGTATCCGGGCTGACTGACTCGATAAAGTGGTCATAGTAAGCAAGAACAGCAGGAACGATACCGCAGGCACCGTTAGTAGGTGCAGTTACCACGCGCCCACCAGCAGCGTTTTCTTCGTTAACCGCCAGCGCAAACATATTCACCCAATCGACCACGATCATTGGGTCGTTTGACAGTTTATCGCTGGAAACCAACATACGGCGCAATGCCGATGCACGGCGCGGCACACGCAATGGGCCAGGCAGAACACCTTCGGTATTCACGCCACGGTCAATACACGCACGCATGGTTTGCCACACGTTGGCAAAATACTCTTCGATTTCTTTACGGCTATGCAAAGCCAGTTCGTTTTGCATAATCACGCCAGACAGCGACATGCCCGTCTCTTTGCAGTGCTTAAGCATCTCTTCGGCAGAGTTGAACGAGTAAGGCACGACGATCTCGTCGGCCGCTTCTTTGCCGAAATGCTCTTCATCAACGATAAAACCGCCGCCGATGGAATAATAGGTTTTGGTGTAGATCTCTTGCTCGCCGCTGAACGCATGAATGGTCATGCCGTTCTCATGTAGCGACAAATTATCGTTACGGAAACACATGCCGGAGTCTTTCGGGAAATCGACTTCATGGCGACCCTGAGCCAACCACAAACGGCTGCGGGTTTCTACATCACGGATAAACGCCGGGATAGAATCAATATCAACAGTCGCGGGTTCGTTACCTGCAAGACCCATAATGATAGCGATGTCGGTATGGTGCCCTTTACCTGTCAGCGACAGGGAACCGTAAACATCGACAGCGATACGCGTCGTAGTTTCCAGTAATCCTTTTTCGACCAGATCATCGACAAACAACTTACCGGCCTTCATTGGACCGACGGTATGGGAACTGGATGGCCCAATGCCGACTTTGAACATGTCGAATATGCTAATCACACAAAACTCCTTCCAAGGCACCAGATAAATAAAATTTGCTGCTGCAAAATCGCAGTCAGCTAGTTTAAAAATTTATTGCTCACTGTAGTAAACTATTCACATGAATTAAACTAATGGTTAACTATAACTTGACTAATCCGGCCTGAAAAGGCGGTTGTCGGGGGATAAGGCCAGAGTCATTCACCATTTCTTTTACCCATGATGCAAATAAGGGAATAAACCCTCAGCAAGACACTCTGCTAAATATAGCCGTTTTTACAGGATTAAAGAGTGATCAGGGTTCCACACTTATCTGCAAGGCTAATTCACGGATGATTCCGGCCGTCATGCCCCAGACAAAATAGTGCTGATACCAGGAAAGCCAAACTCTGTGGGCGTTGCCACGACGGTGAATATCCAGCGGATGGTAACGGCCAAGTGTAAGGGCCTCCATCAATGGCATTTCAAATACAGCCGCGACTTCATCCTCGCTGGCATGGTAGGGCAAGTTGGGCGGAATAATGCCTACAACCGGCGTGACCTGAAATCCTGTAACGCTATCAACCGGTGGCAAAGTACCAATCACTTCGACACTGTCAGGAGAAATGGCGACTTCTTCCCAGGCTTCGCGCAGTGCGGCCGCAATTAACGACTCATCCGTGTCATCAACCGCCCCACCGGGGAAGGCCACTTGTCCAGCATGTTTGCGCATCATGGCTGAACGCTGTGTCAGCAGCAATCCGGGTTGCGGGCGGCGGACGATAGGGATCAATACGGCGGCCTGGCGTTTATTACCACTCAAACGCGTTGCTGGCGGTTGTAGCAGTTGAAAACGCGATAAAAAATCGTTCATGGTCAAGGAGGAACCAGACATTCATCAACTCTCTAATTGCGGCAGAATACGATTAACTTTATCAAAGGTTTCCTGATATTCCGCAGATTCAACACTATCGGCAACTATGCCACCACCTGCAGAGCAGTACAGTTTGCCACCCTCGGCGGTGAGTGTCCTGATGGTAATACTGGTGTCCATATTGCCGCAGAAGCTCAGATAACCAATGCTGCCACACCACGCATTGCGCCGTTGCGGCTCCAGTTCTTCGATGATTTCCATAGCGCGTACTTTTGGTGCTCCGGTAATAGAACCACCCGGGAAACATGCACGCAGCAAATCTGTTGCCTGTAGATGTTGTGGCAACTGTGCGGTGATCGTACTGACGAGGTGATGAACTGCCGGGAAGGGCTCGACTACAAACAGTTCCGGCACTTTTACGCTGCCTGGCACGGCAACCCGGCCAATGTCATTACGCAGCAGATCGACAATCATCAAATTTTCGGCCCGATCCTTTGGCGAGTTGGCGAGTTTTTCAGCTTGCTGCGCATCGGCAATCGGATCGGCAAGGCGCGGCAAAGTCCCCTTAATCGGGCGTGTTTGGATATTCTTGCCTTCGAGCAAAATAAAACGCTCAGGAGACAGGCTAAGAATTACGCTTTCAGGAAGACGAATAAAGGCGCTAAATGGTGCTCGATTAGCGGCATTCAGTTGCTCGAATGCTTGCCACTCATCACCTTCGTAACAGGCGTTAAAGCGCTGCGCGAGATTGACCTGGTAACAATCGCCGCTTTTGAGATATTCCTGTACCTGCCGGAATTTAAGTCCATACTGCTCGCGGGTCATACTGGAGCGCCACGCGCTTGTCAGGCGGAATGGCTCAACAACCGGAGCTTTTTGCGCTTCCAGCCAGTTAAGTCGTGCAGAACATTCACCCCAGCAAATAAGCGTGAGCTTTTTTAGTTTATGGTCGGCAATCAAAGCCCAGTCATAAATGCCAATTGCCATGTCCGGAGTGTTAAGATCGGCCTGTGCAATTTCTGGTACTTTTTCGAAATGACGACCCAGATCATAACCAAATAACCCCAACGCACCGCCTAAGAAAGGTAATTCCGGGTGAGTTGCTGACTGGTAGCCAAAACTATCCAGCGTTTGCTGCAACAGTTGTAGTGGGTCGCTATGATGGGTCGAGCTGACTCCTTCCACGCAGATTGTCGTTTGAGCGCCACGGGTTACTAACGTTGCACGCGGCTCGGCCACCAGAATATCAAAGCGATTATGGGGATGTTCAGCAAAACCGGAATGCAGCAGCATTGCCCATGGTTGCAGTGCAATAGCTTTGAAAGTGTGTTGAACGGCATTCGGATGCCATGGCAAAGTGCGAAAAGTTAGAGTTTGCAACGTCATAAACCACAACTAAAAAAGAGACAGATCATCCTGCTTACCTGGAAACCCTCTGGAATCAATGAAAGCAGCGTGAAATAATTAACCCAGGCAATGTAACAGGAGTCGAAAATGATTTCAGGATTACCCTCATTATCCCACGAGCAACAGCAAAAAGCCGTTGAACGAATTCAGGAACTGATGGCTAACGGCATGAGTAGTGGCGAAGCTATTACTTTAGTGGCCGCAGAGATTCGTGCCAATCACACCGGTGAAATGGTCGCAGTCCGTTTTGAGGATGATGATGTCGGCGACGCAGAAAACGACGAAGACACCGCTAACGATGATGACGAAGAAGAACACTACGTCGATCATTACGAAGAAAACGACGACGATAAGTAACGCGGGCCGCAGCCCGCGTAGTTTCAGACTGCTGCGATAATCTTAATTTCTACTTTGTAACGCGGATTCATCAATTTTGCCTGCACGGTACAACGTACCGGCGCATGGCCCGCGACCACCCACTCATCCCAGGCCTTATTCATCGAGGCAAAGTCAGTACTTTCTGGCAGGAAGATCGTGGCGTCGAGGATCTTACTCTTATCGCTACCTTGTTCGAGCAGCATTGCGTCAATCTGCGCAAGGGTGTTCGCGGTTTGTTCGTAAGCATCCGCATCCAGATTTTCCGGCACACCGGTGTAGTACAAGGTGTTGTTATGAATCACCGCATCTGACCAACGTGCTTCAGGTTTTATACGCACAATACTCATCACTGTTTCCTTTTCAGCTCACTTATATTGCGTGACAGCCTGCCACAATCCGCAGGTGGCTTCCACAGGCTTGCTGGATTAACACCGCTCACACTGACATAATCACTGTCAATAAACCCAGGGGGTATTGTGACAGACGATTTTGCAGCAGATGGCCAACTCGCCACGGCGATAAAAGGTTTTAAACCGCGTGAACCGCAACGGCAGATGGCGCAAGCCGTCACTAAAGCTATTACTTCCGGGCGTGAGCTGGTGGTGGAAGCTGGAACTGGCACCGGTAAAACCTACGCTTACTTGGCCCCAGCTCTGCGTTCAGGCAAAAAAGTCATTATCTCGACCGGATCAAAAGCTTTGCAAGATCAGCTTTTTTCCCGTGATTTACCCACCGTTGCAAAAGCACTCGATTTCAAAGGGCGGCTGGCGCTGCTTAAAGGGCGATCTAACTATTTGTGTCTTGAGCGCCTGGAGCAAAATGCGCTGGCGGGTGGTGATCTTCAAGTCCAGACGTTAAGCGAAATCGTTAAACTGCGTGGCTGGGCGATTGAAACCGTTGACGGAGATATCAGCACCTGCGCAAGTGTTGCTGAAGACTCAGCCGTTTGGCCAATGGTCACCAGTACCAACGATAACTGTCTTGGGCAAGACTGCCCGCTCTACAAAGATTGTTTCGTAGTTAAAGCGCGTAAAAAAGCCATGGATTCGGATGTGGTGGTAGTGAACCACCATCTCTTTCTGGCCGATATGGTGGTGAAAGAGGGCGGTTTCGGTGAACTTATTCCCGAGGCCGAAGTGATGATTTTCGATGAAGCACACCAAATCCCCGATATCGCCAGCCAATATTTCGGCCAGTCAGTCTCAAGCCGCCAGTTGCTCGATATTGCTAAAGACATCTCTATTGCCTATCGCACTGAAGTGCGTGATGCGCAGCAATTGCAAAAAAGCGCTGACCGTCTGGCGCAGAGTACACAAGATTTTCGTCTGCAAATGGGCGATCCCGGTTATCGCGGTAACTTACGCGAATTATTGGCTGAACCGTCAATTCAACGGGCCTTGCTGCTACTCGATGACGCGCTTGAACTTTGCTACGACGTCGCAAAACTCTCACTTGGCCGCTCCGCATTACTGGACGCGGCATTTGAGCGGGCGGTAATTCTGCGTGGGCGTATCAAGCGACTCAAAGAGGTTGATACGCCCGGCTATAGCTACTGGTATGAATGCAATGCGCGTAACTTCACGCTTGCTCTGACACCGTTGTCGGTGGCCGATAAATTCCAGGAAGTTATCAGCCAAAAAGCAGGAACCTGGATCTTCACCTCGGCAACGCTGTCAGTAAATGATCAACTTAGCCACTTTACTGAACGCCTGGGGATCGCTAACGCAGATACGTTGTTACTAGCCAGTCCGTTTGATTACGCCAGCCAGGCATTATTGTGTGTGCCACGTGGACTACCAACACCCAATCAACCAGCAGCAGGCAGGCATCTTGCCAAAATGCTCAAGCCACTAATTGAAGCCAACAATGGTCGTTGCTTTATGCTGTGCACATCTCACTCGATGATGCGTGATTTAGCCGAACAATTTCGCGCCACCATGACGCTGCCAGTTTTACTGCAAGGTGAAACCAGCAAAGGCCAGCTATTGCAGCAGTTTGTTGATGCGGGTAATGCCTTGCTGGTGGCAACCAGCAGCTTCTGGGAAGGCGTTGATGTGCGCGGTGATGCGCTCTCCCTGGTGATTATCGACAAGTTGCCGTTTACCTCACCTGACGATCCGCTGCTGAAAGCACGCATGGAAGATTGCCGTCTGCGTGGCGGCGATCCCTTTGAGGATGTGCAACTTCCTGATGCTGTTATCACCTTAAAACAGGGCGTCGGCCGCTTAATCCGCGATGTCGATGACCGTGGTGTGTTAGTGATTTGCGATAACCGCCTGGTGATGCGCCCATATGGTGCCGTATTCCTCAATAGCCTGCCACCGACGCCGCGAACGCGGGATATAAATCGGGCAGTTGAGTTCCTTAACTTCCGTCCGGCGCAGTAATTTGTGCCAGGCTATGGTATGATGCGCGCCGATTTTTGACCCCACTTTTTACCGCCAGAGGTTGGCAAATCATGCGAATTTTAGCCATCGACACCGCGACAGAAGCTTGTTCGGTTGCCCTGTATAACGAGGGGACTTCCTGTGCCCGTTTCGAACTCTGCCCACGTGAACATACCCAACGCATATTGCCGCTTGTCCGCGATATTCTCAATGAAGGGGGCGTTGGTCTGACCGCATTGAACGCCCTTGCTTATGGCCGTGGTCCTGGTAGTTTTACCGGCGTGCGCATAGGTATTGGTATTGCGCAAGGACTGGCCTTGGGTGCTGAATTGCCGATGATTGGCATATCAACACTTGCCACCATGGCGCAAGGTGCATGGCGTGTGACGGGCGCTACCCGTGTGCTGGCCGCAATTGACGCGCGTATGGGAGAGGTTTATTGGGCTGAATATCAGCGTGATGAAAATGGTGTCTGGCACGGTGAAGAAACTGAAGCGGTATTAAAACCTGAAGCGGTTGCTGCGCGGTTGAAACAACTACAGGGTGAGTGGGCTACTGTTGGAACGGGTTGGCAGGCCTGGCCGGATATGGCGCAGGACAGTGAACTGATAATCCGTGATGGAGAAGTCAACTTGCCTGCGGCGGAAGATATGTTGCCTTTGGCGATTCAGGCATTAAATGCCGGACAGACAGTTGCGGTTGAACATGCCGAACCGGTTTATCTGCGTAATGAAGTGACCTGGAAGAAATTGCCTGGCAGAGAGTAGTTCCCGACGTTTTCGTGAAGCGAAATTGCGTTAAGGAGAAAGGATATGGCTGGTTTACATGTCAGGATTGTTACCCGGGTTTTAGCCATCGCGGCAGTCATTGTGCTTAGCGGTTGTGTCAGCATACCTGATGCCATAAAAGGCACCAGCGCCATGCCTCAACAAGATTTAGTCCGGGTGATGAATGCACCACAGCTCTATATCGGGCAAGAAGCACGCTTCGGCGGGCGAGTGGTGAATATTGATAACAAGCAGGGCAGAACACGGCTGGAAATTGCCACCGTTAATCTCGATGAAGGTGCGCGTCCAGAGTTAGGTGAGCCTTCCAAAGGGCGTATCTACGCAGATGTGAATGGTTTCCTCGACCCTGTAGACTTCCGTGGTCAATTGATTACCGTGGTTGGCCCAATTACTGGTGTAGTTGAAGGTAAAGTGGGTGAGAGTGCGTACAAGTTTATGGTGATGCAGGTGAATGGCTATAAACGCTGGCGTGTCACTCAACAAGTGGTAATGCCACCACAACCGATAGACCCGTGGTTCTGGGGCGGGCCGTATCCTTATCGTGGTCGTTACGGCTATGGCGGTATGTGGGGCGGCGGATGGTATAATCCAGGCCCTGCACAGGTGCAGACCATCGTAACTGAGTAACAAATTGCTTTACTGAAACGAAGAGGCAGCGGCATGTCCGCTGCCTCTTCGTTTTATCATGGAATAAAAATAATTAGTGATGCGCTTCGCAACCTTAAATCAGTCTAATTAATAAACTGGTACGCTGAGTTAATATTATGTTAACGGCATGTTTATATATTGGGGTTGTGATGACGACGAATATTAAATTCAGAGGTGGATCCTTGAAGAAGGTTTGGCTTAACCGCTACCCAGCCGATGTTGCGGCTGAGATAAATCCTGACCGTTATCAGTCCCTGGTTGATATGTTTGAGCAAGCAACGGCACGTTATGCCGATCAGCCTGCATTCATGAACATGGGCGAAGTGATGACGTTCCGTAAACTGGAAGAGCGGAGCCGTGCGTTTGCTGCATATTTACAACAGGGTCTGGGCCTGCAAAAGGGCGACCGTGTTGCGTTGATGATGCCGAACCTGTTGCAGTATCCGGTCGCGCTGTTTGGTATTCTGCGCGCGGGTATGGTGGTGGTGAATGTTAACCCACTGTACACACCGCGTGAGCTTGAGCATCAGCTTAATGACAGTGGTGCCAGTGCGATTGTGATAGTTTCGAACTTCGCTCACACCCTGGAAAAAGTGGTTGATAAAACCCAGGTTAAGCACGTTATTTTGACGCGTATGGGCGATCAGCTCTCTGCGGCAAAAGGTACGTTGGTTAACTTTGTTGTTAAGTACGTCAAACGTCTGGTGCCGAAATACCATCTTCCTGATGCCATTTCATTCCGTAGTGCTTTGCAACACGGCTACCGTCTTCAGTACATCAAGCCTGAAATAATCAACGATGATCTCGCATTCTTGCAATATACCGGCGGGACCACCGGGGTTGCCAAAGGTGCGATGCTGACGCACCGCAATATGTTGGCGAATCTTGAACAAGTTAGAGCCGCATATAGCCCGCTGTTGTACGAACGCAAAGAGCTGGTGGTGACGGCGTTGCCGCTTTATCACATCTTTGCGTTAACCATGAACTGCCTGCTATTTATTGAACTTGGCGGACAGAACCTGCTGATCACTAACCCGCGTGATATTCCGGGGCTGGTGAAGGAACTTGCAAAGTATCCGTTTACCGCCATGACTGGCGTAAACACGCTGTTTAATGCGTTGCTCAACAACAAAGAATTCCAGCAGCTTGATTTTTCAAGCCTGCACCTTTCCGCGGGTGGCGGTATGCCTGTACAGCAAGTGGTAGCCGAGCGTTGGGAAAAACTAACAGGACGCTTCTTGCTTGAAGGTTACGGTCTGACCGAGTGTGCCCCATTAGTGAGCGCCAATCCTCACGATATGGATTACCACAGCGGCAGTATCGGTTTACCAGTACCGTCCACCGAAGTAAAACTCATCGACGATGAAGGTGAAGAGGTCCCTGCTGGCGAACCGGGTGAACTGTGCGTGAAAGGCCCACAGGTGATGCTGG
The DNA here is from genome assembly GCF_004366275.1 of Buttiauxella sp. BIGb0552. Taxonomy (NCBI): domain Bacteria; kingdom Pseudomonadati; phylum Pseudomonadota; class Gammaproteobacteria; order Enterobacterales; family Enterobacteriaceae; genus Buttiauxella; species Buttiauxella sp. BIGb0552. The sequence goes on from NZ_SODY01000001.1 coordinate 53,612, forward strand.
GTTACTGGCAGCGTCCGGATGCAACGGATGAAATTCTGCAAGACGGTTGGTTGCGTACCGGTGATATTGCGGTGATGGACGACGAAGGCTTTATGCGCATTGTCGATCGCAAAAAAGATATGATTCTGGTCTCAGGCTTTAACGTCTATCCGAACGAAATTGAAGACGTCGTTATGCAACATAGCGGTGTGCTCGAAGTTGCAGCCGTTGGTGTTCCGAGCGGTGCTTCCGGAGAAGCGGTAAAAATCTTCGTCGTGAAAAAAGATGCATCACTCACCGAAGAAGCGCTGATTGTTTTTTGCCGTCGTCAGCTGACTGGTTACAAAGTGCCTAAGCTGGTGGAGTTCCGCGAAGAGCTGCCAAAATCAAACGTGGGCAAAATATTACGACGAGAACTACGTGACGAATCGGTCAGTAAAGGCAACAATAACGCCTGAACTCCGAGTCAGTCGCCCTAACGCCGGTTCTGCCGGCGTTTTTTATGGGCGCAAACCTAAGAGAACTGAATTTGACTTACCAAATGATTACTACCGACGAAGGCCTGGCTACCGTTTGTGAGGCTGCACGTCAATTTCCGGCTGTTGCGCTGGATACTGAATTTGTTCGTACCCGGACATACTACCCGCAACTGGGTTTGATCCAGCTGTACGACGGTGAAACCGCTTCGCTTATCGACCCGCTGACGATTTCTGATTGGGCGCCATTCAAAACGTTGTTGCAAGACACTGCGGTGATTAAGTTCCTGCACGCTGGCAGCGAAGACCTGGAAGTGTTCCTCAATGCGTTCGGCATGTTGCCCGACCCGTTTATCGACACACAGATTCTGGCCGCATTTAGTGGGCGCCCACTCTCCTGTGGCTTTGCCACCATTGTTGAGTCGTTTACCGGTATTGCACTGGATAAAAGTGAATCGCGCACCGACTGGCTGGCACGTCCTCTGACTGAGCGTCAGTGTGATTATGCTGCCGCTGATGTGCTCTATCTGTTGCCAATTGCACACAAGTTGATGGAAGAGACACAAGCTGCGGGCTGGATGGAAGCCGCTCTGGATGAATGCAACCTAATGGCCTCCCGTCGTCAGGATGTTCTCGATCCTGAAGAAGCCTGGCGTGAAATTGGTAACGCATGGCAGTTAAGAACGCGCCAGTTGGCTTGCCTGAAGAAACTGGCATCGTGGCGTCTGCGTAAAGCGCGTGAGCGTGATATGGCGGTTAACTTCGTCGTACGCGAAGAACACCTCTGGCAGGTTGCACGCTATATGCCGGGATCGTTAGGTGAACTTGAACACCTTGGCCTGAGCGGCAGTGAAATTCGTTTTCATGGTAAAACGTTGTTGGCATTGGTTGTTGAAGCACAGGCGTTATCTGATGATGAACTACCTGAACCGCTGAGTAATCTGGTTGATATGCCTGGATATCGCCGCGTATTTAAAGCTATCAAAGCGTTGGTTCAGCAGGTGAGTGAAACTTGTGGTTTGAGTGCAGAGTTACTCGCTTCACGCCGACAAATTAACCAGCTGCTGAATTGGCACTGGCAATTAAAAACCCAGACTACACAGCCGGAATTAATCAGTGGCTGGCGTGGACGTGTAATGGGTGAAGCTTTAAAAACGTTGCTGGCTGATTTTTAATATTTGCTGAAGGTTACTGGGAATAATTACAGTGTTTTGCTAAATGGTAATAGAATATATCCATTAACCTTTAAGAATAGTCCGTATTTAAACATTGTCAGTTCGTAAAAATAAATAAGCCTCCGGAGTAATTCCAGGAGGCTTATTACGTAAAATGTATTACGCGGATTTGGTTGTTGCTTCCTGAGTTTCTGGCAACGTGACGTTAAGCTCCAGAACAGAAATATCGTCATCCTTTTGATCGAGAACGACTGTTAACATCTCAGGATCGATTTTTACATATTTGCAAATGACTTCCAGAATATCGCGTTTTAGCTGCGGCAAATAATGAGGTTCACTATCACCACGGCGACGCTCTGCGACGATAATTTGCAGACGTTCTTTTGCAATGTTGGCGGTGTTCTTTTTCCGTGAGAGAAAAAAGTCTAGTAATGCCATAACTTATCCTCCGAACAGGCGTTTGAGGAAGCCTTTCTTCTCTTCTTCAATGAAGCGGAAAGGGCGATCTTCGCCAAGCAGGCGCTCAACAGTATCTGCATAAGCTTTACCAGCGTCAGCCTCCTGGTCAAGAATGACCGGCTCACCCTGGTTTGAAGCACGCAGAACAGATTGATCTTCAGGAATCACACCAACCAGAGGAATGCGGAGGATTTCCAGCACATCTTCCATGCTCAGCATGTCGCCGCGGTTTACACGGCCCGGGTTGTAGCGAGTTAACAGAAGGTGTTCTTTAATTGGCGATTCACCGTTTTCGGCACGGCGAGATTTTGAAGAAAGAATGCCGAGAATGCGGTCTGAATCGCGCACTGATGAAACTTCAGGGTTAGTCGTGATAATTGCTTCATCAGCAAAATAGAGCGCCATTAATGCGCCTGTTTCGATACCCGCAGGTGAATCGCAAACGATAAACTCAAAGTCCATATTTTTCAGATCTTCGAGTACCTTCGCCACACCTTCGCGGGTAAGGGCATCTTTATCGCGGGTCTGCGATGCTGGAAGAATGTAGAGTTGTTCGGTGCGCTTATCTCGGATCAACGCCTGATTTAATGTGGCGTCGCCTTGAATAACGTTAACGAAGTCGTATACCACGCGGCGCTCGCAGCCCATGATTAAATCCAGGTTACGCAGGCCAATATCAAAATCGATAACGACGGTTTTTCTTCCCTTCTGGGCCAAACCCGTAGCGATGGCCGCGCTGGACGTGGTCTTACCGACGCCCCCTTTACCCGACGTAACAACAATAATGCGTGCCATAAAGGAATTCCTTGTTAAAAGGGCTTAATTCAAAGATTGAACGGAGAGAGCACCACTCGCCAAACTCAGGCGCGCCGCTTTCCCATAATAATTGGCTGGTATTTGTTCACTTAGCCAGTATTCTCCCGCTATTGAGACCAGCTCAGCAGCAAGATTAGTACAGAATATTTGTGCATCACGATCGCCACTGGCGCCCGCCAGAGCACGGCCACGCATCATGCCGTAAACATGAATATTACCATCTGCTATAAGTTCTGCACCGGCACTGACGTGATTGGTGATAATCAAATCACAGTTTGGCGCATAAATGCGCTGACCGGAACGAACCGGGGCATCAATCAAACGCGTTTTTGTGATCGGGCTAACAATTGGTTCTACTGGTGCCGCAACCTCAGCGGGAGTGGCCCTGGAACGCGAATTCTTTTCTTTCCCTTCAGTCAGCAGTGGCAAGCCAGCGAGTTCGATTTCCCTCTTCAAAGCTTCGTCTTTACAACCACTTATACCGACTACTCGCAAACCGGAAGAAACAACCGCTTGCTGGACTTTCTTCCAGTTAACTGAACCATCGAGGCTGGCAACATTCACCACCACTGGTGCATTTTTCAGAAAGGCCGGAGCCTGGGATACTTTGTCCTGAAGGGCCTGGAGAATGACTTCGGGTTGTGCATCATGTATATGAAGCACTGATAAGGTAAAACTGCTGCCTTTTAACTCGATTGGCGTGTTTGACATCCTGGCCTTACTCAATTCAGTTTTAATCCCCACCTGTGTGGGACGATATTCCGAAGTACATCTGGCATGTTATAGTCACAGATATATTCAGGCAAGCCACCATCTGGCTAAAATAGAGTAAAAAAAATGTTTTGTGTGATCTACAGAAGTAGTAAACGTGACCAAACTTATCTTTATGTCGAAAAAAAAGACGATTTCTCACGCGTACCTGAAGAATTGATGAAAGGTTTTGGTACCCCACAATTGGCAATGGTATTACCGCTTGATGGGAGTAAAAAACTGGCTAATGCTGATTTTGATAAAGTAAAACAAGCTCTCAAAGATGTTGGCTATTATTTACAATTGCCACCACCACCTGAAAGTTTGTTAAAAATGCATCTCGAAAACAGTCCGAAAAAATAAGTTTCAGACTACTGCCAAATCTTTCCTGAACATAAAGGTAGATGATATTTAGAACAAATAACCGCGGGGAAAAAGATGAACACTCCAGCAATTTGTTTAACCGTCATCACCTTTATGTTGACCAGTTTTAGCGCTTTATCTTCTGACGAACAGGCGCAATCCATTGTTAATCCCTCAGTTGCGACGCAACCTGAGAGTACGCCTGCACCTACAACGCTTGCGCAGCAAGGGCGAAACCCCGCCGAATTTCCAGCTTTTGTTGAGATACTAAAAGAGCAAGCCCGCCTTCAGGGAATTGGCAACAGTACTATCAGCAACGCATTCGCTAGCATTCATTTTGTTGATCGGGTCATCAAATCCGACCAGAGTCAGCTCGAAAAGAAAATTATGTTGGATGAATACCTGTCTCGGGTGATTACGCCACAAAAGATTGAACAAGCGCGCGCGCAGTATCAGCAGCACCGAAATGAATTAGAAGCTATCAGCACCCGTACTGGCGTTCAAAGTCAGTACATTGTTGCTCTGTGGGCGATGGAAAGCCATTTTGGCGAAATCCAGGGTAAAGAGGACATTGTTTCTGCGCTGGCAACGCTGGCATTTGAAGGGCGGCGTGAAGCATTCTTTACCAAAGAGTTGATGGCTGCATTAAAAATTCTCGATCAGGGCCATATCACCGTGCAAGAGCTGAAAGGTTCATGGGCGGGGGCAATGGGGCAAAGCCAATTTATGCCAAGTTCCTATTTGCGCTATGGCGCGGATGGTGATGGTGATGGGAAAGTCGATATCTGGACTAACACCAGTGACGTTTTTGCTTCAACCGCTAATTATCTTGAGACTGAAGGCTGGAAGGCGGGCGGAGAATGGGGCAGAGAAGTCACGCTTCCCGAAGGTTTCGATGGCACGCTTGCCGGAACCAAAACAGATCAGGGTAAAACAGTTAGCCAATGGCAAAAATTAGGAATCACGTTAAAAGACGCAACCACACCACCTCCACCTTCGCAAAAAGCCTGGATTATCACACCCGATGACAACTTGGGGCGCTCGTTCCTTGTCTACAATAACTTTCGCACCATCATGCACTGGAATCGTTCTTACTACTTTGCGATAAGCATCGCGACTATGGCTGACGCTATCGTACGATAACTGATACTCATCAGTATTCAGCCGCGATTTTTTTCACTAGTATCAAAGGTAATTAACACAACGACGCAGAGGAAAGGCATGTATCAGCATCATAACTGGCAGGGTGCGCTGCTGGATTTTCCGGTCAGCAAAGTAGTGTGTGTAGGCAGTAACTACGCAAAACATATCAAAGAGATGGGCAGTGCAACGCCGGAAGAGCCGGTGTTGTTTATTAAGCCTGAAAGTGCATTGTGTGATATTCGCCAGCCACTGGTTCTACCACATGGTTTGGGTTCGGTGCATCATGAAGTTGAGCTTGCGATTCTGATTGGATCTACGCTGAGACAGGCAACAGATGAGCATGTTACTAAGGCCATTGCAGGATATGGTATAGCACTTGATCTGACGCTTCGTGACTTGCAGGGGAAATTAAAAAAAGCGGGCCAACCCTGGGAAAAAGCGAAGGGGTTTGACAATTCCTGCCCGATTTCTGGGTTTATTCCAGCCAGCGAGTTTAACTGCGATGCGCAAAATACGCCTATTGCATTAAAGATCAATGGCGAAGTTCGCCAGCAGGGCAGTACTTCAGACATGATCCATAAAATCGTGCCTTTGATTGCTTATATGAGCCGCTTTTTCACCTTACGAGCCGGTGATGTGATCCTGACCGGAACACCGGAAGGTGTGGGGCCGCTTGTGAGTGGCGACGAACTCGAAGTCAGCTTCGCAGACCGCAACTTGACCACCCGCGTTCTATAATCAATTTGCCGCCTGAGGGCGGCAAAACTTGCATCTGCGGCTCAGACTGTTTATAAGGTGCGCTTGTTTTTTATTACCGGACAAACATCATGACTACAGCACCGTTCTGGCAGCGCAAAACTCTTGACGAAATGAGTGACACTGAGTGGGAATCACTTTGTGACGGCTGCGGCCAGTGTTGTCTGCATAAATTGATGGATGAAGACTCGGATGAAATTTACTTCACCAATGTCGCCTGTAAGCAATTAAACATCAAAACTTGTCAGTGTAAAAATTACGAACGCCGATTTGAGTATGAGCCGGACTGTATCAAATTGACTCGTGATAACTTGCCAACCTTTGAGTGGTTACCGCATTCGTGCGCGTACCGTCTCTTAGCTGAAGGCAAGGACTTGCCGGTATGGCATCCCTTGTTGACAGGTTCAAAAGCTGCAATGCATGGTGAACGCATTTCTGTGCGCCATATTGCAGTGAAAGAGTCTGAAGTGACTGACTGGCAAGATCATATTTTAAACAAACCTGAGTGGGCAGACTAAACCACCAGCTTCGAGAAAGAACACAAAAATAAATCGTACAAAACGAAATCTTTATGATACGGTGTTCTTTCAATAACAAATAAAAGTAGGTTTTTATCCAGTACTTAACATTTAAGTGTCCGTCATGTGGCGGTTCACAGTATCGCACCTCCCCTTACGATGTCCGAGAAACAAATCCCCATGGCGCTGTTTGTATCTTCTGTAAATCAGGGATGCATCTTCTTCATCGTCCGATGAGTGCGATTCATCAATATAGTGTAGCTGCTCGCTAAGAGCGAATTGCGCTGCTTTTGCTTTCCCCACTTCTGCACTGTTAACATTCAGCCTCCATAACGGAGGAATAATGAAAAAAATAACATTACTAATTGGGGCACTCATCCTCAGCGGCTGTTCATCGCCTGAACCCGTGGCACCTAAACCGCCGCAGGTTATCGGCATGCCGAACCCGGCGTCAGTTTACTGCAAAGACAAAGGCGGTGAGTTGAGAACGGTGAAAACCGATCTGGGTGAAGGTGGCGATTGCATATTGCCAAGTGGCGAGCGAATAGATCAGTGGACGCTTTATCGTCGCGACCACTAATAATAAAAAACCCGCCAAGGCGGGTTTTTGTGTATCTGAATTTCGAACTTAGCGGCCGAACAGATCGCGACGTTTTGGTTTGAAAGGTTGAGCAACTAACACCAGGACGGCAATCAGTAGGAAGACAGCAAAAATCCCCACTAACCATTGCACCATATCCAGCGACAAAAATTCCCACTGACGTACAGAACAGTCACCTGTTGCCACAAATACTGACGGCATCCACTTATCTAGCGGCAGCCAGCTTGGGAAACGTGCGGCAAAGTCACAAGTCACAAACGGGGAAGGGTGAAGCTGAAGCATGGTGTGTTCCCACGCTAATTGCAGACCTTTCCCTGCACTGTAGATCCAAAGCGCAATTCCGGCGTAACGCAACGGAGTTTTTGGCGCAATGGCACCGACAATCCCTGCACCCATAATGCCAAACAGTGCGCAGCGCTCGTAAATGCACATAACACAAGGTTTCAGCATCATGACGTGCTGAAACCACAATGCCACCATTTCCAGGGCAAAGGCTGTTAATGCCAGAAGAAGCCAGGCACCACGCCCACGGGAGCATTGGTTTAAATATCGCAACATAATCAGTATCCCTGCAACATGCGTTGAGTCGGCAGTGTAAACGAATTCGATTTCTGCGCCAGTACGCACATCAAAATAACACGCTAATTGAATGTTATTCAGACAAATAAGGTAAACGGGCGCTATACCGCCCGTTAGAATAACTTAATGCGGTATGGCGTTCATCACCGGTGAGGAAATCCAGCCGGCATGCAGCATCCATTCGGTTGCTGGCACCAGCGTAAATTCAACACCTAATAATCCAACGATGGTCAATACCAGCGTATACGGTAGAGCCATCAGCACCATACGGCCATAAGAAAGACGAATCAGCGGAGCCAGTGCGGAAGTGAGCAGGAATAAGAAGGCTGCCTGGCCATTTGGTGTAGCAACTGACGGCAAGTTAGTGCCGGTGTTAATCGCCACTGCCAGGAACTCAAACTGCTTGAGGTCAATAATGCCGTTGGTGAGCGCAGTTTTCGCTTCGTTGATATAAACGGTGCCGACAAACACGTTATCGGAAATCGATGAAAGGATGCCGTTAAACAAGTAGAACAGCGCCAGTTGCGAATGTGGTTCGGCCTGCAAAACAAACTGAATAACAGGCGTAAACAGATGCTGGTCAATTATCACGGCGACGACCGCAAAGAACACGGTAAGCAGGGCGGTAAACGGCAGCGCTTCGGTAAAAGCTTTACCTATCTGGTGCTCATCAGTCACACCACACAATGAGGTGGCAAAAATAATCACTGAAAGGCCAATTAACCCTACCTCGGCTAAATGGAGTGCCAGAGCAATCACCAGCCAGATACCAATCAGTGCCTGAACGATCAGTTTTACACTATCCTGACGGGTACGTTTTTGCGCACTTTTAGTGTCATAGTCCTGCAAAATTCCACGCACCTTTTCTGGCAGTTTCTCACCGTAACCGAGCATTTTGGTGGACTCGAGCAACACGCAAGTGAGTAAGCCGCAGATTAGAACCGGAATGGTCACCGGAGCCATACGTAAGAAGAAATCGCCAAAGTGCCAGCCAGCATTTTTCGCAATAATCAGGTTTTGCGGCTCGCCGACCATTGTCATCACACCACCCAACGCGGTGCCCACACCGGCATGCATCATCAGGCTGCGCAGAAAAGCGCGGAATTGCTCGAGTGTGCTGCGAGTGTCGGAATCAAGTTGGGTGTCATCCTGAATACCATCTTCAAGATCGCCAGTCGACGCAACGCGGTGGTAGATGTCATAGAAGCCAACCGCCACGCTGATAACGACAGCGACCACGGTAAGAGCATCGAGGAAGGCCGATAAAAATGCGGCTGCGATACAAAAAGCGAGGGAAAGCAATATCTTTGAGCGGATGCCTAGCAGGAGCTTGGTAAATAGCAGCAGCAGAAGCTGTTTCATGAAATAGATGCCCGCAACCATAAATATCAGTAGCAGCAAAACTTCAAGATTTGATGCAATTTCTGCGCGCACATGGTCTGGCGTTGTCATTCCAATGAACACGGCTTCAATAGCCAGTAGCCCGCCTGGAAGCAGCGGATAACATTTCAGAGCCATTGCCAGAGTGAATATAAACTCGGCAACCAACATCCAGCCTGCAACGAATGGACTAACAAACCAGAATATTAAAGGATTTATGACTAAAAAAGTCAGTAAAGTCAGCTTGTACCAATTAGGTGACTGACCTAAAAAGTTGCGAAAAAGCGCACGCCCGGTAGACATTTCCATCGTAGAATTTTCATGCTCCACTTATCCGTAATATGTCAAAGTGCCGGAGATTTGAGCTTTTCTCCCCAAAACTTAAAACAGAAATATTTCGGATAAAGATAAAGTTGCGTCAATTGAGTTGTTTCAGGTTACCCGCGCATAAGATATCAATCAAGGTATAGGAATATACTTTGGTTGTGCGATGGTCTGCAAAATTAAACCATGATTCCAAATTTGGCGCACCTCGCTGCTACCTGCGCCGCATGGCATCTGGTATGATGAGTCTCTTTAGCAAAACCTGTGTAATGGAAAGCATACTATGGTCATTAAGGCGCAGAGCCCGGCGGGTTTCGCGGAAGAATACATCATCGAAAGTATCTGGAATAACCGCTTTGCCCCGGGAACAATTCTTCCTGCTGAGCGTGAGTTATCCGAGCTAATCGGTGTGACCCGTACCACATTGCGCGAGGTGCTTCAGCGCCTGGCGCGTGATGGCTGGTTAACGATTCAGCATGGCAAGCCGACCAAAGTGAATAACTTCTGGGAAACCTCCGGTTTAAACATTCTGGAAACTTTGGCGCGTCTCGATCATGACAGCGTGCCGCAGTTAATTGATAACCTGCTGTCAGTGCGAACTAACATTTCCACTATCTTTATTCGTACTGCTGTTCGCCAGCATCCGGATAAAGCGCAAGAAGTGTTGGCTACCGCAAACAGCGTTGAAGATCACGCTGATGCGTTCGCTAAGCTTGATTACAACATTTTCCGTGGTCTGGCTTTTGCTTCCGGTAACCCGATTTACGGGCTGATCCTCAATGGAATGAAAGGGTTGTATACCCGCATCGGGCGTCACTACTTCTCAAGTCCGGAAGCGCGCAGTCTGGCGTTAGGTTTCTACCATCGTCTGGCGGAAATTTGCCAACAAGGTTTGCACGATCAGGTATTTGATACTGTTCGTACCTACGGGCGTGAAAGTGGTGAAATCTGGCATCGGATGCAGAAAAACCTACCGGGTGATTTGGCAATGCACACCCGTTAATCTGGCCATGTCATCACCATCTGTAAAATGAAAAACGCTTCCTTTGGGAAGCGTTTTTTTATGCTTACAAGCTATTGAGTCGTGGCGGGCAACGCTCTAGTAACTCAACGCTGCCATCTTCGTTTTGCTGTTCAAGCGTTACGTCAAAGCCCCATAAACGATGTACATGTTTGAGAACTTCACGACGACCTTTATCTAGCGGAGCACGGTTATGCGGGATATAGCGCAACGTCAGCGAGCGGTCGCCGCGTAAATCAACGTTCCAGACCTGAATATTAGGTTCAAGGTTACTGAGATTGTACTGTGCAGAAAGCTCAGCACGAATCTTGCGATAACCCTCTTCATTGTGAATCGCCGCAATTTCCAGATAGTTATTGCGGTCGTCATCCAGCACGGTAAACAGGCGGAAATCACGCATCAGTTTTGGCGACAGGAACTGGCTAATAAAGCTCTCGTCTTTGAAATCGCGCATCGCAAAATGCAATGTCTCTAACCAATCTTTACCCGCAATATCCGGGAACCAATAGCGGTCTTCTTCCGTTGGCGACTGGCAAATTCGCTTGATGTCCTGGAACATGGCAAAACCGAGTGCATACGGGTTGATGCCGCTGTACCAAGGGCTATTGTACGGAGGCTGGAATACCACATTGGTATGGCTATGCAGGAACTCCAGCATAAAGCGGTCAGTCACTTTTCCTTCATCGTACAGATGGTTAAGGATGGTGTAGTGCCAGAACGTCGCCCAGCCTTCATTCATAACCTGGGTCTGTTTTTGTGGATAGAAATACTGGCTGACCTTACGCACAATGCGCAAAATCTCGCGCTGCCAGGATTCCAACAACGGCGCATTCTTCTCCATAAAATAGAGCAGGTTTTCTTGTGGCTCAGAAGGGTAACGACGCGCTTCGGCAACCGTTTTTTCTTCTTCACGACGTGGTAGGGTACGCCACAACGTGTTTACCTGGCTTTGCAGATACTCCTCACGGCTTTTCTGCCGCGCCGTCTCTTCCTGCAACGAAATTTTTTGTGGGCGTTTATAACGGTCAACGCCATAGTTCATCAGCGCATGGCAGGAGTCGAGCAGGCGCTCCACTTCGTCCACACCATAACGCTCTTCACATTCGGTAATGTATTTACGGGCGAATATCAGGTAATCGATAATCGAGCTGGCATCGGTCCAACTGCGGAACAGATAATTGTTTTTGAAGAATGAGTTATGACCATAGCAGGCATGGGCGATCACCAGAGCCTGCATCGTAATAGTGTTTTCTTCCATCAGATAGGCGATGCACGGGTTGGAGTTGATCACTATCTCGTAGGCCAACCCCTGTTGTCCATGTTTGTACAGCCGCTCCGTTTCAATGAATTTCTTACCAAACGACCAATGTGGATAGTTAATCGGCATCCCAACGCTCGAATAGGCATCCATCATTTGTTCGGAGGTAATCACTTCAATTTGATGAGGATAGGTGTCCAGCCGATAGAGTTTGGCAACACGGTCTATCTCTGCGAGGTAGACATCAAGTAGTTCGAACGTCCAGTCAGGTCCATCACTTAGACGTTTAGAATCCTTTGTGGCGGAATCGGTAACAATAGCCATCAGCGCGCCCTCATTGTTGGCGGCTCTCTCTGGATGGAAAGCCTCACTTTCAAGAATAGACAACTCCTGAAACTTAGCTGCCGCAAGCAAAATTTTTTCCACGCGATTTACATATTCCAATGCCCCGTTAATTCTCTGATAGTCAGCATAATATTTTGTTGAGAATATTTTCATGCGCAGGAGATTCTAATTATCACTATCCTGCTATAACAGGCCAGGATGTGAGGAAAGTCACTATAACAAAGCCATATGTTGAATAACATTTTCATCTGAGTTATCAATTTGTAATCAGAAGATTATTCTTTTAGCTAAATGGTGGAATGGATATGCGAGTTGTGGTGCTGGGTAGTGGTGTAGTGGGTGTCAGCAGCGCCTGGTATTTACGCCAGGCAGGGCATGATGTCACTGTTATCGACAGGGAGCCGGGTCCTGCTCAGGAAACCAGCGCGGCGAATGCCGGGCAAATTTCACCGGGCTACGCTGCCCCATGGGCGGCTCCTGGTGTGCCGCTTAAAGCGATTAAATGGATGTTCCAGCGCCATGCACCGCTCGCTATTAGCCTTGATGGCACGCAATTTCAGCTTAAGTGGATGCTGCAAATGCTGCGCAATTGCGATATGCGCCACTATATGGAAAACAAAGGTCGTATGGTGCGCCTTGCGGAATACAGCCGTGATTGCCTGAAGGAATTGCGCCACACCACCAATATCCAGTACGAAGGCCGCCAGGGTGGCACGCTACAACTTTTCCGCACCGCCCAGCAGTATGAAAATGCCGCCAAAGATATAGCAGTACTCGAAGATGCGGGTGTGCCATATCAATTGCTGGAGGCAAGCCATTTAGCCGAAGTTGAACCCGCGTTGGCTGATGTAGCTCATAAGCTCACGGGCGGCTTGCGCTTACCGAATGATGAAACTGGCGACTGCCAGCTGTTTACGCAAAACCTGGCTCAGATGGCGGCAGAAGCCGGTGTTGAGTTCCGCTTTAATACTTCGGTTGATCGTCTGTTGTACGAAGGCCAAAGTATTTACGGCGTGCAGTGCGGCAAAGAGGTCGTGAAGGCCGATGCTTACGTCGTTGCTTTCGGCTCATATTCCACTGGCCTATTGAAAAATATCGTTGATATTCCTGTTTATCCACTCAAAGGTTATTCGCTGACAATCCCCATTGCGGATGAGCAAGGCGCACCGGTTTCGACTATTCTCGATGAGACATACAAAATTGCTATCACGCGTTTTGATCAACGTATTCGCGTTGGCGGAATGGCAGAAATTGTCGGCTTCAATACGGAATTGCTGCAACCACGTCGTGAAACCCTGGAAATGGTTGTTCGTGATTTGTACCCGCGCGGAGGGCATGTTGAGCAAGCCACATTCTGGACGGGTCTGCGCCCAATGACGCCAGACGGTACGCCAATTGTTGGGCGTACACCGTTCAAAAATCTATGGCTTAACACCGGGCACGGGACATTAGGCTGGACGATGGCCTGCGGTTCCGGCCAGATGTTAAGTGATTTAATTTCCGGGAGAACACCTGCGATTCCATTTGATGACCTCTCGGTTGCACGTTATTCCCCGGGGTTCAGGCCGACAGGATCACCGCGTCTGCATAACGCTCATAATTAAATTCTAACAAGGAGAGGACAATGTCCCGTCCTGTTGTTGCGACGCTGAATCTCAGCGCGCTACGTAACAATTTAAATGTTGTTCGCCAGGCCGCTCCTCATTCGCGTGTCTGGTCGGTGGTTAAAGCGAATGCTTATGGTCATGGAATTGAACGTATCTGGTCGTCGTTAAGGCAAACCGATGGTTTCGCGATGCTTAATATTGAAGAGGCGATCCTGCTGCGTGAGCAAGGCTGGAAAGGGCCGATTTTAATGCTGGAGGGCTTCTTCCACGCCGATGAGTTGCCGCTATTTGACCAGTATCGTTTGACCACCAGCCTGCACAGCAACTGGCAGGTAAAAGCTTTAGCTAATGCCAAACTCAATGCGCCGCTCGATGTTTACCTGAAGATGAATAGTGGAATGAACCGACTCGGGTTCAGCCCGGACCGCGTGCATTCTATCTGGCAGCAACTGCGTGTTATCCCGAATGTCGGCCAACTTACGTTGATGGCACACTTTGCTGATGCAGAACAACCTGATGGCATTGTTGAACCAATGAAGCGGGTAGAGCAGGCGGCTGAAGGTTTAGATTGCCCGCGCTCGCTCTCCAATTCGGCGGCAACACTCTGGCACCCGGAAGCGCATTTCGATTGGGTACGTCCAGGGATTGTGTTGTACGGCGCATCACCGAGCGGGCAATGGTGCGACGTTGCCACCAGCGGCCTGCAGCCAGTGATGAGCCTGCAAAGTGAGATTATTGGCGTGCAGAACCTTAAACCGGGCGATGCGGTGGGTTATGGCAGTCGTTACCGGACAAATACCGAGCAGCGTATTGGTATTGTTGCCTGTGGTTATGCCGATGGTTACCCACGCCATGCGCCAGATGGTACGCCAGTGCGTGTTGATAGTGTGCTAACGCATACCGTCGGGGCTATTTCCATGGATATGTTGGCGGTAGATCTCACCCCATGTCCGCACACCGGTATTGGTAGCCCGGTCGAGTTATGGGGCAATGAAGTGAAAATTGATGATGTGGCCCATGCAGCCGGCACGGTGGGGTACGAATTAATGTGCGCTCTGGCACCACGCGTCCCTGTAGTTACAACATCCTGACTATTGTTGCATTAACGCTCTTTTGCACATCGGTATTGATATGCGGGTAAGTTACCTTACCCGCCATATCGTTTTATTACTCAGTCTCTTCACTCTCGACGCGCACACCAATCTTACGCACCTGGTTATCTTCTTTCTCGGCGACAGTCCAAATCATGCCCGCGAACTCTACCTGGTCACCAACCACCGGCGCACCGCCTAACATGCCCACCACAAACTCACCCAATGTTTGTTGAGTATTGACGTTGTCATCAAGTTCAAGGCCGTAAATGGTCGCGACATCGCCAAACTGGGCGCTGGCTTCGAGAATAAAATCACCGAAGAAGCGTTGGTCGAGTGCCACTGGTGGCGACTGGCTAAACATCTTACCCAGAGCCGGTAAGTCGCGCTCACGTCCAATAACACAGAGCACATCACCCACTTGCAAACGTGTACGGTCACCTGGTTGCATCAGAACATTGTCACGGAACAGGGCGGCAATTCGTGTGTCTTTCGGCATTTTCAGATCCCGCAAAGAGGCACCGATGCACCATTTGTCTTCGCTAAGCTGATAAACGAACTGCTCCCAAGGGTTTTCCGGATGAATATCCAGGCCAACGCGGGATACCGGCCAGCCGACAGGCGGAACCACAACTTTGGCTTTTTTCGCCGCCCAACCGAGCGACGTGCCTTGTAATAACAACGACACCAGGACCACGAAGAAGGCGACATTAAAGAACAGGCGCGCATTTTCAAGGCCCGCCATCATCGGGAATACGGCAAGGATGATTGGCACCGCGCCACGCAGGCCAACCCAACTGATAAACACACGTTCGCGCAGGTTAAAACCACGGAACGGCAGCAAGCCGAGGAAAACAGACAATGGACGAGCAAAGAATATCATCCAGATAGACAGCAACAGCGCCGGAATAGCAATCGGCAACAGATCGGTTGGATTGACCAGTAAGCCCAGCACCAGGAACATGCCGATTTGTGCAAACCACGCCAGACCATCAAAGTTTTGTAGAATACCAAAGCGGCTGCGAATAGGGCGGTTTCCGAGTAAAAAGCCACACAAATAGACCGCCAGAATACCGCTGCCGTTTAATGCGGTGGTGATGCCAAACACCATAATCCCGCCGCTTAATGCCAGCAGCGGATACAAACCTTGTGGCAGCGTAATGCGGTTAATCATTTGCAGCAGCAGATAACCGCCGCCGAGGCCAAGCAAAATGCCCAAACCAAACTGTTGGATAATATCCACCAGGAACATCCAGCTCAGGCCGGTTTGCCCATGCTGAATCATCTCAATCAGCGTGATGGTCAGAAACACCGCCATCGGGTCGTTACTACCTGATTCAATCTCAAGCGTTGAACCAACACGTTCGTTCAGCCCTTTGCCGCCGAGCAACGAGAACACGGCTGCCGCATCCGTTGAGCCGACTATCGCGCCAATCAGCAAGCCTTCGATGACATTGAGATTAAACAGCCAGGCTGCAGCCATGCCAGTCAAGCCTGAGGTGATAAGTACACCAACTGTAGCAAGCGAAAGTGCCGGGCCAAGCGCTACGCGAAAGGAGCTTGCCTGGGTGCGCATGCCGCCATCAAGCAGAATCACCGCCAGTGCCAGGTTACTGATTAAATAAGCGAAAGGATAATTATCAAACGGAATGCCGCCAATGCCATCGATCCCCGCCAACATACCAATAGCGAGGAATATAACCAGGATGGGGATACCAAGACGCGAGGAAAAAGAACTCAATAAGATGCTACAAGTTACCAATACGGAACCTAAAATAAACAGACTGACTATCGCCCCTGCGTCCAAAATTATCTTTCTCCTTTGCGTGTGTATCTATTCGTGAAGCAAATTTTAACACGGAAAGCATTGATTCATTGTGCTTTCTGAGGGGCATATTCTACTTATTTTGTCTCATTACCGGATGACCGCTGACGGTGAGACTGGCGGTTTGCCCGTCATGCTGTAGTTCGCCAAAAGCACCCAATGGCAGAGTGACAGTTTCTGGTTCATGACCAAACGGTAAACCGCGCAGCACGGGAATGGATAACCGCTGCTCTAACATGCGACACATTTCATCGAAATCGTAACCGCCGTCGTAGTCACTTAACGTTGCTCCGTTGAAACTTCCGAGAATCAGGGCTTTCTGGCGAGCTAAAATTCCGGCGTGGTGGAGTTGCAATAGCAGTCGCTCCACGCGGAAAGGGTGCTCGTTAATATCTTCGACCACTAAAATGCCACCATCAATCACGTTGAGCCACGGCGAGCCAATCATTGATACCAGCATCGCGAGATTGCCGCCCCACAGCGTCCCACTCGCCGAACATGCAGGCGTTGGGCTTTGCCAGGTGAGGGTAAATTGCGGCTCAGTAATCGCCTGCCAGAAATGCTGCCAGGTAAAGCTGTTTAACTCATCGGCACCAAAATTACCTGCAAGCATCGGCCCGCTAAAGGTAATAGCACCTGTCTGGGATAAGAGGGCTAACTGGATTGCGGTAAAATCGCTATGCCCGCAAATAATCGGTGTACGTTCGCGGAACGCGTGCCCAAGGCTCGAATAGTCAATATTTTCAAGCAAACGGGATGCACCATAACCACCGCGCACCGCCAGAACGATATCGCATTCATTCGGGAGTGCGGATAAATCCTGAATATCAGCAAGTCGTTGGTCGTCAGTTCCGGCGAAACGCTGAAAGCGCCGGGTAACGACGGATTGGTTTTCCACTCGGTGTCCCGCGGCTTTCAGGCGTTCGATACCGCGCGCAGCAGCAGCCTGATTAACACAGAAACCTGAAGGAGCAATCAAACGAATCGTGGACATGGCATTTCCTTGCTGAAAGTGAATTGGTTATCATGCCGTTATCAAAGGTGGTTGTCATCCGCCAGGCGGCGATGAATCAATGTTGTTTACCCCACAGATTTCAATATTCCGGGTAACTTTATAAGGATAGATGCGTGAATATCAGATGGCTCATTGTATTGGTTTTGTTTTTAGCAGGCTGTTCAAGCCATACCACCAAACAGCCCGAGTGGGACCCTACAAAACCGGTACAACGTGCATTAACCTGGATGCCAATAACCGATCAGGCCGCAAAAGAGTGGGGAGTAAGTCCACGGGTGGTTACGGCGATTATTGCTGTGGAATCAGGCGGTAATCCCACGCTTGTCAGCAAGTCCAACGCGGTTGGTCTGATGCAGATTAAAGCCTCAACCGCTGGCCGCGATGTGTATCGCCACCTGGGATGGGGCGGCGAGCCGTCAACCAGCGAGCTCAAAGACCCGGCCCGTAATATTTCGATTGGCACGGCTTATTTAAGTATCCTGGAACATGGCATTCTGGCTGGTATTGAAGATCCGCAAACTATGCAATATGCGTTGCTGGCCTCTTATGCTAACGGTGCAGGGGCTCTGCTCCGAACCTTCTCATCGGATCGCAAAAAAGCCATTAACGAGATTAATGATCTGAGCCCTGACGAGTTTTACGATTACATTGCCAAGAACCACCCGGCACCTCAGGCGCCGCGCTATCTATATAAGGTGTCGCGGGCTTTAAACGCCATGTAACAAGTCATTTTTAAAGCACAACCGCACATCCCAGTCATATCGTTTTCTATGCGTCTGGGGTTTGCGGCCTTTCGCCTTTATGCAACTCGAATTTTTTAGTGTCTGTCTTAAACTGTTTACTTCACTCGTTCTGCTTTTTCACGCGCCGATCGTTCCAGCGAAAAAATAATGCGCTGTAGTTCGCGCTCAACGGCCGGGTTCACATTCAGGAAGCGGAAACTCAGGCGAGGGGTGCTGATGGTCTGATTTTTACCGTCGATGACTTTTCGTTCCGAAAGCGTTATCAGCTGCATATCAAAGTGAAATTTACCCCACTGCACTAAATCTATTTCCACCTGTGAGAAACGCATTCCGGCGCTCAGCCCTTCCGGCAGAGGCCCATCAACCAGTGCGCCCATTCCCCCTAATGACAAATCACATAGCCTGAACTGGAATGGCGAGCCATTAGAGAGCGTGGTATTGCAGAGGTAATAGGGCTGAAGTGGGGCACTGATGCGAAAGTATTCCCGGCGTTGTACGAACCACAAAGCGGGAGGTAGCGGGGCGTGGAATGCCGGTAAGTTCAGGTAACTTATTACCTGCATCTTAGGCATTATAAATTCTACCTTTGCTCCTTCCGTCTCAGCAATGAACTGTATGTTGGTCGCTTTTTGCGCCGCCTGATTTTCATGCCCCTGGCTTCCAAAATCCACGATCAAACCAGTCGCCGTAACCTCAAGGATTTTGCTGATAAATTGCCCCGATGGCCAACTCAGACGAACCGGGACTTGGTTTTTATGGAGATCACGTAACACGCCTAATACTGCCAGAGGACTTTGTTTCAGAAACTGCTCGTTATAGTTACTCAAGGCCAGGTCCATGTTGTGGTTTTTTGAAAGCGGTAAGCAATCTTATCGGCAATAATGTAAAAAACTTAAGATAAATCTCAAGGCGCGATGCGGATAAATTCAATAACTTAGTGATGCTAATCACATTTTTCTAACATTTGATTATACTTAGCGTACCGACAGACAGAACCCGCGACGAAACTGATGTGGATTCTGGCTTGTTACCACACACAATAATGAAGAGGATGTTCAACATGGGTATTCTGGCCTGGATTATTTTCGGTTTGATAGCTGGTGTTATCGCAAAATTAATTATGCCTGGTAAAGACGGCGGCGGGTTTATCCTGACCTGTATTTTAGGGATTATTGGTGCTGTCGTTGGTGGATGGATTGCAACATTTCTTCATATCGGCGGCAGCGTCACGGGCTTTAACTTGCCAAGTTTCCTTGTCGCAGTAGCAGGTGCGATTATTGTTTTGGTTATTTACCGTATGGTTCGTCGCTAACTATCCTCGTCATACTTGAAGTCGTCTCGGCGTTGGCTGCACTCACTCACCCCAGTAAGCTCCTGGGGATTCCTGAGTTTGCCGCCTTGATGCAACTCCAATTATTTAGAGGATAGGTCTTTACCTATTTTGTAACGGCCCCATTTGGGGCCGTTTTACGTTTGCTACTTTTGCGTGAAGAAATCGTTATACAGCATGTAGAGATGTGCGGCGCTCCAGGAGAAATTCGGTGCCCCCTGTTGCGCGCCATTAAGCGGATTATAGTTCTCGCGAATAGGACCATCGCTCATCAGGCCATTGGCGTGGGCAAAGAAACGATTAGCCATCTCCACGGCATCGGCGCGATAGCCATACCGTTCCATTCCTTTTAGCCCAAAGTAGAATTGATCCACCCACACTCGTCCACGCCAATAAATATCAGCGCCAAATGCCGGATTCGTCAGTGCCGCGGTCCCGAGTGGCACGTAAGTATTAAACTCTTTTGGATCTTTCATGACCTTCACGACGGCATCAGCATGGGATTGAGTTGCAGCACCATTAAATAACGGTGACCATCCTTCCGGTCCCTTGCCCCGCGCAACGATTGGTTTGCCGGCACAGCCATTGGCCAAAGGTTTATCTTCAATCCGAATGTCGTAATAGAAGCCCGTGGCATCGTCAAACATACAGGTGTTGATATAGCTGGCCAGTTTCTTAGCGTGCTGGCTAAAGTGTTGTTCATCTTGCGGTTTGCCGAGAATTTTCGCCATTTCAGCCAGATAACTGCTGTCGCTGTACATGTAACTGGCCTGGTCAACTGACTCCTGCAAAAGTGAAAAACCGACAAGGCGCCCACTTGAGTCGCGGTTTTCAGCAAACAGCACCTGCCAGTCTTCGCGTTTGCCGCCTTTATCCAGATAACGTTGCAGTTGGTCAGGGTCGATAAAGCCAAATACGGCAGCGTCATCACGCCCGGACTCCCACGAAGCAGCAACCTGAGCCGGAATATCAATGCTGTCATATTTCCCGCTACGCAAAACTTGGTTGTAGTTCTCAAGCCCTACCATTTTTTGCTCTTTGCTGCCGCGTTTGACGGTAAAGATCATTTCACCCTTTGCGGTGTTGTGGGCTTTGTCACGAGTGGCACCATACTCAGGTACACCATTTCTGTTGTGGTCACGGTTACGTAACCACCAGTCATGATAAGCCACCAGATGCGGATACATTTCCTCAAGCCAGGCTTTATCCCCCGTGGCTTTGTAGACTTCCATCACAGACCAGGCGGCAAGGCTTGGCTTGGTATTGCGTTCATTCCAGTTGCTACCATCACCGCCACGTTCTGGGCTGGTGTTATAGGCAATCAAATCTGGAACAAAGCCTGCATCCCATGGGCGTAATGGGTCATCGGTTGGAATCTGCCAGGCGAAGACTGCGCGAATGTTATCTTTTGCCACGTCAGGATTAAAATGTGCCATAGCGTAAGCCTGCTTCCAGGTATCCCACGGCCAGGTTTGGTTACCGGAAAACCAGCGTCCAGTTACAGAAGGTGTGACGGAGTCAAATTTCATCGCACCTGCCACGCCACGCCAGTTTCCATTCAGCGTTTCGATAGCTTTTACTGCCACACGGGTTTGTGCCGCCGTCGCGGCAGGGTTTTTTAGCCCGGATTTCAAATAACCTTCCCAGCGCTGCTCGGATGCTGTCTGGTAGGTTTGAGGATGCTTGAGAATATCAGCGATTTTACTTTGTTCTTTTTGTACTTCAGTAGCCGTCAATAAATGAGAATAAGTGGTGTAGAGGGTGGTCGAGCTTTCAATATTGGCTTTTGCAATAAAGCGGTGGCCGTCAATTTGGGTGCGCATCGGCAGCGTTTTATGGATTTGGTACTGTGATTGGCCAGATGTCATCAGGTTTGAGTCGGCACGCACTTTGCCAAAAGTGACATTCAGACCATCTGATGTGGCATGTAGCGTGCGGGTGTAGCCCGGAAACGCCTGCTCAATGGTTTCATCAGACTGAGGTTTTTGCTCCTGAAGATGAGACTTCTCCAGTAATTCGCCATCCCAAACTAGCTCCAGCGGTGCGTCAGTGGTGATTTCTGTTTCCAGCAAGGAGGTGCGTGATGTCACAAAGCGCAACGTCATTTTCACAGTGACACCAGGGGAGGTGAGTGTCTGTATCAATGCCCCAGGAATGCTGTATGCCTTCATTGTAAATGCGATTTTTTTACCATTCTGGTACACGCTCAGGCGGTCGAAATTATTCGCCATAAAGTTGATGTACTCTTCGGTCAGCAAAGCAGGGCCTGGGAAACCACCCATTCCTTCGCTACTTGCTGGCAGCAAATGCCCATGCCAGGCACCATCATCAAAAAGCGGATTAAATCGTTGATGTTCGTCGAAATCGTAATCAAGCATCGCGTGTGGTGCACCGGTGCGATCGATAACGTTCTGGAAATCATTGGCCATTAACGTGGTGGTGTCGTGCTTTGTTGAATGGCAACCCGCGAGCACAAGCAGCATCGCGAGCGGGGCAAGACGGAAAATTGTTTTCATGAAGTATCCTTACCAGTAGAAATATTGCATCACGAATATCGAATTGCTGGCGTTCGTGGTGTCGTTATGAAGATAAAAACGGCTGTCGAGTGCAGTGGCGAGTTTTCCACCAAAGTATTCGTACCAGATACCAAACTGTGCGTAAGAGGTGGTCTGGTCTTCGGCGTTATCTAACAGATGCTGCGCGTAGCTCCAGGCGGTTGAAAGATAAAGTCCTTTAGCAGGTTCAACCATGCCGCTGATCATCATCCCGCTCTCACTACCAGGGTTATAACCATCGCCTTTGCCGGTATGGTGCCAGACTCGTCCTGCGAGGTGTTTACCCTGTAAACCCAGCAGATACATCAGCCCGGTGCCGTCGGTCACTTCCAACCCGCTCAACATGGTTAAATCATCAAGAATGTCGTACTGGAGGTAGCCGTTGATCATCGCCTGATAGGTATATTTATCTGAATAGCGGTCATATTTACCGAAGTGCAACCACGCTTTGCTCTCGTCGACACGGCTCTCTGGAGCTGCTGTGACACTGTAACGTAGCTTCCCAGTCAGGTTTTGTATCTTAGCGGCGTAGGTTAAATCACGGGTATTGGGGATGACATAGCCATACTCCGGCGTGAAATCTCCCCACCATTGCAAATCGTCCAGCGATGAATCGTTACGGGCACTTAAAATAAACTCGGTGCCTTTATCGGTACGATAGCCGCCATAAAAACGGTTAATCCCACCTTCAAAACCGCCCCAGCTGTGATCGGGAACCCAGGCATTACCATTATTGTCTGCCTGAACCGTCCAGCCTTCCCCATATAGCAGACCAAACCAGTTACCGTGTTTGACCTCAAGGCCGCCTTCGATATAAGTCCCGTCGCTGTATTTATGCTTGTCGTCGCCGTTAAGGTAAACGCTGCCACCCAGGCCCATCTCGCCATAAAAACGAAAGGCGGTGTTACTAGTATCTGCTGTAAGCGAAGGTGGTTGCGGAGTCTGGCGTGCTGCCGGAACAACGCTTTCTGCTGCCAGCAATCCCCCTGCGGGTGCGAACAGTGTTAGCAGCGGTGCCATAGATAAAATCTTAACCATACAATCCACTCCTTGTTGTTATTGCGGTTATCGATCCGTGGAATGCCGCTCATACTAGTTAAATATTTACTAAAATATATACTTAAATCGGTAAAGCGATAAGTGGATCACAATGCGAGTAGGGCTATACACGTAGTCGCAATGCCATTAAGCTATTGTTTTCACCTCTTGATTATTGGGATCTTATGGCTACATTGAAGGAAATCGCTCATGCGGCTCAGGTATCTGTGGCTACGGTTTCACGGGTCCTGAATGACGATCCCACACTGAGCGTGAAGAGTCAGACCCGTCAGAAAATTCTCGAAGCGGCAGAGCGGCTGGAATACAAAGTCCCCAGTGCCAAACGTCAGGCCGGTCAGCGTCTTACCTTTGCGGCTCTTTATACTCATGGGCAAGAGCTGGAAATCAACGATCCCTATTACCTGGCTATGCGTTATGGCATTGAAACTCAATGCGAAAAACTGGGTATTACGCTGGTTTCCTGTTACGACTTCAAAGGCGATCGCCCCTTGGTGGCAGCCGACGGTTTACTGGTAATTGGTAAACCCCAGCCTGCAACACAGGCGGTGCTGGAGCAGCAGGATTTGCCGTTGGTGTATCTCGATGGGGTAACTAACGATCCACGGTTTGACTGCGTAAGCGTTGATTTAGCGAAAATCAGCCAGAAGGTGATCGACTTCTTTATTTCACGTGGTTACCTGCGTATCGGCTTTATCGGTGGCCGGGATGACCCGGAATATGCCGATCAGCGCGAACAGGCGTTTGTTGATTATGGGCGTAGTAAAAAAGTTGTTCAGCCGCAGGATGTTTACTATGGGGACTTTAGTAGCCAGGCCGGATACCAGTGCGCGATGAAAATGCTTGCATCATCAAGCGATTACCCACCAGCCTTGTTTGTGGCGACCGACTCTATTGCGATTGGTGTTCTACGCGCTCTGCATGAACACGGTATTAAAGTACCAGAGCAACTGGCTCTGATAAGCGTCAACGATATCCCTACCGCGCGCTTTGTTTACCCGGCGCTTTCAACGGTAAGAATTCACTCTGAAACCATCGGTGCGCAGGGCGTTAACCTGCTGATGGAACGGCTGCGTGACGATCGCACCATCCCGCTATCGGTATTTGTCCCCAGCTCTTTGCAATTGCGTGACTCGACAACATCTGAATAAAATCAACAACTCATCCCATAAGCCCTGCTGGTTTCTTACATCAGCAGGGCTTTTTGTTTTATACCGCGTGTTGATTTATTGTGATCGCCGCGGCATTTAGTAAACTTTAATTTTTAGTTTTACTAAATATTTACTATTGTTTGCCCATACCCACGTAATGAGGATGTTGGCGTGAACAATTGGGAAAACATAGAAAAACAATCTGAGAACCGACTGCCACCGCGCGCCTGGTTCCACGGTTATGACAGTGTTGAAAAGGCAAAAGAGCTAAACCGCGAGCAAAGCCTGGGCTTTTCATTGCTAAGCGGAAAATGGGCGTTTAACTATTTCGACCATCCGCAAAAAGTACCGGCCGAGTTTTACCACCAGCCTATGGCTGAATGGGGTGAAATCACTGTTCCGGGAATGTGGCAAATGGAAGGCCACGGTAAACTGCAATATACCGATGAAGGTTATCCTTTCCCTATTGATGTGCCTTTTGTTCCGACCAACAACCCAACCGGTGCCTATCAGCGCCAGTTTTCGCTACCGTCAGACTGGTTACAACGCCAGGTCATTATTAAATTCGACGGCGTAGAAACCTACTTTGAAGTTTATGTAAATGGCCACTATGTAGGCTTTAGCAAAGGCAGCCGTCTGAGCGCCGAGTTTGATCTCAGCCCGTATGTGAAGGCCGGAGAAAACTTGCTGAGCGTGAGGGTGATGCAATGGGCTGACTCCACCTATATTGAAGATCAGGATATGTGGTGGATGGCGGGTATTTTCCGTGATGTTTATCTTATTGGTCAGCCGAAAGTTCATGTACATGACTTAACCGTGGTGACGGAATTTGATGAAAACTACTGTGATGCTGAGCTCCAGGTATCGTGCGACTTAAACAATATATCGGCCGCACCTGTCGCGGGTTTGCAACTGCATGCGCAATTGTTTGATGGTGAAAAATGTATCGCTGAGCAAATCCTTGATGCACTTAGCGTACAGAACAGTGCCACCTGTCAGTTCCTGATACCGGTAAAACAACCGAAGCAGTGGAATGCTGAGCACCCCAATCTTTATTTACTGCTGCTGACGCTGCGCAATAACCACGGTGAAATCATCGAAGTAGTGCCGCAGCAAGTCGGGTTCCGCGACATCAAAGTGCGCGACGGCCTATTTTACGTTAATGGTCGTTACCTGAAATTGCATGGTGTGAACCGCCACGATCACGATTGCCAGAAAGGCCGTGCAGTCGATATGGCGCGTGTTGAGCGTGACATCGTCCTGATGAAGCAACACAACATCAACTCAGTACGTACGGCCCATTACCCGAACGACCCGCGTTTCTATGCATTGTGCGACCAGTACGGCCTGTTTGTGATGGCGGAAACTGATGTCGAGAGTCACGGTTTTGCAAACGTCGGCAATATTAGCCGCATCACTGACGATCCAACGTGGGAACAAGCCTACGTCGAGCGTATAGAACGCCACGTTCTGGCGCAGAAAAACCATCCTTCTGTCATCATCTGGTCCCTGGGTAACGAGTCAGGCTACGGCTGCAATATACGTGCGATGGCAGCACGCTGTAAGCAACTTGATCCCACCCGTCTGGTGCATTACGAAGAAGATCGTGACGCCGAAGTCGTGGACGTGATCAGCACTATGTATTCACGCGTCTCAATGATGAATGCCTTTGGTGAATACCCTCATCCTAAACCACGCATTATCTGCGAATACGCCCATGCAATGGGCAACGGGCCTGGCGGGTTAGCGCAATACCAGGCCGTATTTAATCAGCATAAAAGTTTGCAAGGGCATTACGTCTGGGAGTGGTGCGACCATGGTTTACTGGTGCATGACGAGCAGGGGCGTGAGCGCTATCAGTATGGCGGTGATTACGGCGACTACCCAAACAACTATAACTTCTGCATGGATGGGCTTATCTATCCGGATCAACGTCCAGGCCCAGGCTTGCGTGAGTACAAGCAGGTGCTTTGCCCGGTCAATATTCGCCCGACGCAACAGTGTGATGTGTTGCTGGTGGAGAACCGCTACTGGTTCAGCACACTTGGTGACATCGAGTTCAAGGTCGCATATCAGGTCGATGGTAAAACCATCGCACAGCAAACATTGTCACTGCCACACTTGCTGCCAGGTGAAGCCGAAGAGCTGCAATTGGCTGCACCTGTGGTGCCAGCAGGTGAAGTGTTTATCAATGTTGAAGTTGTTAAGCGCAGTGCGACAAGCTGGAGTGATGCGATGCACTCGCTTGGTCAGTTCCAGATCTTGCGCCAGCAGGCGGTTTCTCGTGAGCTATTGCCACTCAATCAGCACAGCGCATTACGCTGTGAAACGCAGCAAAACAGCCTGGTTATCAGCGGCAATCAATTTTCTCTGACTTTCTGCCGCCTGAGTGGTGAGTTGGTTTCATGGTTGGTAGACGGTGAGGAAATTGTTGGGCGCGCGCCGCATCTAACCTTCTTTAAACCGACTATCGATAACCACAAGCAGGAATTTGAGGGTTTGTGGCAGCCGTATCACGTGCACCTGATGCAGCATAATTTCCGCACCATGCGTCATTTCTCGCAAGGTGAAGATACGGTTGTTGAGGTTACCAGCACGATTGCACCACCAGTGTTTGATTTCGGTATGCGCTGTACTTATCAGTGGCGCATAACTCCGGCAGGCCATGTCAGCCTGGATTTGTCAGGTACACCATATGGAAACTATCAGGCCATTGTTCCAAAAATTGGCCTCGATTTCGGCATCAGCACACGCTTTAAACAGGTTGAGTATTATGGCCGTGGGCCAGGTGAAAACTATGCTGACAGCTGCCAAAGCAATCTGATTGGCCATTACCGCCAGCCGGTAGAAAGCCTTTTTGAAAACTACCCGTTCCCACAGGATAACGGCAACCGCCAGGATGTGCGTTGGTTGAGTGTTGAAGATGAAAAGGGTAACGGTATTTTCATCCAGCCATCTAAGCCGATTAACTTCAGCCTATGGCCATATAGCGCAGAAATGTTGCAACAGGCGCAGCACATTAATGAGCTGGAAAAGGGCGATTACCTGACATTAAACCTCGATGATCAAATCCTCGGACTTGGCTCCAACTCATGGGGTTCCGAAGTGCTGGATTCATTCCGCGTTTACCTCAAACCATTCCACTACGGTTTCACTATGGTGCCGTTCAGTAAAGCGCAGGTGGAGACGGTTGATCTCGCGAAATACGATTTCCAACCGCAAACCAACCGCGCACTTTCTTGATAGGGCAAACGTAATGATTATTTTAAATACCTTAGAAGATTTTAAGCAGATTTATCGTGCGGGGAAAAAATGGCAGCGTTGTATCGAAGCTATTAATAACCTCGAAAATATTCAACCTAATATTTTTTATTCAATTGGTGATTCTTTGGTTTATCGCCTTGCAGAAGGCCCAGTAAATAACATGGATTTATTCGAAGGGAATCGCCGTTATTTCGATGTTCATTATTACCTTGCGGGACAAGAAACCGTTGAGGTTGCAGCGAAAAACGAGTTAACCCCAGAAATTGCTTACAGCGATGAAACTGACCGTGAGTTTTTGCGTGGGCAGGGTGTTAAACATCAGCTTAACGCCGGAAACGTCATCATCTGTGAAAACCACGAAGCACACCGGTTTTCGCAGGGGAAAGACGTCAAAAAAGTGATTTTAAAAGTCACGATTGAAGAAACGTATTTTCTAAATAAATAGGGTGTTAAACGCCTGACTGGTGTCGGATGGCGCAGGCGCTATCCGACCTACGAAAAAATTATTAAAATTTACCCTACAGTGTGGAGTTCGTATGGCTTCAACAAACAGAAATACTATTGGCAAGTTCGGGTTATTAGCGATGACATTTGCGGCGGTGTTTAGCTTCAATAACGTCATTAATAACAATATTCAGTTAGGTATAGCATCGGCACCGGTTTTCCTGGTGGCGACACTCATTTATTTTATTCCGTTCTGTTTAATCATCGCGGAATTCGTCTCTCTGAACCGTAATTCCGAAGCGGGAGTTTATGCCTGGGTGAAGAGTGCGTTAGGTGGCCGCTGGGCATTTATCACCGCCTACACCTACTGGTTTGTTAACCTGTTTTTCTTTACCTCGTTACTACCGCGAGTTATTGCCTACGCCTCATATGCGTTCCTTGGCTATGACTATATTTTCACGCCGATAACGACGGCAATAATCAGCATTTGCCTGTTTGCTTTCTCCACCTGGATTTCAAACCACGGGGCAAAATTGTTGGGGCCGATGACCTCAGTGACCTCCACGCTGATGCTTCTCCTTACGTTCTCCTACATCATTCTTGCAGGGGCTGCCGTGATTGGTGGCGTCGAACCGGCTGACCCAATCAACGTGCAGGCGATTACACCGCAGTTTAGCTGGGCATTCCTCGGTATTATCGCGTGGATTTTCCAGGCCGCAGGTGGTGCTGAGTCGGTTGCGGTGTACGTCAATGACGTAAAAGGCGGCAGCAAAGCCTTTGTTAAAGTGATCATTTTGTCTGGTTTATTCATCGGTGGCCTTTATACCGTCTCCTCACTGCTGATTAACGTCTTTGTTCATAAAGCTGATTTGCATTACACCGGCGGTACGGTGCAGGTATTTGAAGGGCTGGCGAATCACTTTGGCTTGCCAACGTCGCTGATGAACCGCTTTGTCGGGATTGTCTCCTTTACTGCGATGTTTGGCTCACTGCTGATGTGGACTGCTGCTCCTGTGAAAATCTTCTTTACCGAAATTCCAAAAGGTATTTTTGGTGAGAAAACCGTGCGTCTTAACCAGCATGGCGTACCGACTCGTGCAGCGTGGATTCAATTCCTGATTGTTATCCCATTGATGCTTATCCCAACCGTGGGTTCGGGTAGCGTACAGGAGTTGATGAACACGCTTATTAACATGACCGCTGCCGCGTCAATGTTACCGCCGCTGTTTATCATGCTTGCCTACCTGAACCTGCGTATGAAATACGATGAGGTCAATCGTGATTTCCGTATGGGCACACGGATGCAGGGGATCACCATTGTTAGCTTGTTGATAGTCATTTTCACCGTCGGGTTTATTGCATCCACATTCCCGACCGGTGCCAGCATTATGACCATCATGTTTTATAACGTTGGTGGGCTGGTTGTCTTCCTCGGTTACGCCTGGTGGAAATACAATAAATACGAGAAAAGCCTCGATGCCCGTGCGCGCTATGAAGCTGATACGCCATTGGCACAAATCGCACTGGAACAGCAGCAGGGAAAGCCAGCTTCACCGCTCGCAGGTGAGGTCGCGATAACACGTCAGCCATAGAAAAACGGCCCCAAACGGGGCCGTATCTATGTTTCGCAGGTCGGATTAGCGAAGCGACATCCGACACTGGAGTTAACAAAACTTAAAAATCATATCCCACGGTTGCAATAACAGAACGCTCTGCACCCCAGTAGCAATAGCCGGTACCGTAACAGCCCGCAACGTAATCACGGCCTGTCAGGTTGGTGGCATTAACTTGTACGAAAGCCCCTTTCAAAGATGGCGTCCACGCACCCATATCGGCACGTACCATCGCATCAAGCAGAGTGACAGAAGGTACACGCAGGGTATTCTCGTTATCTGCCCATTGCTTGCCAATGTAGCGTACACCAGCACCCAGACTGATACCTAAGTCGGCTTTGAACATTCCCCACAAGCTTGCCATTTGGTCAGGCGTCACATACGGCGTGTTGCCGTCGTTACCGTCGATTGCATCTTTAAAGCGTACTTTGTTGTACGTGTAACCAGCGATGGTTGAGAAACGCTGATTCCACTGCGAACGCGCTTCCAGCTCAACGCCCTGCGAATGAACTTTACCTGCTGGCTCAAAATAGCTGCCCTGAACTACACGGTTACCGACATCTTTTTGTGTCAGGTCGTACAGCGCAACGGTATACATATCTACTGTGCCAGCTGGCTGATATTTCACACCCGCTTCGTACTGCTCGGCAGTGGTCGGCTTCAGCAATTTGCCTTCAGCATCAGGCAGAACCTGCGGTGTAATTGCCTGGCTGTAACTGACGTAAGGAGAAACCCCGTTGTTGAACGCATACAGCAGGGAGGCACGTCCGCTGAAATGATCATCGGTGCGGTTATCTGTCACGTCACTGTCAATGGCTTCAGCCACGATATGGCTTTTGGTCACCATATGGTCGTAACGACCAGAGAGTGTCATATGCCACTGATTCCACTTCATATCATCTTGTAAATAGACGCCGGTTTGTTCGTACTGACGCTTACCTGCTTTGGTCAACAGACCCTGGTTGATAGTGGAGTAAGTCGGGTCACGCGGATCGTAATAGTAGAAACCGCCAGGTCCACCGGACTCGCCCGTCCATGGGTTTAGGTTGGTGGTATAAGCAGAATCGTCAGACAGGTTATTGGTGTATTTATGGAACTCCCCGCCAAGCACCACTTTGTGGTCCAGTTCGCCGGTTGCGAAATCTGCTTCCAGTTGGTTATCGATGGCGTAAGCGTCGAGAGACGAGGTTTCACCGCTGTAATAACGCATCAATTCGTCGTGCGCGGCATCTGCCCAGCCAATCTGGTAAGCCTGCTTGAGGCCCACGTTTGAGTGGGTGTAGCTGGCGTTGGAGCGGAACGCCCAAGTGTCATTAAAGCTATGAGCGAACTCGTAACTGTAAATCTGCTGGTGGCGTTTGAATTCGTCATTGCCCGGTTCTACATCAGAGAAGCCGGTGCTGAGTTTACGGCCAGTAGACGAATAGAGACTACCATCTGCCGGAACCGATCCGTGGAAGCCACCTGAAGGATCTTTTTCCAGGTATGCACGCATCACCAATGAGGTATTTTCGCTCGGCTGCCATAACACAGACGGGGAGATGGCATAGCGTTCTTCACGGGTTTTCTCATACTGGGTATCACTATTTTTTGTCATACCGATGAGGCGCCAGGCCCATTCATCGTTAATCGCATTGGTATAGTCGAATGCGGTGCCGGTGGTATTGTTGTTACCGTACATGGCGCGAACGTGGCCTTCCTCAATGAACTGCGGTCGCTTTGAGGTCTCCATTACCAGTCCGCCAGGAATGGTTTGTCCGTAAAGAGCTGAAGAAGGCCCTTTGATAACGTCAATACGCTCAAGGAACCATGGATCAACCTGCACCACGTTGTAGCTGCCGCCGTCACTCATCAGGCGCAAGCCATCAAGGAAGATGTTATTCACATCACCGCCGTGGAAACCGCGCAGTGCGACAGTGTCATAACGAGTTGCACCACCAGCAAAACCAGTGAAAGCACCCGGTGTGTAGTTGAGCGCGCTGTTTACAGATAATGCACCCTGATCATCAATTTGTTGACGAGTCACGACAGACACCGACTGACCGGTAGTGATTAACGGCTCATCAGTTTTAGTAGCACCACGACTAACCGTCGCGCTGTAACCCTGAGTTGGGCTGGTGGAGGTTTCTGTCAGTGTGTCGGTCACAATAACGGTATCTTCCGCCATCGCGTAGGTTGGAGCAGCAAGAGCAAGCGCGCAGAGTAAAGCGGAACGCTTTACGGTAAATGCCAGTTTCATTTTATTATTTTCCCGAGAATGTCTTTTTGTTATCACCTGAAGGGCCGATCTGTGTCGGAGAGGTTGGTATAAATTCAGGCGATCTTATAACGAATAGGAATGCGAATTATTATTGTTATTGTTTGTGTAAGCAAGTGCAAATATTGGCAGGTAGAGAATTAAAACCCATGAAAATATTGGTGTTTTTACAGAGGAGTACGACCCTTTCCATGGGAGAGGGTCTAAGGGGAATCGGTGGTGGGAGAATTTTTACTCCTTCTCCTTGAGAGAAGGAGAAGGAGGGAGTGAGGCCGTTGGAACGACGTTACTGGGTTGAGGCCGCAGTAGGTTTCGTAGTTTCAGTCACAGGCCCCGGTGTTGCTGAAGGCAATTTATCCGGTGTGGAATCGCAGGGCTTCTCTTTACCGCATAACAAATCGAGCATTTTCAGCGTCACGCCGTTGGTCCAGCCAAAACCATCCTGGAGAGGATATTCTCCGCCACCACCGCCCGTACCCGTGCTGGATACATCATACTTTTCAACCAGTTTCTGTTCGCGGTTGTAGGTATGCTGCACATTGGTGAGGAAGCGCCAGGTGACTTCCATGGCTAAATCTTTATGCCCATAGTTCTGCAGCCCTTCGGTGGCTACCCATTGCAAGGGAGCCCAGCCATTTGGGGCATCCCACTGCTGGCCCGTTTTCAGATTGGTTGTCGCAAGCCCACCGGCTTTCAGCAGTTGCGCACGGGTGATGGTTGCCATTTTGTCCGCGCGCTCTTTCGAGGCCGCATGCACATAAAGCGGGAACAGTGCGGCGGCGGTCAACTGAGAACGAACAGCATTATTTTTGAGATCGTAATCGGCATACCAGCCCTGTTTGCTATTCCACAAATGCGCTTCCATAGCTTTCTGGCGAGCATCTGCCAGTTGCTGGTATTGCGTTGCTGCACTGGTGTCTTTCGCTACAGTGCTGGCGTGCGCCAGCGTTTTTTCCATCTGGAATAACAGGGCGTTTAAATCCACCGGCACGATTGAGGTGGTGCGAATCGAACCAAGTTGTTCTGGGTTATCCATCCAGCGAGAGCTGAAATCCCAGCCCGAGTCGGCAGCGGCACGCAAATCACGATAGATTTCTGTTGCCGGGCGATTCGGGTTGTTCTTCGCGGTAGTCACATCATCCAGATAAGATTCTGTACGTGGCGTATCTCTGTCATCCCAATAGCGGTTCAGGACTGAACCATCTTTAAGTTTCACCACGCGCAGGTTTTCAGAACCCGCTTGCAGCGTATCGCTGCCCTGCATCCAGTAGGCGTACTCTTTTTTCAATTGCGGCAGGTAAGTGATGTAGGTTTCATCACCATTATGGCTGGCCAACAGTTTGACCATAAAGGCAAAGAACGGTGGTTGCGAACGGCTTAGATAATAACTGCGGTTGCCATTGGGAATATGCCCCCAGGCATCAATTTCATGGGCAAAGTTGTCCACCATATCCTGCACTTTGTCCCAGTGACCGCTTTCTGCAAGCCCAAGCATGGTGAAATAGCTGTCCCAATAATAAACTTCGCGGAAACGCCCACCGGGTACGACATACGGCTTAGGTAGCGGCAGCAACGAGTCCCATTTATCAACGCTATCTGTGGTGCGCGTTAGCACCGGCCACAGGCTATCGATATGTTCACGCAGCGTCTGTCCTTCAGGTGGAACATATTTTTCACCCTCGCGCGGCAAGGTGAAGTTCACATTCACAAAATGACGTAAATCGAAGCCAGATTGATTGCGCTGCATGCGGTAGTCCGCAAGGATCATTAACGGATCGTTATTAGGAACCGCATCTGCAAATGTCTTTTGGTCAGGGAATAATTTTGCAGTCTGGACATCGGTAAATAACGGGCCAAGGAGCACATCTGGTGGCTGGGGCTGCGGTTGTTGTTCGTCAGCCGCCGAAGCGGGCAAGGTAAAAGCGACGAACGCACAACCGATAGCTATTTGAATCGCAAGCAATAAACTACGAGGACGGCGCAAAGCAGGATTTATCATCTATTGTTCTCCTTTTCATGATCGCGTGAAGTTTTAGCGATCAACCCTATGAAAACCTTAGACGAATTTGCGGCCAGTACCAGGTGCCATGTCGCATATTAAAGGAAAGCAGATAATTTACCGGTGGCACTGGCTCTTACCCTTGCGGATTAATCAACCATGTTCCTGCTTTTTCTACAGACAACGTCATGTTTCGCGTCTGGTTATTATCACGCAGGGTAATCTGATATTTTCCGGCAGGCAGTTGCAGGAAACCATAACCATTGGCCCCCGGCGTGATTTTTTCTGTTTTGCCATTCACATCCAACTCTTCACCGTCATTCATGCGGACATAAACGCGCGCCAGCATACCGTCAGTGGCGGGTAGAGCAGTTTGAGTTGCCACCGCCTGGACTTTTTGTACCGCGGGTGTCTCAAGTTTCGCTGTCTCGGAAGTCGGTGTTGTCGAGAAATGGCCACCAAAAATAACCGCACCTATAGCCACGCCGACCAACACACTGGCCGCTATCTGTAGTGGCAATTTGTAGCGTTTGCGCAACGGAGACAACGGGGTAATCTCTGCATCTTCCAGAGCAACCAACATGGTCCCTGGTTGTTTTAGCGATGCGAGGCCATTGATACCGCTCATCGGAATCTCGGCAAGGGCTGCAAATTCAGCAATAGATTGCGGGCGGTCTTCAGGTTTTAGCGCCAGGGCGTGATCGACGGCCTGCAACAAACTCTGGGAATAGCCTTCAGGGCGATTCTTCGCGAGCTTAACGCAAGGGTCCTGAATCGTGCGGGTGACACTGGCTGGAGGGCAGGTGCCTGTTATCAAAGTATATAGAATGGCGCCGAGTGCATAGATATCAGTCCACGGCCCTAGTTGGTTTTCGAGATCGTCAGCGTACTGTTCCAGCGGGGCAAAACCAGGATTAAGCGGCGTTTTAATCTCGTCGCTGTTTTCTGAATTGGCGCGCAGTGGAGCACCTGCATTAAGTAGCAGCGGCGCTCCGTTGTCCTGAATTTGAATACTGCGCAGGGACAAATCACGATGAATAAATCCTTCGTCGTGCAATGTTGCCAGCGCCCCGCACAGCATCGGCAATATCCTGCGTAACCAGGCATCGTTGATGATTTCAGGATGTTGTTGATGAAGTTCGGCAAGCGTCATACCGCTGGAGTAACGTGTTGCTGCATAAGCGGTTTCGTTTTGCGTCCAGAAGCTTAAAACCTGAAGCAGGTTTGGGTGGTTGAATTGCGCAAGCTGACGAGCCGACTGCACAAAACGATTCATACCCGAGCTGAATGCCAGGCTATCTTGTTTATTGCGCAAAACCAGCTGCATATTGTCGCTACGTATGGTCAGCGCACGCGGCATAAACTCATTGATAGTTACCGGTCGTTCGAGTTGATGATCCCACGCTTTATAAACCACGCTGGTGTTGGTGGACTCAGTCACTTTCTGAATTTCAAACTCGTCGAAACGGAAACCAGGTGGCAGAGCGTCGGGAAGCTCTTGTTCGTAATCTTTATCAGTCATGATGGCCTTTCTCTGCACGAAATCGACGAATGTTCACAGGTTATTTCTGGGCGCGCCATGCGCCCACCGCCGGATCACGCAATTGCGGACGCAGGGAGTCAATCAACAGCAAGGTAATAGGCGTATCTGGCGCAAGCCATGCCGACCATACTTTGCGTACTTGGTTTAATCGCGCCTGAATTCCAGCCTCATCAACCGTCATTTCACGCGGAACTTCAACAGCCACGGTTCCGGTGGCTTGCCAGCCATTTAGCTCGGAGTTATAGGGCAAAATCATCCAGCTCTGCGGCGCGTGTTCATTACTGACGACCATGCGTTCATTGTTCAAGCTTGTGATAAGCAGGCTGTCAGAACCCGCATCGGCGCTCAGCCCACTGACCGGGAAACCATGCACGAAGGTCATTTCATTGCGTTTTTCACCGTGAATACCGCTTTGAATGATTTCACTACGTCCATTCAGCCAGCCGCCGTTTTCACATTTCCCGTTGGGGATAAACATTGCCGAAGCATTGGCGTCACCTTGCCAGAAGGTGCGCAGATGGCAGCCATCCTGCAACGTAAACTCTTGCCATGGCGTGCGGTCTGCTAAAGGCGAGCTCTCATTGGAAAGTGGCAGTGTGTTTGGTTCACCTGAAACTACCGGCGCAATAATGACTGCCCAATCACTGTTTTTGGTCGCAGTGCCGACGGCAAGCGTCTGGCCTTGCGGATCTTCCAGTTTCCAGCTCACCAGTTGAACAGAGCTACACTGGCTTTCCAGCAAGGTGCCAAGACGCGGCATAAAAACGTTGAGCACAGACGGATTTTTATCGCCATTGGCTACGATTCGTAAGGGGAGTTCAGTAGCACACCAGCTCTGTGGCGTGTTGTTTTGCACATCATCTATCCAGACATCCAGCTTTTGCGAAGGAGACTGAACGATACGATAGTTCCCAGCCCATACGGTTGTAGATGCCAGCAACAGCGCCAGACCCGAAAGCCAGAGTTTCATAGAAATCCTTGTTAGCCGAGCAATATTAAATAAAAGGCCGTGACACAAAATGCCTTTGATTAATCAATAATCCAGGTGCCGCTGTTAGCGTTCTGACAGGCTTTGCTAGCGTCATCGACGGCAACACAAGTCGTTTTCTTAGAAGCCTTACGCGGACGTGGGCGATCTTTTTTTAGCGCCTGGGCATACAATTCACTTTTGACCAGAGCGCGTGCAGGAACATAGCCCAACATTTCTTGTTTATCTTGCTCTGCAATCGCGAGCCATTTGTTCTCGACCTCGCCAAGCACGGTATAACTTTGTCCGTTTTCAAGGGTACTTATCACTTTCCCACCAAAATCCGGCTTGCTCAAAATAGAGCCCGGATAGAGTGCCCGATAACTGGCGTTAACTGGGGTAAACTCTTGTGGCGCGGCTACAGCGTAACGGTGTGTGAGGGTGACGCCATTGATTTCACTAGTCACGATAGTATCGTCCGTCATTTTTGGCGGCGGTGCTTTACAACCCACTACAGTGGCAACAACAGCAAGGATCAACAGGCTTCGCAATTTCATCGTAACTTTCCCTGAAAATATGATTCAAACCTGGTCGCCGGGAGGAGGTAAAAATGGCGAAGAAGAAATCCAGGAATCTGAAGAATTATTCACACTGCTTATACATAGTAACTTCAATTTTACATCGCTTGATTCACAATTCAATGCTGATGTAACTGATTGACATCATTAAGTGTTAAGTGGGTCAAGAACAGGGTCTGCAATGATAATTCACAAGCTGAATGTTATATGCTTAAAGCTAACCAGTAGCATATATTATAAAACATGATTTCAATTTTAGGACTGAGTATGACGATGGAACCGTTATTGCCTAATATCTGCGATTTTATTGCACATGTTTCGCCACTTAACACGCTCCCGGTGGAGGCGCAAAATGAAATCGCGCGCTCCATCAGCATTAGCTATCTGGCGGTTGGCGAGACGCTGCCTTTCGATATTGCGGCTGTTGAGCGCTATCTCTACATCGTACGTACCGGTTCGCTTGAGCAACGCTGGAGCGATGGGGTGCTACGTGCCCGTCTGGGGCCAGAAGACTTGTTTGGTTTCACCTTCCTTGAAGGGATTCCGGGTAACCCTGAAGATTGTTACAACGTCACTGCTATCGAAAACACGCTGCTCTATCAAATCCCACACAGCGTGTTGAAATCGATGCTGCAAAAATATCCCCAATACGCGACACACTTTTCGATTAACGCTCATGAACGCCTGAATTGCGCGATGGACGTCGTATGGAGCGATGAAGACAAAGGTATGTTTGTGCGTAAGGTTGCGGATCTAGCGAGCAACACGATTTCCGTCGTTGATGCTAGAACGTCCATACAAGAAACGGCCAGGCAGATGCGCTGGGTCGATCGCTGCTCAACGGCAGTGATAATGGATGATGATAAAATCATTGGCATCATCAGTGACCGGGACATGACGCGACGCGTAGTGGCGGAAGGTTTTGATATTTCACGCCCGGTTAGGGATGTGATGACCGCTGCACCGATAACTGTTTCATCTGGTGATCTGGTGATGCATGCGGTGGCGCTGATGATGCGCCACGGTGTCAGTAGCTTGCCGGTAGTTGATTGTGAAAAACCAGTTGGCCTACTGACGGCTTCGCATTTGGTGCAGCATCATCGCGTGCAGGCCATTTTCCTGATCGAGCGTATTAACCACTGCCAATCTGTCGATGAACTAGCCGTTCTTAAAGTTGAACGCCAGGCAATATTCGAAGCGTTGGTGGAGGGGAATTTGCGCAGTGGCGTGGTTGAAATGGTGATGTCGATGCTGATGGATGCCTTCACCCGCAGGTTAATTGAACTTGCCCTGAGCGAGTTTGGCGAGCCACCTTGTGAATTCTCATGGATAGTTGCAGGCTCGCACTCCCGAAATGAAGTTCATGTTCATTCCGACCAGGATAGCGCGATTATTTTGCCCGACAATGCAGGTATTGAAGAGCAAATGTGGTTTTTACGCTTTGCCCGATTTGTTTGCCTGGGGCTTGATGAGTGTGGCTATCCATTATGCACAGGCCATTTTATGGCTTCTGAGAGCCGTTGGTGCCAGCCGCTGTCGGTATGGCAAGCCTGTATTCGCAAATGGGTCACTAACCCGGAATATACGCAGCTATTGAATGCCACAGTATTTCTGGAAACGCGCGCATTTTACGGCAACACCTGGCTGCATGATGCATTCCAGCAATCCTTGCTGAACGATATTGCGGCTCATCCTGGCTTCTTACGTTCACTCACCCGTGATTCGGCCAATACTTCGCCGCCACTTGGTATCTTTAACAATCTGGTGCTGGAAAAAAGTGGCAACGACAGTAAGACACTTAACATCAAACGCTTTGCACTAACGCTTATCATCGACTTGTCGCGGATATACGCGCTGGCAGCAGGGAGCAGTGAAACCAACACCGAAGCGCGTTTCCGTGCCGCACGAGATAAAGGATTAATGTCACCCGGTGGGTGTACTGACATCATTGATGCTTTTCATTTTTTAACCCGGCTGCGTTTTAACCACCAGTTGTCGCAGCTGCGTAAAGGTATTACCCCCGATAACCAGATTGATCCGCGTGAGTTTGGCAGCTTTGAGCGAAAGCATCTGAAAGATGCCTTTCGAATTATTGCCCGCCAACAAGAGCTGGCCCGTATGCTGTTTGTGAAGGGGTAATAATGAGTTTTCTATCGCGTATTTTTCCGCCTTCACGAGAAAATCGTTTGCAGACCGAGCGCGAGCAGTGGCTGCGTGTGCCAGGCCTGAGTCATGCATTGAAACGCCTATTAGAAACCCCATTGCCGGATTTCAACGCGACCGTAACTGATGTTCCCTGGTTGGTGTTTGATTTTGAAACCAGCGGGCTTGACGCCACTACGGATTGTATTTTGTCGATTGGCAGTGTGGTTGCCGAAAAAGGGCAAATCGTGCTTGCGAGCGCGCAGCACCACTATATTTCCACCGGCAATCCAGTGAATGCGCGTAGCGCGATTATCAATCACATCACCCCGGAAATGCTGCGCGAGGGCATTGCCCAGGATGAAGCAATGGAGGCTTTGTTCGCGAGCCTTACGGGGCGAGTGGCAGTGGTTCATGGCCGAATGGTTGAGCGGGCATTTATTAACGCCTGGCTATTTACGCGTTACGGGCGGGAAGGGCTGCCCTTATTGTGGATTGATACGCTGGAGCTTGAACGACGTCATCAGCAAGCGGCAAGACGCATGCAGAATGACTTGCGGCTATCGAGTATTCGCCGTGATTACCATCTTCCTGACTATCCGGCACATCATGCATTGTGCGACGCGGTGGCGACAGCAGAAGTACTACTGGCCCAGATCCGTGCGCGCTCGCATAGCCATGATTTACCGTTGAAAGCGTTTTTGTGCGATTGAAGTAAAATCTGGGCTGAGGCTTGAATTAATTGCTGAGACTGCGGTGCAGTTATAATTTAAACCTCAATAAGTTTAATTTATGGTGATTTAACTCACAGATAAGCTCATTACTATTAGACAAATATATCCATTGCAATAATGTATTATTATGTTTAACGAGAGTTGATTTATTATGATTATCGTAATTAATTCATATGCAATCTCTAAGTGGTTCAACATTGACACCATTATCGTCAACCATCGCCCCTAGTACCCCTCCTGATTAATGCGATATAAACAAGCGCAGATACTGCGTCATCTGTTTTGTTTCGCATGCCCCAAATGATTATGTCCTGTTGGCGAAATACTCACGCCTGATTTCCTATTTGCCTTTATCTGGCAAAGTTTAGGGTTATGGCGGTAATTCTGCCTATGTTTGTGCGGCATAATACCATTAAGGGATACATACAGCTTATGACAGCCATTCATAATAGGTGAATGACTGCGGGTCCTGCTATATATAAATATGATTAAGGATTTTACAATGAATAACTTCAAACATTTGCCAGAGCCATTCCGTATTCGTGTCATCGAGCCTGTTAAACGCACTACCCGTGAACACCGTGAAAATGCCATTATAAAATCAGGTATGAATCCATTTTTGCTCGACAGTGAAGATGTTTTTATTGATTTACTGACAGACAGTGGTACGGGTGCTATTACCCAGAATATGCAGGCTGCAATGATGCGTGGCGATGAAGCCTACAGTGGAAGCAGAAGTTATTATGCCTTAGCCGATGCGGTTAAAAATATTTTTGGCTACCAGCACACTATTCCTACTCACCAGGGGCGTGGTGCAGAGCAAATTTATATTCCTGTATTAATCAAAAAGCGCGAGCAGGAAAAAGGGCTGGGCAGAAGCAAAATGGTTGCGTTCTCAAACTATTTCTTCGACACCACCCAAGGGCACAGTCAAATAAACGGTTGTACCGTGCGTAATGTTTATATCAAAGAGGCATTTGATACCTCCGCTCGCTATGACTTTAAAGGTGATTTTGATCTCGAAGGGTTAGAAAAAGGAATTGATGAAGTCGGGGCCAGTAATGTTCCTTATATTGTTGCTACAATCACCTGTAATTCTGCTGGTGGGCAACCTGTTTCAATGGCAAACCTGAAGGCGATGTATCAGCTTGCTAAAAAATATGACATTCCGGTAGTCATGGACTCAGCACGTTTTGCTGAAAATGCCTATTTTATTCAGCAAAGAGAAGCTGGCTATAAGGACTGGAGCATAGAGGAAATTACCCGGGAAACATATAAATATGCCGATATGTTAGCCATGTCTGCGAAGAAAGACGCCATGGTTCCAATGGGTGGATTACTCTGTATCAAAGACGATAATTATTTTGATGTTTATACCGAGTGCAGAACGCTTTGTGTTGTCCAGGAAGGCTTCCCAACGTATGGCGGTTTAGAAGGCGGCGCAATGGAGCGCCTTGCAGTAGGGCTCCGTGATGGCATGAATCAAGACTGGCTGGCTTATCGCATCGCGCAGATTCAATATTTGGTAGACGGCCTTGAAGCTATCGGTGTTACCTGCCAGCAGGCGGGTGGCCATGCTGCATTTGTTGATGCGGGTAAATTACTGCCGCATATCCCTGCAGAACAGTTCCCGGCTCAGGCACTTGCCTGTGAGCTATACAAGGTTGCAGGTATTCGTGCAGTTGAAATCGGTTCATTCTTACTGGGCAGAGACCCTAAAACAGGCGAGCAATTACCATGTCCGGCAGAACTGCTCCGTTTAACCATTCCGCGGGCAACCTATACCCAATCACATATGGACTTCATAATTGAAGCCTTCAGTCATGTAAAAGAAAATGCAGTTAATATTAAGGGATTAACTTTTACATACGAACCAAAAGTATTACGCCACTTTACCGCTAAGCTCAAAGAAATTTAATTAATTACAATCTACCTGGGATGGTCACATTTCCCGTGGCCATTCTTTTTCTGCTTGAAGGTATATAGATAAAGAAAAATAACATTAAATAGGAGGCCATATGGAAGATAACTCCAGTACCAAGCATTCATCTTTTTGGGGAATTATGGTTATTGCAGGAACCGTAATTGGTGGGGGAATGTTTGCTTTGCCGGTTGATCTTGCCGGAGCCTGGTTTTTTGGGGCGCATTTATATTAATAATATCTTGGTTTTCAATGCTGCATTCCGGTTTGTTGCTATTAGAGGCTAACTTAAACTATCCCGTAGGCTCTAGTTTTAACACGATCACAAAAGATCTAATTGGTAATAAATGGAATATTGTAAGTGGAATCACTGTTGCCTTTGTTTTGTATATATTAACGTATGCTTATATTTCGGCAAATGGTGCGATTATTAGTGAAACCATTAGAATGAATTCTGGGGTTAACATGAACCCGAGGGTTATAGGGATTTCTACAGCTGTTTTTGTTGCTTGTGTCTTATGGTTTAGTTCGCTTGCGGCCAGCAGGATTACCTCTCTA
Source organism: Buttiauxella sp. BIGb0552 (assembly GCF_004366275.1). Taxonomy (NCBI): domain Bacteria; kingdom Pseudomonadati; phylum Pseudomonadota; class Gammaproteobacteria; order Enterobacterales; family Enterobacteriaceae; genus Buttiauxella; species Buttiauxella sp. BIGb0552. Next base: position 95,948 of record NZ_SODY01000001.1, read on the forward strand.
TTTCTCGGCATAAAAATAATTGCTTTTGTTATTGTCTTTGGTTCACTTTTCTTTCAGGTGGATTATTCGATATTAAGTGGCACAGGTGAGGGTGGTGAGGTTATGCAATCATACTTCCCTTATATTTTTATGGCGCTACCTGTATGTCTGGCCTCCTTCGGTTTTCACGGCAATATTCCTAGCCTTATCATCTGTTACGGAAAGAAAAAAGATAAATTAATAAAAAGTATTGTCTTTGGTTCTTTACTTGCTCTGATTGTCTATCTGTTTTGGTTGTACTGTACGATGGGTAACATCTCACGTGATAATTTCAAAGGGATTATTGCCTCAGGTGGGAATGTTGACTCTTTGGTAGGTTCATTCCTCGGAACAAACCAAAGCGGTATGATTGAGTTTTGTTTACTTCTTTTTTCTAACCTGGCTGTAGCAAGCTCCTTTTTTGGCGTCACGTTAGGGTTGTTCGATTTTCTGGCTGACTTATTTAAATTTGATAACTCACATATCGGTCGGCTTAAAACAACATTACTCACTTTTCTACCCCCGGCACTATTATATCTGATTTTCCCTAATGGTTTTATTTATGGCATAGGCGGTGCCGGACTCTGTGCAACAATCTGGGCGGTCATCATTCCTGCCATTCTTGCATTAAAATCAAGGAAAAAGTTTCCTGAGCAGATCTTTACAGTTTGGGGTGGCCGAGTCATTCCCGCTGTGGTTATTGTCTTTGGGGTGGTTGTGATTTTTTGTTGGTTTGGAAATATGTTTAATATCTTACCCAAACTTGGATAATAAAAACTATGCCGGATAGAAGTCACTGTCTCCCAGACTCGACTCGTCCGGCATCTCTACCTGTAGTGATGTGATTGCCTGTCGTGCACTTGAAGTTTTGGGTTGATTAAGGTGTCCAGCTTGCGGTCAGCCCACTGCTGACCGCGGTTATAAGCGTTACTTCAGCGCTTCTCCCTGAGTGTTAATGACTCCCGCCCGATTAAGAATATTTTCTATTTCAACCTTCATATCTTCAGTTAACGGCGTGGCAGGTGGCAACGAATACACCGGGATATTCAGGCCTACCAGGCGCAGGGCATATTTCACCGCGTTGTAAAACGGCAAGTCCATACTATAAAGCGGTGGTATCCAGGACAGCGATTGTTGCAATTCAATGGCCCGGGAAAGATCTTGTTTGCGCCATGCATCAAGGATCCCACAGGTCAGTTGCGGGGCGAAGTTCGCGCTGGCAGGGATGCAGCCATCACCACCAAGGATCAATGTTCCCAGCAGGTATTCATCGTAACCGGCGAATATCGCAAAGTCGGGTCTGTCCGCTTTCACTGCGTGGATGGTTTCACGAATATGGGACAAGGTATCAACGGTATCTTTTAGCCCGACAATATTTGGGCAGCTTAGCGCCAGCTCGCGAATAACATGCACCGGGATAGCCTGGCCTGTCAGGGCGGGGAAGTTATACAGAAGAATTGGCAACTCAAGCGCGCTGGCGATGGTTTTGTAATGACTCAGCAGATTTGCATCACTTAATGGGTTGTACCACGGGTTGACCACTACCACGCCACTGGCACCCAGTTTTTGGGCATGAAGCCCGGCATCAATAGTCTGTTGCGTGCCACAGTGGGCAATCCCTATCAAAACGGGTTTTCTACCTGCAACCTTCTTTATACAAAACTCTGCAACCTGTGCCCGCTGTGCTTCAGACATATGGGCAAATTCCCCGGCGCTGCCGAGAAAGAACAGGCCATTAACAGGCGATGAGACCAGGTGTTCAATTAACATTGCCTGTGCGACACCATCAAATTCACCATGCGCATCAAACAATGTGGGAACCGGGGGGATAACACCACTAAAACGAGGTTGCTTCATTAGCTACTCCTGCAGGTTTTTGAGTTTATTGTCCGTGAAAAGCTCATTGCTTGAATCTGTGAATGGCATTAATTGTAGCGGAACGAGAGATTGTGAAAGCCGATTATGTCGCATTACTGAACTGTTGTTTTAATTACGTACATTAATCGTTCGGGGAAAGGGTTTGCGACCATCTGGAGATGATGGCCGCAGGTAAATCAATATGCGAGGTGGTGTGAAATTGATAAACAATCAGTGCTCAAGCATCTCATGGACAACCTGTTCTTTGGACAAGTTGTATTGGTAAAACGTCGGCCAGTTATCCATCTCATTAAGTAAGGATTGTTGTGAATCATTACCCATGAATATATGGAAATGTTCGGATTTACGCGGGGAGATAATATGGTCGCTAAATTGCACGTATTTAGGTGCTTTTGATTGGCTGTCTTTGCATTCAAACAGATAGCGCACACCTTTTTTCCCTGAAGTGTAAGTCAGGATTTTATGACCTGCGTAAGTGTACTGGCAGGAGTTTACCGTGTCACCGCGATGGAATTCGATGACGTTATTCTCGATGCCAATCATATCAATATCAGTGGCATAGCCTTTCTTGTAATACTCTTTATATTGCGCCGCAGTTTTGCTGCTGTCGTTGCGCGCTTTTTTCTCCATCACCACATCTAAGTCGCCGTTTAACAGATAAGGATTGACTGACTGCCACACCCCATCCCAATCGCTTAATGCGCGGTCCTTCACCTGTTTATTTTCAAATACGCCTTCGCTGGCTTTGCGCTCTGCTTCAGATAGGGGGGTGCCATGCGTATGGCTGTGTGCAAATGCATTTGCGCTACTCAGTAACATGCCCATGCTAAGAACCATGGTGGTAATCCGTGCGGTCATCAGTCTCTCCGTTGGTGTTTCAGATAATGAAAGAATGTTATAACATAACAATATCGAGATTCAATATCTTTGCACATAAAACCGGAGTGGCAGGTCAGTACTTTTGCTTAATGATATTTGCCAGACGTACAAATGACGGGAGCATATCGCTATCTTTGATGCTGGCAAACCCAACTAATAACCCTTTGGATTTCTGTTGATTAAAGTAATAGCGGGACAATGGCCTGACTAAAATGCCTTCTGCATTCGCCTGTTTTGCAATCTGCATATCATCTGCGTCGGGCGGAAGTTGAATAATCAGATGCAGCCCGGCATTGCTGTTGAAATAGCCCAGATATTCTTCACCCAAATGCTGCTTAATTAACTCAACCAGTTGGTTGCGGCGTTTGCTATATAACTGACGCATTTTGCGAATGTGCGCGGCGTAATATCCTTCTTTGATGAATTCAGCCAGGGCTGCCTGTATGACCTGATGGCCACTACGGTATAGCTCGTTATGTACCTTTTTCAACGGGGCGGCTAAGGGTTTGGGTAACACCACGTAACCCAGTCGTAGCGCGGGATATAGAGTTTTACTGAAGGTGCCGATATAAATAACCGGGCTATCTTCTTCGAGCCCCTGAAGCGAAGGAATGGGCTGGCCTGAGAAACGAAACTCGCTGTCATAATCGTCTTCTACAATCCAACTGTGGAACTCCCGCGCCTGGGAAAGTAATAACTGGCGACGCGGTAAACTCATTACTGAACCCAGTGGGTATTGATGCGAAGGGGTGACGAAAATCAATTTCGGCTTTTCAGCCGGCGATGCTTGCGGAACCAGGCCCTGGTCATCGACCTCAAGTGCTGAAATACTCACGGCGTTCATGCGTAAGATATTTTTAATTCCCCAATAACCGGGTTCTTCAATCCAGGCATGATCACCTGGGTTACACAACGTACGAGTGACTAAATCCAGCGCCTGATGAATACCTTCGGTTATCAATATTTGATCGGTTGAGCATTTCACACCGCGCGCGGTACGCAGATAATCTGATAGCGCAGCCTTTAAATCCTCCAGCCCACCAACCGCATCGTAAGTCAGGTATTCGGGGTTTAAGCGCCTGGAAATACGGTCATAAATCTTCTTAAAAGTCCGATGCGGGAAGCTGTTTACATCGGGCACGCCAGGAATAAAGTCCCCCCATTGTGCAGGGCTGGCACTGGCGTTCTCAAGCAGTTCAAGGCCGCGTAGCGACAGGCTCGAGCGGTCTTCAGGTTGGGAGGTTTGGATTGTTCTCGCAACTTGTGTGTTGAGGTTATCCAGCACACTTTCGGTGACAAAAGTGCCGCTGCTGGTGCGCGTCGAGATATAGCCTTCAGCCTGCAACTGCTCGTAGACCCGCAAAACCGTATTACGCGACAGCACCAATTCGCTGGCCAAATCGCGCGAAGGCGGCATCCGCGTGGCCGGACGAAGACTCCCCTCAAGAATGCAATTACATATCGCAACATAAAGTTTCTTATGAAGTTTCTCGGCAGGTGTCTGGCTAAATGCCTGCTTAATCACATCTACGGCAAGTGAACGCATTTGGATCCTAATAATAAAACGATTTGGCACTCGATTCAGGTACCAGATACTGTCTAAATGGATCTCGTAATTCAACCTGTAAATCTGTTTTGTGTGCGAGGGATAAAAAAATGAGTAATAACGAACTCCATCAACGTCGTCTGGCTGCTACTCCACGTGGAGTAGGTGTGATGTGTAATTTCTTTGCCCAGACGGCAGAAAATAGCACCATCACGGATGTAGAAGGGAAGCAATATATCGATTTTGCAGCGGGTATCGCTGTGTTGAACACCGGCCATCGCCACCCGCGCCTGGTACAGGCCATTGAGCAGCAACTCCATTCATTTACGCATACCGCTTATCAGATTGTTCCTTACGAAAGTTATGTGTCACTGGCGGAAAAAATTAACAAAGTGGCTCCGATTTTTGGGCCTAAGAAAACGACATTTTTCACCACCGGCGCTGAAGCAGTTGAGAACGCCGTAAAAATCGCCCGTGCCCATACTGGCCGCCCTGGCGTGATTGCTTTTAGCGGTGGCTTCCACGGTCGTACCTATATGACTATGGCGTTAACCGGCAAAGTGGCTCCCTATAAAATCGGCTTCGGGCCCTTCCCTGGCTCCATTTATCATGTGCCGTATCCGTCGCAGCTGAACGGTACTTCGACTGATGATGCGGTGAAAGCCATTGAGCGACTGTTCAAGTCCGATATCGAAGCCACCCAGGTTGCAGCGATTATCTTTGAGCCAGTGCAGGGCGAAGGGGGCTTTAATGTAGCGCCACCTGAATTTGTGGCTGCGATTCGTCAGATTTGTAATACCCACGGCATTGTGATGATTGCCGATGAAGTACAAAGCGGATTTGCCCGTACCGGTAAAATGTTTGCCATGGACCATTACGCGCATCAAGCCGATCTCATGACCATGGCGAAAAGCCTGGCTGGTGGTATGCCACTATCAGGTGTGGTGGGTAGAGCGGAAATCATGGATGCACCAGCACCTGGCGGTCTGGGTGGTACTTACGCAGGTAACCCGCTATCGATTGCTTCGGCTCATGCGGTGCTGAATGTGATTGCGGAAGAAAAACTGTGCCAACGTGCTGACACATTAGGTGAGCGTCTGACAAAAACCTTGCTTGATATTAAAGAGAATTGCCCAGCATTAGCTGAAATTCGCGGGTTGGGTTCGATGATTGCCGCTGAGTTTTATGACCCATCAACAGGTGAGCCATCTGCCGCTATTGCCCAGCAGATTCAAAAACGAGCATTAGAGCAGGGGTTACTGCTACTGACCTGCGGCCAAAATGGCAATGTGATTCGTTTCCTCTATCCGCTTACTATTCCGGATGCTCAGTTTGACCAGGCATTAGATATTATTAAGAACGCGACGCAATTGTGAGACTACAGATGATTGAATTAAACAATGCAGACTTGCTGCTAACTACCTGTCCGCTTGATGGTGAGTGGAGTAATGCACTGTCTGGTAAAACAGCTCCAGTTTTGAATGCTGCGACAGGCGAGAAAATCGCCGAGGTTCCTTTTATGGGGCAGGCCGAGACTGCGCAGGCAATTACTGCGGCTGAAGTCGCGCAAAAAGAGTGGAAAAAACAGACTGCGGCAAGTCGCGCCAAAATTCTGCACAGTTGGGTGAGCCTGATTCACGAAAATAGCGAAGATCTAGCCCGATTGATTACCCTCGAAGGCGGCAAACCGCTTGCTGAAGCGCGGGGTGAAATTAACTATGCTGCTTCGTTTATTACCTGGTTTGCTGAAGAAGCCAAAAGGGTGGATGGCGTCTTGTTGCAGCCTACCAGTGCCGATCAGCGTTTTATCGTCTCCAAACAGCCGATTGGCGTTTGTGCAGCCATTACGCCATGGAACTTCCCGGCGGCGATGATTACCCGCAAAGTAGCTCCGGCACTCGCGGCGGGTTGTGCAATTATCGTCAAACCGGCCGAGCAAACACCGTTAACCGCACTGGCACTGGCGAAACTGGCAGAAACAGCTGGTCTACCGGCAGGGTTATTGCAGGTCATCACGGGTGATGCAAAAGAGATTGGTGGCGAGCTATGTCGCAACGCCACCGTTCGTAAACTCAGCTTCACGGGTTCAACCGAGACAGGGCGCTTATTGATGGCGCAATGTGCACCAACGATTAAGAAACTGTCGCTTGAACTGGGTGGGAACGCACCGGTTATCATTTTCGATGATGCTGATATCGATCTTGCCGTTAAAGGCATCATGGCGTCCAAGTTCCGTAATAGCGGCCAGACCTGCGTTTGCGCTAACCGTATCTACGTACAGAGCGGAATTTATCAGGCACTGAGTGTTGAGTTGGTCAAAGCGGTTGAGGCTCTGAAAGTCGGTAACGGCATGGATGATGGGGTCACTCAGGGGCCACTCATTAATGCTAAAGCGATTGAGAAGGTTGAGCTTCATATTAGCGATGCTCTGGATAAAGGGGCCACGGTGTTAACGGGTGGGCAAAAACATGCTTCCGGTGGGAATTTCTTCTCGCCAACGGTCGTGGCAAATGTCACGCAAGAGATGCGTTTTGCCAGAGAAGAGACATTCGGCCCGGTTGCTCCGCTATTTAAATTTGAAACTGATGATGAAGCAGTGAATTACGCCAATGACACGGAATTTGGCCTGGCAGCTTATATCTTTACCCGTGATGCGAAACGCCAATGGCAAATTCCGGAAGCACTGGAATATGGCATGGTGGGAGTGAATACCGGGTTGATTTCCAATGAAGTGGCGCCATTTGGCGGGATTAAACAATCAGGTCTCGGCCGTGAGGGTTCCCGCTTTGGTATTGATGAATACTTAGAAATGAAATACGTCTGCGTGAAACTCTAAGCCCTTCATAGTTCGCGCAGCAGCAGCGTTGGTTGCACTCACAACCCCAGTCACTTACTTGTGTAAGTGACTGGGGTTTGTTTTAACACGAATTATTTTGGGTTACTTCTGCGCACCATAGATCGGATTAGCGCAAGCGACAGCCGACTTTTCCTCTGATCTTTTCACCCCAGATTGCCCCAAATAACTGCTCACCTGCGAATGTTGCAATCATGCTCACGATCTTAACAATTATGTGACATTAGGCGTATACATATAACATATTATGTTTTATAAAATATGAACACTGCCTGCCCTTATGCCACATAAAGAGAAAAGATATGGAACAGACGACAGACAAAGAAAATCTGCAACATCAGCCAGTTAAAGGCGAGCAATTCAACCGCTCGATAGGGCTGATGTCTAACTTCGCGCTGGGATTTACCTACCTCTCACCACTGACAGCGGTTTACTCGCTGTTTGCGCTGGCGGTAACGCTTGCCGGGCCACCGGCGATCTGGTGGATTCTTATCGTTGCCTGTGGCCAGCTGCTGGTGGCACTGGTATTCGGTGAAGTTGCATCCCAATATCCAATTACCGGCGGGTTATACCCATGGGCAAGAAGGTTATGGGGGAAAAAATATGCATGGATTGCAGCCTGGATTTACCTGTGGGCTTTAGTCGTCACCATTACCTCTATCGCTGAATACACCTCCACCTTTGTTGCGTCGTTATTTCACTACGCAACCAGTGCAGGCAACATGATGCTCACATCTGTCGTGCTGCTGCTGATAATGATGGGCGTGAATATGTCCGGGACGAAGAATTTAGCCCGTGTCGCCAAAATTGGCTTCTGGTGTGAAATAGTCAGCGTCATTGCGTTAGGTATCTATCTGTTAATCTTCCACCGTTCACAGCCATTCTCTGTGGTATTTGACTCAATGGGTGTTCTGGCATCCGATGGTAATTACACCACTGCGTTTATGTCTGCATCGCTGATGGGTTTGTTTATGTTCTTTGGCTTTGAAGCTTGCGGTAACGTGGCTGAAGAGGTTAAAAACCCAGGTAAGAAGATTCCAATCGCCATGATTCTGAGTATTGTCTTTGGCGCAATATCCGCGGTGATTTCGATTCTGGGTTATCTGCTCTCATCCCCGGACTTGATTAATATTGTGAACGGTAAAATTGCTGACCCAATTCCAATGATTCTGAACCAGGCGCTGGGTGAGACAGGTGCAACCATCTTTATTGTTGTCGCTATTATTGCCATGCTCTCTTGTATTCTGTCCCTTCAGGCTGCATTAAGCCGTCTGATATTCTCCTTCTCCCGCGATAAGATGCTGCCGGGTAGCGAGTGGATGTCCAAAATCTCTAAACATAGCGTGCCGGATAACGCCATGATGGTGAGTTGTTTATTACCAGTGATTATCTGTGTCTGGGTCTACTTCCAGCCGGATAGCCTGGCGCGTATCACGGCCTTCGCGGTTATTGGAATCTATATTTCATTCCAGATGGTTGTACTGGCGGCACTGCGTCAACGCCTGAAAGGTTGGAAACCAGCAGGTGAGTGGACTGTGGGTTCATGGGGATTAATCGTAAACGTTCTGGCGTTAGCCTATGGCTTGTGCGGTATTTGGTTACTGGCGCAACCGGCTGCAGGAGAAAGCTTTATTGACCGCTGGACGGTATTGGTGGGGCTTGCGATTGTCATCATCTCAGGACTGCTTTACATGTTCATCACTAAGCCGTTTGGCCGTTCGAACGCACCAGAAAATGATGCGATTGAGTATGCGCAAAAGCTAAGCGCTGAACAGAACTAATACATGTGTATTTATAGGGTGGAGTAGCGCTACATGCTAATCCACCCTAAATTTATTTAGCTTGATACAAATTAAAGTAATCATTCTCAAAGACAATCTTCGCCACACTGATATCCAGCAAATCGCCCACCCGGAAACGAGGATGTGTTGAAAAAACAATCCTGCTGTCTTTGTTGGTCAGAATGACTTTATTATCAGCGGCGTAAGGTAATAACTCATCCTCAACACGACTGACCAGCAAATCTATTGCAGCCACTCCTAAGAATTGCTGATTAAAATAAACTGGTACAGCACTGGTGATGGTGTAAGAAGTATTACAAATATAGTCGACGTAGGGGCCATGAATAAATGCGTTTCCGACAGCTGGGGCTTGCTTAAACCACTCAAAGGTTCTGAAATCCAGACGCTGTTGCGTGGCCTGGTCTAAATCAAGATTCACCTGTTTTACACCATCAGCTTTCTTATACCACCACTCGAGCAGCCAAAACTCTTTATTACTTCCTGAGCCTTCGATATGGCTGGCAAAACCAGCACCGGAGCAGTAAATATTACTGTTTAAGGTCGCTTTGATGTGTTCCTGAATGGTTTTTCTGACGGAAGGCTCAAGCAAATGCTCCAGATTAACATCCTCAATTTCTGCCAGCGAAGTTTCAATATTGCGGGCAAGTAAACCGGTGGATTCAATGGTGGAGTTAATGATGCTATCAATTTTTTGGGTTAGGGCATGGAGTGATGTTGTTAATAGCATATTTATGCCTATTTTTATAGTTTGTCAGTTTGCACTGTATTTCAATTTATTTTCTATCAGATAGAAAGTAAACGTATCGATTAGCTTTTTGGCGATGTTAACTGACTCGGATTCATTGTGTGAAGACAGCGTGTTAATTAACGTGGTGTATAGCTCAACAATCTCACGGTGGATGTTTTCTGAACGGAATAAAATAGCCACCAGTGACGACCATTCGGACTGCAAAATGAGCTCCTGGTTAGCGAGACGCGCTGACTGAGAGCAGGCGGCTATAGCTAACAAACAACGCATATCAGCCTGAGTGCGTGCTTCAGGTGATGTCGCAGAATTGAGTACTTCAACAAATTCACGTAGGCGAGTGATATCTGCGTTCGTCATACGACGCGATGCCAGACGTGTGCTGTGGCTAATAATAGCGCAATGCATTTCACCTAAATCCGACAAGTAATCGGTACTTAGGGTCTTAAATGGATTAAGGGTATTACTGAATTCCCAGACTTGCTCGCAAACAAAACTGCCGCCATTACGCCCACGAACAGTGTGAATTAAGTTGTTGGCACGCAGCGTATTTAACGCTTCGCGGATGGTGATGTGCGAAACCCCCATCATTTTTGCGAGGTCGGCTTCATTCGGTAATTGCTCATTTGCCTCAAGCAACCCGGTAATAATGGCATTTGAAAGACGCTGAACTATCTGATCGGAACGGCTGGCCTGGCCTATTGGCGCGAATATCACCGCATGAGTAATCATAATTTTCCCTGGTGAGATAATCCTTTAAATAGTTCACTGAACATAGCATACAACCCCTTGTTAATGAAGGAATGCTTAAGTGTTGATGCTGGTCCACATGCAACATGTGTCGCTCGTTTTGAACCTTTCCATCGCGCTTTATGAACGCTGCGCAATTGCACATTAAAATATCACTTCGAAATGGGATGTATATCATATTGTTAGTAAAATGTTATTGAACTCGCGCCGTATAAAACATATTACATAATATAGTTTATGTTTTAACGAGCGGAGAGCGTAATGAACATCCTGAAGCATTTTATCAATGGGCAATATGTAGCAGGTTCGGAGGATAACCTCTTTGAGCTGGTCAGCCCGGTCAACGGAGAGACCTACGCGCTGTCGCCAAGTGCAGGCCGTAGCGAGGTAGATCAGGCCTATAGCGCAGCGAAAAGCGCGTTTGCCGTCTGGAAACATTCCACCCCGTCCCAAAGACAGCTGGCACTGTTAAAACTGGCCGACGCGATTGAACACAATGTGGACCGACTCGCGCAAGCGCAAAGTCAGGAAACAGGGCAGTTACGCCACTTTATCGAAAAGGAAGAGATCGCAGCATCCTGCGATGCACTGCGTTTCTTTGCTGGTGCGGCGCGATGTCTTGAAGGCAAAGCCTCATACGAATATACCCCCGGTTTAACTTCAACTATTCGCCGCGAGCCGTTAGGGATTGTCGGCCAGGTCACGCCGTGGAACTACCCGTTTATGATGGCGGTGTGGAAAATTGCCCCGGCATTGGCCGCGGGGAACACCGTGGTGCTTAAACCTAGCGATACCACGCCTATCAGTACGTTAATTCTGGCAGAACTTGCCGCACCAATTTTCCCACAGGGCGCGTTTAACGTGCTGCTTGGCAAAGCAGAAACCGGCTCTCTCGTGGTATCGAGCACAGAAGCGTCGTTGGTTTCAATTACCGGCTCGGTTCGCGCAGGTTTACAGGTAGCGGCATCTGCTGCAGCAAACCTTACCAAGGCTCACCTCGAACTTGGCGGCAAAGCACCGGTTATCGTTTTTGCCGATGCCGATATTAATAAAGCGGTCGAAATCATCACCACCGCGGGCTTCTTCAACGCAGGCCAGGATTGCACATCGGCGACGCGCATTCTGATTGAAGATTCGATTTATGAATCATTCCTCGAAAAGCTGGTAAGCAAAACCCGCGAGATCAAATTCGGCGTGCCTGAAGATAAGAATGCGCTGTACGGCGCACTGAACAGCCGCAATCAGTTAGAGCAGGTTAAAGGCTTTATTAGCCGATTACCGGCGCACGCCAAAATCGAAACCGGTGGTAAGCCTGGTGCTGGCCCTGGTTTTTATTTTGAACCGACGATTATTTCCGGGCTTGAGCAACGCGACGAAGCTATCCAGCACGAAGTCTTTGGCCCGGTGATGACCGTACAGAAATTCTCCTCAGAAGAAGAGGCGCTGGATAAGGCCAACGACGTGGAGTATGGCCTGGCATCCAGTGTCTGGACCAGTAATCACGGCCGCGCCCAACGCTTCAGCATGCGTCTCGATTTTGGCACGGTGTGGATTAACAACCATATTCCGCTGTGCGCTGAAATGCCCCATGGCGGCTTCAAGAAATCCGGTTACGGGAAGGACTTGTCATCCTACTCGCTGGATGAGTACACCCGTGTGAAACACATTATGTGCGATACCTCTGACTCTTAATATTAAGGTGATGAAATGAAAGCAATAAAAGTTGCCGTACTCTCCTTCGCTCTATTCTCAAATCTGGCGCTGGCGGATGTTTCCCCGTTGACGGTGGTTAAAGATTATATGTCCGCCTGGAACGCCCATGATTCGGCAAAAGCTGCACAATATTTAGCCTCAGACGTGGTTTATTACGATGCAGCAAATGGCACGCCAGTTAACGGGAAGGCAAACGCGGAAAAAGACGTTATAGGTGCTTTTATTAAAGCCGTACCGGACCTGACATGGAAAATGACCAGCAAGCCAGTCTATGACCACGACACCATCGCCTTCCGCTGGGAGTTTAGCGGTAAAAATAGTGGTGAGTGGGCTGGCAGCCCGGCTACCAATAACCCGATTAAATTTGAAGGCGTCAGCTATATCATCGTCAATAACGGCAAGATTACATGGCAAGGCGATTACTACGACTCCAGGAAACTGGATGAAGAATTAAAACCACAGGCTAAATAAGTAAGGTCTTTTATGTCCATAACCAGACGTGATTTTCTCAACGGAGTTGCCATCACTATTGCTGCAGGGTTAACACCTCTTGACCTTGCCAAAGCTGCCGGTAATGCTCGCGCGGTTATCGGGGAGGATTACTATCCGCCCCAACTTACCGGATTGCGCGGTAACCATCCCGGTTCATTCGAGATGGCGCACGCAATTGGCCGTGACCATGAAAAATTCAGCACAGACCATCTTCCGATTGAAGAAGAGTACGATCTGGTTATTGTCGGCGGCGGGTTAAGCGGCCTTGCGGCAGCCAGTTTCTGGCACGACCTGATGGGTAAAGAGAGCAAAGTGCTGGTGCTTGATAATCATGATGATTTTGGCGGCCACGCGAAGCGCAATGAATTTAACGTCGGTGGCAAAAAAATCATTGGTTACGGCGGTAGCGAAGCCTTTCAGTCGCCAACGCGTAACTTCAGCCCGGTGGTAAATGGCCTGATGTCCAAGGTTGGCGTTAGCATAGCGCGCATGAAGCAGAGCTTTGAGGTCAATTTTTACCCCGACTTAAATCTGAGCCGTGGGGTTTTCTTCGATAAAAAGAACTTCGGTGAAACCAAAATTGTCGGCGGCGATCCTGGGCGCGCAGTCGCCGATGATATCCCGCCAGACAGACTCAATGGCCGCAGCCTTGAGGCATTTATCAATGATTTCCCGTTAAGTGAGAACGACCGCAAAGCCATTCTGGATTTGTACGTCAATCCGCAGGATTACCTGAAAGGGATGTCGGTAGACGAGAAAACCGAATGGATGGACACCCATAGCTACCGCGATTTCCTGGTGGAGAAAGTGGGTCTGAGCAAAATGGCCATCATGTATTTCCAACAGCGCACCAATGACTTCTTTGCTATCGGCATTGAAGGCGTGAGTTGTGGTGATGCGCGCACTTGCGCATTGCCGGGAATGGACAAAATGGGCCTGCCTCCTCTTGATGAAGAATCCCTTGCCGATTTGGAAGAGCCTTATGTCTATCATTTACCGGATGGTAATGCGGGCCTGGCTCGTTTGATAGTCAGGCACCTGGTGCCTGAAGCGCTACCTGGCAACACGATGGAAGACTCCATCACCTCCAGGCTGAATTATCAAAAACTCGACAACAAAGAGAACAGCACCCGCATTCGCCTGAGCAGCATTGTGATTAATGCGGCCAATACCGATGATGGCGTAGTCGTGACCTACGTTAATGACGGCAAAGCGCATCGCGTCAAAGGGCGTAAGGCCATCATGGCGGGCTATAACATGATGATCCCGTATCTGGTGCCTGAAACCCCGGAAGAGCAAAAGGCTGACTTGCGCCTGAACGTCAAAGCGCCGCTGGTATATACCAATGTGGTGGTCAAGAACTGGCATGCTTTTACCAAACTCGGTATCCACGAATTCTATTCTCCTGCGGCCCCTTACAGCCGCGTGAAGCTCGACTATCCGGTGAGCATGGGCAGTTATCACCACCCGCAAAATCCGGATGAACCTATGTGCCTGCACATGGTTTATGTGCCCACATACCCGGGCAGCAAAATGAGTGCCCGTGAACAGTTCCGCCAGGGGCGAGCTTATTTACTTGGCACCACTTTTGATGCTCATGAAAAGATGATCCGCGAACAGCTTCAGGAAATGTTGGGGCAAACCGGGTTTGACCATGAACGGGATATCACCGCTATAACCGTGAACCGCTGGGCTCATGGCTACGCTTATTACGCCAGCGCGTTGTTCGATGATATGGATAAGATGCCGGAAATTATTAAGCGGGCGCGTAAGCCTATCGGGCGAATCGCGATTGCTAACTCCGATTCAGATTGGGACGCCTATGCGCATACCGCGATTGACCAGGCGTGGCGCGCGGTCAATGAACTCAAGGCGATGGGATGAGCTGACATGAAACAGACTTTATTAGCTATCGGATGCATTTTATATACCGGCCATGCAGCGGCTATCTCAGCGGGTGAATACATGGCAAAGGTCTCGGACTGTGTGGCTTGCCATACCGCCGAAGGTGGCCAACCGATGGCGGGAGGGAAACAATTTTCCACGCCGCTTGGGAATATTTACGCTACTAACATTACGCCAGATAAAACCACCGGCATTGGTCAGTATTCGTATGAAGATTTTGAGAAGGCAGTAAGGCAGGGGATTGCGAAAGATGGTCATCCACTCTATCCCGCAATGCCTTATCCGTCGTATGCCAGAATGTCCGATAAAGACATCCACGATCTCTATGACTATTTCATGAAAGAGGTTCCCGCCGCTGACGTGAAAAATAAAGAGAATGATATTCCATGGCTGCTCTCCGCCAGGTGGCCACTGCATATCTGGAATTGGTTATATGTTGAGGATGCTCATCCTGATAATACAGCGCCAAAAACTACGGAGCAGGATAAAGAGTTACTGGCCCGAGGTGCATATTTGGTTGAAGGTCCAGGCCATTGCGGTGCCTGTCATACCCCAAGAGGCGTCTCAATGGAGGAAAAAGCCTATAATGGAGCCAGCGATATTTATCTTAGTGGTGCAACGATTGATGGCTGGTATGCGCCATCACTACGAAATATCTCGATGCCATCGGAGGAATTAAAAGATCTTCTGCGGGTGGGAAGAAGCCAGCATGGAGCAATTTCGGGGCCAATGAGTGAAGTCGTTACGCAAAGTACGCAATATCTTACCGATGGTGATTTAGATGCTATTTCCTTTTATTTGCTGAATTTCAACCATAAAAATTCAACGCCTGTTGCAAAAGATGGTTCAATAAATTATTCACCGACGGATGGGAAAACACTCTATTCAATGTATTGTTCGACCTGCCATGGTGATGACGGTAAAGGTAAAGATTTTACCGTACCTTCTTTAGTGAATAACTCAATAGTCACGGCGAAAGATCCAGCGTCATTGATCTCGGTTATTTATCAAGGTGCGCAAACACCGCAAACCAAGGGTAATATTTCCTTTAGAATGCCAGCATATAAAGATTCAATGTCAGCTGATGAAATGGCTAATGTGGTTAATTATGTAAGAGGGAGTTGGGGAAGTGGTACAGCGCCTATCAGTAAGGATGATGTTGTGAAAGTTAAAGAAGCACAGAAATAATTATTTATTGCTAGAGTGGGTGGTGTAATTGCTTATCCACTCTGGCAAACAGATCACCATAGCAACCAACTGTTAACGAATAACCTTCCTCACCTTAACTAATGGCAGGGAAGATATTGACATCTACATCAGCCAAAGTTTTATTTATGGATAATTCTTTAATCTTGCTGGCTTGTGTGTCATCTTCAGCGCGCATAAGGTTGTGTGGCTCATCATCAATGATGGCAAAGTTCAAGGTATTGGGTATATAGGTTCTATATTGGCATTTCATATGAAAAAATATTTACCTCTGTTCTTTATTATGTGCGCATTTCCAGCATTTTATACTCATGCTAATGATAGCCTTGTGAATATAAAGAAAAATCACAAAATAACATTAAGCTATTCGTATAATGATTTTCCCTTCTCATATATTGATAATACCAAGCCAGTTGGCATGGCAATTGATATATGTCGTGATGTTGTTGGTCAGTTAGAAAAAGAGTTAAATATCCCTCACATTGAGATTAATTGGGTCGGGAAAAAACAGAACGTAACTTTACAAAAAGTAAAGGGGCATACTGTTGATATGACATGTTCGGCAATTACCCGTACAGATGCTCGGCTTAAAACTTATAATTTCTCTAACCCCTATTTTATTACTACTACTGCATTACTTTCTAAGAAAAGTGAATCTGTACAGCAAGCAAGTCAGCTACGCGGCAAAACAATAGCGGCTGTATCTGGTGGTTCCGCCATTGAGCGTATTAACAACCTGAACCATAAACTGGATTATTCGCTTCTGATGGTAACGACGCCAGATTCTGCATCGGCTTTAGAACTCCTTAAGTCTGAAACCGTCAAAATGTTAGCTAACGACGAGGTTTTACTCGCTGCATTTAAAGCCGGGGACCCCGAAAATTATGCCATCAGTTATGTCGATTTCGGCGCTACGGATGCTTATGGATTAATGATGGCAAAAGATTCCGTTGAATTAACCGATCTGGCTAATAAGTCATTAGGCGAAATAATCAACAGCGGAAGGTACGTCGAACTATATAACAAATGGTTTATGTCGCCCGTCCCGCCATTGCAGCAAAATTTGCATATGCCAATGAGTAAAGTATTACAGCACTATGTGAAAGCAAGCGCGCCAGGCGCGGCATACCGTACGTTGTCACCTGAGTAGCAGTAAGATTCCCTGCCCAAAATCTTAAGCTGTAAGGTACAAAAAATAACCAGCAGAAAGAATAAGCCAGGGGCCAAAGGCTACTGGCTGGTTTAACTTTTGGCGTTTTAATAAATGCATCATAACCGCCGCCAATAAGCCAGTGATGGCCGCAATCATGACTAATTGTGGCAAAACTTCCCAGCCTAACCACGCACCAATAGCCGCCAATAATTTAGCATCGCCACCGCCAAGTGCGGCTCTTCCGGTCAATTTTGTGAAAGTGACTGACAGCAAGGCAAACGCCAGATAACCGCAGATGGCGCCGGCTACTGCATCCTGTAGCGTGACGAAACAACCGTTAAAGTTCACCAGCAAACCGCACCAGGTTAAGGGTAGGGTCAGGACGTCGGGTAATAACATCGTCCGCGCGTCAATAACAGCAAGCGTTAACAACACGGATATAAACAACAAACTCGCCGCGAGCTGTATTCCAGGCGGCCATAACACTCCTGCAAAGATAAATAAGGCAGCGCAGGTTAATTCGACCAGCGGGTAGCGCACGGAAATACGCTGCTGGCAGCAGCGGCTTTTCCCACGTAACAGGCACCAACTCACGACCGGCAGCAAATCACGGCGTAATATCGGATGCTGACAAGAACAGCAGGCTGAAAGTGGCCAGCACAAATTATAGTTCGGCCGGGAAGGAGCTGGGATATTCAGAGCAAGCAAGGCCTCATCCTGCCATTGGTCGGCGAGCATTTTGGGTAAACGCCAGGCGACAACATTTAAAAAACTACCGATCAGTAACCCCAGAACACCCAGCATTGCGCCCCAGGTTATAGGGTAGAAAGAGGCCAACTCAAGTAACATCATCACAATCACCAGTCCGACAGTGCCGTTACGCGGAACGTTTGCCCTTCAAACGAGAAAATACTGTCATCAGGTTCAATTTTCATAAGCTTTACTCCCGCACCGACAGCGGCTCCCTCGTGGTAATCATTACCGTTAAGATTGATGACGCTTTTGCCCGTTTCACTGGAGTACACGTGGGCGTTGTATTTGATGGAAGGCATTCGCCGCCGCGCGTCTTCTGATAACTGCTCAAGGCCTGGATAGGTATCTTCATTCGCCATTTTTTCATCCGACACGACATTACCTGGTTCTTTGACCTCTGGTGACTCCTCCTCTGGAACGGCTTCCGATTCTGGTTCTGGTTCGGCAGGCAAAGGCTGTGTGTTAAACGCCAGCGTGTTGCTGATAATGCGCCAGGGTTGAGTTGCCTGGTGAGGTACTTCAACTCTTTTGACAGTCGGCGGATTATGCAGGCTGTGCCAACCGTAGCAGGCAGCAGCACCGGAGAGTGCCGCAAAGGTTAAGCCTGAACACCAGGTTAAAATCAGAAACCCTTTAGCTGACAATCTCGAGTGTGGTTTGAGGGTAAGTGACAGGTTCATGGTTTCTCCTGCTCTGTCGTATCGTTGACTGCCTGGTCGCGGGCAGGAATCGTGCCATCAAGAGTGGGAATTTCCAGTCCGGGCTGGTTGCTCAAACGCAGTAATGTTTGCTCTCCTGCAATCCCATCAGCAGGCAGGTGCTGCAGTTTTTGATATGCGAGGATTCCCGCCTGAATTTTTGCACTCTTTTCACTCACCGGCGTTTTCAATGCTGTCGTGAGTCTTTGAGCCACCCATTGAATATCTTCTGTCGGGCTATGATTGGTCACATAAGTCGCGCCGCTGGCGGGCATTTGCCAGATTAACGTGGCATCTTTTTGAAAGCGCTGATTAAGCCAGTCGAGGGAAACCTCCCATTCCTGGTTGGCGAAAAGAAGCGATGCCTTGCCATCGTTGACGTGGCTGAGTACCGCAAACCAGTGGCCAAAAGTCTTATCTTTGAGATGCACGACAGCTGGATAATTCAGGGAGACTAACTCACTTAAATCGCCAAAAGTGCGAAAGCAGCGTAGCCCAGCGGGGGATATTGTCTCGCATGGCGATATGTCATCCGCACTCTCATAACCCCATGTTGCGTTCAGTAACGAAAAGGCATCACTCTGATTGCGGGCCTTATTTACAGCCGCCGCAAACGACGCCTGAGTTTTAGGGTCGGGAGCAATACTCACCGGAACTTTGACTGTGCGTACTTCCGGTTGTGGCAGCCATCCCCACTGTTTCCAGCTAAACCCACCGACAACAAACACAAGCATGCAGGCCACAATGAGGGTCATGGCTCCGGGAATTCCTCCAATATCTACCCGCCCCGTGACCTTATGAGCAGCCTGCGCGGCATGCGATGAGGTTATGCGCCAGCGCCTTTCCAGAGCTGCATCCACTAACATTTGCTCGCAAAGCCGATTGATAATGCGTGGAATACCTTTACTGATGCGCGTAATGACACTGATCGCACCACGCGAAAAGATAGGGTGTAAGCAGCCCGCTTTTTGCAGGCGAAACCGCACTGCCGCGTCCACATCTTCTGCCGACGGCGGTGTGAGGAAATAGCGTGTTGTTACCCGTTGCTTTACCTGAACCAGCCGAGGGCCATTAAGTTTATCTTCGAGTTCTGGTTGGCCGATAAGCACAATCGACAGCAATTTTCTGTCGTCAGTTTCAATATTGGTCAGGGCGCACAGTGTTTCAAGCTGTGCCTCGGTGAGATGCTGCGCTTCATCAATCAGTAATACCGCCTGTTTTCGCCCCCTGTGGTTATGACGTAAAAAGGTCTTCAGATCGGTTTCATCGGGCAAATGAAACGCGCGGCAAATTTGCGTCATTAGGGCTGTGGGGGAATTTAACGGGGCAATCAAATATGCCGTT
Source organism: Buttiauxella sp. BIGb0552 (assembly GCF_004366275.1). Taxonomy (NCBI): domain Bacteria; kingdom Pseudomonadati; phylum Pseudomonadota; class Gammaproteobacteria; order Enterobacterales; family Enterobacteriaceae; genus Buttiauxella; species Buttiauxella sp. BIGb0552. The sequence goes on from NZ_SODY01000001.1 coordinate 115,684, forward strand.
TCGGTTTCGACTCCAGCTTGCAGGCAAATATGGCGAGTCAGGGTGGTTTTACCGGTGCCGGGTGAACCTACCAGGGTCATAAAACCGCCTGAGGAAATGGTGCGATGCAGCAGGTTCAGGGCTTCTCGATGCGCTGGGCTAAGGTAGAGATAATCAGGGTCGGGTGAGAGCGTAAAGGGTGCCGCATTCAGCGCGAAAAAATCCTGGTACATGGTTCATGTTCCTCTTACAGGCGCTTACCAACGCCCTGATGTTTCGAATGTATAACGGCCTTGTGATTCATGACCGGCACTTTGCGCCAGTAGCATCAATAACGCAGGAGGGAAAGCAGGGCCGGGCGTGACCTCACCTTGCAAACGATACTGTTGTGCTCCCTGTAACAAGAGCTGCCCTTTGCTGTGAAGTTGTTCGGATGTTTGCGTGATGTCAGCAAGCCATTGCTGGTTCACGCACTTGATGCGCAGGCGGGTATTGCCGGTATTCACAGTCGCGGCAATATCCACCAGGTTCCCATTACTCCAGCGCACATCGGCCACCGCCTCAATACAGTTGCGAGGAGTAAAACGAAGCTGTGTCAGATGAGCGTTTATGTCGCCACTGAGTTCGGCTGAAAGTCTCATGGCATTGCCCAAAACCGCCGCCGGGAAATGCAGCGTAGCCTCCTGAATGCTCCATTCGCCGTTCCAGCCAACAATCCCGCGCCCGTTGATCATGCGAGGATCCGCCAGTTCAATATCTGCCGCGATTTTTCCCTTGAGCAATGCCGCGCTACGCCAGTTCCAGCTAAGTGGGCCAACTTGTTGCTTGCCTAGCACTAAGGACTGCACCTGACCTTGCCAGAGCGTGCCGCTGGCACCCTGTAATGAGACTCCCGAGGACAAAGGCAGCCACTCGATGACAAAGCGGGCGGGTATCATCAATATCAGCCCCAGCAGATAACCCAGCACCACGGGCAGTAGCAGATATCGTTTTTTCATGAGCGGCTACGCCCGGATAGCACTAAACGCTCCACTTGCACGTTTCCCTGGCCTTTATCGGTCAGCTCAACCTGCTGTGGGACGATGCCATATTGAACTTCGAGGGTTTGTAGCCAGTTTGCCAACGAGGTAAAAGGCACTGGCGTGGCGTATTTGATCTCTAGTTCGTTGTCGTTGCGCGTCACCGGTGGGGCAGGCAAATGAGCAAGGGTACTGGTGCGGATCATTACATCGGCCATATTGGTGACTGGCTGCGAAATCGTCGGTTTTTGCCCGATCTCACTTTGCATCTGGGCCAGTTGAGCCTTCATTTGCTCAAGGTGCGACATTGCCGGGAGATTCTCTTTTTGGCGTTTTGGTTTCCGGCTGAGGTAAACCGTAATCGTGCCCGATTTGGTGTTTTCTTCACCAATACGCATTGAGAAACCAGTTGGAATTCGCTGTTCTATAGCCTGTAACGCGATAGCTGATGTGCCTGAAATTTGCACCTCCAACTCCTTTTGCGCAGCATCAAATTGCAATGTTTGCACGCGAACAGTAGCGGGAAGAACGCTATCAAGTGTTCGGGCTAAAGGCAGGAATTGGCTGTTTCGTCCCTCCATCTTCTTTTTAAATGCAAACCACGGGTCACTCATCGGTTTGCTACCCGGGAAGGCCTGGCGGTAGACAGATGTCATCTGCTCCTGAAGCGCAGATTGCTGGTGGCTCAAGTTGAGACTCTCCAACCCGCGGGCAGCAAGTACCATTACCAGGCTTGCGGCCAGCAAATACACTGGCGTTCGCCACATGCCGAAGCTACCGGATTTATTCCTCTGTGGGCGATATGTGCCTTGCAGCAAGGTGACGGGCGGAAGATGGACCGCACGCAGCGGCAAGGTTTGTGTTGTGGTTTGCCACCCCGAGACTTGCGTTGCGGGTAAACAGGCTATCAATTCATCTTCAAGCACCATGCCTTGCCAGCGCGATTCACGAATCAGATGCTGTTCATCAAGTGACCAGCGATATCCACCTACAGTTTGCGGCAGCGCTAAAACATCAGGCAGCATCCGGCTGGCTTGCAAACCTGCCTCATCCAGCCAACGCAACCACTCCTGCATTAAGGTGTGTTCTACCGCGGCCAGATGAACTAATGGTGATTCGTGGGCAAGCACCGCCATATGCAATCGGGCCGGGTCTTCAACCACTTCATCTTCAAGTAGAAAAGGCAGCGCGTTGCGGGTTTTATGCGTCAGTCTTCCTGGCAAATTAACGGAGCGCAGCACCAAATCACAGGCTGGCACCAGCGCAATTACCTGATTGCCAATAGCGTATTCCTGCAAGCTTGCGAGCGTTGCTGCATCGGGCAGTTCGCCGGAAAACAACAGCCGATCGTCTGCGGAGAATAGCCACCAGAACATAGGTTGATGTGCATGGCTTGCGAGACGGATTAATAAAGTTTCACTCATGGCCACACTCCCGTTTCACGGCTGCGAACGATAACCTTGCGGTCGCTGGCGCGATAAAAATGGCTGATCATTCGGCTGTGTTGTTGTTGGTTCTCGATGGTGAGTGACGAGACAAAATAGTCACTGTTCACCGTGAGTGAGTGAGAGATTTCTGGCCCGGCAATCCGCTCATCACCGCCAGGAATAAGGGCTAAAAACTCATCGACACTTTTCCAGCCTTCCGTTGGGCGGTGTTTAATCAGCTCACGGGCTGACTGAACGGACAGGATATTCAGAAACAGTGCTGACAACAGCGGGGCCTGTGGCTCCTCAAGTGTGTTGATATTCACCGCAAGAGAGCGCTCGGGCAGAGCACAAACTAGTGGCATGAGTGCTTGATATAACTCTCCACTTATACCTTTGACAGCACGTAATTCGCTCAGGTGTCTCATCGGTTGGTTAGCGGGTAAATAGGGCGGATTAAGGGCCATATAATCATGATCTTCTGCCCCTAATAACTGTGGGTCACTGTTAGCATCCAACCAATCTTCGATGGTCGCCGCGAGCGTCCGGGCGCGCAGGTTGTCTACCTCAAGCCCCTGTAAAAGCGAGACAAATACGTGTTCGCGATACTGAGCCAGATTGTCCGGGTTATTCTCGTCATGGTTTTGTAGGCTATTGAGATTAAAGCAGGCTTGCTCATCACGGATCTCAGCACGCAGCGTAACCTCGTTAATCGGCCAGACCTCTTGCTGCGTCGCCCAATACTGAGCGCGGGAGGTTTTTTGTGGGTTATCCATTATGTCCTGATACAGCACTCGGGCGACGAATGCTTCGCCTCCAAGAAGATACTCATGCATCTGTAATTGGCTCAGTAGCGTATGGCTACGCTGCCACATCTGCCGGTAACGGACCGTCATTTGCGAAGCCAGAAGCGCCATAACAGAAAGCAAAAGTAAGACGACAAGCAAAGCCATACCTCTTTGATATTTCATTGGGCATTCTCACTTGCTGCCAGCAAAAAGCGCCGCGTAATGAGACCGTAATCGGGTAAGTCCAGCGTGACTTCTACCGCTTGTGGCAGTTCGCGCACCGCGGTCCATTGTGTTAACCAGCGCCCGTCGCGGTAATAACGCAGGCGGAATTGCCGCACCGACTTGAGCACCACAGTTTGCTTAGGCTCGGTGCCCGGTAGGTTATCCGGGTAACGCCATGTCACTCGTTCAAGCTGGGAATCCTGTAAACGCCAGCCTAGTTTTTGCAGCTCGCTGCGGCGCAGGCGGGCATCGGGATTAAACCAACCGCTACGGGTAAACATCACACCATCACCTTTGCTTTGCAGTAGGCCATCGGCTGCGCTAAACACCGTGTTCCCCGGCGCTCCTGCTTCACGTACGGTGCGTGGGAAGCTCTGGATAAAGTCATTTTCCAATTGCTGCATGGCAAAACTGAGTTCAGTCAGGCGTGATATTTTCGCCTTGGTCACGGCGTTGTTTCGTAATACACCCTGGAATACCGCTTGAGCCGTGAGGCTTAGCAGGGCGAAAATCACCAATGCGACCAGCACTTCCAGTAACGTAAAACCACGCTGATTGCCGTTCATGGCTGACGGAAAAAATAGCTGCGCAGTTGAATACGTGGATCGTCGTCCGGCGTGCTTCGCACCTGGATTTCAACGGCGCGTAACAATGGATCTCTTGTTGTCTCTCCCATGCGTTGCCAGTACCAGTTGCGCCCTGCGAACTGCTCTTTTCCAGAAACCTTTTCCAGCGCTGGCCAACCTCCAGCGAGGCGAACATCGACCATCTGATTTTCCGCTACCCAACTGCTAAACAAGCTTTCTTCCATCGATTGCAGCGCCATCATTTGGCTACTGAGACTGTTCATTAATGCAAGGCTGGCACCGGCAAAAATGACCATAGCCACCATCACTTCGAGTAATGTCATTCCGTGTTGCTTCATGGTGTTGTCTCCGTAGCATCAACCAATTGCACTTCACCTGATTCGCTGACGATTAATGTCGCAATGGCCTTTTTTTGCGCGAAGGCGCGCAGCTCAAATGGAGTGACTTCACCACCGGGAAACAGCAGCAGCTGCGGCTTATTGTCCCGTTCATCTGCTGGAGATTCGTCAAGCAGCAGATCCTGTTGCGAAAGCTGTAATGTGATGGTTTCGCCATCAGGTTGCTCTAGGGCTGATATCACCCGCCAGCCGTGAGAACTGCTGGGATCCTGCACCATAAATTGATAGCCGTGAGCCTTGATGCTCAGGCCAAATAGTGAACCCTGTGCCATCGCTTCCATGCGTTGCACTGGAATGGCATCGGCAAGCCGGGCCAGCATTTCGCGCCCCTGTTTTTGGGGGGAGTTTGCTGGTAACGCCATCACAACCAGACTTGATGCCGTAGCGATGATTGCCACTACCAGCATCATTTCGATGAGCGTAAATCCCCGGTTGCTCGTAGCCCTGGTCATTAGCTTTTGGCTCCGCTCATATCCCAGTTGCCAATATCGTCATCGTTACCCGCTTGCCCGTCAGGGCCTGCGGAAAAGATATCAACCGAGCCATGCTCGCCGGGGCTGACCAGCTGATAAGCGTTTTGCCATGGATCTTCCGGAAGGCGTTTTATATAGCCGTTCAGTTTGTAGTTTTTCGGCACGGGTGCGGCTTCGGGTTTGTTGAGTAGCGCATCTAAACCTTGTTCGGTGGTGGGGTAGCGCCCATTGTCGAGGGTGTACATATCCAGCGCGTTTTCGAGTGCCACAATATCGGTGACCGCTTTTTGTCGGTCGGCCTGATTTTTATTACCCATCAGATTCGGCACCACAATACTGGCAAGAATGCCGAGGATGACGATCACCACCATAATTTCCAACAAGGTAAAACCTTGCTGCTGAGGCTTATGCATAACGACTCCTTTTCAATGACTGATCATGTTATTTAGTTGCAAAATGGGTTCGAGAATTGCCAGTACGATAAACAGCACCACGCTTGCCATGCTGACCACCAGAAGTGGCTCGAACAGGCTCAGTGCGAGGGTCATCTCTTGCTGCAACGCGTTATCCTGGTTGTCAGCTGCACGAGACAACATGCTATCCAGGGTGCCGCTTCGTTCGCCGGAGGCAATCATATGCAGCATCATCGGTGGGAACAGGCGTGTCTGTTCTAAGGCTCCGCGCAAGGTGCTGCCTTCGCGTACTCGTTGTTGGGCAAGATTGATGCGTAGACGCGCTTCAGCGTTTTGTAGCACTTCACCACTGATCTGCATGGCATCCAGTAGCGGCACGGTGCTGGCATTGAGAATGCTGAGTGTGCTGGCAAAACGGGCGGTATTGGTGGCCCTGCTGAGCCTCCCGGCTATCGGTAAACGCAGCACTAAATTATGATAACGCAGGCGGTTGGTCGGGGTTTTTAACCAGCGACGCCAGTAAAGTGCCGCACAGGTTATGGCGACCAGGAAAAGTACACCAAAACGTTGCAGCATTTCGCTGCATCCCATCAGCAGTCGGGTGCTTAGCGGCAATTCCTGTTTCATGTGGACAAACTGCTCCACCACATTAGGGACGACCGTCACCAGTAAGATGGCGATGACACCTACAGCCACCACGGTAAGAACACAGGGGTAAACCATCGCCTGGCGCAGTTTGTTTTGCATCTGCTGGCGCTGCTCGGTGTAATTTGCCAGCCGCATTAATACATCATCGAGATGGGACGACTTTTCACCGGCCGCCACCATGGCACAGTAAAGGTCATCAAAGGCGGCAGGGCTTGCAGCCATGCTTTTTGCCAGCGTTTGCCCTTCAAGGACGCGACTACGCACGCCGTTAATTACACTCTGAATTCGGGCTTTTTCCGTCTGGTGCGAGACCACATTCAGGGCTTCCTCCAGCGGAATTGCCGATCCCAGAAGCGTGGCAAGCTGGCGGGTAAACAGGGTTAATTCACTTTTGCGCATTCCCGGCGCGCGGCGAAAAGAAAAATGACGGGAGGCGCTTGTTGATACGCCCACTTCGCTAATTGAGACAGGCAGTAATTGCCTTTCGCGCAGTTGTTGACGAGCGTGACGGACGGAGTCTGCCTCGAGCGAACCTTGTTTTGACTTGCCTTTACTGTCCAGCGCCTGCCAGCGGAAATCAGCCATGATTATTCTTCCCGGCTCACGCGGAGCACTTCTTCGAGTGACGTCACGCCTTGCCGCACCTTTTCCAGACCGTCATCGCGCAAGGCCGGTGTACTGGTGCGAATAAGCGCTTCCAGCTCATCTTCCGTAGCATCGTGGTTAAGCGCTTTGCGAACGGATTCATCGATAACAACCAATTCGTGCAGCGCGGTGCGCCCGCGATAGCCTGTATGGTTGCAGCACTCACCGCCGACCGGTTGCCATAGATGGGTAACATCGCTACCAAAGCCGTAACGCAGGCGTTGTTGTTCATCCAACAATTGAGGGGTTTTGCAGTGCAGGCATAGTGTGCGCACCAGGCGTTGGGCAAGCACCGCCGTAAGTGAAGATGCGAGCAAAAAAGGCTCCACGCCCATATCTCGCAAGCGGGCAATGGCGCCAATGGCACTGTTGGTATGCAGCGTCGAGAAGACTAAATGCCCGGTCAATGAGGCCTGAACGGCAATCTTCGCGGTTTCGGTATCGCGGATTTCGCCGATCATCACCACATCCGGGTCCTGGCGTAGGATCGCGCGCAGCCCTCTGGCAAAAGTCATATCGACTTTGTTATTGACCTGCGTCTGGCCGATGCCATCGAGGTCGTATTCGATGGGGTCTTCCACCGTCAAAATATTGCGCTCGTGGTTATTAATTTCAGATAACGCGGCATAGAGTGTGGTGGACTTGCCCGAACCCGTTGGGCCGGTGACCAGAATAATGCCATACGGTTTACGTACCAGTGTGGACATGGTCTGCTGTAAACCCGCTGACATTCCCAAATGAGAAAGCGCCAGATGGACGGTGTTTTTATCCAGCAGGCGCAACACGACCCTTTCTCCGTGGCTGGAAGGCAGCGTTGAGACACGGACATCGACGGCCCGCCCGCCGATGCGCAGGCTAATACGACCATCCTGCGGAACACGTTTCTCGGCAATATCGAGACGTGCCATGATTTTGATGCGCGAGATAAATACCGCTGCCAGTTGACGCTGTGGCTGGATAACCTCACGTAAAACACCATCAATACGAAAGCGAATCGCCAGCCGGGACTCGTAGGTTTCAATATGAATATCGGAGGCAGCAAGTTTTATCGCTTCGCCTAGCATGGCGTTAATCAGGCGAATTATCGGCGCGTCATCCTCCATATCGAGCAGGTCCTGCGTACCAGGCAGCTGCCCGGCGAGATCGCTAAAACTCACGTCGTTGCCCAAATCCTCCATTAACTGGCGCGCTTCGCTGCCATCGCGTTGATACTCTTTGATCAAGAGTTGCTCAAACTGCGCTGTGGCGACGGCAGAGACGGAAAATGACTGGCGCAAGACACGACGTATCTCCAGCAGGATTTGTGGCCTGAGTTCTCCATGATGTACCAGCACTGGTGTCTCATTTTGCCACTGCACCAGCACGCCGTGATCGCGAGCAAAGCTAAAGGGGAGCTTTACCCATTTTCGCTCCTTACTCATTGAAGAAGCCTCCACGCGGCCGGGCACCCGGAGTTGCAGGCAGAGTCAGGTCAGGGGTGGGGAGGGCGAGAGGATCGCGATTGAGACGATCGGATTTTTGTTCGTCACGGAACTGACGGTATTTTTCATTGGAAACGCCGTTATAACTGGCGCCATCGCGCAGAATGACCGGATGAATGAACACCATCAGGTTTTGTTTACTGGTGCTGGTGCTGTTGTAGCGGAACAGATAACCGAGCAGCGGAATATCACCAAGGATCGGCACTTTGCTGACGCTCTCCGTCGTTTGGTTGTTCAGCAAGCCGCCGAGCACCACGGTTTCGCCGCTTCTGACCATTACCGCATTATTGATGGTGCGGGTGTTAAACGTGGCACCCAGATCGCTCCCGGCTGAAGATGAGTCAACGGAACTGGCAGAGGCCACGCTTGAAACCTCCTGCTCAATATTAAGCAGCACGCTTTCACCGTCATTAATCTGCGGGATTACCTTGAGCTTAGTGCCCACCGTTTTGCGCTCGACGGTGTTGTACACGCTGCCGGTTGTACTGGCCTGGCTGCCGGTAATGACCGGGACTTCCTGGCCAACGTTTATGGCTGCTTCTTTGTTATCGAGCGTAACGATGCTCGGGGTGGCGAGAATATTGCTGCGTGAGTTGTTGGCAAGTGCAGTGACCAGCCCGCCCCAATTACCGTTATAAAAACCGGCGGCGATACCGTTAAAACTGCTGAGTAACGCAGCACTGCCAGACGAGCCGTTTTTCCTGTTTTCGGCGGCGACCACGGCGCTTATCGGCAGCCCGGTGCTGGTAAATTGGGTTGCGCCGCCATTTTCGTTAAACCACTGCACACCGAAATTGAGCGCGTCGCCATCTTGCATTTCTACAATGACTGCCTCAATCAACACCTGGGCGCGGCGGATATCGAGACGATTGATGATTTGTTCCAGCGCCTGCATGGCATCAGGCTGCGTGGTAATAACCAGTGAATTGGTTTGCTCATCGGCAACGATGCTGACCTCTTTGCCATTAAATGTACTGCTGCTGGCACCGACACCCGTGCTGGCAGGCGTGGTTTCACCTTTGGCTGGTTGAGATGGCGATGAGTTTGCGCCGCTCAGGACCGCAACCAGGTTCTTCGCCTGGGCGTATTTAAGATAAAAAACGCGGGTGTTCCCCTGGTTTTGTTCTTCACGGTCAAGCTGACGGGCGATAGTGATTAAGTGCTGGCGGCCCTGCGCGCTGCCGGAAATCACCACGCTGTTGGTGCGTTCATCAGCCACCACGTTCGGTGCCAGACCACTGCCTTTACGGTCGTTTTTATTTAAACCATTAAGGATTAAGCCCATCTCACGTGCAGAGGCGTACTTTAATTTAATGATATCCGATTGCTGATTACCGGCTGAGTCTACGCGGCGCACAATTTCTGCCAGACGATTCACAACCGCCGCGCGTCCGGTCACCAGCAGCACATTGGCGGACTCGTAATGCACTACATTTCCGGCCCCGGCGTTATCGTTTAGCTGGCGCAACAGTGGGGCGAGTTCTTTCACATCGACGTTTGACACCGGAATAACGCGCGTCACCACTTCGTCTCCGGTTCCCGCATGGTAATCATCTGCTAGTGGGATGGCTGCGGTTTTGGCATTGACGGCTTTCACCACCTTCAGCACGCCACTGGCTCCTGGCACCACGGCGAAACCGTACACATCCAGCACGCTCAGGAAGAACTGGTAGTACTGCTCGTCATTGAGTGAGTCATAGCTACGAACGTTGACGACACCGCGTACGGCGGGATCGATAATGATGGTTTTATGCAGGTTTTTACTGACGATATTAATAAATTCCTGAATATCGGTACTTTTGAAACTTGCGCTGTAATTGGCTCCCCAGGCAGCAGGCAAGAGAGCAATCAGCAGAGTGAGGCTCTGGGCAATTCTTGTTATTTGTAATGACATACCCAACCTTACTTTATTGATAAATCTACAAAAATATTCTTCTCAGCATCATCACGCACAATAGTGATATCAAGCTGCGTCAATTCACTGAGCTGGCCCATAAACTTTGCGGCCTCTTGCGGCTCGCGCAGGTCAAAGCCATTGATGGCGATTGCTAAATCGTTGGGCTGTAATCCACTTTGCTGAAAAAGCGTGGCCTCTTTGCCTGGATTGAGGCGATATCCCTTCATCACGCCGTCTTTGTTCACCGGTGTGATTGCCACCATCTCCAGCAATTTTTTCGGCTCTTTCAGTAACTGATTCCGGGTGGTGGCAAGTGCGTCAGGCGCGCTTGTCGCACCGTCGTCATACAACCGTAGGATTTCATGCTGCCCCCCGTTAAGAAGTTCAACATGGTCATCCTTAATAGCGACTACACTCGCCTGTGATCCGTCGATAACATCATGAATACCGTAACTATTTTGATGTCCACCTTGTTCAATTATCACTAGCGAATTCTCAGGTGAGCTACTGACTATCACCCCGGTCAGTCGTACTTTTAGCGAGGAGAGTGTTGCCACTGGTGCGATCTCTTTATCCCCGCCAGGGAATAGCGTCTTGAACCTGATTTCAGCAGGTGTGGCCTGCGGGTTAGCGTTGTGTGCCTGAGCCGGGAGTGGTGCTTGCGGATAAAGCATTTCACCAATACACCATGTAGCCACAGCCAACTGATAGCCAAGGCCGCAGAGCAATACCACTGTCGCCATCTGCGCTAAAAATGGCTGAGAAAAACTCAGCCTGAACACCGGTTTACTCATTAACACTGATTGCCTTTTTGACCGGGGCGAGAGCGAACTCGCCCTGGATTGACTTACTGGCTTACGGTGACAAAATCAGCGGCGTTCACACCCGCCGGAAGTGCAAGCGCACCCGGAGTGGTGTTGCTGACCACAATTTCTTCGCTAACGTTGAAGGTCACAGGTTCACGACCCGTTACGTCGGAAGAAGGAGAAACCCAGGCCTTGTAAGTGCCAGGCTCAACAATCCACTGGTTCTTTTGCGGATCGAAGCTTGCCAGCGTTTTGGCAGGGATAGTGAAGGTTAGCTTCTGGCTTGCACCTGGTTGCAGGCTGTCTGTTTTGCTGAAGGATTTAAGCTCAAGAGCCGGTTTTTTCAGCTTAACTTCTGGTGCGTTGATATAGACTTGGGCTGCTTCTTTACCGGCAACGTTGCCGGTGTTGGTCACCGAAACGCTGAGTGTGATGCCACCTTTTGCGCCATTACCCAGGGTGTTCGACTCAACTGCCGCGCCGTCATAACCAAAGGTGGTGTAGGAAAGGCCGTAGCCGAACGGCCAGGCAACCGGTTTGCTGAAGGTGCTGTAGTAGCGGTAGCCCACGTAGATGTCATCGTTATAAGAGATTTCATCTGGTGTGCCGTCGCCGTTGGTGTCTTTGCCCGGGAAGGTGGTCGCAGAAGGGACATCGGCATAAGATTGTGGAATGGTTTGTGCCAGTTTGCCCCCTGGGTTGACGACGCCTGAGAGAACGTCGGTGATGGCAAAGCCCGCTTCCTGGCCTGGCAGATACGACAGCAAAATGGCATCGACTTTATCGGCCCACTCGCTGGTATCGACGATGGCAGAGACATCCAGCACGACAACCACTTTCTTGCCTGCAGCATGGAATGCATCAGATGTATTCTGAATCAAATTGAGTTCATTTTCGGTCAGCAGGTAGTCGCCACGGGTATTGGTGCGGTCCACGCCTTCACCCGCGATTCGCCCGATAGTGATCAGTGCTGCATCATTGTTCTGTGCGGCACTTTCAACCACTGCTGGGTCAATTGCCGGGTCGTCACAGGTAAAGTAGGTGCCGATCGAGGCCACAAAGCCCGGGTGCTCAACTTTATTTTGCGCGTAGTAATCGCGGTAGAAGGAGGTTAGCGACTCATCAACGGTGTACTGCTGTTGCAAGCCCTCGGACAGCATGATGGTCGCTTCATTGTTAACCTGGCCGCTACCGGTGCCACCTTTGATGGTTTCAATCTGGCTAACCCCAAAACTTGCGAGCTTCAAACGTGGCGTTAATGGCAGCGCCTGGTTGTCATTTTTTAGCAACACCATGCTTTCTGCCGCAGCCTGGCGTGCCAGTACACGGTGTTGTTCGAGATCAGGTTTATTGGACGCGGCGTAGTTGTTATAAGAAGGGGACTGGAAGACTTGCGAGAGAATATGTTCCACGTTAACCGTGACATCTGCTTCGCTGATATCCCCCTTTTTATAAGAGTCTTTCAGTGCGGCCAACACACCAGTATTGTTGAAAGCACCGGTTACCGGGTCGGTAAATCCACCTGGTTCAATCAGGTCATTACCCGCTTTTAACTGTTTCCAGCCCGTTAATTGCGGGGTGCCTGCCAGCCAGTCGGACATTACCAACCCTTTAAAATCCCACTCATTACGCAAAATATCGGTTAGCAGGTCGCGGCGTTCGTTGGTGTAAGTGCCGTTAAGTTTGTTATATGACGACATCACCGCCCACGGCTGCGCTTCTTCTACAGCTATCTGGAAACCGCGCAGATAAATCTCACGCATGGCGCGAGGCGATACGATGGTATCGATGGAGTTACGGTTGGTTTCTGAGTTGTTGGCAACAAAGTGTTTAATGGTGGTGCCGACATCATTTGACTCCACACCATCTACCATAGCGGCGGCAATTTTCCCGCTCAGCAGTGGGTCTTCAGAGTAATATTCAAAATTACGCCCATTCAGCGGGTTACGTTGAATATTCATACCCGGTGCGAGAATAAAGTCGACGCCATATTCTTTAATTTCTTCGCCCATCGCTTTACCCACTTGGGCCACTAATTTGGTGTCCCAGGATGAAGCCAGTAAAGAACCAATTGGCCAGGCGGTGGCATAGAAAGTTTCAGAACTGCCGTTACGCGTACTATTAATTCGCAATCCAGCGGGACCATCGGCTAATTTTGCCGCAGGAATATCCAGTTTGTCGCTTTTTACACCATTGATATAACCGGCAACACCGGATACATCATTTTTATTATTGGTTGCCGGATATTCGCCATTACCAAGATCCATTCCTGGCCCGACCACCATATTAAGCTTTTCTTCAACGCTCATTTTACCCGCGGCTTCTTTGGCCATTTTTTGGTAATACGCGGCGTCTTTGACTTGTGAGACAGGCGGTTCTTCCTGGTTGTCGTCATCATCGTCGTCATTACAACCAGAAACTATTCCGGCTAATGCCAGGGTGAGACAGATTGTCAGGGTATTCAATTTTGATTTAACGCTTAAGGATTCCATTGTTATTGGCCTTATTTATGTAGGGTATATATCCAGGTTTCGCAAAGGTAAGTACATCAACAGCAGCGGAATAATAACCAGATAAATGGCGGGCGACTTTGCAATGGAAAGCTAATTCTGTGCTCCTGGGAGCAGGGCGTTTTTTTGTGAGTGGTATCTCAAAATAATGCAGAATGCTACAATACATTAACATTACAAAAAGAATATTAACGTTCAACTTTGTGCAAGGTCCACATGCTTAGCAGAAGCGTATCTAATTCAATATATAGGACAAGTCTTAATAATTTACGTCAAAAAGGAATTGACACAAATAGCTTGTTAGGGGGCTTGGGTTTGTCAACTCATGAAATAGACAAACCCTTCGGGCGTATTACTGAACATAACCATTATCAATTAATGGCAAAAATTAGTGGGCTTAACAAAACGCTCTATGGAAGTGCTATTCCGGAAACTATTTACATTAATAGTGTTGAACATTCCCACGCTATTTTCCCCGAGTTAATAGGTCTGTGCCTGAATGAAAAAACACTGGAATCAGCATTATGGAGTTATTCGGATAACCGGTTTCTGATTGGTAATTGTGATGATCTTTTTATAGAAAAAGGGCAGTCACATACCCGTGTAAGATATAAAAACCATGCTCCACACTCTGTTAATAATCCTTCAGCCATCTTTAATCTGGTGTTGCTTGGCAGCATCTTGAAGAGTTATTCCCCAGGTATGAGTATGCAAATAGAACTGACGGAATCAGCGGTCCACCATCAGACGCTGGTGAACGATCTGTTCAATAAAAACTGCTTGCTGCGCCAGGAGCACGACGCCATTATTCTGGATAACCGCTATCTGGATTGCGAAAACACCACATTTAACCCGCTGTTGAACCGCTTACAAAAGAGCCATGTCAGCGCACTCAAAAAACAGATTTTCAAAGAGCCACCGCTTACAGCTGCGGTAAATACGTTGATTGAGCATTGCTATTTGTCAGGGCAGGAAACATCAGCAAATTCAATACTGGAAAAGGTATGCCAGGATCTGCGGATTAGCCGCTGGACACTCAACCGCCGTTTGCAACTCGAGTCAGCGACGTTCACTCAGCTTCTAAACCAGCAGCAGTTGCTACTGTCGATGCGCATGCTGCGTGAATCGACGCTCTCGATTCAGGAAATCAGCGACTGCCTGGGATTCTCTTCGCATTCCGTTTACTCACGTTTTTTTAAGAACCATGTCCAGCTTTCTCCTTTGCAGTTTCGGGATAAAGGCCGGAGCTGTGAAAGCGGTTGTTGAAGAGGCTAGCAAAGCACAGGCGGCCTATTGTGAACCCATTCAGAAAGAGATGAACCTGAAGAAAATCCTGTAAAAGACCCTTATTAACGTATGGAGCACGGAGGCTCCCGTTCAAATACACCCGATTTAGCAGTTTATTCTTAAGGTTTTTTTAATCTTCATAACTCCCGCAATGCTAAATCAGGATTTTTATCTTAGTAAACTTTCGTTCTGCAACATTTCTCACCTTTGTTTAAAAATGATAACAATTTTCATTAGCGTTCCCATTTTGCTGTGGTTTAATCCGCCTCGCTATGCATTCTGGTGTTATGTAATCATTATTATGAAGGATTAACTTATGAAATTTGGCGTATCGTCCCTGTGTTCAATCGCAATGGTGACTTCCTCTGTTTTGCTGACTTCGTTCGCCGGTGCAGCCGATAACAACGAAGGAATCGTGGTTTATAACGCACAGCATGAGAACCTGGTTCAGTCGTGGGTTGACGGTTTCACGAAAGAAACCGGCATTAAAGTCACACTGCGTAATGGCGGCGACAGCGAACTGGGTAATCAACTGGTTCAGGAAGGCAGCAAGTCTCCGGCGGACGTGTTTCTGACTGAAAACTCACCGGCGATGGTGCTGGTTGATAACGCCAAATTGTTCGCGCCTCTGGATAAAAGCACGCTGGAGCAGGTTGCACCAGCCTATCGACCTGAGCATGGTCGCTGGATTGGTATTGCTGCACGTAGCACCGTTTTCGTCTATAACCCAGCAAAACTGAGCGAAGCACAATTGCCGAAATCCTTAATGGATCTGGCGAAACCCGAGTGGAAAGGGCGCTGGGCCGCTTCTCCGTCAGGGGCTGATTTCCAGGCTATCGTCAGTGCTGTTCTGGCATTGAAAGGCGAAAAGGCAACCCTTGAGTGGCTCAAAGCAATGAAGACCAACTTCGTGGCCTATAAAGGCAACAGCACCGTGATGAAAGCGGTGAATGCCGGGCAGATCGACGGCGGGGTTATCTACCACTATTACCGTTTCGTTGACCAGGCCAAAACTGGTGAAAACAGCAAAAACACTGAACTCCACTACTTTAAACATCAGGATCCAGGCGCATTTGTCAGTATCTCTGGTGGCGGCGTGCTGGCCTCAAGCAAACACCGGCAGCAAGCTCAGGCATTCATGAAGTGGATTACGGGTAAATCTGGCCAGGACACTTTGCGTACTAATGATGCGTTTGAATATGCGGTCGGCGTGAATGCTGCCTCTAACCCGAAACTGCTTCCGCTGAAAGACCTGGATGCGCCAAAAGTTGAAGCATCTTCGCTCAACAGCAAAAAAGTCATTGATCTAATGACTGAAGCTGGCCTTCTTTGATTCCTTAATATAGCGATGAGTGCCTGATGTCCGTGGTCAATATTACCGATAGCCTCAATATTAACAGCCGAACTGTGCAACGCCGGCCTGCGTTTGTGATGGTGCTGCTTGCGATTTTCTTCTCGATGCTCGCGCTAATCCCGCCCGCTTTTGTTGTGATCATCGGTTTTGATACTGGCTGGGAAACAGTGAAGGCACTCATCTTTCGCCCGCGTGTTGCTGAGCTGCTCATCAACACGTTGCTGCTGGTGGCCATCGCTGTGCCACTGTCTGTGGCGGTGGGCACGTTACTTGCCTGGCTTACTGAACGAACCACGCTTGCGGGCAGGCGCATCTGGTCGATGCTTGCCGTAGCACCGCTTGCGATTCCTGCTTTTGTACAAAGTTATGCCTGGGTCAGCGCGGTGCCATCAATACATGGCTTATCAGCAGGCGTGTTTTTGTCTGTATTGGCGTATTACCCCTTTATTTATCTCCCTGTTGCGGCTGTTTTACGCCGGCTGGACCCGACGCTGGAAGACGTTGCCGCCTCGTTGGGTACACCGCCATGGGCGGTCTTTTTCCGTATTGTTCTGCCGCAACTAAAGCTCGCGATTTGGGGCGGGGCCTTGCTGGTGACGCTGCATTTGCTGGCGGAGTATGGACTGTATGCGATGATCCGTTTTGATACTTTCACCACGGCCATCTATGACCAGTTCCAGTCTACATTCAGTGGGCCTGCGGCCAACATGTTGGCAGGCGTACTGGCGCTATGTTGCCTGGTATTCCTGACACTTGAAGGTGTCACTCGGGGCAAGGCGCGTTACGCGCGAGTGGGAGCCGGATCCCCACGCGAACAAAACCGCCTGCATCTGAATGTGCCGTTGAGTGTTTTGGGGCAGCTATTTTCCCTTACCGTGATACTGCTGGCGTTAGTTGTCCCGCTCGCGGTGTTGTTCCGCTGGCTATGGTTGGGTGGTATAGAAAACTGGAATCATGCCGATCTCTGGCTTTCACTGCGCCAGACCTTGCTGCTGGCATCAGGCGGCGCGTTGCTTATTATTCTTGCCGGGGTCCCGATAGCATGGCTTTCAGTACGCCATCCGCGCCCGCTATTTCGTGTGCTTGAAGCATGTAATTACTTTACTAGCTCGCTGCCGGGGATTGTGGTCGCCCTGGCGTTGGTCACGGTAACTATTAATTACATGCGTCCTATCTATCAGACTGAAATCACGTTGTTTCTTGCTTATTTGCTGATGTTTACGCCAAGAGCGCTAATCAACCTGCGCGCTGGTATTGCTCAAGCCCCTGTAGAGCTTGAAAACGTGGCCCGTAGTTTAGGTAAAACTCAGGCTCAGGCCATTTGCAGTATCACTTTGCGGCTTGCAGCACCGGGTGCTGCCGCTGGGGCGGCGCTGGTTTTTCTTGGCATAACCAATGAGCTCACCGCAACGCTTTTACTGTCACCATTGGGCACACGTACGCTCTCGACGGGCTTCTGGGCGCTCACCAGCGAAATAGATTATGTTGCCGCCGCACCTTATGCGTTGCTGATGATTCTTATCTCGCTGCCGCTGACGGGAATTCTTTATGTGCAGTCTCAAAAACTAGCGGGTCTGTAAGATGATTGAACTTGCGAATATTTCTAAAAAATTTGGTCAGACATCGGTACTGGAAAATCTCAGCCTATCGGTACTGCCTGCGAGCCGTACGGTGATTGTTGGGCCATCCGGCTCGGGGAAAACCACGTTGCTGCGCATTCTCGCCGGTTTTGAAACGCCGGATAGCGGGCGAATCACGCTATCCGGGAAAACGCTTTTTGATGAGAACACATTTATTCCAGCACACCAGCGCGGTATTGGTTTTGTGCCACAGGAAGGCGCGCTTTTCCCACATATGAAAGTGGGCGATAACATTGCCTACGGCTTGAATGGTTCAAAACATGAAAACCGCCGACGCGTGGCGGAGTTGATGGAACTTGTATCGCTCGACAGTCGCCTGCAACACCACTGGCCGCATGAGATTTCTGGCGGGCAACAGCAGCGTGTGGCGCTGGCTCGGGCACTGGCACAAGAGCCGGTGTTAATGCTTTTGGATGAGCCTTTTTCGGCACTCGATACCGGGCTGCGAGCTGCGACCCGCAAAGCCACGGCTGAATTACTGACCCATGCTGGTGTCGCCTCTATTCTGGTCACGCACGATCAACATGAAGCCCTCTCTTTTGCCAGCCAGATTGCGGTGATTCGTGATGGGCGCTTTACACAGGTGGGCTCACCCGTCGAGGTCTATTCGCAGCCTGTCGATGAGGCCACCGCACTGTTTCTTGGCGATGCGTTGATATTCAAAGCGCAGCTGAGTGGGGGATTTGCACGCTGTGAACTGGGTAGTATCCCGGCGGATAATCCTCACTTTAGCGGCGAGAGGCGTATTATGCTGCGCCCGGAACAAGTGGTTATTTCGCTACTTAAGGGCGATTCAGAACCTCAGCCTGTTGTGACGATCATTGATGTGGATTTTACTGGTTATCTTTCGACGCTGACGCTGTCCTCACCGGGTTGGCCCACACCTTTGCAGGTGAAAACCATCAGCCAGCAAAACTGGCAAGTTGGGATGGCGGTGAAACTTGCGGTCAACGGTCATGCCTGCGTTCTGGTGGATTAAAGTTGGCAATTACCGCGTAAAACCGCCGTCACCCACCTGGGCTTGCGCACACCATTTCATTAATTGAACGGTGCCCACTTCACCTTCGGTGGGTGCCCAGGAGGCAGCGTCTTGTTCTGCAATGGGCTGATAGCCACCGTGTTTCACTTCAAAAATTACACCGCCCTTATCCAGTGACAATACTGTGTGCCAGGTTCCGGCGTCCATCTCCAGCGCCTTGCACTCTTCGCCTAAAACAACGCGGCGAGTCACTGTGCCGTGATCATCAAAATTCAATACCAGAAAGCGGCCGCTGAGTGATATCAATAGTTCAAATGTGTGGGGATGGCGGTGGGGGCGAACATAGGTTCCCGGCTCCATGGCAACAGCCAGTCGCTGCACCGGGTCGCTCAATTCGGGATGAAAACTACGGTGAGTGCGTAAGCGAGGGGAGTTTGCCGCCAGCTCACTTTGCTGTTGCATATCACTGAAAGTAATCTGTTTCATATAAGCCTTTATAAAGTTATGCGGCAACCCTGATTGCGGTTGCCGCAAAGCGTTATGCCTCTACCCGCTGTGAGTTAACCCCGGCATTCGCGGAACAGATCGCTGCCCGACTGGTAGACACTGGTGCTGATGTCCCAAAGCCCGAGAACCGATGAGAACAGGTTGTCATGGGAATACGGTTTTTTCGCCGCGTTATCTTGTAAACAAGAGATGTTGATGTGTTTCTCGGCGATAAAGCCCGGTGACATCCACACCTGCATCGGGATATGCGTTTGCTGATCCGGGGCCAGTTTGTACGGCGTACCATGTAGATACAGGCCACTTTCCCCTAATGACTCACCGTGATCGGAAACGTACAGCAGCACTGTGTTGTACTGGTCACTGTATTTTTTGAGCTTCTCAATCATTTGCGCTAACACATAGTCAGTGTGGCGAATGGTGTTGTCGTAGGTATTGACCAACTGCTCTTGGGTACAGTTTTCAATATCGCTGCGTGAACACTCCGGCATGAAGTGACGATGCTCTGCTGGGTAACGCTGGTAATAGGTCGGCCCATGGCTGCCAATCATATGGAAGGCGACCAGTTTGTCTCCGGCCATTTTAGCCACTTCAGCATCAAGATTTTCCAGCATCACATCGTCATAACAAGTTTCGCCATCACACAGTTTTGGGTTATCGGTTGGCTTGATTTCGATAGTCGGAATGCGGCTACACACACCTTTACAGCCTCCATCGTTCTCTTTCCAGAGCACAGAAACCCCCGTTTTATGCACAATATCGAGGAAGTTATCGCTGTTGTACGCTTTCTTGCCGTCGTACTCGGTGCGGTTCATATTCGAGAACATGCACGGTACGGAAACTGCGGTGGCGGTGCCACAGGAGTGAACATCTTTAAATGAGATAACGCCGCCGGATTGGCTGGTAAAGGCGTTGGTATCACGCGAGTAACCGTTCATCGAGAAATTCTGGCTACGGGCCGTTTCACCAATCACCAGAAACATCAGCGTTGGTTTTTCTTTATTGGCAACACGTTTGGCGTCATCGCCCAGCGACTGGAAGGGTTCTTTGGTCGTAAAGTACGTATCCTTCAGATAGCGAACGGTGCTGTAGACGTAGTTAGCCGGAATAATTTCTTTGTTAAGCGTTGAGTTGTTACGCCCAACAGAGGCGTAATCCTGGTAGTAAAGCGCTGCAACACCTGCAATAAGCGCCAGCGATGCCACCATCGACAACAGGCGATATGCGATGCCTTTGTACCATCTTGCTGGATATTCAATTTTAATTAAAAACAATAAGATAGCAGGCAGTACACCGGTCAAAAGAATCCATAAAATTATCGAACCATTCAGATAGGAATGAGCTTCTTGCGGGTTCGTTTCAATGATGTTTTCAATCATTGATTGATCAAACATCACTTTATATTTCAGCGTGGAGTAACTGACCATGGAGCCAGTAATTAACAGCAAGGCAAAAAATGGCTTCAATAGAAAGCGAATAGAGAAGGGCATAAAGACGAAATTGAGAGCCGCAACTAACACGAAAGGTATGGAGATAACGAAACCGATTTTTACATGCTCAAGATGGGTCAAAATATCGTAAAAATGCAGTAACACGGGCCAGTTGAGTAAGAAGGCAAAGACCACCGCCAACAGTAAAATCAGCGGGATAACCTTCATCCTGAAAAGTACGGGCATTAACATCTCCAACAGGTTCATTTTTATACTATTGATACACAGGCGAGCAGGATGGGTTTGCCATCGGCATTTCTACTGTAGACCACAAGCGGTGTATGTGTGAGTGTGATTATTAACGACCAACCTTAATTTAACCTTAATGTATTCCACGCGATAAAAACTAAACGGCTATTCAATGAATTCATATAAAGAAAAGAAGTGGGGAGCTTTTTGGTTTTTGGCTTTTGTGGCAATTGTGTGAACTTAATTGCCTGGTGTTTATCTCGATTTATTTATTCAAATTATTCATGTCTTAATATTGGCCTAAGAAATCTCTGCTAAGTTGGCTTTAATTTAATAGCGGTTTAGATAGCAGCATTGTGAATCAATCATGTTGTGCTTTTATTTAATTAACCTGCTTCATGATTAATACAGTTTCTACTTAATTACAGGGATATCCAATGAGTGAATTTCTGCCCTTCTCACGCCCCGCTATGGGGCAAGAAGAACTCGCTGCTGTGAGTGAAGTTTTGCAGTCTGGTTGGATAACAACAGGCCCCAAAAATCAGGCTCTCGAAGAGGCATTTTGCGAGTTAACAGGCAATAAGCACGCCATTGCAGTCAGCTCTGCGACGGCGGGCATGCATGTCGCATTGATGGCATTGGGCATCCAGGCTGGTGATGAAGTGATTACTCCTTCTTTGACCTGGGTTTCCACACTGAACATGATTGTGTTGTTAGGTGCCGAACCGGTGATGATCGATGTTGACCGCGACACCCTGATGGTAACGCCTGAAAGCATTGAAGCGGCCATTACACCACGCACACGAGCCATTATTCCTGTGCACTACGCTGGGGCTCCAGCAGATATCGACGCCATCCGCGCGGTAGGTGAACGTCACGGAATTCCTGTAATTGAAGATGCAGCACATGCCGCTGGAACCCACTATAAAGGCAAGCATGTAGGCGACCGTGGGACGGCAATTTTCTCCTTCCACGCCATTAAAAACATGACTTGTGCTGAAGGTGGGTTGATTGTCACTGACGACTAACAGTTTGCTAACCGGATGCGTAGTCTGAAGTTTCACGGACTCGGTGTTGATGCTTTTGACCGCCAGACCCAGGGGCGCGCTCCACAGGCAGAAGTGATCACTCCAGGGTACAAATACAATCTCGCAGATATTAATGCAGCCATTGCCCTGGTGCAGTTAAACAAACTTGAACAACATAACGCGCGGCGAACTGAAATAGCTGAACGTTATTTAGCTGAGTTGGTCAATACGCCTTATTTACCGCTAATTCATCCTCAATGGGCACATAAACACGCCTGGCATCTTTTTATTTTACGTATTGATGAATCTCGTTGTGGAATTACCCGTAATGAATTTATGGGGGCTTTAAAAGATAAGGGTATTGGCACTGGGCTGCATTTCCGAGCCGCACATACACAGAAGTACTACCGCGAACGCTATCCAACACTCTCTTTACCTGATACCGAATGGAACAGCGATCGTATTTGCTCCATTCCGTTATTTCCAACGATGTCAGATGACGACGTCTCACGCGTAATCAACGCATTACGTGAAGTTGCAGGAAAATAATATGATGACCCCTTTACCGATCCACAAAGTCTCTGTGGTTATCCCGATTTATAACGAACAAGAAAGCATACCCGAACTTATCAGGCGAACTACGGCCGCCTGCGAAACCTTGGGTAAGGATTACGAAATTTTGCTGGTCGATGATGGCAGTAGCGATGAATCCGCTTCCATGTTGAATGATGCGGCCCAATTGCCCGGTAGCCATATTGTTGCGGTGTTGCTCAACCGTAATTACGGCCAACACAACGCGATAATGGCTGGGTTTAGCCACGTCACCGGGGATTTGATTGTTACCCTCGACGCAGATTTGCAAAACCCGCCGGAAGAGATCCCACGTTTGGTGGCAAAAGCTGATGAAGGCTACGACGTGGTGGGGACAGTACGCCAGAACCGCCAGGATACCTGGTTCCGTAAGCGAGCTTCGCGCCTGATTAACCGCCTGATTCAAAGCACTACCGGCAAAGCGATGGGGGATTATGGCTGCATGTTGCGCGCCTATCGCCGCCATATCATCGACGCGATGCTTAATTGCCATGAACGCAGCACTTTTATTCCTATTCTGGCAAACACCTTTGCCCGTAAAGCGACCGAGATCCCGGTACATCACGCCGAGCGTGAGTTTGGCGATTCCAAATACAGCTTTATGCGTTTAATTAACCTTATGTACGACCTGGTGACCTGCCTGACCACCACGCCACTGCGCATGCTCAGTGTGTTCGGCAGCATCATCGCGGTGCTGGGCTTTACGCTTTCAGTTCTGCTGGTTGTTTTACGTCTTGCCTTCGGGCCGCAATGGGCGGCAGAAGGAGTGTTCATGCTATTTGCGGTGCTGTTTATGTTTATCGGCGCGCAATTCGTGGGCATGGGACTGCTGGGTGAATACATCGGCCGTATTTATACCGATGTCCGCGCCCGCCCTCGTTATTTTATTCAGCGCGTAGTTAGCCGCGACTCAGTTTCAACTTCAGAGGAAAATCATCAATGAAAGCTGTTGTATTTGCTTATCACGACATTGGGTGTGCAGGCATTAATGCACTGGTAGCTGCCGGTTATGACATTACCGCTATTTACACCCACCCTGATTCACCTTCTGAAAACCATTTTTTTGGGTCAGTGGCTCGCACCGCCGCAGAACATGGCATTCCAGTTTATGCCCCGGATGATGTGAATCACCCTTTGTGGGTTGATCGTATTAAATCCGCTCAGCCCGATGTGATTTTCTCGTTTTACTACCGCAATTTGCTGTGCGATGAAATTCTCAATAGCGCGACGGTAGGGGCCTTTAACCTGCATGGTTCGTTGCTGCCGCATTACCGTGGCCGTGCACCGCTGAACTGGGTGCTGGTGAAAGGCGAAACTGAAACGGGCGTCACGCTGCATCGTATGGTTAGCCGTGCAGATGCTGGTGCCATTGTGGCGCAACATCGAGTGGCTATTGCCCCGGAAGAAACGGCCTTAACGCTGCATCATAAATTGACTAACGCGGCGTCCCACCTGCTTGAAGGTATTCTTCCGGTTATCAAAACTGGGCATTTCCCGCAGGTTGAGCAAGACCACAGCGAAGCGACCATTTTTGGCCGTCGCACGCCACAGGATGGCTGCATTAACTGGCAATCTCCGGCGAACGAAATTAACAATCTGATTCGCGCGGTGACCGATCCTTGGCCGGGTGCATTTAGCTATGTGGGTGGTGCTAAATTTGTTGTCTGGAAAGGGCGCGTGCTCGAAGGGCTTCAGTCTGCGAAAGCGGGAACAGTGTTATCTGTAAGTCCGCTTGTCATTGCCACCGGTGGCGGTGCACTGGAAATCGTTACTGGTCAAACCGAAAACGGCGTCTACATGCAGGGTTCTCAACTGGCGCAAACCCTTGGCCTGGTAGCGGGTGCATTGCTCAGTAACCAGCCGGTATCCGCAATAAAACGTCGCACTCGCGTGCTGATCCTCGGAGTGAATGGTTTTATCGGCAACCACCTGACCGAACGCCTGTTGCAGGACGATAACTTCGAAGTTTACGGCCTGGATATCGGTTCTGATGCTATTAGTCGTTTCATCGGCAATGAGCGTTTCCACTTTGTGGAAGGTGATATCAGTATTCACTCCGAATGGATTGAGTATCACATTAAGAAATGTGATGTCGTGCTGCCGCTGGTTGCCATCGCCACACCAATTGAATACACCCGTAACCCGCTGCGTGTGTTTGAGCTGGATTTTGAAGAAAACCTCAAAATCATTCGTGACTGCGTGAAGTATCAAAAACGCATTATCTTCCCATCTACGTCGGAAGTTTATGGTATGAGCACCGACAAAGTGTTCGATGAAGATAACTCGAACCTGATTGTTGGACCTATCAATAAACAGCGCTGGATTTACTCGGTTTCTAAACAGCTTCTTGACCGCGTTATCTGGGCATATGGCGAAAAAGAGGGCTTACGTTTCACGCTTTTCCGTCCGTTTAACTGGATGGGTCCACGCCTGGATAACCTTAATGCCGCACGTATCGGTAGCTCGCGCGCAATTACCCAATTGATTCTTAACCTGGTCGAAGGCTCGCCGATTAAGCTGATTGATGGTGGTAAACAAAAACGCTGCTTTACTGATATCAGCGATGGTATCGAAGCGTTGTTCCGCATTATCGAGAATAAAAACAGCAACTGTGATGGGCAAATCATCAACATTGGTAACCCGGATAACGAAGCGAGTATTAAAGAACTGGCGCAAATGCTGCTGGAGAGCTTTGAAAAGCACCCATTGCGTAGCCATTTCCCGCCGTTTTCCGGCTTCCGTGAAGTGGAAAGCAGCACTTATTACGGCAAGGGTTACCAGGATGTGGAACACCGCAAGCCAAGTATTCGCAATGCCCATCGTTTATTGAATTGGAAACCTACGGTTGAAATGGAACAAACCATTGATGAGACCCTGGATTTCTTCCTTAAAACAGTTGAACTGACGGAACCTCAGGCATGAGAAAAGTTGGCCTGCGCATTGATGTAGATACATGGCGGGGTACCCAACAAGGGGTTCCGCATCTTCTTGAGATCTTAAGTTTGCACGGTATTCAGGCCACATTTTTCTTCAGCGTCGGCCCGGATAACATGGGCCGCCATTTGTGGCGGCTGGTGAAACCGCAATTCTTGTGGAAGATGCTGCGCTCTAAAGCGGCATCGCTCTACGGTTGGGATATTCTGCTGGCGGGAACCGCATGGCCTGGGCGCAAAATTGGCGCAGGCAATGCAGAGATAATCTCGGCGGCGGCAGATCATCATGAAGTCGGCTTGCACGCCTGGGATCACTTCGCGTGGCAAACCTGGGCGGGTGTCTGGGACAACAATCATCTCGAGACGCAAATTCGTCTCGGGATGGACACCCTGGCGCAAATTATCGAACAACCCGTGACATGTTCAGCAGTTGCTGGCTGGCGAGCAGACCAGCGGGTCGTGCGGGCAAAAGAGCCATTCGGCTTCAGCTACAACAGCGATTGCCGTGGAACAACACCCTTTCTACCGTTACTTCCTGATGGCAGTACGGGGACGGTGCAAATTCCGGTAACGCTCCCAACCTGGGATGAAGTGATTGGCGAGGGTGTCAGTCGTGAAGGCTATAACCGTTTTATCCTTGATCGCATTAAACAAGATGCCGGAACCCCGGTGTATACCATCCACGCTGAAGTGGAAGGGATTGTAATGCGTAAGGATTTTAGTGAGTTGCTCACCATGGCTGCGCAGGAAGGTATTCAGTTTTGCCCATTGAGCGAACTGTTACCTGAAGATTTATCTACATTGCCGTTGGGCAAAGTGGTGCGTGGTGTTATTTCTGGCCGCGAAGGCTGGCTGGGTTGCCAATCCCCATCATAATTCAAGCTGCGGGGTGTTGGCTGCAACTCGAATTATTTTGGGCATATTTGGATATAGATGGATGAAATCAGTCAAATATTCGCTTTTTCTGATCCTGGGTTTTGCATTGCTTTACCTGCTGCCATTGGAATTTCGCGCGCTCTGGCAACCGGATGAAACGCGCTATGCGGAGATAAGCCGGGAAATGCTGGCTGCGGGGAACTGGATTGTCCCGCATTTTCTGGATGTACGTTATTTTGAGAAACCTGTTGCCGGATACTGGATCAATAACCTCAGCCAACTGATCTTCGGCCATAACAACTTTGCGGTACGTTTTGGGTCCGTTTTCTCCATTACGCTCAGTGCGCTAATGGTGGCCTGGCTGGCATTTCGTTTATGGCGAGATAAAACAGTCGCAGTGCTCTCAGGTGTCATATTCCTGACCTGCCTGCTGGTTTACGGTGTCGGCACCTATGCGGTTCTTGACCCGATGATCACACTCTGGCTGGTGGCTGCTATGTGCAGTTTCTGGTGGGCGGCAAATGCGCAAACGACGGCGGCAAAAGCAGGGGGCTATTTGTTGCTTGGCCTCGTTTGCGGCATGGGGGTTATGACAAAAGGTTTTCTGGCGCTAGCCGTCCCAGTATTAGGCGTGTTGCCGTGGGTGATTGCACAAAAACGCTGGAAAGAGGTGCTGTTGTTCGGGCCACTTGCAGTATTGAGTGCGACTGCCATTACCTTGCCATGGGCACTGGCTATCGCTAAAGCGGAGCCAACTTTCTGGCACTATTTCTTCTGGGTTGAGCATATCCAACGCTTTGCTGAGAAAGATGCGCAGCATAAAGCGCCATTTTGGTATTACATCCCGTTCCTGATTGCCGGATGTTTGCCGTGGGTTGCTTTGTTGCCTGGCGCGTTAAAGCGTGGCTGGCAAGAGCGCAAAATAGAGAGCGGAACGCTTTATGTCCTGGGTTGGGTGGTCATGCCGCTGCTATTTTTCAGTATCGCGAAAGGTAAGCTGCCAACCTATATTCTGCCGTGCTTCGCACCGCTGGCTATCTTGCTTGCACGCCACGCGACACAACTGGCTG
Source organism: Buttiauxella sp. BIGb0552 (assembly GCF_004366275.1). NCBI lineage: Bacteria > Pseudomonadati > Pseudomonadota > Gammaproteobacteria > Enterobacterales > Enterobacteriaceae > Buttiauxella > Buttiauxella sp. BIGb0552. The sequence goes on from NZ_SODY01000001.1 coordinate 142,921, forward strand.
CATCTGCAAAAACGCTAAAAGTGAATGGCTGGATTAACACTGTTTTTGGTGGGATTTGTACGCTGGTTATCCTGTTGGTGCTGGCACCATGGGGGCTTGCGAAACATCCGGTCTATGCCAGCAATGAAGTACTCAAAGTGATTCAGGCCAGCATCGCGTTTCTGGTTTGGGCACTGGTGGGGTATTTCACCACGCGCAACCACGCGAAACTCTGGCAGTGGGCCGCACTGTGTCCACTAGGCCTGGCACTACTGGTTGGCGGGGTTGTTCCAGACAAAGTTATCGATTCTAAACTTCCGCAGCCCTTTATCGATGTGGTACGCCCGGAATTGGAAAACAGCCGCTACATTCTTGCCGACAGTGTTGGCGTTGGTGCCGGCATTGCCTGGGAGCTAAAGCGTGATGACATTACGATGTATGCAAAACCAGGTGAGCTGAACTACGGCCTGACAAACTTCGCTGATGCCAAAGATAACTTTGTCTCTCGCGAAGACTTTGCCAACTGGCTGGCAACTCACCGTAAAGAAGGGAATGTTTCTTTGGTTATGTTGCTGTCGAAAAACAAAGTGCCAGAAGATAATGATGTACCTGCGCCAGACCAACTCTATCGCAAAGGGCGCTTTGTTCTCTTCTTCTACGAACAAACGCCATGAGTTATTTGCTGATTGTGCTGGCCAGCCTATTGAGTTGTGGAGGCCAGCTTTGCCAAAAACAGGCCACCTGGCGGCCAGGTCGCCGCCACTTATTCGGCTGGCTGGCATTAAGCGTTACGTTACTCGGTTGCGCTATGCTGTTGTGGTTGCTGGTCTTACAGCGCATCCCCGTCAGCGTGGCCTACCCGATGCTAAGCCTGAATTTCATATTTATCACTCTTGCTGCGCGCTTTATCTGGCATGAGGTTGTTTCGCTTCGCCATTGGTTGGGGATTTTGTTGATTATCGTTGGGATCTCCATTCTGGGAGGGGCTGCCTGATGGGCTACTTCTGGGCATTGATGAGCGTGCTGTTAGTCAGTTGCGCGCAGCTCATCATGAAATGGGCGATGATGGCACTGCCCCCGGTTGAAAAGCACGACGAACTGTTTGCCGCTTTTATGAGTGCAACCCCTGGCGCGCAAGCGTTGCTAGTCGGGTTACTTGCCTATGTCTTTTCAATGGCTTGTTGGTTTTTTGCATTGCGGCAAATAGCGCTGAGTAAAGCTTACCCGCTACTGAGTCTAAGTTATGTTCTGGTGTGGGCTGCGGCCATTTGGGTTCCGTGGCTGGGCGAGAGTTTCAGTATGGGCAAACTTGTCGGCGTGAGCGTGATTTTCCTCGGATTGTTGTTGGTTTGTCTGCCAGAAAAAAATTGATTACGCGTATATGCTTTTTCCTTCTAATTGATACCTTTTTGGTTTTATAAACCACAACAGGCATCCTGCTATAGTCGTTTCATTACACATTGGCAGTTATTTTTTAAGGAAAAAAGCGTGCGATTGACGATACCTCACTTACGGATTGGGGCTGTCTTGTTGGCAGGTTTGATGCTGGCGGGCTGTGACCAACAAAGCAGTAATGCGAAACATATTAAAGTCGGTGTGATTAACGGCGCAGAGCAGGATGTGGCTGAAGTCGCGAAAAAAGTCGCTAAAGAGAAGTATGGCCTGGATGTGGAATTGGTCGGGTTCAGCGGTTCATTGCTACCAAATGACTCCACCAACCATGGTGAGTTAGATGCCAACGTTTTCCAGCATCGCCCATTCCTCGAGCAAGACAACAAAGCGCATAACTACAAATTAGTGGCCGTGGGTAATACCTTCGTGTTCCCAATGGCCGGTTATTCGAAAAAAATAAAGACGGTAGATCAGCTACAAGACGGTGCCACTGTTGCAATCCCGAATGACCCAACCAATCTGGGGCGTGCTCTTCTGCTGCTGCAAAAAGAAAAGCTTATCACCCTGAAAGAGGGTAAAGGACTGCTGCCAACCGCGTTGGATATTACTGAAAACCCACGCCATCTGAATATTATGGAGTTGGAAGGGGCACAGCTACCACGCGTGTTAGACGATGCGAAAGTTGATGTGGCGATTATTAGTACGACTTACATCCAGCAAACAGGCTTGTCGCCGGTGCATGATAGCGTCTTTATCGAAGATAAAAACTCGCCATATGTGAACATCCTGGTTGCTCGTGAAGACAACAAAGATGCGGAAAATGTGAAAGAGTTCCTGCAATCTTATCAGTCACCGGAAGTTGCGAAAGCGGCTGAAACTATCTTTAATGGTGGGGCCGTTCCTGGCTGGTGATCACTGAAATCATTGAAAAATAGTAGGTTGATGGGCTGTTGCTAACAGCCCATTTTGTTATTTACGACCCAGCAAGAAGCCAAATACCACACCAACCGCCGCGGCAATCGCTAAACCGGCAATAGGGTTGGTTGACACCTGATCCCGCACATTATCTGTTGCATCTCTTACTGCGTAACTGGCTTGCGACGCATACTTTCTGGCCGCACCCTTAAATTCATCATCAGGGTTGTTGGTATGTCTGCCATATAACTCCCTGGCAGTACCTGCTGCTTCGTTGAGTTTGTCTGTTGTTTTGTCAAACATGCTGAGCTCCTTAGATTTAATTGCGCAACTAAGTGTAGTTGAGAGAATCGGTCTGAAATGTTTTAAACCGAGAATTCAGACAATGAGAAAAAAAGAGGTATTTTGAACGGGTGTAAAGTCAGTGGAAGAGGTGAACTTGTTAAATTCTGAGGAACTACAACAGCTTTATACCCGGACCAGTGAGAAAGCTCTCGCTAAGTGGAAAACGCATCCCGATATCGGGCGAGTGCGTGAAGAGGCTTTTTACGAGCCACATAAGCTTGCGATTACGAGCGGAATACAGCCCGCGCTGACTCCGCCATTGAGCCAACTTCTGTATGAGTTACATGAACTTGTACATAACGACTCGCTCGCTGATGTTATGCCTTACACCGGGCTGCATTTTACTTTTTTTGCTATCACAATGCCGCTTTATCAGTTCCGCGACATTTCGATGCTCGATCAGCAATTACCGGCTATTTTCGCCGAGCATGCGCAGAACCTGGTTGCCACTATTAGCAATCTGCGGCTGGTGGCGTTACCTAATCAATTGCTGATTGCAGGAACACCAGACGTCGAAAGCCAGTCGGCTAAAGCAGCCTTTGCGCACCAACTGCTGGATTCGCCCTGGCGTGAGAAGTTACGTGACCGACATGGTGACATCCCGTTACCCCCGCCGTTCTGGCACAGCACACTCTTACGCTATCAGGCAGAGTTTATTCCTCAACGCTTCAGAGACTATTTTCTTGCCCATCAATCCCATAATTACGGCAATGTTACTGCGCAAGTTCAAATGGCATTTACCAATTACAACTGGACGGAAGTTCATAGCGTTAGCGGTGATTAATCAAGATGGCAGGAAAAACTGGCAACTGCACCTTCGCGCAGTTGCCAGTTTTTAGAGGCAGAAAGACGTATCAAATTAACTCGGGCAACCCTTTCAGGAGTTTATCGAGCGTAACGGGATAATCTCTCACCCGCACACCTGTCGCGTTATAGACGGCATTGGCGATGGCAGCACTTACGCCACACAACCCCAGCTCACCGACACCTTTGGCTTTCATGGGTGAGGAGACCGGATCGGCATCGTCGAGGAAAATCACCTCCTGCACGGGGATATCGGCATGTACCGGTACTTCGTAGCCAGCAAGGTCGTGGTTAACGAAATAACCTAGTCTAGTATCGACGGCTAGCTCCTCCATTAGCGCAGCCCCGACCCCCATCGTCATCGCACCAATAACCTGGCTGCGGGCTGTTTTAGGGTTAAGTATTCGGCCAGCAGCGCACACTGCTAACATTCGGCGAACGCGCGTTTCCCCGGTTGCAATATCCACTCCGACTTCAACGAAATGCGCTGCAAAAGTGGATTGCTGGAATTTTTTTTCGAGCTCACCAAATTCGATGTCATCCTCAACCGTCAGCGTCCCTGTTGCAGCAGCCTCATTAAGAGGAGCTGAGCGCTCACCTATGCGTATTTGTTCATGACTAAACACCGCCTGTTGCGGATCAAAGCCCAGTTTGTTTGCCACGGCCTCGCGCAACTTCACACAAGCAGCATAAACCCCAGCCGTTGAACTATTGGCACCCCATTGACCGCCTGAACCTGCCGAAACAGGGAAATCTGAATCCCCCAACCGCACCACGACTTTTTCAAGCGGCACGCCCAACATTTCAGCGGCTGTCTGGGCAATGATGGTGTAACTGCCGGTGCCGATATCCGTCATATCGGTTTCAACGGTGACGATGCCTTGTGCATCAAGATGAACGCGCGCGCCCGATTTCATCACCAGGTTGTTACGAAAACCTGCCGCAACACCCATGCCGACAAGCCAACGCCCATCGCGGATTTGTGCAGGCTGAGCGTTGCGCTGCTTCCAGCCAAAGTGGTCGGCTCCGGTACGCAGGCATTCAACCAACTGGCGGCGTGAAAAGAATCGCTCAGGGTTTGCAGGGTCAACCTGGGTATCGTTGAGAATGCGAAACTCAACCGGGTCGATACCCACTTTTGCTGCCACCTCATCAATAGCGATTTCCAGCGCCATCAATCCCGGCGCTTCTCCAGGTGCGCGCATGGCATTGCCTTCTGGCAGGTCAAGTTTTGCCAGACGCAGCCCGGTATGGCGGTTGGCACCGGCATACAGCAACTCGCTTTGCTGAACGGCTGTTTCCGATGGGCCTCCAGCAAGATTACCTGACCAACTCTCATGTGAGATTGCGCTAATCCGCCCGGTGTTATCCGTGCCGATGCGAAGATGTTGAATGGTTGCCGGGCGGTGAGTGGTGTTATTGGGAATAAAGGGTCTTTGCAAAGCAATTTTGACGGGGCGTTTTGCCGCGCGAGCACCAAGGGCCGCCAGCAGCGCATCGCTACGTAAGAACAGCTTCCCACCAAAACCACCGCCAATATAAGGCGAAAACACCCGTATATTTTCTTTGGCGAGCTTCAGGGTTTTTGCCAGGTCACTACGACACCAGTCAATCATCTGATTGGAAGTCCATAGGGTTAGTTTATTTCCATCCCACGCAGCCATTGAGGCGTGCGGTTCCATCGCCATGTGGCTTTGATCTGGGGTGGTGTAGGTGGCATCAAACTGCACCGCAGAAGCGGCAAAGGCACTGGCAAAATCGCCGGTTGATTTGTCAGGCTCTTCTTCAGTTGCTGTGGTAACGCTGGTTTTTTCCTCGGCAAGATTGTATGCACCCTGTTCGCGACGATAATCGACCTTAATCAATTCTGCCGCCGCACGAGCTTGCTCGAAGGTTTCTGCGACCACCACGGCAATGGCCTGGTGATAGTGTTCAATCGTCGGGCCTGCGAGTAGCTTTGCCGGGTTTTTTTCACCTTTTCCAAGCGGGCCGGCATTATCCGCCGTCACAATAGTTATCACGCCCGGGGCATTGCGCGCTGCTTCTAAATCAATTGAGTTGATATGCCCTTTAGCAATGGCGGAGCCCACCACATAGCCATATGCCACATTGGCTGCTTCGTTATGCCATTCGTAGGCATAGCGAGCAGTGCCGGTCGTTTTCAGGTGGCCATCAATACGGTCATGGGGCTGCCCAACAACGGTGAGCTGGTCTATTGGGTTGTCTTTTGCCGGAGTATCAAATTTCATTGGTTTATCCCCGTGCTTGCATTAATACCGAGGCGAGCGTGCGCTGCGCCAGTATCAGCTTGAATTCGTTTTCAGGAGTAGGGCGCGCATCAGCGAACAGCCTTTCATAAACGCTCTGGCTACCGTTGCTCAATTGCCGGTCAGCTTCTTCAAGCCGCCACGGTTTGTGCGCAACACCACCAAGAGCGACACGTCCGGTTCCATCGGGCTGCACAATGGCGGCAACCGAAACCAGAGCAAAGGCGTAGGAGGCGCGGTCTCGAACTTTACGGTAGATATGAGTGCCGCCCAGCGGTGGAGGCAAGGTAACGGCGGTGATCAATTCACCTGAAGTCAGTGCCGTCTCCAGATGTGGCGTGTTACCCGGTGCACGATAGAAATCTGCCAACGGGATTTTGCGCACCTGGCCGTTCGGGCTGACCGTCTCTACCACAGCATCAAGCAGGCGCATAGCGACGGCCATATCGCTGGGGTGGGTTGCGATACAGGCTCGACTGGCCCCGACCACCGCATGTTGGCGGCTAAAACCCTCAAGAGCGGCACATCCACTGCCGGGAAGCCGCTTATTACAAGGTTGGTTGGTATCATAAAAGTAGGGGCAGCGAGTGCGCTGGAGCAAATTACCAGCAGTGGTTGCCTGATTGCGCAACTGGCCTGACGCGCCCGCGAGCAGCGCTCGGGAAAGTACCGCATAGTCGCGACGAATACGTGGGTCTGCCGCGAGGTCTGTATTGCGCACCAGCGCACCAATGCGCAGACCACCTTCGTCCGTCGACTCAATTTTGTTCAGCGTAAGAGCGTTCACGTCAATCAGATGGGTTGGCGTCTCTATTTCAAGCTTCATCAAATCAAGAAGATTCGTTCCCCCGGCAATAAATTTGGCACCAGGATTACGTAGGGCGCTCGCTGCCGCTTCAGCCGGGGTTTTTACTCGCTCAAAAGTAAAAGCTTTCATGATTTTTGCCCCCCGGCGACATCTTCAATGGCTGCAAGAATGTTGGAATAAGCGCCGCAACGGCAGATGTTGCCGCTCATACGTTCACGTATTTCTTCTGTGGTGGCCTGAGGGGGGGAATTCAAATCGGAGGTGACGTGGCTTGGAATGCCCATTTCGAGCTCTTTGAGCACCATAACGGAGGAGCAAATTTGCCCTGGCGTACAGTACCCACATTGAAAACCGTCATGCTTGATAAAGGCGGCCTGCATAGGGTGCAAGTTATCCGGTTTACCGAGACCTTCAATGGTGGTGATTTCGGCATCCTGCTGCATCACAGCAAGGGTCAGGCAGGCGTTTATCCGGCGACCGTCAACGATAACCGTACATGCGCCACACTGGCCGTGGTCGCACCCTTTTTTGGTCCCGGTAAGGTGCAGGTTTTCGCGCAGCGCATCCAAAAGTGTGGTTCGTGTATCAACGTCCAGTTGGTGGGATTCGCCGTTAACATTTAACGTTACGCGCGCTAATTCAGGCGAGGGAGTGGTGGCGTTCGCGCCCGCTCCAAAAGCATGAGTTGGCGTCATCGCCACGGTTGCGGCCGACACAACACCGACCTTGAGAAGCTCCCGCCTTGTCAGGCGAAAGCCATAATATTCAATATTAAGGTAGTGATTACCGCTCCTGTTGCTGCTTGCACTATACAAGTGCCTTTTATTCGCTTCATGGTCATGGTTGCTCATACCGCCTCCAGTGTTCGAAAGATTGCATCAGGAAAATGGAACTCTCTGCGATGCTCAAATTTTTATAACGAACTATTAATCATAGACGGCGCAGGCGTTGGGATTATTCCTGAATTCTGCAAAGAGGGGGTGAGGGAATGAATAGGGGCGGCGGTAGTTTCCGGGGCGAGAAAAATCAGCTAGTTATTGCATTTCGGTGGTTTTGCTGGTCTGGCAACTAGCTACCTTTAAAAAAGGCAGCTAGTTCGTTTTTACGGATATCCTCAAGAGACTTCCTGTTCCGCAATGATCAATTCCACTTTTTCCTGTTCCAGAAGCTGGATAAAGGTGGCGGGTGGATTAACATCGGTAAAGAAGGCTTTTACTCTGCGCGCATTGCCAATGGCAACTGCGGCAGATGCGTGGAATTTAGTATGATCAGCAACCAGGAGTGTATGCCTGGCGTGCGTCATCATTGTTCTGGCAATCGTTGCTTCATTGACATCAAATTCCAACAGAGTGCCATCGCTTTCTATCGCACCAATACTGGTTATCAGGTAGTCGGCTCTGAACCCTTCAACAAAACTCACTGCACTTGGGCCCACGATACCACCGTTGTGCGAGCGTAACGTTCCTCCTGGTACCATCACTTCGATGTCCTGGTTCTTATACAAAATTTGTGCAACGCGTAGGCTGTTAGTAATAATTCTGAGATCGCGACGCCCTAACAGGGCCCTGGCAATCGCTTCAACCGTAGTGCCAATGGTGATAAAAACCGTACATCGTTCGGGAATGTAATCGGCAATCGCTTCCGCCATTGCCTGTTTTTCTTGCGTGAGTGAGAGTTCTCGCTGCTCGAAGGCAGTGTTCATCACGCTGGAAACTCGGCCCGCTCCACCATGATGGCGGGTAATCAAGCCTTGTTCGCTAAGCTTTCGAATATCGCGTCGCACCGTTTGTGTAGAAACATCCAGCAATTGTGCAAGATCTTCAATATTCATATATCCGCGTTCAGCAATATAGTGAACGAGCTGATCGTGCCGTGGATTACCGGTTAGTTCAGTGATACTCATGAACACTCCTGTTTGATTCCCTATCAGTACGCACTATTTTACGCACAAATTGACAAAAATGATTCGGTTTGCTCACGATTAGGAATACCAGCGCGCCCGCCCGGCTGAGTACACTTCATCGCAGCTACTGCACTGGCAAAGCGAATAGACTGATCTATAGGCCTTTTTTCTGCAAGTGCTGCAGCAAGTGCACCGTGAAAGACATCCCCCGCTCCCGTGGTATCAATGACATTCACAGAATAAGCCGGAAGGTGACACAAACGCTCATCATCCATCCACTGCGTGCCTTCTGCACCTTGAGTGACATACACGCTGCCATCAGTACTCTTTGCTGCTTTTTTGAGGCCTTCACAGGCATCGGAAATACCCGTCATTCGGCATAAGCCTGGAGCGGAAAAGACGGCATGGTCGGCAAGAGCCACTAATGGCGTAATATCTTGTTGCGTGACGTCTGCATCAAGTAACGTAGCAACTCCCGCCTGATGCGCCAGAGTAAACGCAAGCAGTGTTCCGTCATGCCAACGGACATCACCCAACACCATGTCGTAAACAGAAAAATCTATGCTTTCAATCCATTTAGCATCCATCGGCAAATCAGGGCTTGGGTAGTTAATGATGATACGTTCACCCTGTTGGTCCACCAAAATGGCTGATTGTGATGAGCGGGCCTGTGGATATTGACGGCAGTAGCGTGTATTCACGCCAAAACTGTTCAGCTCTGAGATCAGCGTATTTCCGCAACTATCGTCACCCACCCGGCCAATGAAATCTACTTCCACCCCTAATCGCGCTATCGCGACAGCCGCTGTAGCGGCGGGGCCACCTCCTGTTTCGAAATACTGTTGTGCCTGATATTTCCCACCTCCAGCCGGCAGGGCTTTGATTGAATAAATACGATCCTGAACGGCGATCCCTATACATGCAATTTTGGTCATATTTGTCTATTCCATTGTGTCGTTGTCATTGTTTACTCATTTTAATGACATAAATGATCAAATTGGTGATGCATGTCTGGTTTTTAACCATAAATTACAAATATGCTCAAAAACAGACGGAAATGGTTCTTAGGTGTGTTTATTTTTACTCACTCAATGCAGGAGATGATGAATGACAACTATCGCTTTTCTCGGACTCGGTCAAATGGGATTTCCCATGGCCAGTAATTTGGTTAGCAAAGGGCATAGCCTGAAGGTTTTTGATCTAAATCCACATGCAGTCGAGCAACTTGTCAGTGTGGGGGCCGTTGCGGCACTTACACCTGCGGATGCCGCGCAGGATGCAGAGCTGGTAATTACTATGCTGCCCAATGGTGACATCGTCAGGCAGGTATTGATGGGAGATAAGGGGGTCTGTGAAACCCTTTCATCTGATGCGCTGGTTATTGATATGTCCACTATTCACCCCTTGCAGACCGATGCACTTATTGCGCAGATGAAAGAAAAGGGATTTTCCATGATGGATGCGCCAGTAGGCAGAACATCCATCAATGCAAAAGATGGCACTTTGCTCATTCTGGCTGGGGGTTACCCGGATCAGGTCGAACGTGCCCGCCAGGTATTGCTATGTATGGGGTCGGAAATTGTTGAGGCCGGTGGGCCAGGAATGGGGATCCGCGTGAAACTCATCAACAACTATATGAGCATCGCATTAAATGCTCTCTCGGCCGAAGCTGCAGTGCTGTGCGAGTCGTTAGGTCTGGATTTGAACGTGGCAATTAAGGTGATGAGTGGGACCGCTGCCGGAAAAGGTCATTTCACAACAACCTGGCCGGGCAAAGTCCTGAAAGGCGATCTTTCTCCTGCATTTATGGTTGATCTGGCATTAAAAGACCTGCGAATCGCTATTGATGTCGCGCAACAAACAGGTGCTCCACTGGGGATGGGGGCGGTTGCCGAAACCTATTACCAGGCTGCAACACAATCTGGGCGTGGGCGACAGGACTGGAGCGCTCTGTTATCCGAAGTTCGCGAAATGTCCGGGCGTGTAAACAAACATTAATTTTTTTGATAATTATCAGGAGTTCTTATGTCATCCCAGAAAACCCCATTTAGCCTGCTGGATATTTCGCGACCAGACGGTGGATTTGCCATGTTAGCCGTCGACCAGCGCGAAGCCATGCGCTTAATGTTTATTGCAGCAGGTCAGCAGAAACCTGTTGCTGATAGTGTACTTACCGATTTTAAAGTTGCTGCAACGCGCATTCTTTCACCGTATGCCTCTGCGGTGTTGGCAGATAAACAGTATTGTCTTGATCAAATTGTCGAACAGCGTGCGGTTGCCGATTCGTGCGGCTTGATTGTTGCCGCAGACCACTTTGTCCCCGGCAATGGTATTCCTGTCGACAGTGTAGAAATTGATTACACCATCGATCCTCATACTGCCCGAGCTATGGGGGCAAAAGCGATGAAGTTATTAGTGCTGTGGCGTGAAGATGAAGAGTCGCAGATACGACTACAAATGGTGGATGACTTTGTGGCTCGCTGCCGCAGTGCAGGTCTTGTGAGTATTATCGAACCCGTTGTTCGCCCGCCACGCCGCGGATGGGCATTCGACCGCGAAGCAGCCATTGTTGCCGCGGCGGCAGAATTAGGAAGTACTGGAGCTGACTTGTACAAAGCCGAGATGCCAGCCGGTGGCAAAGGGGATGAAAAAACACTACTGGCGGCCTGCCAGAAGCTCAACGATCAAATGTCCATGCCTTGGGTCATCCTGTCATCGGGTGTCGAAGCGGATATATTTGGCCGTGCAGTACGTATTGCGATGCAGGGTGGGGCTTCAGGTTTCCTCGCCGGACGTGCGGTATGGGCATCTGTCATTGGTGCAACTGATCCACAAACGATGCTGCGGGATGTTTCTGTACCTCGTCTTCAGAGACTGGCTGAAATTGTTGATGAAGGTATGTCTCAGCGTTAATCCCCGCAGTTCAAATGTGTTTGGAGAACGGTAATGGATAAGATAACTCAGGTTTTATTTTCAGATATCGGCAAAGTCACAACCGAATACCTGGAGCTGCCGCATCACGAACTAAAGGCGCATGAAGTTCGTATCGCACCCGTTTTTTATGGTATTTGCGGATCAGATTTGCATGTCCTCAAAGGGGGGCACCCTTTCGCTAAACCACCTGTTGTTCCTGGACATGAAATTGCAGCGAGAGTCACGGAAGTGGGAAGTGGCGTGACGAATGTGAGTCCAGGGGACCATGTAGTTGTCGACCCTATTATGGCCTGTATGGAATGCCGTGCCTGTAAGGCCGGTCGTTTTAATCTGTGCGAGCCACCGCAGGTTGCAGGTTTCAGGGCTCCAGGTTTTGCTCGCTCACAGCATATTGTTCCGGCAAGAAATTGCTATGTTGCTCCAGCCTCGCTGCCGTTAAAGGTACTGGCTTTTGCAGAACCAGCAGCCTGCGCGCGTCACTGCGTCAATCGTATGCCAGAAAGTTCACTGGAAAGCGTGCTGGTGATAGGCGCGGGTACGATTGGACTCTCCATCGTTCAGGCGTTGCGCATTATGGGGGCTGAGAAAATAACGGTCATCGAACCTGATTCATCAAAACGTGCCCTGGCACTGAAACTAGGGGCAGCGGAAGTGTATGCACCGGGTAAGTTGGAGAGTTCAGTCCGCTTTACCGGAGCCATTGATGTTGTAGCCGCACAGACCACCCTCAATGATGCCTGTACACGTGTATATGCTGGTGGCACGGTGGTTTGTATGGGGGTTCCTGCGGGTCCTCGCGAAATTCCTCTGCCAAGTATGCAACGTTTCGAACGTGATCTCTTGAACTCTGGAATGTACATACCTGAGGATTTCGATGTGGTTATCAAATGGCTGGCGGAAGGGTTGTTCGAAACTAGCGAGTTGGTAACGGATCTTTATCCAGTTAGTGAAGCGGCTCGAGCGTTTGAGCGTGCTCAGCAAAACGATTCCATCAAAGTCATGCTGCAGTTTGCTGACGAATAAGGCTCACGGCCTCTGTAGGCGCTGTACTATTGCGGCGCCACCCTGATAACAATGAAAAAGGATAACGTGATGTCACAAATCACCAGTCCTGCGCCTTACATAATCAGCAGACCACAAGATGTAATTGATATTGTTAATAAAAACTCTGCTATTAATACAAGCGTAGGTGTTATTTTTATTGCTCTTGGCGGTATCTTAATTGATGCCTACCAGGCGGCAATGGTTGGATTTGGAAACAAATACATTGCGGTGCAGTTCGGTATTTCTCCCGGACTTGCGGCAACCGTCAATGCTTCCGTACTTATAGCTGCGCTAATTGGTGGCTTGCTCGCAAATCGAGTGATTAATCGATTTGGTCAGCGTCGTGCTTTTTTGATTGGTATGGCACTGTGTACCTTAGGGGCCGCAGCAGTAGCCATCGCTCCCAATATCTGGTGGGTTCTTGTGTGCCGGGTTGTAATGGGATTTGGGTTGGGGATCGACTTTCCTCTTGCTACCAATGCGGTAGCTGAGCTTAGAGGGTCATCCTCGAAGAAAACAGGCTCCTCGGTCAATTTGTGGCAAATGGCGTGGTATGTCTCGACAACAGTGGTCTATCTCGTTTTGATGCTGTTCTTTATGTCGGACATTGCAGAAGCTGATTTGTGGAGGTACGGGATTTTTGCGGGTGCTATCTTCGCAGTTATCATCATGATTTTTCGCTATTTCTTTATTGGTGAATCGGCAATGTGGGCGGCGCGAGTCGGGCGATACGATGAAGCTTGTTCGATTTTGCGTCACCGCTATGGTGTTCAGGCAAGTGTTGGGACGACAGTTTCTGGTCAACAAGCCTCAAGCACAGAACACAAAATTCACGGTGGTTACGGCCTTTTATTTAATAAACGCTACCGTAAAAGAACCATCCTCGGATGCGTGGTTGCCACCATGCAAGCCTGGCAGTACAACGCTGTGGGCGTCTATCTACCATTAACACTAGCGGGTATTCTCTCCGGTGGATTGGCTGGTGCACTTTCTGGTTCAGCTGTGGTAAATGCACTTTGTGGAATTACCGGTGGATTAATCGGTTCGCTTGCCCTTCAACGCCTCGGTACTCGTCGGCAGTCTATGTATGGTTTTATCGTCGTAACACTTGCGCTGCTGGCACTCGGAGCACTGGCGACTGCAAGCCCATGGCTTTCTCTTGGGCTATTAGGTTCGATAATCTTCTTCCATTCTGCAGGCCCTGGCGGTTTAGGAATGACCATCGCGACGCTCTCTTATCCACCTAGCATTCGCCCGACTGGCGTAGGTTTTACTCGCGCCATCATGCGCACAGGAGCGATTGCTGGATTGATTATTTGGCCAATGTTGTGGGGTACTCTGAAAACCGATGCTTTTTATTGGTTGGCAGCGGTTCCGTTTATCGGGTTTGTGACTTGCTTGCTGATTAAGTGGGAACCATTGGGAGCAAACGTAGATGCAGAAGACGCAGAAGTATTAAGTGAGCTGGAACAAAAATAACACTAAGCGCCGGTATACCGGCGCATTGCTTACCTCTATCTACTTGTGAATAGCAATTTCACATTTTTCTCACCAACTGGAGAGGAAATAAAATGTCTGAAAGCTTAACAAAGCCAGAGCCAGGCTTGTCCGGAAAAGCGCTGCGCCGTGTCGTTATTGGTAGTTTTGCTGGCGCGCTGTTGGAGTGGTATGACTTCTTTATTTTTGGCACCGCAGCAGGCCTTGTTTTTGCACCTCTATTTTTCCCTGATAGTGACCCTTTTATTGGGTTGATCGCTGCATTTGCTACCTTTGGCGTAGGCTTTTTAACACGCCCTTTGGGCGGGATTGTTTTTGGGCACTTTGGTGACAAGGTTGGCCGGAAGATAACCTTAATCTGGACGTTAGGTATTGTTGGCACCTCAACCTTTCTAATCGGTTTTATTCCCACCTATCAGGATATTGGTATTTGGGCTCCCATTACCCTTATGGCATTGCGGCTAATCCAGGGTTTTGGCCTGGGTGGAGAATATGGTGGGGCGGCGCTGATGACGATTGAATCTGCGCCAGAGTCTAAACGGGGCTTTTTGGGGTCGCTACCGCAAACGGCGGCATCAGTGGGCATCATGTTAGCAACCGGTGTTTTTGCTTTGTGTAATTCCTTGCTAACGCAGGAACAGTTTCTATCGTGGGGTTGGCGTATCCCGTTCTGGTTGTCTGCCATTATGCTGGTGGTTGGGATGTTCATCCGCTTGCATACGGAGGAAACCGCTGATTTTAAAAAGCAGCAGCGGCAACCAGAGTCATTAAAAGCACCCCCACCACTGATTGAGCTTTTTCGTAAACACCCCCGCAATATTTGGCTGGCCTTAGGTGCCCGCTTAGCGGAGAGCGTTTCTTCTAATATTATCAACGCGTTTGGTATTGTTTATATTTCGACGCAGTTGGCACTTTCTCGTGATATACCACTTACCGGAATGCTAATTGCGTCAGCAGTTGGGATTATCTGTTGCCCATTGGCGGGGTGGATTTCTGACCGGGTAGGTCAGCGTAAAATCTACTTGCTGGGTGCAGGTTTCTGCGTGCTTTATGCCTTTCCGTTTTTTCTTCTGCTGGATACCAGAAGCACCCTCATTATTTGGTGTAGCATGATTGTGGGCTACAACTTTGGGCCAACGATGATGTTTGCCGTTCAACCTACACTTTTTACCCGTATGTTCGGCACTCGCGTACGCTATACAGGCCTTTCCTTTGCTTACCAGTTTTCTGCCATTCTTGGTGGAATGAGCCCACTCATCGCCTCAAGTTTACTCGCGTTGGGAAAAGGGGAAGTCTGGTATGTCTCTCTGTTTTTATTGATTGTCTCTGTCGTGTCATTTATCTGCGTCTGGCTAATAAAACCCGAAAAAAATGAATCGCAAAGGGTGGCACGAAATAAGGTTCATCATACTTATCGACATATAAGGAAACAGTACAATGGAAGATAAAATATGCTTTGATCATCATCGGGCTTTACGTAAGGCATTTGACACGCCGTGGCCTGGTCCTGAGGAGGCAGATATCACTCTTAAGCATGGCCCAATAAGTTTGCGTATTGCTTCGCATGATGGAGCGAGAATCACATCACTACAGGCATATGGCTATGAGCTTTTGCGGCAATGGCATAGTGAACGACGTGCATTTCAGTATGGATGTTTCCCCATGGTGCCTTGGGCTGGACGCCTGGGGTTTGGTATCCTCAACTTCAAAGGGAATGATTACGCGCTGCCGGTTAATAAACCGCCACATGCACTACATGGTATGGCGTGTTATACCCCATGGGAGGTGGTTGCATGTGGCACAGACTCAGTGACCATGCAAATGAAACTGGCTGCTCCCTGGCCTTGGCGAGGAGTCGTGACGCAAAAGATAGATGTCACTCACGAAGAAGTGCGTCTGCGTCTTGAAATTCACTCATCAGATGAGGATTTTCCGGCTTCAGCGGGTTGGCATCCATGGTTTGCAAAAGTTATAGGTGAAGAGGGGAGCAAGCAACTAAACGTTCATTTTGATGCTGATTGGCAGGAGCAGACGGGTGAAGATGAATTGCCGACGGGCTTGCGTACCTCTATGCGTCCAGGTCCATGGGATGACTGTTTTGGTTTTGACCAAGGGCTGCAAACGCGCCTGGAATGGCCCGGGAAAATCAGACTTGAAATGACCTCAAACGGCAAAAGCATGGTCATCTTTGACAAACAACCGGATGCCACCTGCGTTAATGCGATGAGTCAGGCCCCTAATGCGATAAACATTTCGCCGGAAGTCGTATCCGTTCAATCGCCACTGATAATAGAAACGCGTTGGAAAATAACACCATTAGCATAATCAATAAGGGCGGTTACTCATCAGTTTAATCGCCCACTTACCATCACTTTTTTCGGCATGTAACTCTGCGATATATAAGCGCTTGTACATATCATTGCTTAATGCTGTAGTGAATAATACACAACATTAGGCCTTCATAATCTTCACCTGTTTGCAACAAATCAACATTCATGATCTGTATCAAAATCATACCATCCATATAAAATATATATACCAAAGCTATGCGCCATATCATTGCTTGAGGATAGGGGGATATATATATTCAGCTCATCGCCTACCGGTGTGATAAATACACGGTTTTAACTATATTACGCAGATGTAACGAGGTTAATTTTCATGATTAAAAATGCATTCGTGGAAAAAAATAGTGAAGGAAATATTGTCGTTCGTGTAGAAGATAAACAGTTATCGACATTTGATGATTATAATTCCGCATTAGAATGGGCGTTTTCAATTGGTTATCGTGTTTACAAAAAAGAACCTACTACCGATAAGCACGAAGAGTGTTGGGTTAAATATATGCCTACGAGCCATCTATAATTTTGTGTCAGATATACTATCATCATCTGGTTGCAATAGAACCTTTAAGCATCTGATCCGCTTTAATTAATATTGATTTAATAGGCATGCGAATGGAGTTAAGACATATTCGTTATTTTCTGGCCGTTGCCGATGCCAAAAGTTTTACCTATGCAGCAGAAGTGCTGGGTATTGGCCAACCGCCTCTCAGTATACAAATACGAGATTTGGAAAATGAAATTGGTACCAAATTGTTTCATCGCATCGCCCGAGGCGTTGAATTAACCTCCGCGGGTACCGCATTTTATGATGCGGTAAAAGTGTTGCCGGGTTTGGTAGAAGAAGCAAAATCATCAGCACTTCTCGCTTCGCGAGGCGAACTGGGGGTGCTTAAAGTTGGTTTTACTTCATCTTCGGCATTTAATTCCGTGGTCACGCGCAGTATTAAGAAATTCAAAAGCGATTACAAAAATGTCAGTCTGCAATTAGATGAGGCACATACCGATAATCTCATTAAAGCCGTCGAAAATGGCGCTATTGATGTGGCTTTTGTTCGTACTGACCATCTATATAGTGAGCTACTGGAGCTGCATTTAATTCTCCAGGAGCCTTTGACCATTGTGTTGCCTGAGCAGCATTCGTATATCGCGCAAAGCCATATCACATTGAATCAGCTGGCAAACGAAGAGATGATTTTGTGTCCGCGAGATTACAGTGTGCACCTGCACGACACTATAGTTGCGTTGTTTGAAAAAGCAGGTTGTGTGCCTACGGTGAAGCAAACTGCACCACAATTATCATCCATTATTAATCTGGTTTCTGCAGGCATTGGGGTCTCGATTGTTCCCTCCTCAATGAAAGCCATGAGTCACTCATCCTCCGGTGTTGCATTTTATGATATCGCGGAAGAGGGCGCTTATATTCCATTGTCGATAGTCAGCCGGGTACATGAACGCTCGCCAATTGTGAAAAAGTTTATTAATAATGTCGCTGCAACACAGGCTGAAATAATTGCTGGCAAATAAAAATATCAACTTAATAATATATATCAATAAAAACGGTATCTGTCTTATGTCTGACAGGTATCGTTCAGTCCATGAAGTATAAAGCAATAGCTTAAATGCAGGGTAACCCAATGTACTTGTCAGTTTTTATTGCCAGGGCACTGTTTATCCAGAGTAAAGAGTGAATGAAAAAATCTATCTTTGCAGTGCGTCGTGACAGGCCATTAACTCCTCGTGAATTATATATCCATCGCAATTACCGCATAATACATGGCATCCGCATCGCTGTAGCATTCGTACTGACATTCCTGATAATCAGGATGGCGAATTTACCAGACCACTCCTGGCCACTTATTACACTCGTGGTGGTTATGGGGCCAATAAGCTTTTGGGGGAATGTTATTCCTCGCGCATTTGAACGTATTGCAGGTACGTTAACCGGTGCGATATTGGGTATCATCGCTTTGCATATTGAAATGTACTCCTTGCCTTTAATGATGGCATGGTGTGGTTGTGCACTATTTATATGTGGTTATTTAACAATGAGTAAGCGCCCATATGCCGCCTTACTTATTGGTATCACAATGGCAGTGGTAAGTAGTGCTCCGGCTGGTGATTTCCAAACTGCGTTATGGCGAAGTACAAATATTATCCTTGGTTGCATTCTGGCGATGGTTTTTACCAGTATCTACCCGCAACGGGCCTTTATTCACTGGCGTATTCAGTTAGCGGACTTTTTGACTGATTTTTCGAAAATAAGTGCTACGGGCTTCTCCTGGAATGTTCTGAGCCGCCCGAATTTGACGAAACTGGACTCACGAATACTCGGGAATGTAGTGAAAATGCGCAGCCTGCTTATGCCGGTCAGTCGAGAGGCAGGAATATCTAAAACGCTTCTAAATGAGATTCAGTCCATTGCCCGAGATATGATTGCTACACAAGGATTACAGGCTAATGCTCATTGGGCCTCGCGCAGCAGCCGCTTTCTTATTCTGAATTCGCACACTCTTGCACAAGTGCAGCAGATGACTCAGCAAACGTTGCAAACACTGGCCGTGGCGCTGCATGAGGGAAATCCATCACCCGCAATGGCAAATAGTGAGCGCTTGACTGACATAACGAAAGAATTGCATGAATTGTTAGTAGCACACGCCGGGGATGAACTCGTTGAGAATGCTATCCACGGGTATGTCTGGTTGAGCCTTCAACTTGCTATCAAACTTGAAAAACTATCAACTTTAATCACTGAAGCCTTAACCGAGCAGAGAGGTTAATACATCTGGGGTGAACCAAAGTTTAGTGGAATCATTTCAGCTACCAGGCTCGTTTTGATACCAGGCACTGTGGGGACGGGGTTTTCATTTATACATAATAAGATGACGAACTAAAGCTGAGTGCGGCGAATTTCCGTCTGTTTAAGTCGGTTACGAATGAGTGTCATCACGCGTTCTGTGACCGGTGGCAGAACTCTGTCCGTAAGCCGAAGTATTCCGAGCGTCAATGTCAGAGAAAGTGGGGGAGTAACATGAAGTTTCACCACTTTTCCTGCCTCCACGTCATTGATCATTGAGATATCAGTGGCGGCGAGGATAGCGTTACTTGAACTGAGCAAGTATTTGACGATTTGGAAGTCGTTACTTTGCACATCGAAATTGTTGTAAAGCCCCGATGATAACCCGTACAGCTCTTCCATATGTTCAACTACTGCAGGGTCAAAATACCCTGAAGCAATCACCATTGGCCAGCACTTGAGCTGGGCGATATCAATGTTCTTCTGCTGCGCGATAGGATGTTGGCGACTGGCGTACCATGCAAACCCGCAGGTAAAAAGAGCTTCTACGGCGAGGTCTTGTTGATGGCGCGCAATACTTGTATCCCCCACGAAGAAGTCAATTTGTCGGTCGCGTAGCAAATATAGCAACGGGCCTGATGTTTCCACGCTGACTTTAATCTGTACTTCCGGAAGCGTCTTGAGCATCGTCTCGATAAGCGGGCCAAGTAATTCATCTATGAGTGACGATCCCATTCCCAACGCAACGCGCCCGGTTTCCCCTGATTGCATCATCTTCAATAAACGTTTGCCCTCCTTCTCATTCATCAGCATCCGACGTGCCGTCGCCACCCATGCTTGCGCGTAGGGTGTTGGGCGCAACCGGCGGTCAGTACGGATAAAAAGCGGCACGTTTAGCTGCTCTTCCAGTGCTTTGATACTGCGTGAAAGTGCGGGTTGGCTTAGATGTACAGCCTCCGCCGCGGCACTGAGTGAGATGTTCTCCATCAGTGCAATAAAGTGCTGTAGCTGGCGGGTATTCATACTTCCTCCACTTGCAGTTTATGCATGGAAACCGTCCTGATTCTGCATTTCACGCAATCAAAACAAACCATTAACATTTAATTAATCTTTGTTCAATGGGAATCCCCTATGCAAACGGTCAAACCCGAATTACCCCGTCCTGTGGTGGCAGTGATCTGCGATCGAATTAGCTACTTCCAGCACAATGTTCATGCTGTACCTGAAACCTATTTGCGCGCTTTGCATGAAGCAGCAGGTGTTATGCCTGTTCTTATTCCAGCCTGTCCTGAGCTGCTGGATTTAACAACACTGCTAGCCACTGTTGACGGTGTATTACTGCCTGGAAGCCCCTCGAATGTGGCGGCGGAACGCTATAAAGCTGAGCCGCTTCCTATAGAAACACTGATAGATCTGCATCGCGATGAGGCGGTCTTCTCACTCTTGCCGTCGGTTATTGCGCAGGGCATTCCCTTGATGGCGATTTGCCGAGGATTTCAGGAGTTGAATGTCTTTTATGGCGGCACTTTGCATCGTGCCGTCCATGAAAGGCCGGACGCGATAGACCACAGGGAGGGAGATCACGCGCGTGCCATTGAGGAATGGTACGGAGACAGTCATCTGGTCAGCGTTACGCCGGGCGGGTTGCTGGCAACGTTATCAGGAACTCAGGCCGTCAGGGTGAACTCACTACACCACCAGGGGGTTGATCGCCTCGGGCAAGGATTACGTATCGAGGCTTTTGCGCTTGATGGACTGGTAGAAGCGTTTACCGCACCTGAGGCCCCTGGTCTTGTGCTCGGATTACAGTGGCATCCCGAAATGTCGCTTGGACACAGTCCGCTTGCACAACAACTCTTCACAACATTTGGCGACTCATGCCGCCGCCGTCAGCAATCCAGACTTTCCACTAAATCGACAGGAGACAATGATGAGTTCATTAGCGCATATGCTGTTTAGCAGGAACTATGCGATGTCACGGCAGGCATTCCTTGCTGCTGCTCAAGCCCGAGGACTCGCTGTTGATAGCTACATTTTGGACTTGCCCGGTGTTGAGGGAGAAACGCTGGCGACAGACGTGGTGCTTGATGGCCCGGAAGATGCGGAGAATTTGATTATTACCATCAGCGGTGTTCATGGTGTAGAGGGATATCCTGGCTCGGCAATCCAAAAAGGGTTGTTGGAGATGGGGCCAATAAACGAGCGCAATACCGCTATTTTGCATGTTCATGCAATCAATCCGTGGGGATTTTCCTGGTCGCATCGTACCACTCAGGAAAACGTCGATTTGAACCGCAACTTTGTCGATTTCAATCAAACACTACCTGCTAACGAACGTTACAGCGAGATTCACGATCTGTTGCTACCTTCAAGTTGGCCTCCACCGGTAGATAGCGAAGATAAACTTCGAGAATTGGCAAAACTGTGGGGTGCTAAGGGTTTCCAGTGTGCGGTAAGTCTTGGGCAATATCGTTTTGCTGATGGGCTTCACTATGGCGGAGATAAACCGACCTGGAGCAATGATACCTTCCGTGCGATTTTGCGTCGTTATGCAACACGCTGCCGTCGGATAGGCTCACTGGATATTCATACTGGGCTTGGCCCTTATGGCTATGGTGAGCGGATTTTTGGTTGTGAAGATGAAGGGATTTCTATTAAGCGGGCTCGTGACTGGTGGGGCGACACTATTACTTCGGTGAATACCGGTAGTTCTACCAGCGTTCCGTTAACGGGGCCGATTCAAGCCGCTCTGTATCGTGAGTGCGAGCAGGCACAGCAGACCAATATTTGTCTGGAATATGGCACTTATCCGCAATCACAAACGGTGCTGGCAATGCGCGGAGCGCACTGGCTAACACGTTATGGTAGCGATGACCCACGACAATGTGCCGCTATCCGTCAGACGCTAAAAGATGCTTTTAACCCGCAAGATCCCTGGTGGCAGGAGGCTATCTGGGCCCAGGGGAAACTGGTGTTCCAACAAGCCGTAGCGGGTATTAATCGTAATCAAGACTGACATATTCCTGGAGAGTCGCATGAATCACAATACCGAGCGTTTGGCGCAGGGTGGTGGCGCAGTACCAGCACAGCCAGTTCATTGGCGGGTGATTGTTGCCGCCGTCGCAGGCAATGCTTTTGAAGTTTATGATTTTGTTATTTATGCCTATTTTGCTGTTTATATTGGACAGACATTTTTCCCTATTACCGGGGATTACGGCAGTCTGCTGGTGGCAACGGCGACCTTCGGGGTCGGATTCTTCACGCGTCCATTGGGCGCACTGCTTATTGGTAGTTACGCAGACCGTGTCGGGCGTAAACCCGCGATGATTCTTACCGTATCGCTGATTACGCTAGGTACGATGGGTATAGCACTCACGCCCAGTTACGCCAGTATCGGTATGATTGCTCCGGTGATTGTTGTGTGCTGTCGCCTGTTACAGGGGATTGCTCTGGGCGGCGAAATTGGCCCAGCGACATCGTTGTTAATCGAATCAGCCCCGGCAGACAAACGTGGCCGCTATGCATGTTGGCAGATAGCAAGTCAGGGTATTGCGGTCACTACCGGGGGGCTGATCGGCGTGATTATTACGCTTGCGATGTCGCCTGAGAATTTGCAAAGTTATGGCTGGCGCATTCCGTTTATCTTTAGTTTGCTGATGGTTCCACTGACCATTTATATTCGTCGCAATGTTCCCGAGACGCTGCATGCGGAGGATAAAAAGGAAGATAAAACCGTTGATATGCTCAAAGGCATGTGGCGTGACCATCGCCGTTTTCTGATTATCGGGTTGGGTGTCATGCTCGTCGTCAACGTCACATCGCAGTTGATAAACTACATGACATCTTATGCCATCAAAACGCTTCATCTTGATCCGAGTATTGCCCAAACCAGTATCCTTATTGCCGGGCTAATGTCGTTTTTTGGCGCGCTGGCAGCGGGAAGGTTGTGCGATAAATATGGGCGTAAGAAGGTGCTAATCTTGCCGGTAGTTGTGTTGTGCATCGTAGTCGTGCCACTGTTTTCATGGCTGCATGAAGCACCGGATGCGACACGTTTGCTGACGGTGACCTTCGTCATATCGGCTCTGATTGTTTTCCCGACTACCGCCGTGTTGGTTATTGTGCCGGAGATTTTGCCTGCCGGTTATCGCAGCACTGGCACATCGCTTATCTATGCGCTCGGGTCGGCACTATTTGGTGGGACAACACATTTTATTCTGACGGCACTTCTTGCGTGGACTAATCATCCTGTGGCCCCTGCCTATTATGTATTGTTTGCTGCAGCCGTCAGCTTGTGCGCGATGTCGTTGCTGCCGGAAACGCGAGACCTCGGCGTAACGGCAAGCCCGATACGGCAAAAAAGGGTGGCAAGCCTGCCCATTCCAAAGCAGGAATAGAGGTAATAAACAGCCGACCAATTGATCCAGTTTATAATTGAGCAAAATACTTAACTGCATAATACTGGCCGACCTCCGCAGGTGCGGGGTTAAGCGCCAGCTTTTTCTGGCGACCGAAGGTATATCTCAATGGAAAGGCGAAACTTTCTGAAAAGCGTTGCAGCACTATCAACTATTGGTTTGGTTCGTCCGGCATTTTCAGGAACCAAACGTGTTGATGATCCGGCAATTGCATCTTCTGATACCTCCCGCCGTTTTGTGGTCACACAAACATATAGTCTCAAAGCGCCGGCAGGTTCCCAGGGCAAAGTTAATTTGTGGATACCTGTACCAGAAGACACTTCATTTCAGACCTTGCTCGACCTTTCCTTCAACGGTAACTACCAGAAAGCCAGCCTGACGGCTAATAACCGTTATGGTGCCAGAATGTTATTTGTTACCTGGCCGGACTCTGAAGGCTCGCTGGATATTCGCGTTGATATGACGGTCGAAACCCATGATTGGGAAGTGCTAAAAGACAATAAACTGGCCGACTGGTTGTTGCCTGAGCAAGATGCAGTCATCCCGGACGAAATTAAACCTTTCTTGCTGGCAACTCCCCATATTCCTGTCGACGGTATCGTAAAAGAGACTGCACTGAAAATTGTTGGTGGCGAAAAAGCACCGATAAAACAAGCTCGTTTGATTCACGACTGGGTTAGCACACACATGCATCGCGATGATGCTGTGATTGGTTGCGGTACAGGTGATGTGGGCGAAATACTGAAAGCGGGTAAATTGGGTGGTAAATGCACCGACATTAACTCCGTCTTTGTCGCGCTGTGTCGCGCAGTTGGGATTCCTGCGCGCGAAATGTTCGGTATTCGCCTTGGTGCCAGCCGCCTCTTGGGGCAGTATTCGAAGAAAGCTTTCGGCAGCGCAGATGAGCAGGGTATTGCAAAAATAAATGGTGGCCAGCATTGCCGCGCGATGTTCTGGCTGGCGGGCTTTGGATGGATCCCAGCTGACCCGGCAGATGTCACCAAAATGCGTTTGACCGAGAAGAAAGAGAATGGTGATCCGGCTGTAAAAGCGGTTAGCGATTATCTCTTTGGCAATTGGGAAATGAACTGGGTGGGCTTTAATCACGCACGTGATTTCGCGCTTTATCCAGCAGCAGAACAAGGTGATGTCAACAACCTGGGTTACCCATATGCCGAAGTAGATGGCGATCCTTTAAACTTCTACGACCCGGCAGCATTTAGCTATGACTACGTCAGCACCGAACAGCATTAAGGGTAATTTAGTCACGTTGCTGGCGGCATTAATTGCCGCTGGCGCTTCAACACTGTGCTGCATTGGGCCGTTGCTGTACCTGTTGTTTGGTATTTCAGCTGCAGGACTCACAGGGATCCCGACGCTACCCTGGTTACAAATTCCCATGGTAATTGTCTCCCTGGGATTGATGGTTCGTGGATTCTGGCGGCTCTATTTGTCCCCTAAGCCAATATGCACAAGTGTTGTCAGCCGCCGCGTGCTGGTCTTGTTGTATTGGTTATCAGTGCCATTGGTACTGTTCCTGACCACTTATCCGTATGTCTTACCCTGGATTTGGGAAAGTATGGAATGAAGAGATTTTTATGCCTGGGGCTGCTTTTGTTGACGCCTCTAAGTTGGGCGGCCAATAAAATGGTCACTATAGATATAGGGCAGATGAACTGCCCGCTCTGCGTGATTTCGATAAATCAGGCTTTGCGCAGTACCGATGGGGTTATCAAAGCAAAGGCGTCATTAAAAACGCATCAGGCACAAGTCATTGTTCCGGACAATTTTGATAATCAACAACTGCTATCGGCGATTGCTAAAACAGGATTTACTGGCCAAATTCACGCGGTGACTGAGACGCAATAATTCCTGTTACCGCGACGATTGTGATTGCTGGAAGCTCATTGGCGAATCACCACCTCCCGTAGAGGTGGTGATTGTTTATTTGGCGGAGCGCCCCATTAAGCGGATAAGCAATCCGCACAGTGCCGCGAACGTTGCCAGCCCAACCATTCCCGTCCAGCCGAAGGTTTCCAGCGCTTTACTACCCAGCGTTGCACCTACTGCCATGCCGATAAACACCACGGTAAACATAATGGCGTTCAGGCGACTACGTGCAGCCGGATTTAACGCATAGATGATGGTTTGATGTGCCACCAGTGAGGCCTGAATACCCAGGTCAAACCCGACCGCACTAATGGCGATAATAGCCAGTTGCACAGGGACGGGAACAAACGGCATCACAAACATCAGGGCAAAGGAGATAACAACCAACGCGGCTGCAATTTTCGTGACGAAATCAGGGCCACGACGGTCAGCAAGTGAACCTGCCAGCGGTGCGGCGAGCGCTCCTGCTGCACCTGCCAGGCCAAAAGTACCGGCTACGGCGGAGCCCATATGGAAGCGCTCTGCCAGCATAATCGCAAGCGTTGACCAAAAAGCGCTGAACGCAATCGACAACAACCCTTGTGCCAGAGCGGCACGACGTAAAGCCGAATACTCCATCCACAGTTTGCCTAATGAACGCAGTAGTGCGGGATAGCGTAGTGTGGTTTGCGGCTTGAAAGAGGGTAGTACGTACCAGAGTGTCAGCGTGACGACCCAAACACCTACTGCTGCAATAGTATAAACACTACGCCAGCCCCATAGTTCTGCCACGATGCCACTAAATACACGTGAAAGCAGAATGCCCGCCAGAAGCCCAGTCATTACCATTCCCACGGTTTTACCCCGATTGCTGTCAGAGGCCAGTGTGGCGGCGGCAGGGATAATATCTTGCGCAACGGTCGCAACCAGGCCAATTGCCAGACTGCTGAGTAATAGCACATGCCAGGAAGAGGAGAATCCACACAGCAGTAACGTCAACGAAAGCAGGGTGCCTTTAATCAGAATGATACGACGGCGGTCAAAGCGATCCCCAAGTGGGGCGAGCAACAAAATGCCGAGCGCATAACCAATTTGCGTCAGTGTGGGTACCAGGCCGACATCACCGACACGGGCATGGAACGTGCTGCCGATAATCCCCAACATTGGCTGGCTATAATAAATTGAGGCAACACTCAGGCCCGCGCCAAGGGCGAGGAGAAAAACGATTTTGCCAGACAGCATGGTGTTGGATGTTGATGTGGTCATTGTGGAAAGCTGGCTCATGGCTCGCTCCAGTGGGTTAATGTGCGGCCATTCTTGTCGTTTTTTGCTTTCGGCTGTAGCCCCCGCAGGGGTAAAACTGTTATACACTTAACGTATGAATAAAAACTTTAATCCCGCCGGCGACCGTATAGCCATTTTGCAAACCTTTGTGCGAATCGTTGAGAGCGGCAGCCTTTCAGCCGCAGCCGCACAAATGGATACTACCCAGCCAACAATAAGCCGACGCTTGCAAAGCCTCGAACAAATGCTTGGCGTTAAGTTAATCCAGCGTACTACCCACACCATGAAGCTGACAGATGACGGCGAACGCTGCTATCAGCATGCCCGCAGGTTGATTGAAAACTGGCACCTTCTGGAAGATGAAGTCAGTGGTGCAAGGGACGAACCGGCCGGGGTGCTGCGCGTACGTGCGCCACACGCATTCGGTCAGGATCAACTGATTGGGCCGCTTGGCGATTACCTGGCGCGCTATCCGCAAATCAATATTGAGTGGATTCTTAACGATCGTTCGCCGGACTTTATCCCTGAAGGAATTGATTGTGCGATTCATGTTGGGGCAATCACCGATCCTTCTGTGGTCGCCATTTTACTGGCGGAAGTGCCGCGTATCGTGGTGGCTGCTCCTTCACTACTTGCAAGCCATGGGCCGGTTAATGAAGCCGCGGATTTGGTGAAATTCCCCTGGGTGGCGCTGAGTAGTTTTTATCGCAATGAAGTGACGTTAAACGAGGTAACCAGCGGCGACCCTTTCCGCTTCGATATTACCCCGAGACTGAGCACGGATAGCCTGTACGCGGTGCGTAAGGCAGCTTTAAACGGAATGGGTGTAGGGATGGTTTCATCATGGGTTGTGGAAGAGGATTTGGCGGAGGGCACGTTGCAGCATGTTCTCCCTAACTGGCAGGCTGCACCTTTACCCATCTATCTGCTCTATCCTTACGCGAGTTACTATCCGGCACGTCTGCGCAAATTTATTGAGCTAATGAAAGAGGTGATGCCAAGTCTAACCGGCACCCGATCTGCGCGTTAATCAGGCCGCGAGCCATTTACCTTTTTCAGTACGTCACATTAATGGTGACGGTATCGGCGTAATTATCCGGGGCGTAATTTGCATTGGGTACGGTTGCGTAAACGGTATATGCAGTGGTCGATCCGGTACCGGTGCCATTGACACTGTTTGCTGTAATACTTCCCCATGGAGTCCCGGACTGGCCCGACGTTGAACGCAGTTGATACGGGACTAAATCGGTATTGCTCCCGCTCCCGCTGGTTTTCATTTGCCCGCTGCCTGTGGTACTGCCGTTCGATGGACTAAGCCCTATCGAATAAGGGGTATTATTCGAGCAGGCGACACCAAGAGTATTACTCGATCCGATATTGGATTGATTCATTGTTACCGGGCCAATACTTATATTATTGACGAAGCTAATGTTGCATTGCCTGGTCACGACTGCGGTCACGTTAAACGGGAAACTCGGGCCGGTTCCATTGCCGCAGTCAGCTGGGGGGAGAGCCAGGCCTGTATTCATGGTAACACTTGCGGTGGCAGAGTTAAAAACATCTAAATAGCTACCGGGAGCCGCGGTGATTTGGGGGGTCGTAAGCTTTGCGTAAACTGTCAGACTACCCGTTACGGGCGTGAGATTGAGGAGCGCTATTTGGGCCATGGGAGGAGGGGTTCCAGCCTGGTTCTGATTTCCCCAAATTACAGTATGAGCTTGGTTTTGATAGAGTTGATAGTTCAATGTGCTGGCTGGTGGGCCAGCAAAAGACATGCCGTGAGGGTTAGTCTGGCCATTACTCGACGCGCCAATATTAAAGCAAAGAGTGATCGCGCTAAGCACATCTGTAAGGACTTTGCTGCACGAATAGCTGAACGTCATCGACGTTTCAGCACCTGTGCTGGACAGTGGATTTACATTCCCAAAATTAATGGGCTGCACGCCACTGATTGAGCAACTTAGCGCGTGGCTAACACCAGGAAACAAACTTAAGACTGCGAAGAAAAATAACGCTCTGAAACGCATATAGGTTTCCTTTCTCTTAACAAGTGCAATTCATCTCGTCCTTAACGACAAACGAGTGGGCCAAGTTGCGCAATGCTGGCAGCCTTCTGCGGGTAATCGAACTGCACTGAGCAAGTGCCTTTGGCGGCCATCACTTTTAATGTGTTATGCAGTTCCAGCGTATCGAAATAAACCAGACCATCAAAACCCACGATGGTTTGCTGGTTTTGCTTAGCATTCAGCTCTACCTGTGTCCCTTCCTCAATCGGTTTTCCTTGTGCATCAACCACGATTATTTGCGCGGCGCGAACCGGTGTAATACCAAATTTGACTAGCGAACCAGAACGGTCGGCAGGTGTTGCGTAAGCATTAACCTGGTCGATACGCGTATTGGCGGGTAAGTTCATCGGGTCGATGCTTAACAGATTATTTTCATAGCTTTTAATTGGCGTCACTAGCAGCAAGCCCTGGCTGTTGCTGGTGCCGATGAGATTGTTTTGCAGTTTGATTGGCAAATCAGGAATACCGTCGGTGGAGACAACGGCAAAGCCATCATCAATTGTGCGCGCGGCAAACAAACCGCCCCCCATCATCACCAGGGCGCCGCTACCACCAGCATAGGCATACTGCGTATCGGAAGTGCGGTTAAAACCGCTGTAAACTTTGCCATAGCGACCCAGGTAACCCAATTCTCCCTGGCCGTTTTGTTGGGAAGATTGTTGGCTTGCTGCAAGATTCCAGCCCCAACCCCCATCTGAAGGTTGGGTACGGCTGGCATTAAGCATATAACCGTTTTCATCATTCGTGCGTTGTACTGTGCTGCTGGCGCTAAGGTTATTACTAAGGATAAATGTGGCAGTCAGGTAGAGGTTCCGATCCCGGCTGTCGTCTACGTTTTGATTCACGCCAGCAGTGAGGTAAATATTATTTGCTACCGCCGCATACCAGTTTGCACCCGCGTAACGTACTGAGGTTTCCTGTGGGTAGCGATATTGCAGGTAGCTCAGACTGACATTGCCATATGAGGGCATGTTGTAGCCAACGACAACATTGCTATTAAGTGATGGCGGTGCTGAACCATAGCGGCTGGCGATATCACGGTAATCACCTGCGGTGGCAATCGTCGAGGTGCTGAAGTTAAAATTGCTGCCAATCCAGCGATAACCCAGGCTATACAACATTCCGTTGTCACCCGCGTCGGTGCTCATAGCCAGAGACGTTGATAGGGTGCCAACACGACCGCCAGGTATCCAATCCATACTGAATCCAGAATTGAGCAACTGTTTGCTTACTTCAGAATGAACGCCACCTGTAAAACTGTTACTGATACCCCGCCGCCAGGTTCCACTAAAGGAAGGTGTGCTGGCGTAATCAAATGAAGAGATCCCGTAATTTTCGCGTACCACCCCCAGTTCAGCTGACCATTGTGTCAGCCCTTCGCGTAATAGCTGCTGATCCTGGTAAAAGGAAAAGCTCTGTGTCGTCGTTCGACCCAATGCATCAGTCATATTCACCTGTGCGTAGCCCGCACCGCTGATATTAGGCTGGGTGTTGATTTCAAAATTCCCCGCAGGCACTTCTCCGTTATAATATTTCATGCCATTTATAAATAATTCCACATTTGACGGCACCGTTGCCGAACCTAAAAAAGAGGGTAGCGGTGTGGTCGGCATATTAGGTTGCAGGTTGAAATCAGTGCCTATTTGAATACCGGCGATGCGTGTCGGGCGCGACCATGTGAGGCTGCTGGTGAGTGTGTCACCGAGGGTTAAGCTAAGGAGACGGTCAGGAAACGACGACCGCCACTGCGTATCAAGGCGACTGAAATTGTTATCGGCCGTAACTCCATCAGTTTGCGTGGAGTATTGAGTTAATTGAGTTGAGCTCAGCACCCCTGCAGAATTAAATGCGCATAATTCAGTAAAGCTGCTGACGTTACTTCCATCGCCTTGCGCTGCGTAAACATCATAATTGAGTAACATGCCCCGTGATGTGGAGACGACCGGCGGAGGAATATCAACTTGATTGAGTTTGGTGGTATTTAAATTCAAGGTGCTAAGAGGAACTGTCAATTTCAGTGTTTGTGATGAAACATTATAATCAAATTGTAATTGACTTAAACTATCAAGACGAATCGATTGGGCCGATTCATCAGGTAATTTAAACCCTATTTTTTGTAGTGTTTCTTTGTTGCTATATAATTTACCAGCAAGCTCACTAAAATGTTCGATGCCAATATGGTTTCCATTCAAAGTGACGTCAAGATACAAATCTATTGCATTAGAATGCTCGTTATCGTTACTAATCACTGGTGTGATGGAATTATTATCATTGGCCGAGGTAATTCCTGGCGCTAACATTCCACCGAGCAGAAGAACTATCATTATTCTAATGATTACCTTAAAGTTCCTGCACCTTTTTTTGTCCATTTATAGTAACTTCTAATTTGCTTCCAGGGGCAGTATCCGAGGCAGGGACAGGCAATTTCCAGCGCATGGTTGCGCCGGGAAGTACGTATCCCAATAGCCCCTGTGTTATTTCTTTTCTTCTACCTTGCGTATTGATATATGAAGCACCAGACAACTGAGCATGGCTATTCCCTTGATTGCTCACTTCAAGAAATGCTTCACCACCAATACGTTGGATTCCCCACTGCAATTTTGCTGAATGCTCGCTGGCACCCTTCGGTTGAATAAAAACGGGAACTGAATAATGCAAAACGAACTGAATTTTATTTTTTTGTAGTTCGGCTGGAGGCAGTTCATTGATTGACAGCCTATAAGCTTCCTCCACAGTATTTGAGGCAGGCCCCATGTGAATCACTCGAATCAACTGTTTCTCACCGGGTGCCAGTTTGAGCATTGGCGGGCTAATAACCAGATTCTGAGAAGAGTTGAGCTGGTCTTCATAACTTTGCTGGTTCCAACTATAAACACGAACTTGCGCATTTATGGTGTCTTCACCCTGGTTCATTAACCAGATGCCATCAGCATTTTGTATACTTTGTAGGGTCAGTGTCACAGGCGAAACTTGTAGGCCGCTTGCCACCGTATTTTGTGCAAATACTGCCGCCGATAACAGGCACATAACCCCAATAACCGTTCGCGTCTGTGGCTTCATATTTATAAATAGTCCTTTATATTAATAGTTTACGTTAACGGTTACAGTGTCTGCATAGCTATCAGGTGCGAAGTTTGCGCTGGTGGCAACTGCATATACCGTATAGGTTTGCGCCACTCCTGAACCAGTTCCACCAACACCGTTGCCTACTGCGGAGGTGGTGGCAGTATTACCCCAGACGGGACCTGTGCCTGATGTTTGATGTAACTGATAAGGGACTTTATCGCTATTTGTTCCACTGTTATCGACCGATGACATAGATCCAGCACCTGTGGTATTGCCACCATTGACGGTGGAAGGTGCAAGGCCGATGAAATAAGGCGTGGTTCTTGAGCACTGGACAGTAAAGGAGCTATTCCCGGTTGTGTTAGTTGCAGTACTACCGACAGAGCCCAGATTAATATTTGCCCCGCCGCCAGTGGTCACAACGCACGAAGCAGTAATAGTAATTTGTACCTGAAATGTGCTGGTCGCTACGACGGCATTTGCAGATGGAACAAAAGCAAAAATCATGAAAGGAAAAAATATGCGCATTTTAATGATTGATTTCATATCTTTGCACCTATTCAGATACCTGCGGTTTGTCAATAATGCATACGGATGAATATTGTATGTCTATTAAAACCATAGAATGAGGTGCATTTTTATGCCAATTTCAGGATGTATTAAGTTTTTTAATATGATCAGATACGCACTTTAAGTTTTATTAGGCGAGTTTGATAATTACATGCAGGAAAGTCTGCTATAAGTCATTTCGACCTGAGATGCGGGATATAAAAATTAGCAATAATAGAATAGTTTCAGGTGTAAACAATCACAAAGTAAATGAAATGTGGTTTGTTAACTTTCTAATTCAGAAGGATATTTTTTTATTTAGATAACACAAAAGCTCAAGGTCAGGATTATTGAAATGGGAATGCATGAGGTATTTATGGTGGCAGACTGCTCACATGATTGAGGTTAATATATGGTGATGCGACCGAAATTATTCGGTTGTTTGAAAAAGAAATAAAGCTAAAACTTCGGCCCAGACATTAAACTTCACTATTAAAAATAATCAAACAGTAGTCTAAAAACATTAAGCCTGTTACAGGGTGGTGACATTACTACTGGATGTTTGTTCATAGGTAATCAAACAACCAGGACCTTCTCATGCTGTTATAAATGTGTAACAAAACCTTCTTACACTGCTCACTTCTGATAACAATATCGAAAGGAAGCCATGATGAGCAGACCTCTTAAGCCGTTGTTTAAACAGGAACACAACGACGAAATCAGTAACCGCAGCACCAACCCCGTTTTTTCCGATGTTGCCAGTGCGTATTTGAGCCGCCGCCGATTCCTGCAAATGGGGGCAGTCGCTGGCGCCGCAGTAGCCTTCCCGACGTTGCTAAAATCCCAAGCTGCATGGGCCGTAGAAATGGCTCTGGCACGTCCTTCTTCCCTTGGTTTTACCAGTATTGAAGTTTCAACGGATGATACCGTGCGGGTGCCGGAAGGCTACATCGCGCGACCATTTTACCGCTGGGGAGACGCCGTAGGTTTAAAGGGTAACCTGCCGGAATTTAAAACCGATGGCAGTAATACTACTGATGAACAGGCCGCTCAGGCGGGAATGCACCACGATGGTATGGCATGGTTTAGTTTGCCGCTGGGAGGAAACGAGCCGAATCACGGTTTACTGGCGATGAACCACGAATACATCGACAACGGTTTGCTGTTTAAAGACGGTGTGGCGAACTGGAATCTGGATAAAGTGCGCAAGGGCCAAAATGCTATGGGCATTTCGGTTATTGAAGTGAAAAAAGAGGGCGATAACTGGAGCGTGGTTCGTCCTTCTGAGTTTGCGCGTCGTATTACTGTGAATACACCGATGACCCTCACAGGGCCTGCCAAAAATCATGAATTAATGAAAACTGCGGACGATC
Source organism: Buttiauxella sp. BIGb0552 (assembly GCF_004366275.1). Taxonomy (NCBI): domain Bacteria; kingdom Pseudomonadati; phylum Pseudomonadota; class Gammaproteobacteria; order Enterobacterales; family Enterobacteriaceae; genus Buttiauxella; species Buttiauxella sp. BIGb0552. The sequence goes on from NZ_SODY01000001.1 coordinate 176,573, forward strand.
CGCAGGGGCAAAGAGTGCTTGGTACTATGCAAAATTGTGCCAACGGCCATACACCGTGGGGCACTTACCTGACTTGCGAAGAAAACTGGTCGGATATATTCGTTAAAAAAGCGGCGCCAAATGCCCTTGAAAAGCGTTATGGCATTAGCGACAGCGATGAATCCTACCGCTGGAACGAAGTCGATCCGCGCTTTAGCGTAGATGCAACGCCTAATGAGCCTAACCGTTTCGGCTGGGTGGTAGAAATCGACCCTTATAATCCGTCATCGACTCCACGTAAACACACGGCATTAGGGCGCTTTAAACATGAAGGCGCTGCGATTACCCTGGCGGCGGATAACCGTGTAGTTGCTTACATGGGTGATGATCAGAAATTCGAATACATCTATAAGTTCATTTCCAAAAATCAATATGATGCGAGCCTGCGAGATGCCGCCATGAACCTGCTCTCTGAAGGCACGCTGTATGTGGCGAAATTCAATGACGATGGTAGTGGCACCTGGCTGCCGCTGGTATATGGGCAATCGGGCCTTGATGAAACTAAAGGATTTGCCAGTCAGGGTGAGTTGCTGATTAAAACGCGTCTTGCTGCTGATGCCGTTGGTGCCACAAAAATGGACCGCCCTGAGTGGATTGCGGTCGACTCGCACGCAACGGGCAGTGTTTATTGCACCTTGACCAACAATAGTGACCGAGGCAAGGAGGGCAAAGCACCTGTCGATGCTGCCAACCCGCGCGCTAATAATGTCTACGGCCACATCATGCACTGGACGGAAGAGAACGGTGACCCTGCATCAACCGCCTTCAAGTGGGATATCCTGGTGCTAGGCGGCAAGCCGGATAGCACAGATGAGAAAACCAAAGGCTCAATGAAGGGGGCCGAGTTTGGCAGTGCAGATGGATTATCGTTCGACCATCGCGGCGTACTGTGGATTCAGACTGATGTCTCCTCCAGCACCATCAACAAAAAAGCCTATGAGGGAATGGGCAACAACCAGATGCTCGCCACTGTTCCAGGTACCAACGAATATCGTCGTTTCCTCACCGGGCCGCGCGGCTGTGAGATAACCGGCATCGCCTTTACTCCAGATAACCGCACGCTGTTTATTAATATTCAACACCCCGGTGAACCTGGTGACGATATCAGCGATCCGGCAAACCCGACTGCCGTCTCCACCTGGCCTGACGGTGATAAAAACAGTCGCCCACGATCTTCCACGGTGGTTATTGTTAAAGCTGATGGTGGAATTATCGGTAGCTAACAAAATACCCTCCACAGTTGAGCGGAACAGGGATGTTTTGCTCAAAACCTGAAGAAAAGGTGAGGGGATAATAATGGTAGTCGAGCGTTCTTCAGAAAAATGGGCGGTAGGGATGGGTCGTCGCACCGCAGCATCAGCTACTCAACCGCTACGTGCTGATTAAACAAAAAGGGTAGCCCAATGAGGCTATCTTTTGGCTCCAGTCTCATTAAGTCATCTTGTGAATATTGCCTGGAGCGTTAGTAACACATTGTCTTCATTGCCCTGGTAAGCAACAAAAATCATAGATACAAAGAAAAGACTTTTAATAGGAATTGAGTAGAGCAGTCGAAATATAGCTGGATTAATTAGGATTTTATGACCGGAGAGATAAAGCTTTGAATGTTTCTTTATGAATGGTGCGTCCGAGTGGACTCGAACCACCGACCCCCACCATGTCAAGGTGGTGCTCTAACCAACTGAGCTACGGACGCACTGTTTGTTGCGGTAAAACTTAGAATGGTGCGTCCGAGTGGACTCGAACCACCGACCCCTACCATGTCAAGGTAGTGCTCTAACCAACTGAGCTACGGACGCACTGTGTTGTCTGTGACGACGGGGACGAATATTAGCGGCAGCCCCCGAGCCTTGCAAGCGTTAAACCACAATTTTCTTCCATATTTCACTCGTTTGCTGCGCATCTGCACAACCCGCTGGAAAAATAGCCGCCAAAACGGCGGCTATTCGGGTTTATCGCGCGGCGCGCTGCAAAATAGTGATTGAAGGCTGACGTTGCAACCAACGCATCCGCAGCATCATCATAATCGCAGCAGAAGTCAGACCGATGATAAAGCCGGTCCAGAATCCTGCTGGCCCCATCGGTTCAACAACCCAATCGGTGAGTGCAAGAATATAGCCGCTTGGCAATCCCAGCACCCAGTAGGCGATAAACGTTATAAAGAAAATGGAGCGCGTATCTTTATAACCACGTAGCACACCGCTGCCGATAACCTGCACGGAATCGGAAAGCTGGTAAACCGCCGCCAGTAACATCAGGTGCGCCGCCAGCGCGACAACTTCCGGATTGCTGTTGTAGAGCAGGGCGATGTGTTCACGCATCACGATGGTGAAGATAGCCGTGAGGGTTGCCATGCACATACCAACACCAATACCTGTCCAGGCGGCGGTTTGCGCATCGAGTGTTGAACCCTGGCCCAGACGGAAGCCCACGCGGATAGTGACTGCCGCTGAAAGTGACATCGGCAAAACGAACATCAGCGAGCTGAAGTTCAGAGCTATCTGGTGGCCTGCAACGTCGACAATCCCCAACGGCGCGACCAGCAATGCGACAACCGCGAACAGCGTTACTTCAAAGAACAATGCTAATGCAATCGGCAGGCCTAGTTGGGTCAGGCGATATATGACTTTCCAGTCGGGCTTGATAAAACCTTTTGGCAATTTCAAATCGCGCATTGAGCGGGCTTTTCGCACATAAGAAATCATGAAGAAAAACATCACCCAATACACCGCAGCTGTTGCTACACCGCAACCTACACCGCCGAGTTCCGGCATGCCAAAGTGGCCGTAAATAAAGATGTAGTTGACCGGAATATTGACCAACAGACCAATAAAGCCCATCACCATACCGGGTTTGGTTTTTGCCAGTCCTTCACATTGGTTACGGGCAACCTGGAAGAACAAATAACCCGGGACGCCCCACAGCAGCGCGCGTAAATAACCCACGGCTTTATCGGCAAGTTCTGGGTCGATATTTTTCATCGCATGAATGATATGGCCCGCATTCCACAGGACAATCATGATCAGCGCCGAGACAAATCCCGCCAACCAGAAGCCCTGGCGAATCTGGTGAGCAATACGCTCACGACGGCCTGAACCGTTGAGTTGCGCGACGGTTGGCGTCAGTGCCATTAACAAGCCATGACCAAAGAGAATGGCGGGTAGCCAGATGGATGTACCGATTGCCACAGCGGCCATATCGGTTGCGCTGTAGCCACCGGCCATCACGGTATCGACAAAACCCATTGAGGTTTGTGCAATCTGCGCGAGGATCACGGGTATCGCCAGTGCGAGTAACTGGCGGGCTTCAACTATGTACTTCTGCATTTGAACACCTGAATATTTTTAGTTATTAGAAAGACAGCAAGACCGCCAGAAATGGCAGAAAAATAGGAATCGCAGGGGAATTAGCCTGACTATTGTAGCGGCAGAAAACGAATACGCCAGCCAAATAATGGTGGGGTAGTGCGGATAGCTGGTAAGCATTTTTTCCAACTGTTAAAGTGATGTATTACACATTATCAGCCGCCAAATTATTACCAGGAGCTTTACGATGTTTACAGGTATTGTGCAGGGCACTGCAACCCTGGTCTCCATTGATGAGAAACCTAACTTCCGTACGCACGTCATTGAAATGCCCGACGCGATGTTACCTGGCCTTGAAACAGGGGCGTCGGTTGCGCACAACGGCTGTTGTTTGACGGTCACAGAAATCAATGGCAACCACGTCAGCTTTGATCTTATGAAAGAGACGCTGCGCATCACCAACCTCGGCGAGCTAGTGGTGGGCGACAGTGTCAACGTTGAGCGCGCTGCCAAATTTAATGATGAAATCGGCGGGCATCTTATGTCCGGTCATATTATGACCACCGCCGAAGTGGCGAAAATTTTGACCTCAGAAAATAACCGCGAAATCTGGTTTAAAATGCGCGATAAAACGTTGATGAAATATATCCTGCATAAAGGATATATCGGCATTGATGGTATTAGCCTGACGGTGGGTGAAGTGACAGCATCGCGTTTCTGCGTGCATTTAATTCCTGAAACGCTTGAACGCACCACGCTTGGCAGCAAGAAACTTGGCAATCGTATTAATATCGAAATTGACCCGCAAACCCAGGCAATTGTAGATACCGTTGAGCGCGTGCTGGCACAGCGTGAAGCGACTTTGGATGCGTTACTACCGAAGGCGTGAGGTTGAAACGGTGGATTATGCCTACGGCTTATCCACCCTACAGTTTCGAGCGTTAGGTCGGATTAGCGTAAGCGACATCCGACTGTGTTAAGCAATCAACAAACTTCCGCGCACCAAATCACTGGTATGCCGTTCACCAAGCAACAACTCTACCGCCCGACGGGCAATACTCTCCAGCGGATATTTAATTGCGGGAATAGCATTCGAACCAGGCATTCGTGTTGAGCCGTCAAGACTGAACACCATCACCTGCTCAGGTACTTTTAACTGGTATTGATTGAGCATCATCACTGCTTCTTGCGCCTGCGTATCATCGGTGACCAGCAGCGCAGAAAACTTCACTCCACGGTTTATCAAGCGTTGTAGCGCAATGCGCACCGATGATTCATCGTCAATCACCAGTTGGCGGTTGAAGGGCACCACATGGTTGTGAAGCGCCTGATGATAACCTTCAAGTGTGAGCGCTGCCGCTTCACCACTGGCAAAGTTAATCAAAGCGATTTGTCGCCGCTTTTGATTGCATAAATAGTGCACTGCCGTTTCGGCAGCAAAAATATGGTCACACTGGATACTGAGGTTATGTGAACCGCTCAGGCAATCAATCAACATGATTTCGTCATCAAGTTCCGGTAACGGAAAACGAGCGCCCACCACCACTAATGCATCACATAACCCATTTGAAAGCTCCTGAGCTGCCTGGGCCACACTGTCATGGTCATTGGCAAAGCGTAACAACAAATGTTTCTGATGCTGATTAAGCTGTTTCTCAAGTGCCTGCAGATAACCCGTTGACTGCTGAATATGTTCGGTTGCGCAGATAACGCCAATGCAATTGGTTGACTGGGAACTCAAAGATTGAGCGATAGCATTCGGCTTGTAGTTAAGTATTTCTGCCGCGCGTAAAACGGCCTGACGACTCTCTTCTTTCACGCCGCGACTGCCGCTTAAAACACGCGAAACGGTTGCTTTAGAAACCTGCGCCAGGCGTGCTACATCATTAATATTCGACATGGTGTGAGTTTCCCGCTTCTCAGCCAGAAACGGGCCTCGCGGCCCGTATGCGGAGATTACGTACGATCGTTAAAACCATTTTCTGCGGCGGTTGCTTTGTACCATTCGCCACTTTTCTTGATGGTGCGTTGCTGTGTCTCGAGATTTAACGAGACAAAACCGTAACGGTTTTTATAGGCGTTGCACCAGGACCAGTTATCAATAAACGTCCACATGTGATAGCCGAGGCAATGGCTGCCTTCGCTGATGCCTTTATGCAGCCATTTCAGGTGGTCGCGCACGAAATCAATGCGGTAATCATCCTGAATCTGGCCGTTCTCGTCGAAGCGCTGTTCGTTTTCAACGCCCATGCCATTCTCGGAAATATAGCAATTTGGGTTGCCGTAATTTTCACGCAGGTTGGTGAGAATGTCGTAAATCCCTTGCTCGTAGATTTCCCAGCCGCGATACGGGTTCATTTTGCGGCCTGGCATTTCGTAGGCTTCAAAGAACCATTCCGGCATGAACGGGCTGTCAGGGTTTACCAGTGAATCGCGGCATTTGATGCGGCGCGGCTGGTAGTAGTTGATACCGAGTAAATCGACGACACCTGCCGCCAACAACTCTTTGTCACCAGGCTGGCACGCAGGCAACTGGCCATGCTCTTTCAACAAGGCCACCAACTCTTGCGGATATTCACCACGCAAAGCAGGGTCAAGGAAGCTGCGGTTAAACATCAGGTCAGCGATGTTCGCCGCTTTCACATCCGCAGGGTTTTGCGAACGTGGGTAAGAAGGGGTGAGGTTGAGGATAATACCGATTTCGCCGCCGTCATTACGCTCGTGATAAGCCTTTACCGCCAGAGAGTGGGCGATCATGGTGTGGTAGGCAACGGTGGCTGCACGTTTGAAATCCACCACGTTCGGGTAATGGAAGTCGTACAGATAGCCGCCTTCGACGGGTACAACTGGCTCATTGAAAGTAAACCAGTGCTTCACGCGGTCGCCAAACAGCTCAAAGCAAACATTAGCAAATTCCGCATAGGCCGTGACAACGTCACGGCTTTCCCAGCCGCCTTGCTGCTGCATGACCATCGGCAAATCAAAGTGGAACAGGTTGATAAATGGCTTAATTCCCTGAGCCAGCAGTTCGTCGATAACCTGATTATAGAAGGTCACAGCTTCCTGATTTACCGCACCGCGCCCTTCAGGGATCAGGCGTGCCCAGGAAATTGAGGTACGGAAAGTATTGTGATTCAGCTCTTTCAGCAGGGCGATATCTTGCTTCCAGTTCTTATAGAACGTGGAGGTGTCTGCCGGGCCAACGCCGTTATGAAAACGGGTTGGTTGTTCTTTAAACCACTGATCCCAAATGGTGGCAGACTTGCCAAAAGAGAGCGTTTCACCTTCAGTTTGCGGTGCTGAACTGGCGCTGCCCCACCAAAAATTATCAGGAAATACGTATTTCATTTTCGTTCCTCGTTTGACGTGCCTGCCATCCGGGCAGGCAATAAAAAATATCAGTTTGCTGTAATCGGGCTGTCATTCTCCTGCGTATTACGTTCTTCATCCTGTTTCAGCAGGGTGCGTTCGTAAGCCTTCAGGAATGGGTAATACATCACAGCCGACATGACCATACAAATCAGGCACATGATTACGGGACTTACCGCCCAGTTTGCAGCCCATGAAGCGCCAATAGGTGCCGGCGTGGTCCACGGCGTCAGCGAGACAACCTGTGCAACCCAACCTAATTTTGTGGCGATATAAGCAAGCGTTGCGTTAATCATTGGTACCAAAGTAAACGGCAAGAAGAACATCGGGTTCATGATGATTGGTGTGCCGAACAAAATTGGTTCGTTGATGTTAAAGAAGCTTGGCACCACGCCCATTTTGCCGATGGTGCGCAGATGAATCGCACGGCTACGTAACAGCAAGAATGCCAGTGGCAGCGTTGACCCAACACCGCCAATCAGCAAATAGTGGTCCCAGAAACCTTGCAGATAGATATGCGGCAGGACATTGCCCGCAGCCAGAGCGGTCTGGTTAGCGGAAAGGTTAGCCATCCAGAACGGGTTCATGATCCCGGTGACGATAAGCGCACCATGAATACCGGCAAACCACAAAATCTGGCAGATAAAGACGGAAATCAAAATCGCAGGCAGCGAGTCGGATGCGGAAACTAACGGCGCCAGCAGATGCATAATCGCTTCGGGAATAATCATCCCTGTGGTTGACTCAATAAATAAATTCAGCGGGTGCAAGGTGGCAACAATCACCACAACCGGAATCAGAATTTCAAATGAGCGCGCAACGCCTGTCGGCACTTCTTTCGGCAAACGGATGGTGATGTTGTGGCGTTTTAATAACGCGTACATTTCGCTGGCGTAAATCGCCGTGATCAGCGCGGTGAAAATGCCCTGGCCGGAGAAGTACTGCGTTGAAATCTGCCCGTCTTTATACGGTGCGGCGACCAGTAAAAAGGCCATAAACGCCAGTAAGCCGGTCATTATCGGGTCGAGCTTATAGTGCTTCCCGAGGCTTGCGCCAATACCGACAGAAATAAAGAACGTCATCACACCCATGCTGAGGTTAAACGGCAGCATTAACTGTTCACGGTAGGTGAGAGAGAAATTCAGCCATGATCGCGCAAAAGTCCAACTGCTGTCTGGCGAGAATGGCGGGAAGATAAACACTAACAAGAAAGACCCGATGATCATAAACGGAAGGGCGGAGATAAAACCGTCGCGAATGGCGATGACATGGCGCTGAGAGCCCATTGCTCCTGCCATTGGCGTGACTTTTTGCTCAATCACATTGACCATTTTTTGGTACATGCTCATGGCGGTATCCTTGCTATTGTTTTTTGGAAAGTGGACTGATTGTGAAACAACATGGAAACCGGTTTCCAATGAATAAAGAGATAAGTGTTAACGGGATCAAACTCGTGAAGAAAGTAGCGCAGGAAACGTGAAGGGACTCACATTTTGTTAAGAAAATGCAACATGTTTGCAAGGATTGAATTTACCCCGGCGGAGCCGGGGTGGAAATCAGTGCGGAACCCGTAAACCGTTTTCGACGCCACGAGTGAAGACGACTTGCCAGAGCTGGATATCACGTGCACGGAAGGCACCGGCACAAGCATTCAGATAATAACTAAACATGCGTTTGAATCGTTCTGAATAGTTATCTGCAATTTCCGGCCAAAAGTTATTGAAGCGTTCATGCCAGGCCATCAATGTTTTGTCATAGTCGGCGCCAAAATTGTGCCAATCTTCCATCACAAAATGACCTTCGCTGGCATCGGCAATCTGGCGCACTGATGGCAGGCAGCCATTAGGGAAAATGTACTTGTCTATCCATGGGTCAACACCGTTAAAGGTTTTATTCGAGCCAATGGTATGCAGCAGGAAAATACCGTCGGGTTTTAGGTTGCGGTCGGCAACATTAAAATAGGTGGCATAGTTTTTCGGCCCAACATGTTCGAACATGCCGACAGAAACAATGCGGTCGAATTGCATATCCAGTTCGCGATAGTCTTGCAGTGCAATATTAACGTTAAGCCCGCTACAACGCTCTTGCGCCAATTTTTGTTGTTCGGCGGAGATGGTTACACCATGAACGGCTACGCCGTAATTCCGGGCAGCAAATTCTGCCAGACCGCCCCAGCCGCAACCAATATCAAGTAGCGTCATTCCTGGCTCAAGATGCAGCTTATCGCAGATCATTTTAAGCTTGGCGTTTTGTGCATCACTTAGCGTAGTAGCGTCTTTCCAATAACCGCAGGAATATTGCATATGTTCATCAAGCATGCGGCTAAATAAGTCATTGCCCAAATCATAGTGTTCTTTACCGACTATCCACGCGCGTTTTTTGGATTGCAGATTAACTAAGCGCGCGGCGGCTACACGTAGCGTGTCTTTTAAATGGTGGGGGAGTTGCCGCTCAAGTCCGGCGCGAATGGCATTATGGAAAAAAATATCCAGTCGTTCGCAGTCCCACCAGCCGTCCATATAGCTTTCACCAAGACCCAGTGTACCCTCTTGCAGAACACGCTTAAAAAAATCGGGATGCTTAACCTGTATATCGAAGGGGCGTGGGCCATTAATTTCTACCCCTGCCCGCGTGAGCATATCGTTCACAATCCGATACCACGGGTTATTTCTTATTCTGACTTCTTCTATACACGATGAACTCATAGCTTCTCCATCACCAATGTGAGAGGAACCTTAAAACAGCGTAGACGCTATTTTGGGCATGTGAGAAATGTCACGGAAAATTCCGTGTGCCTGATATCCGACGTAGAACAGAGAAAGGGGGCTTGGCGCCCCAAAAAACAGCTGTAAAACAAAAACGGGAGCCAAAAGGCTCCCGTTTTAATGTGATTATTATGGTGTTATTTGTTGAGCCGTTTATGAGTATAGGCTCGCTTAAGCGGTGATTCAATCACATATTCTTAGCAAGCTAACCATGTTGAGGTTGAGCAATTTTAATCTTAATGTGCATCTGATTCAGCCGGTTGCCAGACTTCGGCATTTTTATGACGCTGAAGCAGATAACCCAGCATGGCCAGAACAATTGTTACCAGCATGACACTGGTGGTTGTCAGCAGTGGAGTAGCGACCAACCATGACACCATCAAACTTGCCAGGAAGCACAGGCCCAATTGCAGCGTGTTTTGCAGCGCAGCGGCTTTACCTGTGGCTTGTGGGAAAGGCAACAGTGCAGAAGCAACAACGATTGGGTAAATCGCCCCGTTGGCAATCGCCATGATACAGAATGGGATGAGCAGCATGGTCAGGTTCGCGTGTCCACTTATCGATACCGCCCAGGTGCCGAAAACACTCACCGTATATAACGCAAGCAACCACGGCAGCATTTGCTTGCCTTGCCATTTTTGCAGTGCGCTACGGCAGCCATAACCACCAATCAGGAAGGCGATAGTTTGCGGCACATAGCTCAGGCCAATTGCCGCCGGGCTGTAACCCATATCGTTCAGAATAAACGGAGAACCGGTCAGCCAGGCAAAGAAGCTGGCAGAGCAAGCTGCGTAAATCAACACGTTGCCGCTATATACACGAGAGCGCAGTAACGACATAAAGCTGACTTTATTGTCTTCTGTTTGCGGGTGATGCTGGGTACGTGGTTTCAGACGCAGAGTTGGGATCATCAGCACCAGCGTGATGGCAAACAGTGTGGCGAAAATCGCCTGCCAGTCAAAGTGGGTCAAAATCCAGCTACCCAAAAGTGGAGCCAGTGCAGGAGACAGACCAACCAGCGGCATAATCGTTGCAAAAATACGATTTGCGCGGTTTGCCGGGTAGTAATCGGTCACCAGTGCCTGCCAGCTTACCGCGGCAGAACAAACACCAACGGCCTGAACGAAGCGCAGGACCAGCAGAGCGGTGGCACTTTCTACCCACAACATTCCAATACAACCGACGGCGAACAGACTCAGACCGGCCAGCAAAACTGGTTTACGTCCGAAATGGTCTGACAGCGGCCCCCACATTAACTGGGCAAACGCAAAGCCCGCAAGGAACAGGCTCAGGCTCGCACTAACGGCGGAGGCATCGGTCTGTAAATCTTGCTGAATGGCAGCGAAAGCAGGCAGATACATGTCTGTGGCAAGGAAGCCCAGAACACTTAATCCAGCCAGCCAGATAAGAAATCCTTTTGATGGTTGCATAATTTTCTCTTGTTTTATCTTGCAGGTTGATCGCCGCGAGAGTGTACGGAGTGCAAATAGGCTTGTGAAACGCTAATATTTGTAGGTTGCGTTCAAAAATTTTGTGAGCAGAGAAATGTGGTCAGAATATTCGCTGGAAGTGATAGATGCGGTAGCGCGCAATGGCAGCTTCAGTGGTGCAGCACAAGAGCTGCACCGCGTTCCGTCAGCTATCAGCTATACGGTACGGCAACTTGAAGATTGGTTAGCGGTTCCGTTATTCGAACGTCGCCATCGGGATGTTGAATTAACCCCCGCAGGCGTCTTTTTCCTGAAAGAAGGCCGCTCTGTTATCAAAAAAATGATGACGACACGGCAGCAGTGTCAACAGATCGCAAATGGATGGCGCGGGCACCTGGCTATCGCAGTTGATAACATCGTTAAACCTGAACGAACGCGTCAGTTGGTGTTGGATTTTTATCGTCATTTTCCGGATATCGAACTGCGTATATTCCAGGAAGTGTTTAACGGCGTGTGGGATGCGCTGGCTGATGGGCGAGTTGAAGTCGCGATTGGTGCGACACAAGCTATTCCTGTCGGGGGGCGTTATGCGTTCCGCGATATGGGGACGTTGAGTTGGCGCTGTGTGGTGTCATCAAATCACCCACTGGCACAGCAGGGCGGAACCTTAAGTGATGATGATCTGCGAGCCTGGCCGTCGTTAGTACTGGAAGATACCTCCCGTTCGCTACCGAAGCGTATTACCTGGCTTTTGGATAACCAGCGTCGAGTTGTGGTTCCAGACTGGGAATCTGGCTCTGATTGTCTTAGCGCGGGTTTATGTATTGGTATGGTGCCATTGCATATAGCAAAGCCGTGGTTGGCTTCAGGGCAGTGGAGTGAGCTGACGCTCGATAACCCGTTCCCGGACGCGGCATGTTGCCTGACATGGCGGCAAAATGATGCTTCGCCAGCTCTGGCCTGGCTGCTGGAGTATTTAGGGGATAGTGAGACGATGAATCAGGAGTGGTTGCAGGAGCCTGCTTAGACAGGCTCCATTGACTATTTTAGCGGCGGTAATCGCGGAATGGGCCATCAGCCACAGAACGGCGTTCAATCAGGCGCGGATGTACTTCAATTGATTGCGACTCTTCGCGTTTATTGACGATTCTATCCAGCAGCATATTGAAAGCTGTTTCACCCAGCGAGTCCTTCGGCTGGTGAATGGTGGTCAATGCCGGTGTGAAATAACGAGCGTTACGCACGTTGTCATAACCGATAATGGAAATATCCTGCGGTACGCGTAAACCCATTTCATCAGCAGCACAAATTGCGCCCATCGCCATAATGTCGCCGCCGCAGAATACTGCGGTAGGGCGCTGAGACTGACCGATAATCTGCTGCATGGCGCGGTAGCCTGACTCAGGTTCAAAGTCACCTTGCACAATCCAGTTCTCAGGAATAGCGATCCCAGCTTCTTCCAGCGCCTTCATAAAACCAGCATGGCGGCCGCCACCGGTATTACGCTCCATTTGGCCAGGGATTGCACCAATTTCGCGGTGACCACGTTCAATCAAATAACGTCCAGCCAGATAGCCACCGTGGAAGGCATTATCGACAACGGAGTCGGTGAAATCTGCGCGGGCTTCGCCCCAGTCCATCACAACCATTGGGATGTGACGATACTCTTCAAGCATAGTCAGTAATGATTCCGGATATTCAGAGCACATCACCAGCAGCCCATCGACGCGCTTTTGCGCCATCATGGATAAATAGGCGCGCTGTTTTTCGAAATTATTGTGCGCATTACCCAAAATCAGGGTGTAGCCTTTTTCAAAGCAGCTATTTTCGACAGCTTCGATTATCTCGGCAAAATAGGGTGCTTCGCTAGAAGTGGCTAGCAAACCAATCGTTTTGGTGTGATTAACTTTCAAGCTACGCGCGACGGCGCTCGGCGAATAGTGCAATTGTTTGATTGCCGCCCAGACCGCGTTACGTGTTTCTTCCGCCACAAAACGGGTCTTGTTAATCACATGTGATACGGTTGTGGTGGAAACGTTTGCGAGCTTCGCTACGTCCTTGATTGTCGCCATTAAATTTCACTCCGGGCCATATCGTAAACCCCTGATAACCAATGTGTTAAACGTTTGCGTACGCCAACTCCTGAGGCAACGTTAAGGTTGCAGGTATGCCGGGATTGCGACATAAAACGGGAGGAGGGCGTTGAGTAGATGGTACGCAATAAATTAGCGTGGGATTTTGGCCTATCCAGGAGAAAAGTGAAAGAGGGAAAAGCGATATCAGGTTAAAACCAGGGGGATTTTTATGTCTGATTGTGGGAAAATCAAGCCGACACACCGATTGTAGGGTAATAAAAGGAGTTTGCTAATGAGTACCGATCTGAAATTTTCAATCATGACCACGGTTGTTGTTTTGGCACTGATTGTGTGTGGCGCGTTAACCGCCGTACTGCACTGATACATCGCTCTGATTAAAATGGGCCGCAATCGCGGCCCATATATTTTAGGTTTTATGCTGCCAGATTCTTAGCAACAAACTCCCAGTTCACCAACGCCCAGAAATGCTCAAGATAGCCAGCACGAGCATTGCGGTAGTCGATGTAGTACGCATGTTCCCACACATCCACAGTCAATAACGGTGTTGCCGCTGTTGTTAGTGGGGTACCCGCGTTTGAGGTAGAGACAATCGCCAGAGCGCCATCTTCTTGTTTGACAAGCCAGGTCCAGCCAGCGCCAAAGTTTTTAATAGCTGCATCAGTGAACTGCTGTTTAAACTCAGCAAAGCTACCAAACGACTTATTAATGGCTTCCAGAAGCTCTCCAGTTGGTTCACCGCCAGCATTTGGTGCCAGGCAATTCCAGTAGAAGGTGTGGTTCCAAACCTGTGCTGCGTTGTTAAACACGCCGCCTTCGGAAGTACGAACGATCTCTTCGAGATTTTTACCTTCAAACGCAGTGCCCTTAACCAGATTGTTCAGGTTAGTGACATAGGTTTGATGGTGTTTACCGTAATGGTATTCCAGAGTTTCGGCGGAGATATGCGGTGCTAAAGCATCTTTTGCATATGGTAGTGCAGGTAGTTCGAACGACATTGCTGACTCCTTATTACCCTTCATACTTCGAGCTGCATCTTTGTTGGCTGCGATGCAACTCGAATTATTTTGGGTATCTATTGTTAAACATCACTTTTAGTGCGGGTTTAGGGTAACAAATTGAAAGGATAAGCAAAAGAGGGAACTCACCTGCCCAGGGAAGGGCAGGCGCAGGTTTTCGATAAATAGAGTTTAACGAATTGTTTTAGGGGTCATAACGCGTTTGGCACCGACATAGTGGCGCTGCCAGTAGTCTTCGCTTAGTGAGGTTATCTGGATATCTTGTCCGGTACGCGGTGACTGAATAAATTTACCGTTGCCCACGTACACGCCAACATGGTCAGCGGTGCCCCGACCTTGGGTGCGGAAGAAGACCAAATCACCAGTTTCAAGCTCCCCACGATCTACAGATGAGGCATCACGCAGGTGATACATCTCGTTAGCGGTACGAGGAATACGGAACTTCACTAAATCTTTGTATGCGTAGTAAACCAGACCGCTGCAATCGAAACCGGTAACCGGCGAGGTGCCACCCCAACGATACGGTTTGCCTATCTGGCCCATCAATTTGTTCATTGCCGTTTTTTGTGCTTTTTGCACACGGACTTTATGCGCCGCAGCAATCGTCGTTGGCTGCTCTGATTTAACTTTTACACAATGCGCTTTATGGCCTTTACGCGGCTTGCTGCATTTTTCGGTGAAAGTAACAGGCTGGACTTTTGCGAGCTTAGAGGTTTTATTGCGGGAGTTTTTTGCAAGATTCTTTGTTTTAGCGCTGCTGGCATTTTGGGCGGTTTTACTTTTTGCGGCAGTTGTTTCTTTTTTCTTGCTGGCTGTTTTGACTGAGGTGGTGCTTTTTTTGCTGGTGGTAGTGGTTTTACTCTTACTGCTTTTTTCTGTGCTCTTCGTTGTGCTTTTAACAACGTGCGCTTTTTGCGCAGCCACGGGACGAGCGTGCTCAGACGCATGCGTCAATGGTGTATACGGCAAGGTAAATAGCAGAGCACAGAGCGTGATAGAAATTTTTGTTATCCGCGCCACTCGACAATCCCCTGGTGAAAATGAATGCATGAGAAAAACCATCATGCCCGTGTATGATTTTGCGAAACCCGCCGATTCTAATCTATTAAGCACGATAAAGTTAATAACCTTTTACTATTCGTCTTGCTGTTTCGTTACCGGACGCAAAAAAATTAACCAAACTAATGGTTGCAAGGCTATTTATTGATCAGGCTTAGGGTCATTTGCTGATTTTCAGTGGCGGGAAAAGTGTTATTCTTGATACATGTTGTCCCTCCATCGCGTATGACAGAAAAGCCCTATAAAAAATGGTGTTTTCTGGAGAGGGCGTCAATCGCTACAATGGCAGACTAATGCCAGCACTTGGTTTGAGGAAGCAAGCAATGAGCACTATTGAAAAAATCCAACAACAGATTACTGAGAACCCAATTCTTCTTTATATGAAAGGTTCTCCGAAACTGCCTAGCTGTGGCTTCTCCGCCCAGGCTGTGCAGGCGCTATCCGCTTGTGGTGAGCGTTTCGCGTACGTTGATATTTTACAGAATCCAGACATCCGTGCTGAGCTGCCAAAATACGCTAACTGGCCTACTTTCCCGCAGCTGTGGGTTGATGGTGAATTGGTTGGCGGCTGCGACATCATTATTGAGATGTATCAGCGTGGCGAGTTGCAGGCACTGATTAAAGAATCTGCTGCCAAGCATAAATCTGAAGAGCCAGACGCAGAGTAATTTGCAACTGGAGTCAGACCTGGAGTGAAATAAAAAGCGACCTGTTAAGGTCGCTTTTTTTATGCTTCGGATTCTGGCTCAGCCGGTAAGGGGAGTGGCCAGCCACCGAGTCGTTTCCAACGGTTAACGATTTCGCAAAAAAGCTCGGCGGTTTGCTCAGTATCATATAGAGCCGAGTGCGCCTGGCTGCTGTCAAATGGCATACCAGCGGCAATACACGCTTTAGCGAGTACCGTCTGGCCGAGAGCCAACCCGCTAAGTGCAGCAGTGTCAAAGGTCACAAATGGATGGAACGGGTTACGTTTTAAAGAAGCACGTTCTGCCGCTGCCATCATAAAGCTGTGATCGAATGTCGCATTATGGGCGACCATGATCGCGCGGTTACAACCGCTGTCTTTAATGCCTTTGCGCACCATTTTAAAAATGGCGTGCAGCGCGTCATATTCACTCACTGCACCACGCAACGGGTTATGCGGGTCGATACCATTAAAGGCCAGCGCTTCAGGTTGAAGAATTGCGCCTTCAAAAGGTTCAACATGGAAATGCAGGGTTTCGTCAATCGATAACCAGCCGTCTTGATCCATCTTTAACGTGATGGCTGCGACTTCAAGTAAAGCATCGGTTTTAGCATTAAACCCGGCGGTTTCAACATCAATTACTACCGGATAAAAACCACGAAAACGGTCGCACAGGCTATGCAGTTGCGTGTTGTCAGACATCAGGATCTCTTAATACGGGGAAAAAGCAGCGCGTATTATGGCAAATTTTAACAAGGGAAGCTAACGGGCGCAGAGAGCACCCGTAACAGGATATTAATTACCCAAGCCTTTACCTGCGTCTTTGCTTTCGATCAGCTCAATTTTGTAGCCGTCAGGATCTTCAACAAAAGCGATAACGGTGGAGCCGCCTTTTACCGGGCCAGCTTCACGGGTGACATTGCCGCCGTTTTTACGAATACGTTCACAGGCTTCAGCCGCATCATCAACGCTCAGCGCGATGTGACCATAAGCATTGCCTAAATCGTAGCTATCGGTGCCCCAGTTATAGGTCAGTTCGATAACCGCTTCTTCGGTTTCCGGGCCATAACCAACGAACGCCAGAGAGTATTTGTATTCAGGGTTTTCACTGGTACGCAGCAGAGTCATGCCCAGCACGTTAGTGTAAAATTCGATGGAGCGTTGCAGATCGCCGACACGTAGCATGGTGTGAAGTAAGCGCATAAAATCCTCTTTTCCTCATCATTCTTCAAGTTGTACAACCTACTTACAACCCGAATTATTTGGGTAAAATTAAAGGGTTAATTTCTAAATGTAAGGTAAGTATAGCGGCGAACTAGCGCCGCTATCAATGAGAGGGGTCTATAAAGTCGGGTAATCGGTATAACCTTCTGCGCCACCACCATAGAAGGTTTCAGGGCGCTGGGCGTTGAGTTCTGCATTGTGATGCAGGCGTTCAACCAAATCCGGGTTAGCGATATAGTCACGGCCAAAGGCTACTGCGTCGATTAGGCCTTTCTCGATTAATGTTTCGGCTTTTTCTGGCGTGTAGGCACCGGCACCGATGATCACACCGTTAAAGCGCTCACGTACTTTCTGACGGAATTCTTCGGTATAAGGTTGACCGCCAGCCCAGTCTGGTTCAGACATGTGCAGATAGGCAATGCCACGTTTGTTCAATTCTTCAATCAGATACAGTGCATCGGCTTCTTCATCCGGGCCGTTATCGACATTCTGGAAAGAACCAATTGGCGAGACACGAATACCAATGCGATCGGCACTCCACTCTTTACTTGCAGCATCAACCACTTCTAATACCAGACGTGCGCGGTTTTCGCGGCTGCCACCGTATTCATCAGTACGATGGTTGGATGTTGGTGACAGGAACTGGTGCAGCAGGTAACCGTGTGCAGAGTGTAATTCGACCATATCAAAGCCGGCATCGCGTGCATTACCTACAGCCTGGCGGAAGTCATTCACAATACCAGGGATTTCATTAAGCTCAAGAGCACGTGGCATTGAGGTGTCGACGCGAATGGCATGGCCATTTTCATCACGTAATGAGGTGCGCGTTCCGGCAGAAATTGCAGATGGCGCAACCGGTGCCTGCTGGCCTGGCTGAATACTGGTGTGAGAAATACGGCCGGTATGCCACAGTTGTACCGCTATACGACCGTCCACGGCGTGAACGCCTGCGGTAATTTTCTTCCATGCTGCGATTTGCTCATCGCTATGCAAACCTGGAGCGCCTTCATAACCTTTAGCTTGCGCCGAAATTTGCGTTGCTTCGCTGATAATTAACCCAGAACTTGCACGCTGACGGTAATACTCACCCATCAATGGCGTTGGAATATCGCCAGGTACAATGCTACGCAGGCGGGTTAATGGCGCCATAAAGATACGGTTAGGCGTGGTAATCGCGCCGACTTTCAGTGGAGTGAATAATTTATCTGCTGACATATAAAACACCTCTAATAGACCGGTCGTCTAGTGTTTGATTAAATAAAAAATACTGAATTAAATAAAAGCCTGTCAGGAGACAGGCTCCGCTAATAATTGAGTTACGTGGGCGAGGGCGCATTCTAGCGGTACCGCGCTACGTGAAATCTTCGCCTGAAGACTTGCTCCTAGCCACAGAGCATAAATTACCTGGGCCTGGCTTAACGCTGAGCCGGTTAATTTCAGGCTTGATTCGGCATCACCTTTTTCCAGTGCATCTGCAATCTGGGAGACAATTTTTGCGGCACCTTTGTTCAAAGCCGCTCGCATATCTTCTGAAAGATCACACACTTCAGCCGAAAGCTTTACCGTTAAACAACTGATCAAGCTGCCGTGCTGGCAAAACCATGTCACCGTTTCCTGGTACCAGGCCAGCAACTTTTCTCGATAGTTACCGTTATCGTGGGAAAAGTGCTGCTGTAAACGCAGGTTATAAGCAGTGTAGTAACGCTCAAGCATCGCCACGCCAAACGCTTCTTTTGACCGAAAGTAATGATAAAACGAGCCTTTCGGTACTTCAGCTGTGCTTAACAGCTCGCTCAATCCCATGCCAGTAAACCCGCGTTGCAGACAAAGCTGCTCGCCGGTAGCAAGGAGGTGTTCACGAGTGTCATGTTCAGGATGTCTGTTCATGGGGAATACTGTAATAGACCAGTCGGTCTAAGGCAAGGCTCAGGCGGCAGATTTTCCTGCCGCATGAAGAGTCAAGCTTTACGGCATGTGGCAAGAATATCCATATTAGATTGATATTCTGAGGTTTTAATATCCATCATTCCCAGCAGCGTTGAGAAAATATTATCCTGAGAAACTTGTTCAGCAGCCGCTTTCTTTGCCAGGCAATCAGCATTGACGGCAAAATTTTGTTGGTAATCTTTCGATAGCCAGAATAGGAACGGAATGTGCGTTTGCTGCGAAGGTGCCAGCATATAGGGCGTGCCGTGCAGATAAATACCGTTTTCACCCAGCGATTCACCGTGGTCAGAAAGATAGACCAGTGCGGTATTGAATTTGTCGCCATGTGCGTTCAGTTCATCGATGGTGCGGCTAACAATATCATCGGTGTACAAAATGGTGTTGTCATAGGTATTGATGAGCGACTGGCGATCGCAATCCTGAATCTGGTTACTGTCACACGTTGGTGTGAACTTGCGGAATTTATCCGGATAGCGGCGATAGTAGGCCGGACCATGGCTACCCATCAGATGCAATACAATGACGGAGTCTTGCTGCAAACCATCCAGCACGTTACCGAAGCGATGTAGAATCGCGTCATCCCAACAGGATTTGTCTTTGCACAACGCGTCTAAATTCCACTGTGTCATATCGGTATGCGGGATACGGTCACAAGCTCCTTTACAGCCGCCATCATTATCACGCCATAGCAGATTGATACCTGCATGTGCCATGACATCAAGCAACCCTTCCTGGTGACGAGCCAACGATGCATCGTAATTTTTGCGTGGCATATTAGAGAACATGCATGGAACGGATATAGCCGTTTCAGTACCGCAAGACGATGCGTTAGGGAAATAAATAACGTCGCGTTTTTTCAGTTCAGGATTGGTATCACGGGTGTAACCATTCAGTGAATAGTTTTCAGCGCGCGAGGCTTCTCCAACAACAAAGACAACTACAGTTTTCTTTTTCTGTTGGCTAATCAACGTGCCTTTTTTCGCATCTTCACCAATTTTTACCAGCGTTTGATCGCCGGCAAACCAGCGGGTCAAGCTGTAGCGGCTTATCGCACTAATGTAGTTGGCAGGTGTCACCATTTTTACCACGCCTTTGTTGTTACGGAACAGTGAGGCGTAGTCTTTATAAAATACGGATGCGACAAGAATAATAATCAACAACCCAGCCAAAACGCCTACCAACCGAGTCAGGAGGGTATACCACCAACGTGAAGGTTTGATTTTGATTGATGCCAGGATGAGTGCAGGCACGATGCCCGCAATGCTGAGCCAAATAAGCAACTGCGGAGTAATCAGTGATACGGCTTCCTGGGAGTCGGTTTCAAAAACGTTCGTCATCATGTTTTTGTCGATGACGGCTCCGTAGGTGTACATAAAATAGTTACTGGCAGCACAGCCAATTATCAGTATTACCAGCACAGGTTTACGCAACCACGGCAGGTTTATCATGCTGAAAATAGTTAACCAGGCGCTGAACAGCACCACCGGTACAGAAATTGCGAAGAGCCAGCTATGGAATGAAACTGGAGCAATGATTTCCCAGGTGCGTTTTATGAACAAGAAATTGATTAATGTGAAGAAGAGTGCACAGCAAATATTAAATTTAGAATCGTTACACTGTAACTTTTTCAGGGATTCCATAACAGCCATAAAAGATCATAAAGAATGCGTACAGACTAATGAATAAAGATTAGGTGAACCTTAGTTTCAAAAATTCATTCATATCTTTGTTTGCGGGACAAGCATTAAGAATATTTACCGCACCGCTTGCAACATTTTATTTGTCGGGCTTCAATTGAAGCAATGCGACGAAAGAGGTGTGAGGGTGTCTGAACAGTTAGAATTTTTCCCAATTCAAAGCCCGTGCCGTGGGATCTGCCAGTCAGATGAACGCGGTTTTTGCCGCGGCTGCATGCGTAGCCGTGATGAACGATTTCAGTGGCAGCAATTAAGCGATGGGCAAAAACAAGAAGTGCTGCGGTTATGCCGCCAGCGGTTAGTGCGTAAATTGCGAGCAAACAAGACCATTCCCCCTGAAGAACCCCAACAACCCTCACTTTTTTAATTCCTTGATGCCGTTATACTCAGTCGCAGAATTCGTTTACTACTGAGGACAGGCTTTATGGTACAGCGCATTACGATTTCCCCGCAGGGCCCGGAATTTTCACGCCTGGTCATGGGGTATTGGCGTTTGATGGAGTGGAACATGTCCGCGCCACAGCTAGCCAGCTTTATTGAAGAGCATGTCGACTTAGGGATTACTACCGCTGATCACGCCGATATTTATGGCGGTTACCAGTGTGAAGCTGCATTTGGCGAAGCGATGCGTCTGGCACCGCATCTGCGGTCCAAAATGGAAATTGTCACCAAGTGCGGTATTGCTACCACGGCAAACCCAGGACACGCACTGGGTCACTACATTACCGATAAATCACACATTATCAGCCAGACTGAAAAATCGCTCGAGAACCTGGCAACAGATTACCTCGACCTTCTGTTGATTCACCGCCCTGATCCTTTGATGGATGCTGATGAAGTTGCAGAAGCCTTCACTTCGCTGCATCAGAGTGGAAAAGTGCGTCACTTTGGCGTGTCAAACTTTACCCCTGCGCAGTTTGCTTTGTTGCAATCGCGTTTGCCATTCACGCTTGCGACCAATCAGGTAGAAATCTCGCCGGTCCATCAGCCTACTATTCTCGACGGTACGCTGGACCAATGCCAACAGTTGCGTATACATCCGATGGCATGGTCATGTCTGGGTGGCGGTAGCCTGTTTAACGACGAAGCGTTCCAGCCGCTGCGTGATGAGCTGCAAGCCGTCGCAAATGAAATCGGCGCGGAAACTATCGAACAGGTGGTATATGCGTGGGTGATGCGATTGCCGTCTAAACCCTTGCCAATCATCGGTTCCGGTAAAATCGAACGCGTGCGTTCAGCAATTCACTCCTTAAGCCTGGATATGAGTCGCCAGCAGTGGTTCCGTATCCGTAAAGCTGCATTGGGTTACGACGTGCCATAACCCGCAAAAACAGTTATCTCCCGGAGGATTCAACCTGTCTGGCCTATGCTTAACAGGTTGAACGTGAATCCGGGAGTTAATATGAAGCGAATAAGTCTGGCTTTTTTAACGCTGTTTAGCTGTGCGGCTGTTCAGGCTGCGAGCACCGAAGTTCAAATGAATCTCGTCACGCCTAAAGGGATTGGCCACTCTCTTGGTACCGTGAAAATCACCGAAACCGACAAAGGGCTGGTTTTTGCGCCCGATCTCCGAACTCTTCCTCCAGGCGAACATGGTTTTCATGTTCACACCAATGGCAGCTGTGAACCTGCAATGAAAGCTGGCAAACCTTCAGCTGCAGAGGCCGCTGGTGGCCATTTGGATCCTGATCATACTGGAAAACACATGGGGCCGATGGGCGTTGGGCACCTGGGTGATTTGCCTGTACTTGTGGTCGATAACGATGGAAGTGCTACAGAACCGGTCACAGCGCCGCGCCTGAAAACGCTCGATGAAGTAAAAGGCAAAGCACTGATGGTGCATGTTGACGGCGATAATATGTCCGATCAACCCAAACCACTTGGTGGTGGTGGAGCACGTTACGCTTGCGGTGTCATTCAATAAAATCAGTGGCCGCCTGCCAGAGTACCGGCAGGTGGCGCTTGTTCCAGCTGCGAAAGTGAGCAGTAGAGCCGCCAGATAATTCCCGCAAGCTCGCGTGCTGCCGGATTGTGATGATGTGCGAGCGTCTCAGACATTCGCTGTAATTCCTGTAACGTGGTTGCTAACGAGCGTTGTTGTACTCCGCGCTCGCTCATGACGTCCCTTAAGGTATGAATACACACATCGCGCACTTGTGAGAGCGGGTCGGAACGTGTTTCCCATACTCGTAATTGCCAAACAACATGAGAACAATTGAGTAATACCACCCCCCAGCGCAGTAACCAGCGGCGCGCCACTTCATCTTTACTGTTACTCAATTGGCTGATGTGGTGATAAACCAGCGATTCGAACTGGTTCTCAGAGTGCTGCGGCTTACGGCTTAACTGATCGACAAAACCGCGCCGCAAGGCACGAATATGACGGCGGCCTTTACGTGTGTCGGAGCCCGGGCGAAGAACTGAAAACGCAACCCAGGAAAGACCTACACCAATGACTTTTGCCAGATTGTCATTGAGGAAATCAGCTAAGTCATAAACCGGTGGATTAGTGACGGCGATAAATGACCCCATGAAAACAATTAATTGCCCCCACAGCCCTGCAAACTTGGGTTGTTGCAGTTTCAGCAGTTGCATTGTCGCCAGCAGCGGCAACAAGAAAATCAGGAATTGCCAGAGATCGGTGATCTGTACCATCAGGCCAAATTTGACCAGGAAGCTGAATAACGAGAGCCATAACAGGGTACGCATCAGTAGCGTAAGTGAGTTAAGCGGTGAGGCGACCGACGAATAGAGCACGCAGCTGATCGCCGCCAACGACAATGCGCCACTCCCGGCGTCCCATTGAGTGTTAATACACCATGCTCCGGTTACGGTTATCACGCAAAAGGTACGTAACGCGCTCCACAATGCTTCGGTATTATCGGTATGACGTGCCAGCGGCGGCGTTTTTGGCGGGGTGAGTTGTGAAACCGGGGTGGCATTTTCCAGTTCACGCAACCAGCGGCTACTGTTCAGATACAACCAGCAGAAATAACGCAGGCGCCGCCAGAATGCCTGATGACGGTAATCAGCTTCGGGCCCAGGGGCAATCTGTTGCAACAGTCGGGCAACGGTATATTTATGGGTGCCTTCCCGCGCCAGCTCATTAATCAATGCTTCAAGAACCGGCCACAGGTTTTCCGGAGGATTTGGCCAGTTCATTAGCATACGTCGAAGGCTTGAGATTACGCTGGTCAGACGTAATTGTTGATGGATTAAATAATTGAGCAAATTATTCTGACGGCGGAAGCGGTAATGGCTCCAGAACGCCTGAATTCTCAATAGATTCATGGTTAGAATCTGCCCAATGACACCTTCGTGCGCAGTTCGAATGGCATCTGTGGTTTCTGGTTTCCACAACATTGATGCGTGCTCTAACAACCGTGCATGCATATTTCGCAACGCACTAAGAAGGGTGGTGCCATCTGAAGTACTGGGCAGCACCATCATCATAAATCCACCGCACAAAATCCCGACTATTACCTCGCAAACTCGTGCCTGAGTGATATCCCAAAGCTGGGTTGTTTCGACGGTATTGACCATTGGGAAAGCGATGATCGCAGCGGTGTAGCCCGCCAGCATAAAAGCATAGGCTACGTTGTTCTGAAAATGGCTGGAGCTCCAGGTGCAGAGTGCGAGCCAGGATGCCATCGCAAAGGTAAACAACCAGGGGTCGTTGAGTGTGTTTCCCGCAATAATCAAAGAGGCCATCGCGCCAATCAGGCTACCGGCGACTCGTCCGAGACTTTTACTGACCACTCCACCAACAGTGGGGAAACTGACGACCGCTGCTGAGGTCATCGCCCAATAAGGTTCATCTAAATCCAGGTAGTAAGCGATGGTTAATGCGAGGCACATCGCAATGGCATTACGCAGGGCGTAACGCCATTGCCCGGCGTTTGCTTTTCCCCAGGGCGTGTTTTTCCATGCCAGTGACGAGAGTTTCATCGCTAGATTCAGTGTTTAATTGAAACGGTGCAGGTGGTACCGGAAACCAGCGTAATACCTTGTGGGATTTGGTTTAGCTGAATGCGCACCGGCACGCGCTGAGCAAGGCGCACCCACGGCACATTGGGTTTGATATCCGCCACCAAATCACTGTCGCTTTCAACACTTTGGTCATAAATGGCGCGGCCAATACTTTGCACCTTGCCTGATAACGGCACATTCCCGCTATAGAGCACAATTTCTGCTAGATCACCGGGTTGAATATGGCGCAGTTTGGTTTCTTCAAAATAACCCACAACATAGAAAGAATGGCTGTCGACCAGCGCAAATACAGGCTGTCCAGAGGTCGCATAATTACCGGTACGTGTTGAAAGATTGGTTACCCAGCCATCAACAGGGGCAGTAACTGTTGTTTGAGAAATCTGCCATTTCGCCTGTTCAACGGTAGCTTCAGCGGCTTTTACGGCAGCTTGCGCGGCTTTGACATTAATATTTGCCGTGTCCATATCCTCGGCGGAAATGTAGTTGCGTGGCAGGTTTTTGCGGCGATTCGCTTCATTGCTGGCTTTTGACAGTTCGGACTGAGACTGAGCGAGTTGCGCCTCGGCATTAAGCTGCGCGATGTGATAAGGCGTTGCATCAATGGTGAATAGAACCGTTCCCGCTTTGACGAACTGGTTATCTTCAATATTCAGCTGAGTTATCGTTCCGGACACTTGCGGTGTGATGCTGACTTGCTCCGCCCGGACTTTCCCGTCTCGCGTCCAGGGGGATTGCATGTAATAATTCCATAACAGCCAGCCAACAATTATGGCTGCTGCGAAAATCACTAGCGTGGAAAAGTACTTTATTGTTTTCATATTCATGCTTTACCACACCACCAGAATTACAAGGGCTGCACTAACTGACAGCGAGAATAATGACAAATCCATCAACGTTGGATGCCAGATCTCGCCGGAATACATCCAGTCACGCAGCAGATGATGCAAAATTAACCAGATAAAAAAGCCGACGATAACCGCTTTAAAAAGAGGAGGGAAATAGATAGAAGCGCCAAACACCAGGTCCTGAAGAGGTAGCCCTGATGTTAAAAAATTGAAGCTCACGTCAGATAATCCTTTAAAATAGCGGGAAGACTGCCGTTTCCCCAGACTTAGATGTAAACTAAAAGTATAGCTGGTTGCATAACATCAGCAAAAATAAGGATTTTGTTTTTTCAAGTAAAGCCTGCACAATAGTTTAAAATCAGTATAATAAGTTAGCAAGCTAATTATAAGGAGATGAAATTGGAATCGCCATTAGGATCAGATCTGGCACGGTTGGTGCGCATTTGGCGTGCTCTGATTGACCATCGCCTGAAACCTCTGGAATTGACACAGACACATTGGGTAACGCTGCATAATATTCATCAGTTGCCGCCCGAGCAGTCGCAGATTCAGTTGGCCAAAGCGATCGGCATAGAGCAACCATCACTGGTCAGAACGCTTGATCAACTCGAAGAGAAAGGGCTGATTTCTCGTCAAACCTGCGCGAATGATCGTAGGGCAAAACGCATCAAACTCACTGAGCGTGCTGAGCCTATCATCAATGAGATGGAGACGGTTATCAAGAAAACGCGCGAGGAAATTTTGTTAGGTATCAACGCTGAAGAACAGACGCTGTTGCTTAATTTGATAAATCGGCTGGAAAAAAATATCGTTGATTTGCAGACGAAAGAATAAGTTTTTTATTGTAAGCCTCATCATTCGGTGAGGTTTTCTGTTTTGATTATTTGGCTAGCAAAGATGCGAAGAGGGGTGACCTGTAAACAAGTCACCCTTCATAATTAATTTGGCGAAACGGTAACCTGGCTGCCGTTGCTGGCAAGTCTTACACGTTGGCCCACAGTAAATTTGGTATCACCCTGTTTCTGAACGACCAGAATGGTGTTGCCATCGTCCTTACGGATTTCCAGTTCAACACCCTGAGTTTTGTTCATCGCACCCTGAACGCTCTGACCCGCTACACCACCTGCCACTGCGCCCGCAGCGGTAGCCAGTGAACGACCTGTACCACCACCAACAGTGTTACCCAGGAAACCACCCAGCACAGCGCCACCAATTGCGCCCATCACATTTGAATCATTACCGGCCTGAATCTGAACCGGGCGTGCAGATACCAAAGTACCATAAGTGACGCTTTGTACTTGTTTAGCATCAGAAGCGCTATATACGTCGCCTGAAAGTGAGCTGGTGTTAGCGCAACCAGCCAGAGTTAACCCAACTAACGAGACTACCAGTATACGTGAAATCATTTGTGACTCTCCTGAACACTTGAAACGCTCAACTGAGCATCCTTCATGGCTAAATTATATGGTATTTAGGTGCTGAATTTAAAATAAGTTCAGACTATTAATAGCATTCATATTAGAAAAGCCTCACTTAACCGAGTATCAACCATTCATAAATAAATGTAATAGCGCCATCAATACCTATTTATAGAGTATTTTTGTTAAAAATTATTAAGTAACCATCGCATAGAATGCTAGTTTATGGTTGAGTTTATCCCCAATTTGGTAAGTCGAAAGGAGTAACAGATGAAATCAGGGCGTTATATCGGTGTGATGTCAGGCACCAGCCTGGACGGGATTGATGTCGTTCTGGCCGCGATTGATGAACATCTTGTTGCACAACAGGCAAGTTACAGCCATCCCATTCCTTTAGAGATAAAAAATGCCATTCTGGCGATTTGCCAGGGGCAGGCATTAACCCTTTCTCAGCTCGGCCAACTTGATAATCGCCTTGGTAAATTATTTGCTGAAGCTGTTCAGACATTGATGAACAACCAGGGCCTTACCTATACAGATATCACCGCAATTGGCTGCCACGGGCAAACCGTCTGGCACGAGCCACAAGGTGAAGCGGCGCATACCATGCAAATTGGGGATAACAATCAAATCGTTGCGCGTACAGGCGTGACTGTGGTTGGTGATTTCCGCCGTCGGGATATGGCTTTGGGTGGGCAGGGTGCTCCGCTGGTGCCTGCGTTCCATCATGCTTTGCTGGCGCATCCCTCGGAACATCGCATGGTGTTAAATATTGGCGGGATCGCTAATCTCTCTCTGCTTATCCCTGAACAGCCAGTTCGAGGGTTTGATACTGGCCCGGGAAACATGCTTATTGATGCGTGGATCTGGCGTCAACGCGGTAAAGCGTATGATAAAGACGCCCAATGGGCGAGCAGCGGCAAAGTCATTCTCCCATTATTGCAGCAGATGCTTAGCGATCCATACTTTGCCATGCCTGCGCCAAAGAGCACTGGCCGTGAGTATTTCAATTATGGATGGCTTGA
The DNA here is from genome assembly GCF_004366275.1 of Buttiauxella sp. BIGb0552. Lineage (NCBI taxonomy): Bacteria > Pseudomonadati > Pseudomonadota > Gammaproteobacteria > Enterobacterales > Enterobacteriaceae > Buttiauxella > Buttiauxella sp. BIGb0552. The sequence continues at coordinate 204,483 of NZ_SODY01000001.1, forward strand.
GCGCCAGTTAGCCGCATTCCCGGGGCTTGCTGGTGAAGATATTCAGGCAACGCTCACGGAACTGACAGCTGTTACTATTTCAGAGCAAGTATTGCTAAGCGGCGGTTGTGAGCGGCTGATGGTATGCGGTGGTGGAAGCCGTAATCCATTGTTGATGGCCCGTTTGAGTGGGTTGCTGCCAGGTATCGAAGTCACGACGACAGATGAGGCCGGAATTAGCGGTGACGATATGGAGGCGCTGGCATTCGCCTGGCTTGCTTATCGTACTATGTCAGGTCTGCCAGGAAACTTGCCTTCGGTCACTGGGGCGTCTGCAGCAAGCGTGATTGGCGCAATTTTCCCAGCCAACCCGCTGTACTTACCCTAATTAGTTCGCGCAGCTGAACGTCGCCAATAAAAAGGTAACTTGAATTATGATGAGCATAATCAGAGTTAACTGAAATTCACTACCGCACTAAATCTCTAAACTGAAGGTAATGGGGGACGGTACTATCCCCCGCTATAAAAAAAAGAACTTCAGGACATGCAGATGAAAAAACTACTTATTGCCGCCATTCCCTTCATGCTTTCAGGATGTAGCTACTACAACACCTTTGTTGAGAAGATGCAGACGGATACTCTGCAATATCAGTGTGATGAAAAACCGCTTACCGTTAAATTAAATAACCAAAAGCAGATGGTGAACTTTGTTTATGACAACGAATATTTGTCGCTGACACAAGGTTTGTCCGCATCAGGTGCGCGCTATACCGATGGTGTTTATGTATTCTGGTCGAAGGGTGATACCGCAACGGTGTACCGCAAAGACACGGTCGTGCTGGATGATTGCCAGCTTCAAAATCCGAAACATTGATACTCTTCATACTTCAAGTTGCAGGGGCGTTGGCTGCGCTTACTCACCCCAGCCACTTACTCAAGTAAGCTCCTGGGGCCTCGTTCGTTTACCGCCTGCCTGCAACCTGAATTATTTTGAGTAGAGATTTTTGAGGGTGGAGCGCACAATAGCTCCACCTGACAATTGCCTGACGTAACGCCATGTCTGATAACGACTCTTTGCAACAAATTGCGCATTTGCGCCGCGAATACACCAAAGGTGGTTTGCGCCGCAATGATCTTACCGAACAACCTCTGCCTTTGTTTGAACGATGGTTAGCTCAGGCATGTGATGCTAAACTTGCCGACCCTACCGCGATGGTCGTGGCAACCGTTGATGAAAGCGGCCAGCCTTATCAGCGCATTGTGTTGCTCAAACATTTCGATGACCGGGGTTTGGTGTTTTACACCAACCTCGGTTCCCGCAAAGCACATCATCTGGAAACTAATCCGCGCATCAGCCTGCATTTCCCGTGGCATATGCTGGATCGCCAGGTGATGGTACTAGGTACAGCGGAGCGTTTATCGACTCTTGAAGTGATGAAGTATTTCCACAGTCGCCCGCGCGATAGCCAGATTGGCGCCTGGGTTTCAAAACAGTCCAGCCGTATTTCCGCGCGCGGTATTCTGGAAAGTAAATTCCTCGAGCTGAAACAGAAATTCCAGCAAGGCGAAATTCCACTGCCGAGCTTCTGGGGCGGTTATCGCGTAACAATTGAGCAAATGGAATTCTGGCAGGGTGGCGAACACCGTCTGCACGATCGTTTTTTATACCAGCGCGAAGGCGAAGCCTGGAAAATAGACCGCCTGGCTCCGTAGCATCGGGAATTTGTTGTGTTAAGCGCTGGTACTCCACGTGCCAGCTCTCTATTATATGTCCCCTAAGAAATTAACTCCTTTCGCCACCAGGCGAAAAACCGTGTACCGGTAAAGGTGCAGTCGTATATAGATGGAGAATTTGATGGCAGGCATCAATTTGATAAAACAATTGCAAGAGCGGGGCTTAGTCGCCCAGGTAACGGATGAAGAAGCGTTAGCACAGCGACTGGCGCAAGGGCCAATTGCGCTGTATTGCGGCTTCGATCCTACCGCTGACAGCTTGCATTTGGGCCATCTGGTTCCACTGCTGTGCCTGAAACGCTTCCAGGAAGCAGGCCACAAACCGGTTGCACTGGTGGGTGGTGCGACAGGTCTGATTGGCGACCCAAGTTTTAAAGCCGTTGAGCGTAAACTCAACACTGAAGATACCGTGCAAGAGTGGGTGGAAAAAATCCGCCGCCAGGTTGCACCGTTCCTCGATTTCGATTGTGGCGAAAACTCAGCCGTTGCGGCGAATAACTACGACTGGTTTGGCGGCATGAGCGTGCTGACCTTCCTGCGTGATATCGGCAAACACTTCTCTGTTAACCAGATGATTAACAAAGAAGCCGTGAAGCAGCGTCTGAACCGTGACGATGTAGGTATCTCCTTTACCGAGTTTTCCTACAATCTGCTGCAAGGTTATGACTTTGCATGCCTGAACAAACTGCACGGCGTTGTGCTGCAAATTGGCGGTTCCGACCAGTGGGGTAACATCACCTCCGGTATCGACTTAACTCGCCGTCTGCATCAGCAACAAGCGTTTGGTCTGACTGTGCCGTTGATTACGAAATCAGATGGCACCAAATTCGGTAAAACCGAAGGCGGCGCAGTATGGCTTGATCCGAAGAAAACCAGCCCGTACAAGTTCTACCAGTTCTGGATCAACACCGCTGACTCTGATGTATATCGCTTCCTAAAATTCTTCACCTTCATGAGCCTCGAAGAAATCGACGCGCTGGAAGAAGAAGATAAAAATAGCGGCACTGCACCACGTGCACAGTACGTACTGGCAGAGCAGGTGACTCGCCTGGTTCACGGCGAAGAAGGTCTTGAAGCGGCTAAACGTATTACCGCCAGCCTGTTTAACGGCAACCTAAGCGATTTGACTGAAGCCGACCTTGAGCAACTGGCTCAGGATGGTGTACCGATGGTTGAAATGGATCGTGGGGCTGATCTGCAACAAGCTCTGGTTGATTCCGAACTGCAACCATCTCGTGGTCAGGCGCGTAAAACCATCGCGCAAAATGCTATTACCATCAACGGTGAGAAGCAGTCTGACCCGGAATATACCTTTGCTGATAGCGATATTCTGTTCAATCGCTACACCTTACTGCGCCGGGGTAAGAAAAATTACTGCCTCGTTTGCTGGAAGTAATTAAGAAAGATCAGAAGGGCGTGGGAAACCACGCCCTTTATTTTTAGTCGATTTGTTTACACACAACCAGAACCAATATCGTTCCATCCGAGTAGAAAAATGAAAAACATCCTTGCCATCCAGTCCCATGTGGTTTTCGGTCACGCAGGCAATAGTGCCGCCGAATTCCCGATGCGCCGTCTGGGCGCCAATGTATGGTCATTGAACACTGTTCAGTTCTCCAACCATACCCAATACGGAAAATGGACTGGTAGCGTGATGCCTGCCAGCCACCTAAGCGACATTGTGCAAGGAATTGCGGACATCGGGCAGCTTAAACGTTGTGACGCGGTGTTGAGTGGTTACCTTGGCTCTGCTGAGCAGGGCGAACATATTCTTTCTATTGTTCGTAAAACGAAAGAGGCCAATCCGCAGGCGAAGTATTTTTGCGACCCGGTAATGGGCCATCCTGAAAAAGGCTGCATCGTCGCCCCTGGTGTTGCCGAATTCCATACGCGCTATGCGTTGCCAGCCAGTGATATTATTGCCCCAAACCTGATTGAGCTTGAGATCCTGAGCGGTCATGCGGTTAACTCTGTTGATGAAGCGGTTTCGACTGCGAGAGAACTCATCGCGAAAGGCCCGGAAATCGTGTTGGTGAAACACCTTGCGCGTGCGGCATATCAGCAGGATCGCTTTGAGATGTTGTTGGTGACTGCGGACGAAGCCTGGCATATTCACCGTCCGCTGGTGGATTTTGGCGAACGTCAGCCCGTCGGCGTTGGCGATGTGACCAGTGGTCTGCTGTTGGTTAAATTGTTGCAGGGTGCAACGCTTCGTGAGGCTCTGGAACATGTCACTGCTGCGGTTTATGACATTATGGTCGTGACGAAGAAAATGGAAGAGTACGAACTGCAACTGGTTGCGGCCCAGGAAGGCATTGCGAAACCAGAGCATTATTTCACCGCGGTGAAGCTATAAAACATAAACGCCCTCAACAGAGGGCGTTTTCAATTACCGACTCGTTAAATCCCTTCAGCCGTTAGAGCCGCCGCAACAGCCGGACGCGCTTTCATTCGTTCCATAAACGCATCGATATTGGTCAAGCCTTCCAGGTCTAACTTGACCGCGCCTGCCCAGCGCAACACAGTAAACAGATACGCATCTGCCACGCTAAAGCGCAGCCCCATCAGCCACTGTTTATCGTTCAACTCTTCGTTAACGTATTTAAATTTCTTCTCAAGCGCTGCTCGAGTAATGGTTTTGAACTCTTCAGGCGTTGCCGGGTTAAACAATGGCGAGAAACCTTTATGCAGTTCGGTGGCGATGTAGTTCAACCATTCCAGCGTGTGGTAGCGCGTCATGCTACCTGAAGGGGCAAGTAACTGGCGGTCAGGCACTTTATCTGCCAGGTATTGCACAATTGCCACGCCTTCTGTCAGCAGTGAACCATCGTCTAGCAGCAGTGCCGGGACTTGACCCTTGGCATTAATTTCAAGGTAATCATCACCAGCTTCGGTTGTCTTTGCGGCTAAATCGACTTTCACCAGTGAGAAATCAACACCGGTTTCGCGCAGGATAATGTGTGGGGAGAGGGAACAGGCACCAGCTTTATAATACAGTTTCATTACTGAACTCCTATGGGGCGCTAAGATACCCTATGTTAGTGCGCATATGGGCAAAAAAAAAGCCGTTAGCGATAAAAGCTAACGGCTGAAAATAACATGTTCCCCGCTACATTACGCGGTAGCTGTTTCCTTAGAGGTCTCAGCTTTTTCGTCAACCTGCTGTGCCATACGGTTCAGCTTAGGCGCAGTGAGCATCATCAGAACCGCGATAACAGCGGTAGCAATACCAATCTGCATGAACACGTGACCATATACAGCCAGTGATTGCAGTGGGTCGGTTACGTTTTCTGGAACAGCCATCAGGTTCGCAACTTTACCTGCAATGATTGCAGCACCAGCAGTAGTCAGGAACCAGCTACCCATGATGAAGCCCATCAGGCGCTGTGGAACCAGCTGTGCAACCATAGCCAGGCCCAGACCGGAAATCATCAGCTCACCGATACTCTGCAGCGCATAGCTCAGAATCAACCAGCTTACAGACACGATACCTGCATCAGATGCGAATTTCGCACCCAGTGGCAGCACCAGGAAGGCCAGGGAACACAGGATCATACCGAACGCAAATTTGTGCGGCATCGGCATGCGGTCGCCCATTTTGTTGTAGATAGCAGCCAGAATCGGGCTACCAATCATGATCCAGAATGGGTTCAGTGCCTGGAACTGCTCAGGTTCGAACATCACACCCAGAATGGAGTGCTCAACGTTACGAATCGCAAAGAAGTTCAGAGAGGTTGGCATTTGGCTATACAGCACGAAGAACACAATTGCTTCAACCATCAGAATGAAGGCAACAATCATCTTACGACGAGCCGCGCCCTGCATTGCGAAAGCTTCTTTAGCAAAGATAATCACGATGCCCAGAGCGACTACGCCCAGAACCATACGTGCGATGCCTTGGTTGTGCAGCAGCCAGGTTGCCGCAGTAACCAGCACCAGAACACCCACAATAGTGGCGCCCAGTTTGCCAAAATTCACCGGCTGGAAGTCAGGTTTAGAACCGTGGTTTTTGACCCACTTCTTACAGAACATAAAGTTCACTAAAGTGATCAGCATACCCACGAAGCTCAGGGAGAACGCAACGCTCCAGCCATACTTCGCTGCAAGCCATGGAGTGGCAAGCATAGAGAAGAATGAACCGATGTTGATGGACATGTAGTACATAGTAAATGCACCGTCCAAACGCGGATCATCTTTATCGTAGCAAGTAGAAAGCAGGGAGGATGGGTTAGCCTTAAACAGACCGTTACCCACAGCGATAGTCGCCATACCCATATACACCACAGCCACATCGTGACCGGAGTAAGCTACCAGCGCGTAACCGATAGCCAGTACGATAGTACCGAGCACAATGACGCGCTTGGTGCCGAGAACTTTATCGCCTAACCAACCACCGATAGCGACCATTCCATAGACCAGTGCGCTGAAGGAGGAGAACAGGGTGATGGAGTCAGCTTCGGACATACCCAGCATTTTGACCAGGTAAACGGCCATAATACCTTGCAGACCGTAGTAGCCAAAACGCTCCCACAATTCGATAGAGAAAATCAGATAGAACGATTTAGGTTGTTTGAAAGCATTCAGACTAATGCTTTCTGCTGGTTTCTTGTTTGCAGTCGACACATATACCTCTTTTTTTACATCCCAATTTAACAGGAGTTTTCTAAGCGTCATGCCAGCGGCATTCGCTTTTTTAGTTATAAGAAAGGGGAAACGGCGGGTAATGTTCACTATCCTGCGGCTTCAGGCAAGGGGTTTGTAATACTCTGTTACATATATCTCTCGCGGAATAAAGCTCCAAAAAGCAAATTGTTATTCAGCGTTAAATTTTATCAAAATGCGCTTTGCCGATTTATTCTCTTTGGTAATGCTAAAAAAAATTCATTTTAGTTATATATTCTGCTTTATGGTCGAATGTGTAGTGATATGGGCGGGGTGTAAAGATTTGTGCAGCCTATTGTACTGCTTAAGTTAGCTAATCACTGAGGAATGCGAGGTTATTTGTTTCATTTTGATGACCTAAATTTAACATTGAGTTATCAGTGTGATCCGTGTCACATATTTATGGAAAATTCTTATCGTAAAAAAACGATTTACCTGTTGGGGTGATTATTCACCACATGATTAAACCGAAACGGTAATGATTCGTAGAATAAAACAATAGATTAGATGCGGCAGGCAGCGATGTGGGAATGAACAAGAAACTAACCTGCCACTTACGCAGCAGGTGGGAAGGGGATTAGATATCGACTTTCTCTTTGAATTCACACAGATCTTCAATGATGCACGAACCACAGCGCGGCTTGCGAGCTATACAGGTATAACGGCCGTGCAAAATGAGCCAGTGATGGCAATCGACTTTAAATTCTGCCGGAACCACTTTCAGTAGTTTTTCCTCGACCTGCTCAACGTTCTTGCCCGGAGCAAAGTTGGTGCGGTTACATACACGGAAGATATGAGTATCTACGGCGATAGTGGGCCATCCAAAGGCAGTGTTAAGCACCACGTTGGCTGTTTTGCGACCAACGCCCGGCAATGCTTCGAGTGCCGCTCTGTCTTCGGGGACCTCACCGTTATGCAGCTCGATCAACATCCGGCATGTCTTGATGACGTTCTCGGCCTTACTGTTAAAAAGGCCAATGGTTCTGATGTATGACTTAATACCGTCAACACCCAGATCCAACATAGCCTGGGGTGTATTAGCCACAGGATAGAGCTTCGCCGTTGCCTTATTGACGCTGACATCCGTCGCCTGGGCTGATAGCAACACGGCTATCAGCAATTCGAAGGGGGAACTGAATTGTAACTCAGTGGTAGGGTGAGGATTGTTGTCACGCAGGCGCGTGAGGATCTCTAACCGTTTACTCTTATTCATAACGCTTTCTCTGGATTACCTTCCATTGCGGCAGCTTGCGCTGCGCGGCGCGTTTTCATTTTTTCATCAATAAGATACTTAACTGCCAGCATTAAACCCAGTCCGATAAATGCGCCGGGTGGCAACATTGCCAACAGGAAAGGGGTATCAGTGTGGAAAACTTCAATGCGCAGGACTTTTGCCCAACTACCCAGCAGCGCATCGGCACCATCGAACAACGTCCCATTACCAATGATTTCACGCAACGAGCCTAAAACAAACATTGCGCTGGTGGCACCCATGCCAATGGCTAAACCATCCAAAGCGGCAAGCGGCACACTATTTTTTGCAGCAAACGCCTCGGCTCGACCAATAACGATGCAGTTTGTAACAATCAATGGAATGAAAATCCCCAACGATTGATACAAACCGTAAGCGTAGGCATTGATCAGCATCTGAACGGTACTAACTACCGAGGCGATGATCATGACATAAATTGGAATACGAATTTCTGTCGGCACCCAACGACGTAGGGCGGATACGGCACTGTTGGTTAACACTAATACCAGCGTAGTCGCAAGTCCAAGGCCAAGAGCGTTGGTGGCAGTAGAGGTGACCGCCAACAGTGGGCAAAGGCCTAATAACTGCACCAGAGCCGAGTTATTTTTCCATAATCCCTGAACGACAATATCTTTTACTTCGCTCATGGTTGAGCTCCACAGGCTGGAAGATTATCAACTTGCGATGGCAGTGTTTTGGCGAATAATCCCGCTCGTTTTACCGCATTGACAACTGCGCGAGGGGTAATGGTCGCGCCGGTAAACTGATCAAACTGACCGCCATCCTTTTTTACCGCCCAGCTTGAATCATCATTGCCTTGAATTGTCTTGCCGGCAAAATGCGTGATCCAGTCACTCAGACGTGTTTCGATTTTATCGCCAAGGCCGGGGGTTTCATGATGTTCAGTGACACGTGAGCCCAACACTTTGCCGTTAAAATCAGCCGCGACCAGCAATTGAATGGCGCCAGAATAACCATCAGGGGCGGTGGTTTCCATGACAACCGCAACCGGTTGTTCACTTTTACGCGCCACATAAATATGGCGTTCGCTTTTGCCTAACGGTGAATCATTGACGACGACACAACTGGCCTGAATATTGTTGTCATAGATATCGGTCGAAATCACCTGATCAAACAATAGCTTCTGCTGGGCAACAGCTTGTTGTTCGATAGTGTTTTTCGTTAAGGCATTGACGACCGCAGTTAGTCCGGTTGCCAATATCGCAAACAGAGCCAAAGTAACGCCATGTTTTTGCATCGTTTTTAGCATGACGGTTCCTTAGCGATGCCCGTAAGCACGTGGGCGGGTGTAATAATCAATCAAAGGTACAGTGATGTTTGCCAGCAAAACGGCGAAAGCAATACCATCCGGATAACCACCAAAGGTACGAATCAACCAGACCAGTAATCCGGCCAGCGCACCGAAAATCAAGCGCCCACGATTGGTGGTCGAGGCCGTTACCGGGTCGGTGAGAATGAAAAATGCACCCAGCATAGTGGCACCCGAAAACAGATGAATCAGCGGAGATGCACATTTTTCCGGAGCAAACATCCAGCCGAGCGTGGAGCACACCGCAAGTGTGAGCAGGAAACTAACTGGAATATGCCAACGAATGGCACCTTTGATAAGCATGAACAGGCCGCCCGCCAGGAACGCGAGGTTAACCCATTGCCAGCCGATACCAGCCAGTACACCGCTATAAATTGGCTCTTGTAACAGATCGTTGGCGGAATGCCCGGCGCGCATGCCTGTTTTAAAGGTATCCAGTGGTGTTGCCTGACTTATCCCATCAATACCCATGCGCAATTGCGTCATAGTGTCGCCAGCCAGAGTAGAGCCGGAGAAAATAACGTGCAGCGAATCAGCAAAGCCTGGAACCGTAGCAGCCAGTGTGTGTGGCGGTAACCACGATGTCATTTGTACCGGGAAGGCAATCAGCAACACCACATAACCGACCATTGCCGGGTTAAATGGGTTGTGACCAAGTCCGCCATACAATTGTTTTGCGATTATCACCGCAAAAACCGTTCCTAGTACCACCATCCACCACGGGGCAAATGGTGGAATGCTCATCCCTAGCAGCAGACCGGTTAACGCCGCAGAATTGTCACCGAGGATTCTCAGCGGTTGTTTGCGAAGTTTAAGTACCAACAGCTCTGCAGCAACTGCAGTCAGAACGCCTAATGCTATTTGCACCAGACTACCCCAGCCGAACCAATACCAAAGCATTGCCATGCCAGGCAACGTGGCCCAAGTCACCAGCAGCATAATCCGTGAGGTGCTGCGCTGGTTATGGGTATAAGGGGAGCTTGCTATCTTGAAAACCATCTATTCCTCTGATGCCATTTGAAGCGCAGCTTTACGTGCCTGAACACGGGCAATAGCGGCAGCCACCGCGGCTTTGCGCGGATCTTGTTCTTCGGCAGGTGTTTCTACAGATTGTTGTTCAGCCTGGGCCGCTTTACGGGCTTTGGCCCGGGCAATAGCAGCTTCAACGGCCGCTTTGCGAGGGTCGATGGTTTCTACCTCAGCGGCTTCAGGATCTGCTGTTTTTTCATGTGATTGCGCCGCTTTACGGGCTTTGGCACGGGCAATAGCTGCTTCAACGGCCGCTTTGCGAGGGTCGATGGTTTCGACCTCAGCCGCTTCAGTATCTGCTGTTGTTTCATGCGATTGCGCCGCTTTACGGGCTTTGGCACGGGCAATAGCAGCTTCAACGGCCGCTTTGCGAGGGTCGATGGTTTCTACCTCAGCGGCTTCAGCATCTGCTGTTGTTTCATTCGATTGTGCCGCTTTACGGGCTTTGGCACGAGCTATAGCTGCTTCAACAGCCGCTTTGCGTGGGTCGATGGTTTCTACCTCAGCGGCTTCAGCATCTGCTGTTGTTTCATGCGATTGTGCCGCTTTACGAGCTTTGGCTCGGGCTATAGCTGCTTCAACGGCCGCTTTGCGTGGGTCCGGGCTGGCAGTCTCAGTCGCACTGTCTTGTGCTTCCTTTTCTGCCTGACGCGCCCGAGCTTGCGCTTTGCGCGCTTCACGCGCCGCGATCACCTGCTGGTTATCAGGCAGGCTCCCTGGCTGAATAACAATTGGCTCGCTACCCTGAGCTTTTTTGTTTTTCACTCGGGCAAGGGCCGCCTGGATAGCATCGTTGTCTTTCGCTGTCGGTTGAACAGCTGCCTGCTTATGGCGTTCAAGACGAGCAGCCTTTTCGCGCTCAAGACGAGCCTGGCGCGCTTCAAAGCGTACTTTCGCTTCAGCTGTTCGTTTGGCTTCCAACTCGATTTCGCGGATCTCAGCCTTTTCCTGACGAAAATACTGCACTAGCGGAATATTGCTGGGGCAGACGTAGGCACAAGCACCACATTCGATGCAGTCTTTAAGATTATGAGCCTGAGCTTTATCGTGCTGTTGGCCTCGGCTGAACCAGTAAAGTTGTTGCGGTAACAAATCTGCTGGACAGGAGTCGGCACAGGCGCTGCAACGAATGCAACTCTGTTCTTCTTGCGGTTCACCCATTTCATTGGCGTTAGGTGCCAGCAAACAGTTGGTGATTTTGACGACTGGCACATCCAGCCAAGGCAGGCTAAAGCCCATCAGTGGGCCACCCATAATCACTTGCTGATCGTGCCCTGGACGGAATCCGGCAAAATCGAGCAGATGACGAACAGGGGTCCCCAATCGTGCCCAGACATTACCTGGCTGTTGAACTGCACCGCCCGTCAACGTCACCACGCGCTCGGTTAACGGCTCGCCGTCGATAATGGCGCGCTTTACCGCAAACGCAGTACCGACGTTTTGCATCAGCACACCGATATCTGAGGAACGGCCACCTTGTGGAACCTGCTTACCCGTCAGAATTTGCGTCAGCTGCTTTGCCCCACCGGACGGGTATTTGGTCGGGATCACCCGCAGTTCAATACCCTGTGTGTTGCAGAGCACCGCACGCAGCATAGAAATCGCCTGCGGTTTATTATCTTCGATGCCAATTAGCACGCGCTGCGGTTGCAAAATATGCGCAAGAATTCGCACACCATCGATGATTTGCGCGGCGCAATCCTGCATCAGACGGTCATCGGCAGTGATGTACGGTTCGCACTCGGCAGCATTGATAATCAGCGTGTCGATTTTATCGCCACCGCCTTGTAATTTATTCCCGGTCGGGAAACCAGCGCCACCTAAGCCTGCAACACCAAACTGGTGAATGCGGGTAATCAACTCATCGCGGCTGCGGGATGTGTAGTCCTGCCAGCCATCACGCTCAATCCACTTATCTTCACCATCGGCTTCAATAATTACGCTGAGTTCAGCCAGCGCAGAAGGATGGGCAGTGGAGTGGGGGGCAATGGCGGTTACGGTTCCGGATGTCGGGGCGTGAACAGGTAGCATACGGCCATGCCCACGAGTCAAAGGTTGCCCTCGTAACACATAATTGCCAGGTTTTACGCACAGTTCGCCTTCAGCACCGATGTGCTGCTTCAAAGGAATAACCAGTTTTTGCGGTAACGGAACCTGGCGCAGTGGCGTGCCGTTGGACTGAGTTTTCATTTCTGGTGGATGAATACCACCATCGAAATCCCAGATTTTATCTTTTTTAAAACGGGTAAATAGCTTAAGCATGTTGCTCCACCGGAATGATACGAACCGGGATTGTTTGCAGATCCCACTTCCAGCTTTCTGTGGTGGTTTCGACCGGTCGTAGCTCAATACAGCGCGTAGGACATGGGTCGACACATAAATTGCATCCGGTGCAAAGGTCACTAATAACGGTATGCATGGCGCGGGTCGCGCCAACAATGGCATCAACCGGGCAGGCCTGAATACATTTTGTGCAGCCAATACAGTTGGGTTCGTCGATAACCGCCAACATGCGCACAGGCTCCTGGGCTACTGCATCGCCTTCAATCGGCTGCGGGTCGACGTTAAGCAACGTGGCGATCTTTAGCATCACGGCTTCACCGCCAGGGGCGCACAGATTGATCTTCGAACCTTGATTGCCGACGGCTTCCGCATAAGGACGGCAACCCGGGTAGCCGCATTGCCCACACTGGCTTTGTGGCAGCAATTCATCGATTTTATCAACGATAGGGTCTTCCTGGACCTGAAAGCGGCGCGAGGCATAACCCAGGATAAGCCCGAATATCAGGCCTAACAGGCCCAGAGCAACCACAGCAATCCAAATAGTACTCATCAGAACTTCACCAACCCGCTAAAGCCCATAAACGCCAAAGACATTAAGCCTGCGGTGATAAGCGCGATGGCATTACCGCGAAAAGGTGCAGGAACATCGGCTACCGCAAGGCGTTCGCGAATCGCAGCAAACAGCACCATTACCAGTGAGAAACCTACCGCTGCTGAAAAACCGTAAAGTGCCGATTGCAGGAAGTTATGACCGAGATTGATATTTAGCAACGCAACACCAAGTACCGCGCAGTTAGTGGTGATTAGCGGCAAAAAGATACCCAACAGGCGATAGAGCGCCGGGCTGGTTTTACGGACTACCATTTCGGTAAATTGCACGACTACTGCAATCACCAGAATAAACGCCAGGGTGCGCAGATAGACCAGATCAAGAGGAATAAGGATCAACTCATTGACCAGCCAGGCGCAAATTGACGCCAGAGTCAGTACAAAAGTGGTCGCCAGCCCCATGCCAATAGCCGTCTCCAGTTTTTTGGAAACGCCCATAAACGGACACAGGCCAAGAAACTTCACTAATACGAAGTTATTGACCAGAACCGTACCAACAAAGAGCAGCAGATAATCTGTCATGAATGAGACCTGAAACAAAAAAAAGCCGCCTATTATCGTCTAACCGCAAGATGACGACAACTGGGCGTTTATAGGGTTATTACCGCGTAATTAAGGCTTAATAAATGTGTGCTTCACGCGTTGCGAGCGCTTGAGGTAAGGAACCAGCAAGGCTGCAGCCAACAGAGGGAACATCAGCTGACGTAATGCCAGATCGTCACTCACTGGGGAAAACGCGAAGGTTTTAATCGCCAACAACACAGACAGCAATAACCAAAGAATATAATGACGTACCACATTCTTACGGCGTTTGAAGAAGGCGATAGTCAACCACACGGTATAACCCCACATGGCAATCGCGCAGGCGATAGAGGTGTACCAGAGCACGACCATTTTGGGGCCTTGTGCGCTCATAAGTCGATGGCTTTCTGGGGAGATAAGCATCATAAGATAAATGGCCAGAGCAATACTGCTGCTGAGTAAGGTCATTAATAGCCATGCGAGAGGGGCCAGGAGCCAGCCTGCAATACGTGGTGCCTGCGTAGAGACTTGGGTAGTCGCCATGTTTCCTCCCGAAAAATAATAAGACTTTCCTTATGCGATTCATAAGGCGGGGGGATTATAAGGTTTTTTCAATACTTTGCTACCGTCGCGGCGCTAGACAACATAACGCCAGACGGATTTTGGCACACAACCTAAATCAAACAACCGCCCACCAGAAACTAATTCAGCACGACGGTGATCGGCCGCGCGATACATATTCATCAGGTCAGTATCATCAGTCAGGGTGTAATTAAGATGGTCGAAGAGTTTTTCAAGGCTTTCAGGCGAGCTGATTTTACGAAACTTCATTAAATAATCGAGAGCAGTCATGAGGTGTAGTTATCCATGCAGTAAATGAACAGGGCACGCTGTGCGTAGGGTGTGCGTGAATAATAAACGGAAATGCTTATTCATATATATAACCTAATGCTCATGATTGATTTTTTAGGAGTTTTCATGAGCAGGTAAGTGGCATAACTGATGCCCAGGAACGCTGGCAATAAGACGGTCGCCTGGTGAATGTGCAACCAGAACGCAACAATATAATTACCTGTTGTTACAATCCCCAGGATAGTATCCAATAGGTTGTCCAAAAATTTGAGGAAAGAAAATGAGTGATAACATTCGTGTCGGATTAATCGGTTACGGTTACGCCAGCAAGACGTTTCATGCCCCCTTAATTGTGGGCACGCCGGGTATGGTTCTGGCCGGTGTCTCCAGCAGCGATGCCACGAAAGTTCATGCTGACTGGCCAAATATGCCGGTAGTCTCTGATCCTCATCATCTGTTCAATGACCCAAATATCGATTTAATTGTTATTCCTACCCCAAACGATACGCACTTCCCGCTGGCTAAAGCAGCGCTGGAAGCTGGTAAACATGTCGTTGTCGATAAACCCTTTACCGTGACATTGTCACAAGCGCGTGAACTTGATGCACTGGCTAAAAGCTGCGGCTTATTGCTTTCAGTGTTCCATAATCGCCGTTGGGACAGCGATTTCTTAACGCTGAAAACGTTACTGGCAGATGGGACGCTAGGTGAGGTCGCGTACTTTGAGTCGCATTTTGACCGCTTCCGCCCACAGGTACGTAATCGCTGGCGTGAACAGGCGGGTGTTGGGAGCGGGATTTGGTACGATTTAGGGCCACATCTTATCGATCAGGCGCTGAATCTTTTCGGGCTACCGGTTAGTCTGACCGTGGATTTAGGTCAGTTGCGTCCAGGCGCGCAAGCAACAGACTACTTCCATGCTGTGCTGGCCTATCCACAGCGTCGTGTCGTGCTGCATGGCACGTTGCTTGCTGCGGCAGAAACCGCTCGCTATATCGTCCATGGTACGCGCGGCAGCTATATCAAATATGGTTTGGATCCGCAGGAAGATCGCCTTAAATCTGGCGAGCGTTTGCCGCAAGAGGATTGGGGCTACGATATGCGTGATGGCGTATTAACGTTAGCGCAGGGTGAGGTGATGACCGAGCAAACATTGCTGACGGTTCCGGGTAATTATCCGGCTTACTATGCGGGGATTCGTGATGCACTGACCGGACACGGAGAAAACCCGGTTCCTGCGGCGCAGGCGATTCAGGTCATGGAGATGATCGAGCTGGGTATGGAATCCGCGAAACACCGCGCAACGTTGAATCTGCCGTAACAGGGTTTTGTAGGGTGGATTAGCGTAAGCGACATCCACCACATTGATTACTGCGCAGTCGGTTTTAAAATAGTGCCACTACTTTTGTGTTCCGCCAGATATTGATGCTGGAAGATACACATACGAATGGTGTTGCGGTATTCGCCATTGATAAAGAACTCATGGATTAATTCACCTTCCACCATAAAGCCCAGCTTCTTATATATATGCACGGCTTTTTCATTTTCTTTATCGACAATCAAATACAGTTTGTACAGGTTTAACACCATAAAGCCGTAATCCATGGCGAGTTTAGCGGCGCGAGTCGCCAGCCCTTTGCCCTGATAATCCGGTGAGATAATTATCTGAAATTCAGCGCGGCGGTGAACATGGTTAATTTCAACCAGTTCCACCAGGCCTGCTTTTTCGCCGTTACACTCGATAACAAAACGACGTTCACTTTGATCGTGAATATGTTTGTCATAAAGGTCCGACAGTTCGACAAACGCTTCATAGGGCTCTTCAAACCAATAGCGCATCACGCTTGCGTTGTTGTCCAGTTGATGGACGAAGCGGAGATCTTCGCGCTCCAGTGGGCGAAGCTTGATTTGTAGCTCGTGGCTCATTTGAATTCCTTTCAAAGTGAATAAGGCTCCTGTTAAGAAGCCTTATTGGATAACAGTACAAAATTACGGTGCCACAGTTCGACCAGTGCGACGGTCCAGGCAACGTAGGGTGTTAGGTTCCCAGTAAGCGTTAACGTTAGCACTTTTCTGGCAATTATCGCGGGCATCAAAAGCCGTATCGGTTTTGTCCCACTCTTTTTCGGCGCGTTTGTTCACTTTTTGGCGCAGAGAGCGTGTGTCATTCCATTGCTCTTTGTCCATCGCCGCATCCTGGCGAGTCTGCGCATTGTCACCAGATTCAATGATCAGCTTATTGGTCTGAGCATGGAGTGGTTGAACAAACGCAAATGCACTCAGCAGCAACGCCAATGGCAGTGTTGCCATGGTGAGACGTTTGCGAAGGATTGTGTTCATTGCTGTTTCCTTTTAGGGTGAAGCCCTACTTATTAAAGTAAATAAATTATGAAGTGGGGTGCGTACCAGACGACCCATTATTGACCTCATTATCCCAGAGATTGTTCCATATGATCAAAACAACCGTGCTTTTTTTTGCCACCGCTCTTGCTGAAATCATTGGCTGCTTTTTACCGTGGCTATGGTTAAAGCGTGAAGGTTCTCCACTATTGTTGATTCCCACAACCTTCTCCCTTGCGATATTTGTCTGGTTGTTAACCCTACACCCAGCTGCCAGTGGGCGCGTTTATGCCGCATACGGCGGGGTGTACGTTGTGACCGCTTTGCTGTGGTTACGTTGGGTGGATGGTATCAAATTAAGTACTTATGACTGGATAGGTGCCACAGTGGCATTCTGCGGCATGTTGATCATTGTTGCTGGCTGGAGCCGGGGCTGATTAACTCCTCTTTTTCTCTAAAAATCACTCAATTCCCCCCACATCTCTGATGTAACTCACTGCAAGAGTCACAAAATAATTGTGACTCACTCCGCCAAAATTCGATCTACATACTTGTATGGTAGTATTTCAAAGGTTAATTTCACACGCATTGAATACCAATTATCTGATGCGTAGTAAGGGAACCTGAATGAAAATTGTAAAAGCAGAAGTATTTGTCACTTGCCCAGGGCGAAACTTTGTCACGCTAAAAATCACCACGGACAATGGTTTAACAGGCTTGGGTGATGCCACCTTAAACGGCCGTGAACTACCGGTTGCCTCGTATCTAAAAGATCACGTTTGCCCACAGCTAATTGGCCGTGATGCGCATCGTATCGAAGATATCTGGCAATTCTTCTATAAAGGCGCTTACTGGCGCCGCGGGCCAGTAACTATGTCCGCGATTTCAGCGGTCGACGTGGCGCTGTGGGATATCAAAGCTAAAGCCGCTGGCATGCCGTTATATCAGTTGCTCGGTGGGGCATCGCGTGAAGGCGTTATGGTCTATTGCCACACCACTGGCCATTCTATCGATGATGTGCTGGAAGATTACGCGCGCCATAAAGAAATGGGCTTCAAAGCAATACGCGTGCAGTGTGGCGTTCCGGGTATGAAAACCACCTACGGCATGGCAAAAGGCAAAGGGCTGTCTTACGAACCGGCAACCAAAGGTGACTGGCCAGAAGAACAGTTATGGTCGACGGAAAAGTATCTCGACTTCACGCCAAAGCTGTTCGAAGCCGTACGCAGCAAATTTGGTTTCAACGAACATTTACTCCACGACATGCATCACCGCCTGACGCCAATTGAAGCCGCACGCTTTGGTAAAAGTATTGAAGAACATCGTCTGTTCTGGATGGAAGACCCAACTCCAGCCGAAAACCAGGAGTGTTTCCGTCTGATTCGGCAGCACACCGTCACGCCAATTGCGGTGGGTGAAGTGTTCAACAGTATCTGGGACTGCAAACAGCTTATTGAAGAGCAGCTCATCGATTATATCCGCACAACCATTACCCATGCCGGCGGCATTACGGGCATGCGCCGCATTGCTGACTTTGCTTCGCTCTACCAGGTGCGCACCGGTTCACACGGGCCATCTGACCTTTCACCTGTCTGCATGGCCGCCGCACTGCACTTTGATTTATGGGTGCCTAACTTTGGCGTGCAAGAATATATGGGTTATTCCGAGCAAATGCTGGAGGTATTCCCGCATAACTGGACGTTCGATAACGGTTATATGCACCCAGGCGATAAGCCAGGTATTGGTATTGAGTTCGATGAAAAACTGGCAGCGAAATATCCCTACGAACCCGCTTATTTGCCGGTCGCTCGCCTTGAAGATGGCACATTGTGGAACTGGTAACAGGAGAGACAAACATGAAAAGCGTAACCATACAGCAGCCCGAAAAACTGGTGATAGAAGAAAGTGCCGTTCCACAACCGTTACCGGGAGAAGTCAGAATACGTGTTACATGCGCCGGGATTTGTGGCTCTGATGTTCACATTTATCGCGGTCATAATCCTTTTGCCATATATCCCCGTGTGATTGGGCATGAGTTTTTCGGCCACATTGATGCGGTCGGAGAAGGCATTGAAAAAACACGCATCGGTGAACGAGTAGTCGGTGATCCTGTCGTCAGCTGCGGTCATTGTTATCCGTGTGCGGTAGGGCGGCCCAATGTCTGCGCTGAACTTCAGGTCATTGGTGTGCATCGTGATGGCGGATTTAGTGAGTACATCACGCTGCCAGCTCAAAACGCGCACGTCGTGCCTGATTCCATTCCCGATAATGAAGCGACCATGGTTGAACCCTTTACCATTGCGGCAAATATTTGCTCGCAGATGAAACCTTGCACGTTGGATACGGTGCTTATCTACGGCGCAGGGCCGATGGGACTGACCTCTATTCAAGCTTTACGCGGCGTATACGGCGTGAAAGAAATAGTTGTTGCTGACCGCATTGACGAACGCCTCTCCATGGCGAAAGCAAACGGTGCCGATTGGGTGATTAACAACGCGAAAAGTGATTTAAAAAACGAACTGGACGCACTCGGTATTCGCCCGACATTGATCATTGATGCGGCCTGTCATCCGTCAATTTTACCGGAAGCGATAACCCTCGCATCACCCGCTGCCCGTATCGGAATTATGGGGTTTTCATCCGAACCTTGTGTCATTAGCCAGCAGGCCATAACTAGCAAAGAGCTGACTATTTATAGTTCGCGCCTTAACAGCAACCGCTTCCCAATGGTCATTAACTGGATGACTGAAAGGAAGATCCAGCCGGAGAAACTCATCACTCACCAGTTCGCCTACACGCAGGTGCTTGAAGCCATGGAACTCTTCGAGAAAGACCAGAAGCAGTGCTGCAAGGTCTTATTGAAGTTCTAAGCCCTAACCTCTGTACCCTCATATTTGCTGTACCTATAACGACAAATAGCAGAGAACATAATAATGAATACAATAACTAAACTTGATAATACACAACCTGAAAGAAGCACCAGTGATTTGATTAAAGCCGCCGTCTCTGGTT
Organism: Buttiauxella sp. BIGb0552; assembly: GCF_004366275.1. Lineage (NCBI taxonomy): Bacteria > Pseudomonadati > Pseudomonadota > Gammaproteobacteria > Enterobacterales > Enterobacteriaceae > Buttiauxella > Buttiauxella sp. BIGb0552. Next base: position 224,087 of record NZ_SODY01000001.1, read on the forward strand.
GGTTAGGAACAGCGCTGGAATTTATGGATTTCCAGTTATATTCCCTCGGGGCAGCACTGGTCTTCCATGAAATCTTTTTCCCTGAACAATCCGCTGCCATGGCGCTGATTCTGGCGATGGGAACTTACGGCGCAGGTTATATCGCGCGCATCGCCGGTGCCTTTTTCTTTGGCCGCATGGGTGACACCATCGGCCGTAAGAGAGTGTTGTTTATTACCATCACAATGATGGGAATTTGCACCACATTAATTGGCGTATTACCGACGTACGCTCAAATAGGTATTTTTGCCCCGTTATTACTGGTTCTACTGCGTATTATTCAGGGCCTGGGCGCAGGTGCTGAAATATCCGGTGCCGGAACCATGCTTGCTGAATATGCGCCAACAGGTAAACGCGGCATTATTTCGTCACTGGTGGCCATGGGGACTAACTGCGGCACATTATCGGCAACCGCCATTTGGGCTATCATGTTCTTCTTCCTGTCGAAAGAAGAGTTATTGGCCTGGGGCTGGCGTGTGCCATTCCTCGCAAGCGTAGTGGTGATGATTTTTGCCATTTGGTTGCGTATGAATCTGAAAGAAAGCCCGGTATTTGAAAAAGTAAACGAAGAAACCGGAACTGCGGCTGCGGCAAAACAAGCAACTGATAATACCCATTCTCTGGGAGCAATGTTCACCAGCAAATCCTTCTGGTTGGCTACAGGCTTGCGCTTTGGTCAGGCGGGTAACTCTGGGTTAATTCAAACCTTCCTCGCCGGTTACCTCGTGCAAACACTACTGTTTGAGAAAAGCGTGCCAACTGATGCCCTGATGATAAGCTCCGTGATTGGCTTCTTTACCATTCCATTCCTCGGCTGGCTGTCCGACAAAATAGGCCGCCGTGTTCCTTATATTATCGTCAGTATATCGTCGATTATTCTCGCCTATCCGATGCTGTCGATGATTATGGACAAGAGTAATAGCGTGAATGTGATTATGGCCTCGATCATTATTATTCATAACGTGGCTGTTCTGGGGCTGTTTGCTCTGGAAAACATTACCATGGCGGAAATGTTCGGTTCGCGTAATCGCTTTACACGGATGGCCATATCTAAAGAGGCGGGGGGGTTGGTGGCTGTCGGCTTTGGCCCGGTGCTGGCGGGGATATTTGTCAATCTGACTGATTCCTGGTGGCCAATTGTAGTAATGATGATTTCTTATTCTGTAATTGGATTGATTTCGGCAGTACTCATGCCGGAGGTGAAAGACCGTGATTTGAGCTTGTTGGAAGATGCTGCCGAACCCGCACCTGTTAAGCACGTGGTAAAGGGATTGCATGTTTAAACACTAAAGCGTGAGTTGTTATACACCTTTTTTGTTGTGTCATACCAAAAGCACTAAAGTTTAATGCAAATCAATATGCAGACTACCATGTCAGGTAGTCTGTGGCAGTCCCCAAGTTCACTACTCAGCGAGTTTTAAAATGGAAAACAAGCTCTTATCTGCAAAAGCTATTCTCCCACAATACGACCGTAGCAAACTGGTATCCCGTATCGTTCATTTGGGATTCGGTGCATTCCATCGCGCTCATCAAGCGGTTTACGCCGATATCCTGGCAAATGAACATGGTAGCGACTGGGGTTACTGCGAAGTCAACCTGATTGGTGGCGAACAGCAAATTGCTGATTTGAAAAAGCAAGACAACCTTTATAGCGTGGCTGAAATGTCTGCCGACGCATGGCATTGCCGCGTTGTCGGTGTGGTGAAAGATGCTATCCACGCACAGGTTGATGGCCTGGAAGCGGTATTTACCGCAATGACTCAACCTGAAGTGGCGATTGTCTCATTAACCGTGACTGAAAAAGGCTACTGCCATACTCCGGCAACCGGCACTATCTTGCTGGATCATCCATTAATTGCTCACGACCTGGCCAATCCACAGCAGCCGAAATCTGCACCGGGTGTAATTGTTGAAGCACTGGCTCGCCGCAAAGCAGCAGGTCTGCCTGCGTTTAGCGTCATGTCTTGCGACAACATGCCTGAAAACGGCCACGTCACCCGTAACGTTATCACCGCATATGCGCAGGCGATTGACCCAGAACTGGCTGCATGGATTGAAACTCACGTTACATTCCCATCCACCATGGTTGACCGTATCGTTCCAGCCGCGACCGCAGAAACACTGGAGCAAGTTGCAAAAGCGACCGGTGTAGCTGACCCTGTGGCTATCGCATGCGAACCATTCCGCCAGTGGGTCATCGAAGATAACTTCGTTGCTGGCCGTCCTGAGTGGGAAAAAGCGGGTGCTGAACTGGTTAAAGATGTTCTGCCATACGAAGAGATGAAACTACGCATGTTGAACGGCAGCCACTCATTCCTGGCATACCTCGGCTACCTGGCGGGTTATCAGCACATTTCTGAATGCATGCTCGATGAGAACTATCGTCGTACTGCGCACGCATTAATGCTGCAAGAACAAGCGCCAACTCTGAAAGTGCAGGGCGTTGATCTGGCGAAATATGCCGATTCATTGATTGCACGTTATACCAATCCGGCTCTGCGCCACCGTACCTGGCAAATCGCCATGGATGGTAGCCAGAAACTGCCACAGCGCTGGTTAGACTCCATTCGCTGGCATCTGGCAAACGGCAGCAAATTTGATCTGCTGGCACTGGGTGTTGCAGGTTGGATGCGTTACGTTGGCGGTGTTGACGAGCAGGGCAATCCAATCGAAGTAAGTGACCCGCTGCTGTCTGCAATCGAGCAAGCGGTTAGCGCAAGTCAAGAAGGGGAAACCCGTGTTAAAGCTCTGCTGGGGCTGAAAACAATCTTTGGTGAAGATTTACCTGCTAACGACAAATTCGTAGCCCAGGTTACTGAATCTTATCTGGCACTGCGTGAAAACGGCGCGAAAGCGACGGTTGCTAAGTTCTAAATATAAAGTTCTAAACTCGCCCGGAAACGGGCGAGATATTACTCTTCACTAAACCAGTCGCGCTTTTCTTTGCGAATCAACAATATTGACTGACTTATCTCATGCAGATGGCGATGCATCGCCTGATCCACACTCTCTTCATCTTTGCGTTTAAGCGCCTCAAAAATATCGTGATGCTGTGAAAGCAACATTTCCGGTGGTGTGACGTGATCTAGGCTCATATAACGCACACGGTCCATGGTCGCTTTGATATTTTCGACGGTGTCCCACGCCAGGCTACAATCGGCGACCAGAGCTAACTGCTGGTGGAACTCATCGTCTAACTGGAAAAAATCATCCATCTGGTTGCGGTCAATGGCGGTTCGTTGCTGGTTTAATAACTGCTCAAGCATATACAGATGTTCATCTGTTGCCATACTCGCTGCACGTTTCACCACGGCACGTTCAATTGCTTCACGGACGAAACAACCATTCTTTACCTGGTTTACAGAAATTTTATTAACGTAAGTGCCACGCTGGGGGCGAATTTGTACCAGCCCGGTTTCAGCCAGTTTAATAAATGCTTCGCGCACCGGTTGGCGTGATACTTCAAAACGTATCGACACTTCTTTTTCAGAAAGGGGCGTTCCAGGCGGTATTAAGCAACGAACAATATCACGACGCAAAATGCGGTAGATTTGTTGGTTTACAGGTTGTGTGGGGTTGAGCAAGTTTGACGGTGACATGAATTTTTTCTTATCGTTGATGAGCCGTGCAAATTTAACATTTATTTGTACGATCGCCCATACCCAGAAGCGCGTTGTGGGTATGGGCCAGGTGATTAACCTTCGCGGTGAACACTAAGTCCTGCAAACGACTGGCTAACAGGCATCATCTCAAGCGTGTTGATGTTGACGTGCTTCGGTAGAGTGGCAACCCACCAGACAGCTTCAGTGACATCTTCTGCGGTCAGCGCATTGGCATTTTCATAGGTTTTTTCAACCTTGCCGTCATCGCCTTTAAAACGCACGTTAGAAAACTCAGTACCACCCACCAGACCTGGCTCAATATCCGTCACACGGATAGCGGTTTTATGCAGATCTGCACGCAGGTTCAGACTGAACTGGCGTACGAACGCTTTAGTCGCGCCATAGACGTTGCCACCGGCATATGGCCAGCTACCTGCGGTAGAGCCAATATTGATGATATGACCACGGTTACGCTCAACCATGCCAGGCAGCACGGCGCGAGTCATATAGACCAAACCTTTATTGTTGGTATCGATCATCGTTTCCCAGTCATCCGGGTCGGCTTTATGTGCAGGCTCCATGCCCAGCGCCAGACCTGCATTGTTGACCAGAATATCGATATTGCGCCATTCGGCTGGCAATTGCTCCATCGCTTGTTCGATAGCCGCGCGATTGCGAACATCAAGTTGCAGCGTAATGATGCTATCGCCCAATTCTTCTTTAAGTTCTTGTAGACGTTCATGACGGCGACCAGTGGCAATTACTTTATGGCCCTGTTGCACGAAACGACGGGTAATACTCTCACCAAATCCGGCAGTGGCGCCGGTTACCAGAATAATCATCTCACTGTTCCTCAACGCTTTTTATGTCGCAATACCTTAGCACGCTAAGGCTGTTAGTGATAATTGAACTTTAGTATGGCAGCACCTGTGCATTACTGGTGCAACAAGGCCATGTCTGTGCAACTTGTTGGTGCAGGCTATTGCTTAAATTTTAACAATCCAGCTCATGATACCAAAAGGCAACCGTTTGCAGGAGAGAGCAATCGTTTGCATGCTAAAAAGTTGCATAATTGTTGCGCAACAAGAGAGTGTGTAACCTAAGCTACTGTTATAAAAATGATTAAACCTAAATTCCAACATGGCATCAACATTGCAGCTATTAACTCATTCTTCACAAACCAATTACAGGTACGGCGATGACAGTTAATTACACGCAAGCGCTACGCGGTCAGTTTTTCGATATTACTCAAACTGGGACGAATCCCGAGGAATTACTGGCTAATGCTCGTCATCACGAAGATGCAGTGCTGTTCCTTAATGAAGGCACTGTCGTCGCGTTGTTACCGTGGGAAGAAGGGCGCAGCCATCTGCTGGCTGAAAATGATTACATTGATTATCGCGGTAAGCTGATTATTCCGGGCTTCGTTGATACCCATCTGCATTATCCGCAAACTGAAATGATTGGTGCCTATGGTGAACAGCTATTGGAATGGCTACAGACATATACCTTCCCGGTTGAAAGCCAATATCAGGATAGTTCGCACGCGGCAAAAATGTCAGCCTTCTTTCTTAGCCAGTTACTGAGTAATGGCACAACCACGGCTCTGGTATTTGGCACAGTACATCCACAATCAGTCGATGCGCTTTTTAGCGCGGCGGAACATCTCTCGATGCGGCTTATTGCCGGTAAAGTAATGATGGATCGTAACGCGCCGGACTATCTCACGGAAACACCCGAACAAAGCTACCTGCAAACCCGTGAGCTTATTCAACGCTGGCACAAAAAAGGGCGGCTGAACTATGCGCTGACGCCTCGTTTTGCTCCAACCTCATCACCTGAATTACTCGAAGCGGTACAAACGTTACGTGAAGAGTTTCCCGATACCTGGCTGCACACTCATCTTAGTGAGAACAGCGATGAAGTCGCTTGGGTAAAAAGTCTGTGGCCGGAATCCGAAAGCTATTTGGGCGTCTATCACCAGTACCAATTGACGGGCAAACGCAGCGTCTTTGCGCATGCCATCCACTTGCAGGATTGCGAGTGGGATTGTCTGCATCGAACCGAATCGGCAATCGCCTTTTGCCCAACCTCTAACCTGTTTCTCGGTAGTGGTTTGTTTAACTTAAAGCAGTGCCATGACCGAGGGATCCGCATGGGTATTGGTACCGATGTTGGCGCAGGCACAACTTTTAATATGCTGCAAACACTGGCTGAGGCGTACAAAGTCGCGCAACTTCAAGGCTACCGTTTGTGTGCCAGTGAAGCGTTTTATCACGCAACTCTTGGCGGAGCTCACGCGTTGGATCTCGATGATAAAATTGGCAATTTCTTACCCGGCAAAGAGGCAGACTTCGTGGTTCTCGACTTGGCTGTATCTCCGCTACAGAAGATGCGCCACGCAAATAGCCGCGACATTTACGAAAAACTGTTCGTGCTGATGACTCTTGGTGATGATCGCAACATCTGGCACACCTGGGTCAACGGCAAATGCGTGTGGCAGCGAGATACCCTGGAGGTCGCGGCATGATTCAATTTTTGCTAAATCAAACGTTAAAAACCCTCGATGATGTGGACCCGAATACCACGGTGCTGAACTGGTTGCGCGGCAGTGAACAGCGCTGCGGCAGTAAAGAAGGATGTGCATCTGGTGATTGTGGTGCTTGTACGGTAGTTCTCGGTCAAGTAGACGGCGAGAACATGCGCTACCAGACGGCAAATGGCTGTATCACGCTCATCAGCCAACTTGCTGGTAAACAGTTGCTGACGGTGGAAGATCTATCGCAAGGCAATGAATTGCACCCGGTGCAGCAAGCGATGGCCGATTGCCATGCATCACAGTGCGGCTTTTGTACTCCAGGTTTTGTTATGTCGGGATTTGCACTGCAAAAATCGAACACAGCCGCACAGCGCCATGAGATTGAAAAGAGCCTTGCGGGAAATCTTTGCCGCTGTACTGGCTATCGCCCAATTATTGACGCCATGCAGCAAAGCTGCACAACCACGCACGATCAGTTCACTCGCACTGAGCCGCAAACTGTATCGCGATTAAAAGCGCTGCAATCAACGGGCGTGGGAGAACTTACAAAATCCAACCGTTGCCTGTTACCTAAAACAGTTTCCCAATTGGCAGTACTTTATCAACAAAACCCTCAGGCACGATTACTGGCAGGGGGCACCGATCTGGCGCTGACGATTACCCAGCAGTATCAGACACTGCCATTGATTATCGGGCTTAACCAGATTGACGAACTTAAGACGATTACGGTGACGGAGAGCCAGATTCGTATTGGTGCGATGGCAACGTTACAGGCGTGTCAGGACGCCTTACAACCTTTGATTCCGGCTTTTGCACAAGTGCTGGATCGTTTTGCCTCTCCGCAAATTCGCAACCACGGCACCCTGGTAGGAAATTTGGCGAATGCCTCGCCCATCGGCGATGGTGCACCGATGTTACTGGCTCTGGGTGCTCAACTCGAGCTGCGTTGCGGCCAAACCGTGCGCATAGTGCCGCTGGATGAGTTCTTCCTGAGCTATCGCAAAACCGCCTTGCAACCAGGCGAATTTATCTGCGCGGTGCTGATTGAGCGCGCTGCTATCTCCCCGACATTTGCCGCGTGGAAAATATCAAAGCGTATGGATGATGATATTTCGACGGTATTTGGCGCGTTTAACCTGCATTTCAGTGATGGTGTTGTGACAAGTGTGAAACTGGCATTTGGCGGCATGGCTACGGTCCCCGCGCGGGCTAAAAGTGCTGAGCAAACTCTTTCTGGTTTGCCATTCACCCAGCAAACATTAGACCTGGCATGTCATGCACTGGCCGCAGACTTCCAGCCGTTAACTGATTTCCGCGGTTCTGGGCGCTACCGTTTGACTGTTGCGCAAAATCTGCTGAGGCGTTTGCTGTTGCAACAAACCGAACCCGGTTATGTGCTGGAGGTACAAAACTATGTCAACTAACCCGGTGCGCCTTTCAGAGCAGGCATTAATCGAGCAATTTTCACGTGAAATGAGTGGTGGAGCGGGTAAGAGCCGTAAACATGAAAGCGCCGATAGGCATGTGAGCGGCAAAGCTGAATACATTGACGACAAGCTGACATTGCCGGGCATGTTGTATCTCTGCCCGGTTCTTAGCCAGCATGCTCATGCAAGAATTACCAAAATCGACACTACCGAGTGTTACTCCATTGCTGGCGTGGTGCGAGTCTTTAGCTGGCAGGATGTACCCGGCGAGCTGGATATTGGCCCGCTGGCACCTGGCGACCCGCTATTTGCGCGAGATTTGGTTGAATACCATGGCCAGGTTGTACTGACTGTGGCTGCGGAAACGTCCGAGGCGGCGCGTGCTGCGGCGCTCAAAGCGGTGATTGAATATGAAGTTCTTGAGCCGGTACTGGATGTCGAAGAAGCATTGCAGCGCGAGCAATATGTGCAAGAACCGCATATTCATCAGCGTGGTGACGCAGACCGAGCGTTGGCCGGTGCGGGGCATCGTATTCAGGGGCAATTTCATATCGGTGGGCAGGAACACTTTTATCTCGAAGGGCAAATTGCCGTGGTGCAACCGGGGGAGGATGGCTGCGTTACGGTCTGGTCGTCGACTCAGCACCCTACTGAAGTACAAAAACTCGTGGCGTCAGTACTAGGCGTAACGATGAACAAAGTCACTGTTGATATGCGCCGTATGGGCGGTGGTTTTGGTGGCAAAGAGACGCAAGCAGCGGGCATTGCCTGCCATGCAGCACTGGTTGCGGCATTAACCGGCCGACCAGCCAAAATGCGTCTTTCACGTCGTGACGATATGCGTATCACCGGTAAACGGCATCCATTTTTTGTCCGATACGATGTTGGTTTTACGGATGAAGGGATGCTCAATGGGGTAGTCATCGATCTAGCGGCAAATTGCGGTTACTCGTTGGATCTTTCAGGATCGATCTGCGATCGCGCAATGTTCCATGCCGATAATGCCTACTATCTGGGTGATGCAAGAATAACGGGGTATCGCTGCCGTACGAATCTGGCATCCAATACGGCATATCGAGGGTTTGGCGGGCCACAGGGTATGGTCGCCATTGAGCAGATTATGGATCACATTGCCCGTGAACTCGGTCTTGATCCGCTGGAAGTGCGTAAACGTAATTACTACGGCGATACTGAGCGTAATGTCACGCACTATCACCAGACTGTTGAACACAACATCATGCCGGAAATCACCCGCCAGCTTGAAGCGAGTGCCGATTACCACTCCAGGCGTGAACAAATCAGCGAATTCAACCGCCTAAGTCCAGTGTTAAAACGTGGCATGGCTCTTACGCCGGTCAAATTTGGCATCTCTTTTACCTCCAGTTTTCTCAACCAGGCTGGTGCATTGTTGCTGATTTATACCGATGGCACTGCGCAACTTAACCACGGTGGCACAGAGATGGGACAGGGGTTAAATACCAAGGTGGCGCAGGTGGTTGCCGAAGTGCTGCAAATTCCTGTGGAACAGATTCAGGTTACGGCAACTAACACTGGGAAAGTGCCAAATACCTCTCCAACGGCGGCATCGTCGGGTGCTGATCTCAATGGCAAAGCCGCAGAAATTGCGGCGCTGATAATTAAAGAACGGCTGGTGGAAATGCTATGCGGCTTGCACAAATGCACCGCTGACCAGGTGGAGTTCCGCAATGGCGTGGTAAAAGTGCCTGGCCACCATTTTACCTTTACTGAAATCGCGAATCTTGCGTGGCTAAACCAAGTGCCGCTTTCAGCCACGGGCTTCTACAAAGTACCAGGTATCCACTACGATCGCGCCGCCGGGCGTGGGCAACCGTTCTATTACTTCTCATATGGTGCGGCGTGTTCTGAAGTGGTTATCGACACATTAACTGGCGAGTATCGTCTGCTACGAACCGATATTCTGCATGATGTTGGCAACTCTCTGAACCCGGCGCTGGATATTGGCCAAATAGAAGGCGGGTTTGTGCAGGGTGCAGGCTGGCTGACATGCGAAGAGCTGGTATGGGATGAAAAAGGGCGACTGCTGACTGACAGCCCGATGAGTTACAAAATCCCGGCTATCAGCGATGCGCCAGCCGACTTCAGAGTCCAGTTGCTGGAGAATCATGCCAACCCGCAGCACACGGTTTATCGCTCCAAAGCCGTGGGTGAACCGCCATTTATGTTAGGAATTTCAGTGTGGTGTGCTTTGCAAGATGCTGTGGCAAGTGTCACGGATTACCAGAAACACCCGCGCCTTGATGCACCCGCAACACCAGAACGTGTTTTCTGGGGCTGTCAGGAGGTGCCATGAATGATGAATGGATCAGCGTTCTGATGCAGCTTCGCGAGCGCCGCGAACCGTGCGTATTACTCACGCTGCTGGCTGACAAAGGCTCAGTGCCGAGAAATTGCGGCACGAAGATGATTGTCGGGCGACAGCAGAGCTTCCTGACTATCGGTGGTGGGCATCTTGAATTCCAGTGCATTGCGATGGCGCGTGAGATGCTGGAAAAGCAGGCTACAACTATGCATACCGAGCATTTTAATCTTGGGGCGCGGCTAGGGCAGTGTTGTGGTGGCATGACCACAGTTTTGTTTGAACCGTTAATTCAACCGCAGCCACAAATCATGGTTTTCGGCGCAGGTCATGTAGGGCAAGCGCTGGTGGCATTATTATCAACGTTACCCTGTCACATTACCTGGGTGGATGAACGGCCTGATATGTTTTCAGCGGCCCCAAAAGGGGTAACAACCTGGCAGGCTGAAGACCCATTGGATGCGGTGAAATCGGCGGCTGCGCAAAGCTATTTTATTGTGATGACTCACCACCATCCGCGTGACCTTGAACTGACCGAAGCGGTACTTAAACGCGGTGATTACCACTATCTGGGCTTGATTGGTTCGCAAACCAAACGGCAACGCTTTGAATATCGGCTGGCGGGAAAAGGGATTACTGAACAGCAATTGAACACGTTGCGTTGCCCGGTGGGGTTGCCGGATGTGAAAGGGAAACTGCCTGCGGAAATTGCTGTGGCGATTGCCGCCGAGATTATTGCTGTGTATCAGGTAGCGAGTTGAGCTATAAATTAGTTTTGCGGTCAGCAGGAATTAAAGAATGCAGATGGAAAATCCGTTTTATCACATCAGTTTATTGCCTTACCAAGCCCCTCATTTTGATGACATACAGGACAGCCACTATCGTCCGGCATTTGACGAAGCGAAACGCATCAAGCGCGAAGAAATCGCGGCGATTGCCAATGACACTGCGGCACCCACGTTTGAAAATACCTTTCTTGCGCTAGAAAAAACCGGGCAGATGTTAGGACGAGTAACCAATGTCTTCTTTGCCATGACATCTGCGCACACCAACGATTATCTGCAACAGTTGGATGAAGAATTTGCCGCCGAATTGGCAGAGCTTGCCGATGAAATGCGCCTTAACACCATGCTGTTTGAGCGTCTGGATAGCGTTTATCAACACCGTAACTCAGCAGGTCTTGATGAAGAATCGCGGCGTTTAGTTGAAGTCGTCTGGCAGAGTTTTAGGTTTTCGGGTGCAACATTAAGTGATGAGAAAAAAGCACGTCTTAAGGTGCTGAATAAAGAAGCCGCCCAGCTTAGTAGCCAGTTTAATAATCGCCTGCATGCAGCAGATAAAGCCGCAGGTCTGGTGGCAGAGGATGTAGAGCAACTGGCGGGCTTAACGCCGGCAGAAATTACATCTGCAGCACAACATGCCAGTGCTAAGGGGCTGAATGGAAAATACTTAATTCCATTGCTTAATTTCACCCAACAGCCCGCGCTGCAATCACTGCAAAACCGCCAGACGCGTGAAAAACTGTTCAAAGCGGGTTGGGATCGCACTCAGCAAAATGACGGCAACGATACGCGAGCTATTGTCGCGCGCCTGGCCATACTGCGTGCCGAACAGGCGCAATTGCTCGGTTTCGAGAATTATGCGGCCTGGAAAATTGCCGATCAAATGGCGGGAAAGCCGCAGGCAGCTCTGCAATTCATGCGTGATATCGTGCCTGCAGCCACCGCACGTGCACAACGCGAACTTGCGGATATTCAGCAGGTGATTGACGCACAACAGGGGGGATTTAAAGCCGAAGCCTGGGACTGGGCATTCTACGCAGAGCAAGTCAGACGTGCGAAATACGACCTTGATGAAGGGCAAATCAAGCCTTATTTCGAGTTAAACAATGTTCTAAGCAATGGCGTTTTTTGGGCAGCCAGCCAGCTATTTGGTCTGAATTTTGTCGAGCGCTTTGATATCCCTGTCTATCACGACGATGTGCGTGTATGGGAAATCTTCGATAAAGACGGTCGTGGAACGGCGCTGTTCTATGGCGACTTCTTTGCCCGCGACAGCAAAGGCGGCGGGGCGTGGATGGGCAATTTCGTTGAGCAATCTACGTTACTGGAAAACGCGCCGGTAATTTACAACGTCTGCAACTACAGCAAGCCAGCAGCTGGCGAAGCGGCACTCATTTCCTGGGACGATGTGGTGACGTTATTCCACGAATTTGGTCATACGTTACATGGGCTGTTTGCTACTCAACGCTATGCAACACTTTCTGGGACTAATACGCCGCGCGACTTTGTGGAGTTCCCTTCGCAAATCAATGAACACTGGGCGAGCCAACCCCAGGTGTTTGCTAACTTCGCACGCCATTATCAAACTGGCGAGGCGATGCCTGATGCGTTGAAAGATAAGCTATTCCGTGCCGCCCGCTTTAACAAAGGCTATGACATGACAGAGCTGCTTGCCGCAGCACTACTGGATATGAACTGGCACAGTTTACCGGCCGGAAGTACTGTCGATGATGTGGCGCAGTTTGAAGCGCATGCACTGGAAAGTGAACACATTAATCTTTCAACCGTTCCTCCGCGTTATCGCAGCAGTTACTTCGCGCATATCTTTGGTGGTGGCTACGCGGCGGGGTATTACGCTTATATCTGGACGCAAATGTTGGCCGATGATGGTTATCAATGGTTTGTGGAACAGGGAGGGTTGAATGCACAAAACGGTCAGCGCTTCCGTGAAGCGATTTTGTCTAGAGGGAACAGTCGCGAGCTCAAAGCGCTATACAACGACTGGCGTGGACATGCGCCTTACAGTGAGCCGATGCTGGAAAATCGCGGCCTGGCAGATTAAATACGCACGTTAATACTTGGCGGGTAAGTGATTCACGGCGGTTAACAAACCGTCGTCGAGTTGGATGTAGCCGCCTTGCTTTAACTGCGCGAGGATTTTCATCACCGTGCTACGTGAAAGCCGGGTTCGTTCGAGAATATATTTTGCAGCAGACACCGAATTACGAATGCTTTCAGGCTCGCTTAAAAGCATCACTAACTGGAACCTCACCACTTCATAGGTGGTGGGGGCCGTCATAATAATATTGTTTTTTAGCAGGTTGGCAGACACTTTCGCAATGTGCCCGGCCAGCAACTCCCATGCGTCGGCTTCAGCGATTATCTGATGCGCTTCAGCAGTCGTAATGATGGCTATCTCCGCTTCAGTCTGCATTTCCAGAAAAAGCCCTGTGTCATCAGGAAGCATATTTGTCATCCCGGTGAGATTAGGTGTCGGTAAAGAAGCCATCACGAACTCATCCACATCCCGGCGTACTTTGATAACACCTGAACGAATGATGTAACACATCCTTTCACCGTCAACAAAATAGTAGAGACGCCTCTGAGGTGGCATTTTTTCAAAAGTGACATGTGGGCTGAACAAATCGATAAGATCGAATGTTGCCTGGGATTGAATAACTGTCGTTAAACCCTGTAATGATGAATCTTTCATCTTGGACACAATTCACTCTGAAATCTGTTTATTAAATATTAGCACATTTCCTGAGTTGGCAAATATCGTGTTTGTAACAACTAGTTGTTTAATAAAGCAATGATACCCCCCAATTTTGGCACCTTGCCAGGTTAATACTTCAACGGGATGTTATTGATTGCCTGTAAACAGCCGCGATCGGTGATGATGTAACCACCGGCTTTTAATTGCGCAAGGATTTTCATAATGCTGCTACGTGATAAAAACGTACGGCTTTGTATGTAGTTAGCAATACTCACACTGCTTCGTATTTCTTCAGTTTCACTAATTAGCTCATACAACTGGTAGCGAATAATATCATAAGAGGAGAGTGAAGATATTTTTGTGCAATGGTCGTATACCCGCGTGATGGAGTAAATCAACTGCGTAGATAACTCCTTCCAAAGTCCTTCTTTTGCAATAATCTTGTTTGCTAAATCCAAGGGCATCCAGGAAACCACAGATTCATCATGAGTACGGATGTAGAGATATTCCTGATCCATCAATTGGGTGCTCATACCAAATATAAATGGTGCTGATTCAGTATTAAGCACCATTCCATCTACACTTCTGTATAACGAAACGTTTCCTTTATGTAAAAGAAAACACTTTCTCTCATCGCTATCCATATAGTTAATGATTTGGCGTGGTTTTGTTTCTAATTTGTTAGAAAATGGGTTGAGTGATGAAATTAGCGCTTCTATTTCGATAAGAGGTTTTGGGTTTAGAATGTTTTTCTCATCATTATAGAAAGGATTTTGTTGTTCATATACAGTCATTTAGATTCACTCCTGTGTACCAGGAATATTCCTGGAGGCGCTATATATGGCTGCATTATGGTTAAGAACTTTTATTAAGTGAATAAATGTTACGGTGTAAAATTACACCGAAAAACACCTTGAGTTTGACGCGGCATTTAATGAGAATTGATTCAAGCAGTGAATTGATGTGTGGTGAGAAAACTGATTTATTAATATGAATTCGGTTCAGATGACTTACCTTTGCAAGTGGTCATTAGTATTAATGAAGTAAGTAGGCTTTACACTGCGCATAATAATTTGCTGTATGAATAACATGATGATACATGGACAAAATGGTAGGAAAAGCAACTTATTATCTAGCGATAATGAGGCGGCCTGGTTTTATCAAAAACCCCTGCCTACTAATATAAAGGAAACGAAATGAAAAATAACTTAATTGCTGCTGCTGTCGCTGCTACTATTTTAATGCCTGCTGCTTCTGCATTGGCATCTGATGGTACGGTTAACTTCACTGGTGAAATAATCCCTTCACCTTGTGTTGTTGATATTGGCACTAATAATACAATGACTGTGGATCTTGGCAAAGTAGCTATTAGTTCATTTACAGGTGTAGGATCAAAAGCATCTGCTACCAAGTTCATTCTGCGCCTAAAAGATTGCCCTATAGATTTGTTTTCCGCTCGTTTCAAATTCGACGGTACTGGTTATGATGGCGATGATTCAGTTCTGAAATTGACTCAGGAAGTTGGCGTTGCTAAAGGTGTAGCAATTGAACTGTCTGACGTAGCCGCTGTACTGCCATTATTTACAGCTTCAACTCCTTATACCCTGACTGCAGGTGTGAATGAACTGCCATTCTACGCTCGTTATATTCAGAAATCGGATACCGTTGATGCGGGTGTTGCAAACGCAACGACCACCTTCACGGTGAACTACAACTAATTTCTTTATTTACATATAGAAATTTATCGGGCCGATAATTATTGGCCCGTATTTGTCACATAGGTTATATATGAAATCATTCCATAAAACAGCATTGCTGAGTTTATTCGCTATTGTATTTTCTGCATCCGTAAATGCCGGTGTGGTTATTGGTGGTACCCGGGTTATTTATGATGGCGGTAAGAAGGAAGCTTCACTGAGCGTCAATAACCCAGATTCCGTGCCATTTCTAATTCAGTCATGGATTGACACTCAAGCAGGTAGTGCTGAGAAAGCTCCCTTTATTATCACTCCGCCACTGTACCGTTTAGACCAGGGGCAGCAGAACGTGATGCGTATCGTGCGTGCGGGTAATTTACCAGAAGATAAAGAGTCTATGTTCTGGCTGAATATAAAATCTATCCCTTCAGCACCGAAGAAAGAAAATACGCTGCAAGTGGCAGTGAAAACACGCATCAAATTAATTTATCGACCAGCCGCATTGAAAGGCAGCGCGCCAGAGTTACAGGCTGATAAATTAACCTGGCAGAAAGTGGGCAATCAGGTCCAGGTGACCAACCCGACCAAATTTTATATGAATTTCAATCAAATTACTGTCAATGGTAAGGCTCTACCAGATGTCACATTTGTCGCCCCTGGAGGCAGCGCACGCTTTGACCTACCGGTAGGCGTTTCATCCGGTGCCTTAATATTTAAGATTATTAGTGATTATGGTGGCGTAGGTGAAATTCATAACGCATCGATTTGATTGGCAATAAATACTTCCCCGTGCGTACAGGGTGGTACGTGAAAGATGAGATAGCCTATATAAATAGGCAGGAAGTTGATAATGATAGCAAATAATCGCCACCAGTTACGAGCGACCCATCTCGGTTGGTGTATTGCATTGGCATGCTCTGGAATAAGTGAAGCCGTGCAGGCACGTGATTACTTTAACCCTGCATTATTGGAAGTGGATAACCCTTCCTCACAAGGCGTAGACCTTGCTGCATTTGAAAATGGTGAACAAGCACCGGGCATATATCGCGTTGACGTGATTATTAACAACCAAATGGTCGACACCAGGGATGTGACATTTAAATTGGTCAAGGAAGGTAATGAAGAGCCAAAACTTCAGCCTTGCTTGTCCGCCAGTATGCTCGAAAGTTATGGAGTAAAAATAGCACTTTTCCAAAAAATAAAAATGGATGAAGAGTGCATCAATCTTGCAGATATTCCTCAGGCTTCCGCTGAGTTCTTTTTTGCAGGTCAAAAATTAATACTGAGCATTCCACAGGCTGCACTTTCTACTCAAGCGCGTGGTTATGTTGCACCAGAATTATGGGATGAAGGTATTAATGCACTACTGCTCAATTACAGTGCAAGTGGGAGTAATACCCATGCCCGAAACAATGGTAGTACGAGTGACAATAGCCAATATGTGAACCTACGCCCTGGTGTAAATATTGGCTCATGGCGTCTGCGTAATTACTCTACCTGGACCCGAGATGGGAATGGACAGAATAAATGGGATTCCGTTTATACTTATCTGCTGCGCGATATTATTTCGATGAAGAGCCAGATGACATTGGGTGATAGCTCAACACCTTCTGATGTGTTCGATAGTATTCCATTCCGTGGTGCTCAGTTGGCTTCAGACGAAGAGATGATCCCGGATAGCATGAGAGGTTACGCGCCTGTGGTGCGTGGTATTGCCCGAACCAACGCGAAAATTATTATTCGCCAGAACGGTTATGTCATCTATGAAAACTACGTAGCGCCAGGAGCGTTTGAAATCACGGACATGTTCCCGACTGGCGGGTCAGGTGATCTGTTTGTCACCATCAAAGAGGCTGATGGTAGCGAAAAGTATCTGGTTATTCCCTTCGCATCGTTGCCGGTTTTGCAACGTGAAGGGCGAATCAAATACAGCCTCACGGCGGGACAATATCGTTCATATAACAGTAAGGTCGATAGCACACCGCTTGCTTTAGGCAATATCATCTATGGTTTGCCCTATGGTTTAACGGTTTATGGTGGTTTACAGGAGTCGAGTAAATATCAATCCCTGGCGATGGGGGTGGGTAAAAACTTTGGTGATATCGGAGCACTTTCTGTCGATGTGACACAAGGCTGGTCCGCACCAAAAGACGGTGACAAATCTGAAGGCCAGTCGTGGCGTGTGCGCTACAGCAAAAACTTTGCTGAGACAGGAACCAACTTTGCTATCGCCGGTTATCGCTATTCGACCTCTGGTTATTACAGCATGCAGGAAATTCTGGACTCCTATAGCGACCAGACAGTAAACCCTGAACGCCGTCGTAATCGTGCAGAAACCTCATTGAGCCAGACGTTGGGCAAAAACTTTGGCGCGATAACCATCACTGCGATTCGTGAAAATTACTGGAGCATTAACAAGACAATGGAGTCGTATGGGGCAAACTATAACAACTCCTGGAACGGGATCAGTTATAGCCTGGGCTACACGTATAGCAAAAACTCAACGGCGAACGGCAGCAGCGGCGGCCGAATTTACGATAAAGATCAGCAACTGTCTCTGTCGCTTAACGTGCCACTGGACTACTTCATGCCTAAAACGTGGGCAAGTTACGGCATGAACACCAGTAAGCAGAGCAATACCACACATACCGTTGGTATCAGTGGGAACGCGCTGGAAGGTGATGCACTCGGATGGAGTGTGCAACAAGGTTACGGCACGGACGGTGCAGGTTACACCGGTAACATGAATGCAGATTATCGCGGAACTTATGCTGAAGTGATGGCCGGATATAGTTATGACAAAAATAGTGAACGCCTGAACTACGGCATTTCCGGTGGCGTTCTGGCGCATGCCGATGGCGTGACGCTGGCACAACCATTTGGCGAGACGCTGGCACTGGTGAAAGCACCAGGGGCGAAAGGTGTCGGTGTTGCCAACGAAAGCGGGGTGAAAACTGACTTCCGGGGCTACACCGTAGTCAGCAATATTTCTCCATATCGAAAAAACGATATTACGCTTGACCCGGAACAGACGCCTGACGAAGTTGAATTAGAGTTGACCAGTAAAACGGTGGTGCCAACACGTGGTGCAATAGTACGGGCTGAATATATTGCAAGCGTGGGCGGGCGGGTATTACTCACACTGAATAGGCCCAACGGGAAATATGTACCGTTCGGTGCTATGGCCACACCGGTTGAAAGTACAGCGAAGCAACAAGGTTTTATTGTTGGCGATAGTGGGCAAGTTTATTTGACTGGGTTATCTGAGCGTATCGATATGTTTGTCAAATGGGGTGAAACACCTACAGATAGCTGCCGTGTTAAAGCTAATTTACCGGTGGCTAAAAAAGATGAACCAGTCATGCAAATGACAGCCAACTGTCTGTAAGGAATAAATGATGAAGGCCCTTTTTAAAACGTTATTATTACTGCCATTATTGCTATGTAGCGCAAAACTATTTGCTGGCTGTGATTACGGTGGAACTTCGCTTGTGACATTAACGGTCAATCCCGGAAATATCGTTGTGCAGCGTGATACACCGGTGGGTACATTACTCGCAACGGTGGTGAGTGCCGGGACGAATGCAGGGTTTGGTTGTACTACCGCCTGGAGCTATAAATGGTTTCCGATGATATTCAGTACACAGTCAACGGTGACTGGAACTGAACCGATTTGGTTGACCAATATTCCCGGTATAGGTATTTCCTTTGGTCAACAAACTGCTGTTGCCATGGGCGCGGGGCGATACGGATATTGGCCAAGTGGACGTACTTTATATTTTTATAAAGTCGCAGCGACGGGCAGTGGTGCACTCGCTACTGGATTAGTGCAACAAGCTCGGGTAGTAAGCCCAACAACAATGACCGGGATGAACGTACAATTAACAGGCGGTAGCGTAACCACGGTTGCCTGCTCCGTTAATACTGCAAATCTGACATTTCCGATTGGTGATGTGAATGTGAATACTTTTGGTTCCACTGTTGGGTTTGTTAACCCTAAACAGAATACCCAGAATTTGGGTTTAACTTGTGATGTTAACGCGAATGTGAATGTCACAATGAGCGGTACACAAAATCCGGACACAACAAACACCAGCGTTTTGAAATTAACCAATCAGGGTAGTGCGGGAGTTGCAACAGGTATTGGTGTGCAATTGGTTTATGGTTCAACCCCATTAACCCTTAATTCAGCGATATTTTTGAAAACAGCGACGTCGTCAGCAACATCATTACCTTTGATCGCACGCTATTATCAAACCAAATCAACTGTGACAACTGGTGATGCAAACGCATCAGCAACATTAACCTTGACCTATCAGTAATAATTAAAAGCAATGTCATGGATGTTGAATGACAATATATAAAGGAATGAATTTATGAATAGCACATTGAAAATGATATCTGCCGCTGTATTTACTACGTTATTTGCAGGATATGCCAATGCGGCAGCAGATAATGTCAATATTCAAATTACAGGTCGAGTCATTGCTTCACCCTGCACAACGGTAAACGGTGGGCAAAACCCATTAACGGTATCACTGGGTGATGATATCAGCGCCAGTTCTCTGCAATCTGCGGGAAGTAACTCACCATGGGTTGAATTTGATGTTGCACTGACCGGCTGTCCGGCTGGCACGACTAATGTTAAAGCCACATTCACTGGCAGCGCTGATACGGTAGACGGGACTCGTTGGTTAAACACCGCAGCCAGTAAAGCGTTAAACACATCCGTTGAGCTTAAAGATAAAGCGACCAACGTCATGCTCAGTAATGGCAGTATGCTAACGGCTCCAGTTGCCAGCAATAAAGCGACCTTTAAATTAAAAACTGCCGCATATAGCTCACAGGGTAACGCAACGCCTGGTGATATTAGTACAGTTATCCTGGCTTCATTTGTATATCAGTAACGGCCACTAATATCATGACGTGCCCTTCAGGAGGTTTTGTGCCGCGATATCGTTATCTACTTATTTTGTCCTTATTATTGGTCTGGCAGGCAAATGCTGAAGATATTAGTATCACTGGGCGTGTAGTTGATAAGCCCTGTACGATAGATGTTGATACCGAATCTAAACTTGTGAATTTGGGTACGGTCATGTTTACCAGATTAAGAAATGCGGGTTCGGGTTCTAACTGGGTCGATTTTGAATTGTTATTAGAAGACTGTTCACGTTCAACTGTATCGGTGACCGCATCTTTCAGTGGTGAGGCTAACATTGATGATATAACTGCTTTTAAAAATCAGGGCTCGGCAAAAAATGTCGCTCTGCAAATATCTAATACCGATCATTCTGTGATTTATGGAGATGGCAGCCAGAAAATAGTTACTATAACAACAGATACACATAAAGCAATATTTCCATTGTCAGCGAGAATCATTAGCCCGTTGGGTAATGGCAGTGGTGGGTCATTTAGAAGCGTAGTCAACGTTGATTTTACTTATCAATAATTGCTCAAGCCCTTATAAATTAATTTATAGCATAGAAGATTGTTAACCCTGTAGGTGTGAGATGTTGAATGTAGCGATTGATGATTCAGATTCACTGTATCGAAACGGAATGGAAATATTTCTTGAGGAGTTATTTCTTAAAGAACAAGATGAGTCCGTGCAGTTTAATAAACTGACAAAGTTAAATGCGACACAAGTTGATGTCATTATAAAAAGTTTTGTGCCAGGTGCTGAATATATCTGTCAGCCAATATTCAAATATCGCAGCAAGCCTGGGGTAATTATCGGTATTTATGATAGTGAGAAATCGCCTTATCATGACGAGTTACCACTGTGTATAAAAAATATAGTATTTATCAACCGTTCAGAACCCTTAGATACGGCACGTGAACAGGTTACGCAAGCGTGGAAACAGAGTGTCGAAAACCCCGACGCGTTACCCTGCAAAAAATGCCTGAAATGTAAATATCGCTCGCTAACACCGCAACAAATGACCATTGCTAAATATATGCTGCAAGGTAACGATATTATTAAAATTGCGAAATTGTTAGAGATTAATGTCAAAACCGTCAGCGCGCATAAGCGGCTGATGATGAGTAAATTTAATCTGAGTTCCGACTATGAGTTATTGCATTTTCTTAATAACCTTAAAAAGCATAATCCGCCGGTACATCTGTTTATGGATTAATATTAATCACCCCAAATGCGCGCTGTGGCGCATTTGGGGTGTCAGTCTTAGCGAGGAATAGGGCGAGGTTTGCCCTCCGTATCGACAGCGACATAGATAAATACCGCCTCGGTAGCTTTATAACGCTGGCCAATTGGTTCGGAAGAAACCTTTTTCACCCAGACTTCGATGTTCACCGTAATGGAGCTGTTTCCACGTTTTATACAATTCGCGTAGCAGCATACCACATCCCCAACGGCGACAGGCTTGAGAAACGTCATCCCGTCGACCCGAACCGTGACTACACGACCCTGGGCAATTTCTTTAGCCATAATCGCGCCGCCCATGTCCATCTGCGCCATTAGCCAGCCACCGAAAATATCACCATTTGCGTTGGTGTCTGCGGGCATTGCCAATGTGCGTAAAACCAGTTCTCCGGCAGGAGCGTATTGCTGGGTCATTTGTCTTCCTGAAATAATAAATGAAATTCTTTAACTTAAGTTTAATACGACAAGGGCGTTTGCGTCACTAAGTAGCATTAATGTCTAAAGGGGTTTTGGCGGGGACTGGCAGAATCATGCTCACTTTGAATCGACACTGTAACCAATATGAAGAAATACTTACTTATCTTTGTCAGCCTGCTTGCGTTATCCAGCCAGTCCAGTTTTGCCGGGACGAAAACGCTGGTGGAATATGGTGTGGTGCAACAAGCGCAGATCATCACCAGCCAAACCCGTTCTCATCCGCTGCGCACCGTCGCCGCTGGGGCTGCAGGGGCCGCCATTGGCAACCAATTTGGTGGTGGTTCAGGGAAAACCATCCTGACGGCGACGGGTGCCGTTGCAGGCGCTCAGGTTTCACGTAACCGCCAGAGCCAACAGCAAAACGCCCAGCAGATGGATTTGACGATCAAAACCGATGCGGGGCAGATTATTCAGGTTACGCAGAGTTACGATGGACACATCACGTTTAATAAAGGAGATAAAGTGCGCATTCTCACCTCTGGCAACAACACCAGCGTGGATAAATCCTCGTTATAAAATGTTCGAACATAAAAAAACCCGCACGAAGCGGGTTTTTGCATTTCTGGAGGGGGACTACTTCTCTTCTTGCGGCATGTGCTTATAGATGTAGACGCCGCTCAACAGCGTAAACACCAGCGTTGCGGCAGTCAGGCCGAACACTTTAAAGTTGACCCACACGCTTTGTGGTAGCCAGAACGCAACGTAAATATTCAGTGCGCCGCAGACGATGAAAAACAACGCCCATGCGACGTTCAAGCGTGACCATACGCCTTGTGGTAAAGAGATCTCTTTGCCCAACATACGTTGAATCAACGGTTTTCCCATCACCAACTGGCTAATCAGTAGTGCGGCAGCAAACAGGCCGTAGATCACGGTGACTTTCCATTTGATAAATTCATCATTATGGAAGAACAGCGTCAGACCGCCGAAAACGGCCACCATCAGGAAGGTGATCAGCGCCATTTTTTCTATCTTGCGGAATTTATACCAGCTATAGATCAGTGCAAAACCGGTGGCGACGATCAGCGCACCAGAGGCCACATAAATGTCGTACATTTTATAGAATGCAAAGAAAACAATCAGGGGCAGGAAGTCGAGAAACTGCTTCATAATCTGTTCCGTAAAATGACTCCTGAACCTTCAGTTAGAGGTTCAGGAGTAAGTGAGTGTTATTGGCGTACCAGCATATACAAACGGAATACATAGATGAGCAACACCGCAGAAATCAGGTTGCTTATCGTATTTGCTACCACCCCGCCAACCGCAGGTGACAGTGCTGCAAATGAAGATGCGAGCATCAGGAGTGCAGTTTTTGCCAGTAACCAGCTAATCACCGCAGGTGCAACAAGGCGCATATTTCCCCAGGCAAGACGCATACTGCCGCGCATCGACTGGAAAATCCCTATTTTATCCTGCACTACCATAACTGGCGCGAATGAAAGCAGAATCGCTAACAGCACGCCTGGTACCACAATCAGCATGATGCCGATTTGCACCAGGAAGGTTGTCAGGAACATCAAAATAAAGATTTTAGGCAATACAGGCGCCGATGTACCAATCGCACGCAGTGCGCTTACGCGTTGCCCGGCACTCACCATCTGAATTAAAACCAGCACACTACCCGCAAGGATTGCATTGCCAATCAGACCCGCAAATGTTGATGCCGCAGAGGCTTTAAGTAACATTTGCTGCTGCTCAGGTGTCATGTTTTGCACAAGATCAAACAGCCCCATGCTATTCGATAAATTATCTCCCTCACTAAGGATAGACATTTGCTCGTCGCTGGGTGAAAAGGCGTGACCGATCACAACCGAAATAAAGGCACAAAGTAAAGCAATCAGTAAAACAGTAACAAACTGATTGCGTAGAAAATTCCCCGTGTCACGGTACACAGAACCCGCCGTGATAGACATGCACTCTCCTTGATGTTGCTCGGTTAAAAAACAGCGGGAATTGTACCCTGGATGAAGGGCGCTGGCACCGACAAGATGCGCGCAGTAAGTAAGTTACTGTCAATGTGAAAATTGATCTGGAGTGGAAATTGTCGTTTAACCCATCCGTGGGCACAAAATTGCACCATAGCGAATATTCCACTGCGCGCAGACTGTCGTTTTTATTTAACGCCTTCTAACCGGGATATGAACAATGTCAGTATCCCTGCGCATAAGAGAAATACACCGCTCAGACTAAAAGTGCTTTGCCAGCCACTGTGGTCAAATACAATGCCGCCGACCGTTGAACCAAGCGCAATAGAGAGCTGGACAACTGCGACCATCAGTCCTCCGCCAGCTTCAGCATCATTGGGCAACGTGCGTGCCAGCCATGTCCACCACCCAGTGGGTGCGGCTGTAGCAACAAGTCCCCATAAACCCAGCAGTAAAGCGACAACTGCGACATTGTATCCGGTCAACATCAACATCCCAGTAATACAGGCCATGATTAACGGGATGGCTACCAGTGTCTGGTAAAACCCTGCTTTCAAAAATGTACCAATGACGAGGGTACCCGTAAAACCTGCCATGCCGATGGTGAAAAGAATGAGCGATAGGGTGGTGATATCCACTTGGGGTACGGTTTCAAGAAACGGACGAACATAAGTAAATAAAGCGAATTGCCCTATAAAAAATAATCCGCAGGCCAGAAGGCCAATTGAAACTATTGGGCGGCGCAATAGTTGAAATATCGCGCTATGCGACTGGCGGCTTTTATCAGCTGCCATATTTGGTAGACTGAAGCACTGCCAGATGAAGGCCACTATCGCAACAGGTACCAGAAACAAAAAGGCCCCGCGCCAGCCAATTGTTGCACCTAGATAGCTGCCAAGCGGTGCAGCAACGACAGTCGCCAACGCATTTCCCCCATTAAAAATCGCCAATGCGCGGGGGACTTGATGCAGGGGCACCAGACGAATGGCCGTCGCAGCTGACATTGACCAGAAACCTCCAATAGCAATACCAATTAAGGCCCGCCCCACCATATAAACCAGATAGCTGGAAGCCAGTGCGATAACGGTCCCGGACATCGCCATCAGAATTGTCATCCCCAGCAGTAGATATTTACGATTCAGGTTCCCGGAAATGGTAGATATAGTCAGGCTGGTCAACACCGCAAATATTCCTGAAATGGCAATTCCCTGGCCTGCCAGCCCTTCGGTAACCCCCAAATCTGTGGCAATAGGCGTCAGCAGACTGACAGGCATAAATTCCGATGCAATCAATACAAATATGCATAATGTCATTGAAAAAACGCCGCCCCAGTACGCGCGATCTTTATAACAGGATGTTTTATAGCTCAGTGTGGGCATTATCTTTTTCTCTGAATATCACCCCAGTCATTATTAAATGATAATCGACTAAGGCTCGTAGGTAATTTATGGCGGTATAATTTCTGATTAACAAAGTGTGGGGTTAAATTAATACCACCTGCCTATAACAGGTGGTGTTTGAAATTACTGTGACTGAGATTCTTACTCTAAATTAGTTTCAAAAAATTGTTCAAATTTAGTGAAAGGTATCTTGCCGGCGACATTGTCGTATAAATCAACATGATTGGCTCCCGGTACAATCACCAGTTCTTTCTCTTTGCTTCCAATCGCTTTAAAGGCATCTTCAGCAAAATAGCGTGAGTGCGCATTTTCACCCGTAACAATCATCGTAGGGATGGCAATTTCATTTGCATAGCTCAGAAGCGGCATATTCATAAACGATAATGGCGTTGTGGCAGTCCACGCGCCTGTAGAGTTAACAGAACGGGCATGGAAACCGCGTGGCATCCGGTAATAATCGAAGAATTCTTTCAGTACCGGGTTTGGATTCGCAGGCAATGTTTCCGGCAAAATGCGCTCAGAAGTGCTGACTTTTCCCTTATCGTCGACATAAATATCATGACCTGCGTGGGCAATAGTTCCGCTTTGCGCATCCTTCCATCGCTGCTCATTCAGATATTGCAACACGGCACGGCGATCGGCCGTTGAATAACGATCTTTTCCATCCCCAACGCCGTGACCCATGGCGCGGCTCATGTCATACATCACACTGGTCGCGACTGCTTTCACTCGGGTATCCATGGCCGCTGCATTTAGCGCCATACCACCCCAACCGCAGATGCCAAGTAAACCGATACGCGCACGATCAACCTCTTTTTGTAATCCAAGGAAATCGACCGCCGCACTAAAGTCCTCGGTATTGATATCAGGAGAAGCGACGTTGCGTGGATAGCCACCGCTTTCGCCTGTATAAGACGGGTCAAAAGCCAGCGTAACAAAACCGTTTTCAGCCAGAGTCTGTGCATACAGACCGCTGGATTGTTCTTTGACCGCTCCAAACGGGCCACTTATAGCAATTGCTGCAAGTTTGCGGTCGCCACGTTCTTTTGGAAGGTACAAATCCCCGACTAAAGTAATCCCGTAGCGGTTCTGGAATGTCACCTTGCGATGGTCCACTTTACTGCTTTCGGCGAAAGTTTTGTCCCATTTTTCTACCACCGAAATGGGCGCATTTGGGTTTATTGCATCGGCATGACTCATTGTTGAAACTCCACTTAATGATGCGCATAGCAGCATTGCAGGTACGGCGGCTTTTAGTTTCCTGGTGAAAGTGCTCATAAATAATCCCTGAAAATCGAGATGAAGGTACAGGTTTCATACGGACAACACTGCTGCGCTTTTTTCAATGCGTTCATTATAGTTAGCAAGTATCGTTCTGATTAGAGGGTGATAAATGCTAGGATTAATATCATATTGTTATAAATGAAAATTATGCTGCGGGCATAAGTGCTATCCGCTGATATCAGTCCGGAGGGTGATTTGATGGCAAAACGGGAAAACTATAATGAGCTCTACCTGTTTATGCAGGTCGTGAGGGAAGGCAGTTTCACTGCAGCGGCACAGCGGCTTGGGCTTGCTCAGTCGGGTATTAGCCGCTCTGTGCGCGAACTAGAGGAAAGGTTGGGTGTACAGCTTCTGGTGCGTACCACGCGCAGGCTATCGTTAACACAGGCCGGTGAGCAGCTCTACCAGACAGCAGAATCAGGGTTTGATGCTATAGATATGGGGTTTGCCACCTTGGCTCATTACCGTCAGACCCCGTCTGGCACGGTGCGTATTAATGCCAGTCTTCACGCCATTGATAAAGTCCTTCTGCCAAAACTGGCGATATTTAAGCAGCGCTACCCTGACATTAGGCTGGAGCTGATTAGTGAAAGCCGGTTTGTCGATATTATCGCGGAGAGATTTGATGCGGGCATTCGACTTGGGCCAGAGGTTGGCAGTGGCATGGTTGCAGTGCGTATTACGCCCGATATGGAGATGGCCGTTGTTGCAACGCCCGAACATTTTCGGCGCTACGGTTTTCCACAATCACCGGCTGATTTAGTGGCTCATCCCTGTATTGCCTATCAGTTTGCCGACGGCAGTTTGTACCAGTGGGAACTCCATCATAACGAGAAAAAAATAACCCACCGACCACAGGGCCAGTGGGTCTTTTCTGACAGCTATATGGAGGCAGAAGCCGCAAGGCTTGGCCTAGGACTGGCTTATGTCCCTGAGGAACTGGTCGCTCATGATTTAGAGCGGGGTAGACTCATCAGAGTCTTACAACCTCACAGTCAGCGCCTGGAGGGATCATTCCTTTATTATCCTCATCGCAATGTGTCACCCGCTCTGAGACTCGTCATTGATACATTGCGAATTTAATAAGTGATCATGGATCGTCTTTTATTTGATATATCCGTCACACTTCAAGTTGCATCTTTGCTGGCTGCATCCATTCACTGCGTCAAAAGCTGTCTGACCCTCAAGTATTGACTTAAGGGTCACTATTTTCCGTCAGGTCTGAATGCATTGCGTGCTCAGTTAACCGACAGACGCAGGCATAAATTTTCGGGGTAGGGGGAAAAGTAGTTTTGCGTCAGTAGGTAGCTGTCAGGGTATTCGCCCAGATAATGGTTCAATAGGGTGAGTGGGGCGAGGAGCGGTAACAGCCCATCGCGGTAATGAAGGATCACGTCGCGCAGCTCCCCGCGCTGGCGAGTATTCAGTTGTTTGCGGAAGTAGCCCTGAATATGCATTAGCACGTTAGTGTGATTTTTACGTGACGCGGGGTTTTTCAGGATCGTCATGAGCTTTTCGCGATACTCGACGAAGAAAGCATCAAGGTCTTCCCATTCGTGTAGCGAGGCGACGAAAGGCCCAATTTCCCGGTAGCCTGGCTGGTGGTGCGCCAGCAGCTGGAGTTTGTAGCGGCTGTGGAAATCCATAAGTGCGCGGCGAGTCAGGCCGTTTGCCCGCAGGGTGTTGAGTTCGTGTAAGGCGAAAACCCGTTCGACAAAGTTTTCACGCAGTACCGGGTCGTGAAGGCGGCCATCTTCCTCTACGGGCAGCCACGGGAATTTTTCCAGCAGCGCACCGGTAAATAGACCCACACCCTCTTTGCGTCCACGATTACCTTTTTCATCATACAGCCTTACGCGCTCCATGCCGCAGCTCGGTGATTTCGCGCAGACGATAAAGCCTGACAAATTAGCCTGCTGTGGTAACCAGGCGTCAGCGAATGTGGCCATTTTCTGGGACATGTCATCGTGAGGGGCATGGCTAAAGCGCATCCGGATATCGCCTTCGGTAGTTTGAACCAGGCGCAGCGCCGGGCGCGGAACGGGCAGGCCGATGGCCATCTCTGGGCAGATGGGTTTGAAGGTCACCCACTGAGACAGCTCGTCCATGACAAAACCCATACGCTTATGACCGCCGTCAAACCTCACTGTCGAGCCGGTTAAACATCCGCTGATCCCAATGATAGGTTTAGTATTCATGGTGTAATCCTCTTACTGCTCTTTGCGGGTAAAGAAAAGCGTGACCGTACCCACGGTGACCCCGAATTTCTTCATCTCGGTTTTGTTAAAAAGATGGATGCCGTCTTGCAGGTACATCCAGTCGTCAAAGTTCAGCAGCCAGGTACTGCCGTTGGCTTTCACCTTCATGCTGTAGTGCCAGTTAAAGGCGTTCCCTGAAGTCACACCCTTTGCCACGCCCTCAATATCGCCCGCGGTTCCTTCGTAACGGTCAGAACTGACGCGCCTGATATGCCAAACTCGCTGCTGTTTCTCGCCATCGTCATAGACGAAGTGTTCATTGAGCGTCAGGGTCTCGCCGACGATGACGCCGCTGATGTCAACATGGAAGCGGCGCAACTGTTTACCGCTGCGGTCCTGTACCATGCCCCATGCCTCGGTTTTGCCCTGGAAGTATTGAAAGATATCAAGTGGCGGCGTCTGTTGACGGTAGTCGTTAATGTTTGCGCTACATCCCGCCAGCAACAGAATCAGTGCTATACCGAGTGCCAGAATACGTTTCATTCGTCACCTCCAATTAACTGCTGGCGCAGTGCGGGATATTGAGTACCAGGATCGAGCCAGATGCCCACAAAGCTTCAGATTGGCGGGGCCCCAGCTAAACGACCCCCATGTGAGGGTCGCATCACCCACTTTTCGCCAGTTTAACCAATCGGCGGCATGGGCGAAGGGCGAAACTGCTGCCAGCCAGAGCAACAATAATAGAGAGAGTTTCATGCACGCCGCCCTATCAGAATGTGGAAAAACAGCATCAGAACCAGCCAGCCCGTCGCCATCCAACTGACGACGATAAACGTCGGCTCAAGGAAGGTAATCGCGTCGAGGCGTTCACCTATCAGGTACGCCACTGGTGCACCTATAGTCGCCATTGAAGTCAGCAACCACCCCGGCAACGTCGTTATGCAGGTCAGCCTGGTCCAGACGACGGCAAACATCAGCCATAGCGCCATCATCCAAAGGGGAAGTAGCGCATCGCCATTAAAATCGATTAGCCCGGTTAGCGCCCATAGTGCATCCAGCCCGCTGCCCCCAGCTGCAAGCAAGAGAGCGTAAAAACGATGGGCAGGCGATAGCATCAGGCAGGCCAGGATGGCGAGCACGAGCCAAAGAAACAGGCCGTGCTCGCGAAACAGCACCACCAACGTCCAGTAGAGATCGAACGCGATGGCCATGACAAAAACCTGCATATTGCGTTTCATACGCGCTCCGCCGTGAGTTGGACGACGCTAATAGTGCGCGCATTAAACCCGGCTTCGCAGTAACCGAAGTAGTAGAGCCACATACGGCGGAACTGGTCATCAAAACCGAGTTTTTCAATATCGAGCCAGGCGTGTATAAAACGCTGCCGCCAGTGCGCCAGCGTGCGGGCGTAGTCTGGCCCCATATCGAAGAGATTGCGCACCACAAAATCCGTGTGGTGAGTCATCAACTCGCTCATTGCAGTGATGCTCGGTAGAAAGCCTCCGGGGAAAATGTAGCGCTGGATAAAGTCGACGCTTTTGCTGTATGCGCGATAGCGCTGGTCCTGAATGGTGATGGCCTGAATCACCATTTTTCCGCCTGGACGCAGACGCGCCTGACAGGTACGGAAAAAACCGGGGAGGTAGCGTTGGCCCACAGCTTCGATCATCTCGACGGACACCAGCTTGTCGAACTCTCCGGTCAGGTCGCGATAGTCGCACAACAGTACCTGCACCCGATCCTGCAAGCCTGCACGAGCAATCCTCTGTGTCGCCCAAAGGTACTGCTCCTGAGAAAGCGTGGTGGTGGTCACGCGACAGCCGTAGTGGCGAGCGGCATATTCGGCCATCGCCCCCCAGCCAGTGCCGATTTCGAGAAGATGGTCGCTGGAAGTCAGCGCCAGCTGTTCGCACAGGCGTGCCATTTTGGCCTGCTGAGCGCGGCTGAGATCCAGCTCATCGGCGGTAAACAGTGCGCTGGAGTAGAGCAGTTCTTCGTCAAGAAACAGGGCGTAGAACTCGTTGCCCAGATCGTAATGTGCGGCGATGTTTTCACGTGCCTGCTGGCGATGGTTGCGCCGGGTCCAGTGGCGAAGCCGCTCTATGGGTTTGCCAAGCAGGCGGAAACCTCTTTCCAGCCGGCCCAAAACCGGGCCATTGAGCGCAAGTATCTGCAAAAGCGGTGTCAACTGGTGCGTTTCCCACTCGCCGTCTATCCAGGATTCAGCTGCGGCGAGGCTTCCACCGGTTAACAGACGCCAGTAAACGCCAGGCGAGAGGATTTGCACTTCGGCACTTAACGGGGCGCAGTTATCACCAAAATGCCAGATCTGAGTCCCGTCGCGTACGGTGAGCGAACCTCCGCGAATACCGCTCAACACACGAAACAGCATCCAGCGGGCGAGACGTACGTTGCGTGGGGTGCTCGCTTCAAACGCAAATACAGGGTCAGTCATGAGCGATCACTCCTGTTAACGGGGTGGCTATACAAAGGCACACGCTTGATCCACAACCGTAGCGCCTGCCAGTAAATGGCGAACACCGTTTTAAGCGTCATCAACGGTATACGCCGCAGCACCGAGGCCAGGTTGGTACGCGTCAGCGGCGTGCGGCTCAGCGCCAGTGTTGCGTCGAACACTTTCGATTGCTGGTGATTTTCGATGTGCATATATAGCGTTTTGCCGGGTTTGTTGAAGCGCCAGTGATAAACCATGTCCATCGGGTTAAAGGGCGAGACGTGGAAAGCTTTCTCAATTGGATGCGCCACCTGGCCGTCCACCGCGTAGTAATGGCGCTCGTTCCACGGCGTATTGCGCACTTCTGCCAGAATCCATAGCAGCGTGTCCGTCCGGTCGTAGCAGTAGTAGAAGTTGATCGGATTAAAATGGAACCCGAAGTAACGCAATTGGGTCAGCAGCATGACGCGGCCACCAGGGCGTTCTCCGGTCAGGCTTTCCAGCCGGTTGAGAACGTTCTCTTTAAGCGGCATGCCGAGCGGGTAATCCGCGTCGTAGAAGGCGGCTGCGGCAAACTTGTTGCGCCGGATCCCCACCAACGAAAGCGCATCCAGCTCATCCAAATCCAGCCAGCCCATAAATACGCGATAGCGGAAATGATGCACTGTTGGCTGGAGGCGGCGATGACGTAACACGCCTTGATATAAGCAACTGTTCATCTTAGTCACCTTTCCCGGCGGCAATTCCCTTTACCACGTCGAGCGCACTGCGTACCCCGTCTTCATGAAAACCGTTGTACCAGTAAGCGCCACAGAACCAACTTTGCTGATGACCATTAATCTCACTGCGACGCGCCTGAGCACGCCAGCTTTGTGGGTTAAACAGCGGGTGCTCATAAACAAAACGTTTCAGGACAAAGCGTTCATCCACCGGCGTTTCTGGATTCAGAGTCACGCAAAACAGCGGACTCCCCTCAGGTAACCCTTGCAGAATATTCATGTTGTAGGTCACGCAGGCGCGGGCTTCATCCTGTTCGCTCAGACGATAGTTCCAGCTTGCCCAGGCGCGTTCACGTACCGGAAGCCAGCGAGGATCGTTATGTAGGACCACTTCATTACGCTGCCAGCCGATATCACCCAGCACTTCGCGCTCGCTGGTTGTCGGTTCGTCAAGCATCGCCAGAGCCTGCGCAGAGTGGCAGGCGAAGATCACCTGGTCGAAGGTGTGGCTTGCGGTTTCAAGCTGGATCTTAACGCCCTGTGCATTGCGGATGACCTGTTGTACTGGCGAGTTGAGGTGCAGAGTCAGGCGGTCGCCCAGCTGTGAAAGCATGGCGCGGATATACTCTCGAGAGCCGCCTGGCACCACGTACCACTGCGGGCGATGGGTGATATCCAGCAGGCCGTGGTGTTCAAAGAAACGTAAGAACAAGGGCAGGGGAAAACAGCGCATCTCTTGCAGCGATGATGACCAGATGGCGGCGCCCATCGGTAAAATGTAATGGCGTGCGAAAAACGGGCTGAAGCGGTGTTGCTCAAGAAAGTTATGCAGCGTGGCGTTTGGTTCAACTTCGCCCGCAAGCGTAGCTTTCGCCAGGCGATTAAAGCGCGCGATATCTTTTAGCAACTTCCAGAACACGGGGTTGAACAGGTTCCGGCGCTGGGCAAACAACGAGCTGAGGGTATGCCCGTTGTACTCCAGGCCGCTGCGTGGATTATGCACCGAGAAGCTCATCTGCGTTTTTTGCCCGCTGAGCCCAAGCTCGCTCAGCAGGCCCATAAAACGTGGGTAGGTGCGGTCGTTATAGACGATGAACCCGGTATCAATGGCATATATGCCCTGCGGGGTGGTCACATCAACCGTGGCGGTGTGGCCACC
This sequence comes from Buttiauxella sp. BIGb0552, assembly GCF_004366275.1. Taxonomy (NCBI): domain Bacteria; kingdom Pseudomonadati; phylum Pseudomonadota; class Gammaproteobacteria; order Enterobacterales; family Enterobacteriaceae; genus Buttiauxella; species Buttiauxella sp. BIGb0552. The sequence continues at coordinate 257,007 of NZ_SODY01000001.1, forward strand.
CGGAGTGGATTCCGCTTCAAAAATGGTAACCTGGTGATGCCCTGCCAGCCGCCATGCGCAGGTCAAACCAGCGATACCACTGCCGATAATAGCGATTTTCATGATCGCACCATCTTGCGCAGCAATGCTCGCTGTAGAAAGGACGGGAGGGCTGCCAGCAGATGCAGGGTAAGGCTCAAACGAGTGGGAAAGGCGATATGGTTTTTTCCATTTGCCAGGCCCTTGCGAATGGCCTCCACTGCGCTGTCGACGCTGACCCTGCCGGGCATGGAAAAATCATTCTTACGGGTAAGTGGCGTATCGACAAAGCCCGGCGACACCACCGTTACCGCGATACCTTTAGGTTCCCAGTCCAGGCGCAAGCTGTTGGCAAACCAGGTGAGCGCGGCCTTGGACGCGCCATACGCCTCCGCTCTTGGGAAGGGCAGCCAGTGTGCCATTGAGCTAACTAATACCACGCGATTGCCCGAAACCAGCTGTGGCTGAAGTGCCGCCAGGCAGTTTACCGGCCCGAGGAAGTTGGTGTTGATAACCCGTTCTACCAGCGCGGCATCGACTATGCCGCCATCGAGATACTCGCAGGTTCCCGCACAAAGAACGACCAGATCGGCGTAACATCCTTCCAGCGCCTGGCGACAGGCTTCCCTGTCCGTCATATCAAACAGGCGTAGCGTGATGTTCGGGTTGTGCTCGTGAAGGGCCTCAAGCCGGGCAGGATCGCGACCGCAGGCGATGACGTGCCAGCCGTCATCAGCCCAGGATTTTGCAAGCCCCGCCCCAATGCCGGAGGATGCGCCAGTGATGAGGACAGTCATCATGAGCGCACCCTCCTTTTTACTCCGCGTACCAGCCAGCCCAGCAGGGGAAGATGTTCGTAAACCATCTCTCCCGCATCGTAGTAATCGCGCTGACGAATAATCAGGTTGCTCTGTACATCCACGATTGAACACCCTGGCAAAGCGAGCGTGTCTCCTTTAGAAATCCGTGGGTGTGACCAGTGCATTGTCCAGCTCACGGCAAAACGCTGGCCTTCGCTGAGCGGCGAATCGATGGAAAAACGGCAGTGCTCCACGTTAGTCAGCAGATGGGTAAAGTAACGCTGTAGCGCATACAGCCCCTGATGTGTGCCAAAGGGGTCGACCAGTTCGGCATCCGGGTGATATAGCGCCGCAAGCTCCAGCGGAGACTGGTTATCCAGGGTGGTGTAATAGTCAAAAAAACGATCGATGACGGATGGCATTGTGCTCATGAGTCTCACCCTGGCTGTAGAAAACGTGAAGTAATCGTATAATTAAAACTTAGACAATTACTAATATTTGTACAAGTTTAAAGTGAATGTGTTTTTATTGTTCTATATATTCAATGCATTATGTAGGTGTTATTTTGCTGGTTTTGATTGGGTTTTCATAAAAACATGCCAGATACGCAACTTTTTACGGTTGCTTATCATCGAGAGGAAAAGGGGGGCGGGGGAATAGTTTTAGAGTGGGATCACGTCGAGTGAAACGACCTGTTGCTGCCAGAGTTCGATCTGTTTTTTGCGGGCTGCGGTAACTTTACCGGTAGTGACCAGCAGCCATTTTCGCTCAGGGAAGATCTCGGGTGCCAGCATGGCAGGCGGCACAGGGAGCACATCAATGCGATGCCCTTGCCCCGTACGTTTGAGTGCTTCGAGCCAGATTTCACATGGGTCGCTAAGGTGCCAGCCGGTGATGAGGTAATTATCTCCCGGCGCTTTTTTATCACCTTCAAGGCAAAACGAGGTGTAGGAAATGATGATGCCATCGAGGACTTCACGCAGTGTCATGATCGCGGGAATATTGGCTGAGACTTTACTGCGCAGTGGGCGTAGAACTTCGCTGACCATCTCCGGGCGCGGATACTCGCGGCCCGAATCGTAAATCTGCTGGCGCAGAGATTCGATTTTTCCCTCTTTCAACTTCTGCAACATGCTCTCCTGAAGGGTGAGCCAGTTGTTTGTACGGCGAGTTTCTGGACGGGCCAGCAAGGGCTTCACCTGGCTGACGGGGACTCCCTTTTTCACCCAGTCGAGAATTTTAAGTGCCTGCTGGACATCGTCATCACTGTACAGGCGGTGTCCGCCATCGGTGCGCAACGGTTTGATTAAACCGTAACGACGCTGCCAGGCGCGTAGTGTGGTCGCGTTTATCCCGCAAAGGCGGGCAAATTCACCGATGGAATAGGGCATGAGGTACACCTGATGACAAAGAATATTCTCAATATACTACGAATATTTGCAGCCTGAATGAAGAGCAGGGTGTTTGCACTACACTTTACTTCCAACTGCGCAGATGAAAGGAGGACTTATGAAGCTATGGCCCATTGTAACTGGTGTTGCTATCGCACTGACACTGGTTGCTTGTAAATCTCCCACGCCACCGAAAGGCGTTCAACCGATAACTAACTTTGATGCCAACCGCTATCTTGGCAAATGGTATGAAGTCGCTCGCCTTGAAAACCGCTTCGAACGAGGCCTTGAGCAGGTTACTGCTACCTATGGCACGCGCAGCGATGGCGCTATTAGCGTGCTCAATCGTGGCTATGATCCGATTAAGAACAAGTGGAATGAGAGCGAAGGGAAAGCCTCATTTACCGGTGCGCCTACAACCGCCGCGCTGAAAGTTTCATTCTTTGGTCCGTTCTACGGCGGCTATAACGTGATAAGGCTCGATGATGATTACCAGTACGCACTGGTGAGTGGCCCAAACCGTGACTACTTGTGGATTTTGTCGCGTAGGCCAACCATTCCGGATGCGGTGAAGCAGGATTACCTAAACACTGCGCGCACTCTCGGCTTCCAGGTCGATCAGTTGGTTTGGGTGAAGCAATAAATTACACCCGGATCAGAGAGTAATATTGAAAATGCCAGGGCTCATACGCCCTGGTTGATGCTGTAGAATCTCAGGTGTACATCTTGTCAAATTTAAGATTTTGATTAAATGGACATTTAACATTTTTCGATCAGCGCGCTCATACATCTGCACCTATAGCCTGGGGAAAGCCAAACCGCCCGCTGGGACGCTGCGCAAATAAAGGTATGACGAGAAAACGCTTATGCTAAACAGGCTGTGTATCAGTCCCGCAATACTTTCGAGAAACACACCGCTTCTTCTCGGCCGATATAGGGGCCGTAATTCTCAATGGAAACGTATCCATTATTCTTATAAAAATTCACAGCCTTATGGTTAACATTTCGAGTTTCAAGCCAGAGCTCTGCATATCCCATGTTTTTCGCAGATTTCTCAAGAAAATTGAGTAAAGCTTTGCCCAATCCCGGGATGCTTCGGTCTGAAAACATTCTTTTAAGTTCGGCAATATTTTCTGTTATTGGTCGGATAGCACCGCATCCTATTGCATCGCCTTTTTTGTTTCTTGCCAGAACCCAAAGCGACCTGTCACCATCCATTGAGTCAATTGCAAAATTACTTTTTCCACTATCACCAGTTATAGCGGCAAGCTCTGCTGACAATTTTTCAATTAAAGAATAAGAATCTGGTGAAAGTGGATCTGATTTCTCTACTGTTATCATGCGATACCCTTTATAAAGTTCTTAGTCAGGATAGAAGATGATAATGGTAAATGCCTTATGCATCTCCATCAATGAAAATTCAGCTCAAGTAATATCAGTATTTACAATAATGTACACGCTGTACCCACCGTTCATGTAACTCCAGCGGCGGGTATCACCCCGACCTTTCTTTGGTGGGCGCAAGGTTAGAAAGAGTATTGTCCATTCTTCGCTCAAAGCTGATGGAGATTTTCGAGAAGCAGGTCAGCCTTGCTAAGTAATTCATCAAATAAGGCCACCAATTTGGTGGCCTTAAGCAATATATTTTCGGGTTTATCTTATATGTAAAACAATGTGCTGACTCGATAAGCCCTATCAGTGAAGTTCAAGTCGAACTAACTCCATCGGGCAGAAAACACCTTCACAACCTTCGATTTCAACACATTCAGAACGACGAATTTGTTCGGCTGTTTTACCTTCGCCGTGAATGGTCTTAATGACACCAGTCAGACCTTTATTGAACACCATAACACGGCTGCCAGTTGTGATAGCGTTACGGTAGCAATCATAGGTCAACATCATCATTCCTCCTTTTTTGTTGTATTGATACGAGATGATTTAACGGCAAATAAATAGCTCTTCATTGGTAAAAATGTTTTGAGCCAAGTCAAAATTTTGTAAATTTTAGATGCTCAGGAAAAGACCTCAGTCCATCAGCTAAACAAAGTGTTTTAATCACAACCCGGACATATTTACAACTTAAGACTAATTAGTATTTTGGGCTGAGCAGCTATGCCTCGTTCATGAGAGACACTCATAATTAATTCCCCCATACCTTACTAGAAAACAGCATGCAGGAAAGCTCATCACCTATGGGTTAAAATACTTGAATGCATGTCTGCTTCCCCACTTTTAATATAAAGATATTAAAGAAAATTTTATGGAAACGTTCAAGTTAAAACATTGGCTAAATCGCTGGAATCTTATTCCTGATGGCACCCCATTTATAACTCATACATCACAGTTATATCCGGTTAAAATAGCAATACATGGTATTAAAGCCATGTTAAAAGTTACGGATGATACAGATGAACAAGCCGGTAATGCACTAATGGCATGGTGGGAAGGGAATGGTGCGGCGCAGGTTATTGCACATGAAAATGAAGCAATTCTTCTCTCAAGAGCCTCTGGTTCCGCGTCATTGTCAGCTATGTCACGAGAAGGTCAGGATGATGTAGCTTGTCGTATTTTGTGTACTACTGCGAACAGGCTTCATACATTCCCAAAAAAACCATTACCCCAGCTTACGCCTCTACATGAGTGGTTTTATCCTCTAAAACCTGCAGCCTTGAAGTATGGCGGTATCCTGACACGTTGCGCAGAAATCTCCGAAGAATTGCTTTCTTCTCCACGGGATGTGGTTGCATTACATGGTGACTTACATCACGGTAACGTGCTTGATTTTGAAACATCTGGCTGGTTGGCCATTGACCCAAAAGGACTAATAGGTGAACGGGGATTCGACTTTGCCAATATTTTTACTAATCCGGATCTTGGTAATCCAGTGCCTCGTGTCGCGACGCTGCCGGAGATATTTAAACAGCGTCTAAGTGTTGTTGCCGAGACGGCAGAACTGGACAGAGATCGCCTTCTCAAATGGATAATTGCATGGTGCGGGCTTTCAACAACATGGTCCCTCGAAAGTAGTGATGCAACATCAATTGCGTCAAATGTTGCGAAGCTGGCAATTAGCGAATTGGATAAGTGATTAGACAGTTTAGTTATCTTGTCGCTCAGAGCGGACTGTAAGTCCTGGTAGTCTGCTCTGAGCCAGGAGCGGAAGTTCTAGATTCACTAGAATATGGCAGGTTCAGGCATGGTGATTCATCATTAAGCGCAGTTACCGTTCTATCAGCGTAATTACTGCAACTGGACAGCAATATGGCGATTAAGCTGATTACCCTGATACTGGTCACTAATGCCTGCACGGTTTTGGTGTTTCAGACTTTTATCATGCGGTTTCTGGCACAGATCAGCCTGCTGTTGTGAGTGATTATTTACGCCTGCAGGACCAACATGTTGGTACGGTTACAGGGAGACTTACACCAGGACTACGCTGTAACTTACCGGTTCGTCTTTGAATAAATGATAACCACTACATTCTTAACTTGTTCGCCTGGATGATTCTCGTGAAATATATAATGTGGCTATATAAATCCGTCATTACAACGAGTGACATCATGAGCAGCCCACATCACAGGCCAGGAGTGAATATCACTCGCAGGACCATGGGCTACTAGTTCATCTCTTTATGCTCGAGCATGGCAATAATCCGTTCCCCTTTTTCATCTACCGGTACATAAACCAGCAGACGAGACCCATCGCGGGGGGCGGAGAACCAGTTAACCTTTTGTATTTTGAAAGGCCCTAATTCATGGTGATAGTAAGTCATAGTGTGATTTTCGATATAACGAACTTCGTGTCTCTGTTCCCAGAAATGCCTGAATACCGGAGATGCCTCGAAAAATCTCTCTAAGAGATTTTCCCAGCGTGGGTCGCCGCGGTGTTCTGTCATACCCGCATGGAAATAAGCGATAAAAATGGGCAAAACAATATCGTCGTCACCCAGTAAATTATGCCAGTGGTCGTTTGTGAGATATTGGTAAATTGAGTTGCGATCATCGTGTGGCACATTATCGAGATCAACGCCCATCAAACGACAGTAATTAGCGTTATAACCCTGAATATCAAAGTTAGGCATGACGATACTGGCAGGGAGCGGCATGAGCGTATCCAGTATCCGCCGCGATGCAGCGCTGACCTCTTCATACTTTGATGCTACGGGCATTTCTGAAGGTTGCAGGCCTGCAAGAATAAACAAATAACGTGTCTCAGCCGGTGTGCATTGCAGAGCATCAGCAATGGCAGCCATGGAAGCCGTTGACGGATTGACTTTCCGCCCTTGTTCAAGCCAGGTATACCAGGTGACCCCGATATTCGCGAGCATAGCGACTTCTTCGCGACGCAGACCTGGCGTGCGGCGTCTGCCGCTACGAGGTAAACCAAGACGAGCTGGATCAAGGCTTTCGCGCCGTGTACGCAGAAACAGAGCCAATATTTTATTGCTATCATCCAGGAGGTTGGCGGGCATCTCTTGCGAGATTTTGAGGGGCATTAAAAATTCCAATATCGTAGCAGTGATAATACCAGTATAACCAAATACTGGTACCGTGTTAATTCATCAGAAATACTGTATTCGAATTTTAAATTATGCAGTGGAGTACTTGATGAATGTTTCGCCTGGCCGCGCTGGCCTGTTGTTATTATTAACAGCGCAGATGTTGCCAATGATAGATACTTCGATCACTAATGTTGCCCTCGATTCAATTACTCACTCGCTTGGTACGACATCGACTCAGTTGGAACTTATTGTTGCGCTTTATGGTGTTGCTTTTGCCGTCTGTCTTGCCGTGGGAAGTAAACTGGGTGATAACAATGGTCGTCGCCGTATTTTGCAATTAGGTGTATTTATTTTCGGTTTAGCCTCTTTATTATGCGGCATATCTGGTTCTGTAAATGAATTGTTGGCTGCCCGAGTGCTTCAGGGTGCAGGCGCAGCACTGATCGTCCCGCAAATACTTGCCACGCTTCATGTGACGTTAAAAGGTCCCGCTCGTGCACGGGCAATAAGTCTATATGGCGGAATTGGTGGTATTGCATTTATTATCGGGCAGATGGGGGGCGGGTGGCTGGTCTCAGCAGATATAGCGGGACTAGGCTGGCGTAACGCCTTCTTTATTAATGTGCCAATTTGCGTGTTATTCCTGCTATTGAGCCGTTCATATATTCCAGAAACAAGTAGCGAAGCACCTTCACGTATTGACTGGCCAGGAACATCTATTCTGGCAATCATGTTGTGCTGTTTACTGTTTCCGATGACCTTAGGCCCGGAATTAAATTGGCCATGGTATATGCAGGCAATGCTGGTAATGGTACTGCCTCTTGGTTATTTAATGCGCGCTGCTGCTTTAATGCAACAAAAGCGAGGCCTGCAACCTCTTGTGGCACCTCATTTGCTTAAACTCCCGAGCATTCGGTTTGGCTTATTAATTGCAGTATTATTTTTCAGTTGTTGGTCAGGTTTTATGTTCTGCCTGGCAGTGACTTTACAATCCGGTATGGGTATGGAGCCATGGCAATCGGGTAATAGTTTTATTGCGCTTGGCGTTTCTTATTTTATCTCCGCCTGTTATGCCCCAAAACTTATTGCTCGTTACTCAATGAGCACCATTTTGTTAACCGGTATTTCACTGCAAATTTTTGGCCTTATCGGACTCATGGCAACCCTATATCATTATGGCGATGCTGCCGGTGCGTTAATCATTGCGCCAGCAACGGTCTTCATTGGTTATGGTCAGGCTTTAATCGTCAATACGTTTTACCGTGTCGGAATGCAGGATATCAAACCGAATGATGCAGGAGCAGCCAGTGCAATTCTCAGCACCCTACAGCAATCTACATTGGCCCTGGGGCCAGCGGTACTCGGCGGTTTATTCCTTCACATGCAACAACAAAATCATGGGAACTATCCGCAAGCGATGATTGGTGTACTCGGGATGGAAGTCCTGATGATGTTAGTACTGGTCATGGCAACAATAGCAAAACGACGGACCTTATCAGTAACAATCGCCGCCTAAAATAATTTCCACGTACCGTATGGTATTCATTTTAAACAGCAAGCCGGGATAAGAAATATGTTGGCTTGCTGTTTAAATCACTTAAATAATATTAATGGCTATTTTTTCGTTTTCGTCATTAAAAAATCAATCAGCGCTTTGACTCGCTTTGCCTTGCCGGTACTTTTTAAATAGTAGAGATAAACCGGGGGATAGGTTTTCCAGTAAGACATCATTACCGGGATAAATTGTTCTTTATCGGGCTGCAATTCGTACACTGGCTCAAACATTCTTCCTATTCCCAGACCGCTGCGTATTCCATCTGCCATAACATCAATATCATTGCTGATAAGTTGTCCTGACATCTCAACGGTTAATTGCTCACCTTTATCTTCCAGCATTAAAGGGAGGATGCGGTTATTGGTGATAAAGCGATAGCCGATGAGTTGATGCTGATGCAAATCCGTCGGCAGTTCGGGGGTACCGTGTGCTGCGAGATAGGCTCGTGATGCATACAAACCTTCACGAAACGGTTTCATTAACTGGCGGGCCACCACGCTCTCTTCCAGGATATCGCCAAAACGAATGCCCAAATCAAAACGTTCATCAATCATATTCACGGTTCCGTCATAAACGGATATCTCAAGCTGTATTCCCGGATAGCTCTGGCAAAACTCAGCCATAAAGGGCTTCAGAATAAGCAGGTAGGCAAATCGTGACAGAGTAATTCTGACCAGCCCGGATGGTTCCTGATTCAGCTCTTTGATGCTTTCCACCGCACTTTCCAGTGATTCCACAGCCCGCGACGTCTGTTGCAATAATTGTTCCCCGGCATCCGTCAGTTCAATACGCCGCGTGGTGCGAACAAAAAGCGGGTGGCCAATATGCTGCTCAAGTAGTTTTAGCGCTTTGCTCACAGAAGGTGGTGTGATCTCAAGTTTCCTGGCCGCTGCAGTAATGCTGCCTTCACGGGCGATGCTCTGGAAAATACGGATTTGGTTGTAAATGACATTGTTCATGGCGTCATCCAGAAGTAGAAACAAAAGTTAGATTATTAGCTACTGGCTAAGAGTGTATGAGCTATTGATGCTCTAAAAAACAGAATCAGGGTTGTTTATACTCACTTCCAGTTAAACAAACCACTGTTAAGGAAGCCAAAAATGCAAAATGTACTGATTATTTCAGGTCATCCGAATCTTAATGAGTCCATTGGCAATGCCACCATCCTGGGCGAAGTCGCTAAAGCGCTGCCCGAGGCCGAAATTCGCTTTCTTGATGCGCTTTATCCGAACTACCAAATCAATGTGGCGCAGGAGCAGGAAGCCTTGCTTAACGCCGATGTGATCGTCTGGCAGTTTCCTTTTTCCTGGTATTCAGTGCCGGGGTTAATGAAGTTATGGATTGACCAGGTCTTTGTTCACGGTTTTGCCCATGGTTCAACCGCAAAACTGGGTGGCAAAAAGCTGATTATCTCCTTTACCGCCGGCGCACCAGAGAGCCTGTATTCCCCTGAAGGTTTGTTCGGTCACGATATTGGTCAGTACATGACACAGTTTGAAACCACAGCAGTGATGTGCAATCTGCAATTGCAGGAACCCGTTTACACCTTTGGGATCAGCTATGCAGGGCGTGATGAAGCTAAAGTTCGGGAACAGAAAGCAATGGCTAAAGATCACGCCGATCGCCTGGTTACCGCGATTAAAGAAACTGTGCCTACTTTAAAAATGGCTGTCTAAAAGAGAAGGCAAAAAATGTATCTCATCAATATTACGGTGAATGACGATATTACGGCTGAACAGCATGAAGCGCTTTTCACAAGCCATGTCAGCTGGTTTCAGCAGTATTTCAATACAGGCAATTTTGTTCTCATCGGCCCCTATTTGGATCGCGAAAAAGCCGGGGTGATTATTGCTCAGACCGACAGTCGGGAAGAGCTGGAAGCTATTCTGAAAGAAGACGCCTATTACCCCAATCTCGCTGAATATGAGATTCGTGAATTTACCCCCAAAATGGTAGGAAGCTGGTAATAAAAACTCGGCTATTGCGAATCAACCAAGGAGTCTGGAGCGGCGAAATGGATGGTGGTGATGGCGTGATTCGTCCATCACATCTTAGGCAAATGGGCAGCACTGTTATTGAGCAGTTCTGCCCATTTTGTATTTTGGTTCTGAATAATATTACCCGTGCCAGATTATGCCGGGCTATGGATCAAACGACACCAAAGTTGTGACGTTAAGAAAAATGCGAAAAATTAATCCAGATCATTAAATGTTAAATTAGCCAGCAAAGTGTGATCGAACCTGGATCACTTTGTACTCAATAATGAGTATATTCAGCCCGCTGTTAAAACCATAACAAGGAGAGGGCTATGAAAAAATTGTCTGTGGCGTTACTTGCATTAACCTGCTTATCTGGTGAAGCACTGGCACATCAACAAGGTGAATTCTTCATGCGTGCGGGTTCAGCAACCGTGCGCCCAACGGAAGGTTCTGACAATGTGCTTGGGATGGGCGGTTTTAGCGTCAGCAACAATACCCAACTGGGACTGACATTTGACTATATGGTGACCGATAACATCGGCATCGAGTTGCTTGCGGCTACACCGTTTCGCCATCGCGTTGGTTTAGGTCCGACAGGCGACCTGGCTACCGTTCGTCAACTACCACCAACACTGATGGCGCAGTGGTACTTTGGAGATGCGAAAAGCAAAGTACGGCCATATATCGGCGCAGGTATTAACTACACCACTTTCTTTGATGCCGACTTTAATCAGACTGGCAAAGATGCAGACTTGAGCGATCTGAGTGTGAAAGATTCGTGGGGAGCGGCAGGGCAAGTTGGGCTGGATTATATGGTTAATGATAACTGGTTGCTGAACATGTCGGTGTGGTACATGGATATCGACACTGAAGTGAAGTTTAAAGCTGGTGGTGAAGAGCAGAATATCAAGACGCGGATTGACCCGTGGGTCTTTATGTTCTCGGCAGGTTATCGTTTCTGATAGAACGGTAATGTCGGATGTCGCTGCGCTAATCCGACCTACGCGAGCAGTTGTAGGCCGGATTAGCGTTAGCGCCATCCGGCAACAATGAAAATTAACGACGAGTCGCGGCTTTCAAGCTCTGAACAAACGCTTTCAACTCGCTTAACATCACATCAGGGTTATCCAGATTCTTCTCGATGATTTTCACAATCGCGGAACCCGAAATCGCTCCGGCAGCGCCGGCATCAATCGCATCTTTCACCTGCGAAGGTTCGGAAATCCCAAAGCCTTGCAGTGAAGGTGCCGCACCAAATTCAGTTAGTTTTTCTACCAAATGATGAAGCGGCAACTGCGCACGGGTTTCTGCACCGGTCACGCCTGCACGAGACAGCAGATAGGTGTATCCACGGCCATGAGTGGCGATTTCACGCAGCAGCGCATCATCAGCATTTGGTGGACAAATGAAGATTGGTGCGACGTTATTGCGCATCGCTGCCTGGCGGAATGGCGCAGACTCTTCAATTGGCACATCTGCAATCAATACCGAATCGACACCAACTTTGGCACACAACGCGTAAAACTCGTCAATACCGCGGCTAAACACCAGGTTGGCATACATCAGCAAGCCAATCGGAATCGTCGGGTGCTTCTGGCGAATAACGGCCAGCATTTCAAAACACTGCGTTGGTGTAACGCCTGCGGCAAATGCACGCAGAGCGGCGTTCTGAATGGTCGGGCCATCTGCCAGCGGGTCGGAGAAGGGAATCCCCAACTCCAGTGCATCGGCACCGGCTTCAATCAGGGTGTCGATAATCTTCAGTGACTGCTCTGGCGATGGATCGCCCAGAGTAACGAAGGGAACAAAAGCACCTTCACCACGAGCTTGCAACTGTTCAAATGCGTGTTGATAACGTTCCATTAGATTTCCCCTCGCGCTTTCAGAATGTCGTGAACGGTGAAGATGTCTTTGTCACCACGGCCGGAGAGGTTTACTACCAGCAGCTGTTCTTTTTCTGGATTCTCTTTGATCATTTTCAGCGCGTGAGCCAGTGCATGAGAAGATTCCAGAGCCGGAATAATACCTTCACTGCGACACAGCGTTTTGAATGCTTCCAGCGCTTCGTCATCGGTGATTGATACATAATCGGCACGGCCAATGCTGTTCAGGTGCGCATGCTGTGGGCCAACTGATGGGAAATCCAGACCCGCAGAGATAGAGTAAGATTCTTCAATCTGGCCTTCGTCAGTTTGCATCATCGGGGATTTCATCCCGAAGTAGATGCCTACGCGACCATGTTTCAGTGGCGCACCGTGTTCACCGCTTTCGATGCCGTGCCCGGCTGGTTCAACACCAATCAGGCCGACTTTGGCATCGTTAATAAAGTCTGCAAACATGCCGATTGCGTTAGAACCGCCGCCTACACAGGCGATAACTGCATCTGGCAGGCGGCCTTCTTTTTCAAGGATCTGCGCTTTGGTTTCCTCACCGATCATGCGCTGGAACTCACGCACGATAGTTGGGAATGGATGCGGACCAGCTGCGGTGCCGAGCATATAGTGCGCGGTGTCGTAGCTGCCAGACCAGTCGCGCAATGCTTCGTTACAGGCATCTTTCAGCGTGGCAGAGCCGCTATGTACAGGAATCACTTCCGCACCCATCAGGCGCATACGGAACACGTTCGGCGACTGGCGCTCTACGTCTTTTGCACCCATATAAATGCGACATTTCAAGCCGAGCAGGGCACTGGCTAATGCTGATGCCACACCATGTTGACCGGCACCGGTTTCGGCGATGATTTCAGTTTTGCCCATTTTCTTAGCAAGCAAAGCCTGGCCGAGAACCTGGTTGGTTTTGTGTGCGCCGCCGTGCAGTAAATCTTCACGTTTTAAATACAAGGTGGTTTTGGTGCCAGCTGTCAGGTTACGACATTTGGTCAGTGCAGTTGGGCGGCCTGCGTAGTTTTTCAGCAGGTCGTTAAATTCAGCCTGAAACTCAGCATCGCTTTGCGCGGCAACAAAAGCTTCTTCTAACTGACGCAGTGCAGGCATCAGAATTTGCGGCACGTACATGCCACCAAACTCACCGAAATAGGGATTAAGTAAAGTCATGATATTTTCCTTAGTAAGCCCGCAGCGTCTGGAAGACGGCAGCCAGCTTGTTAGCATCTTTAATACCCGGCGCGCTTTCGACACCCGAGTTGAAATCTAAACCTATGCAGCCTGTTTTTGCCGCTTCGACGCAGTTATCTGCACCCAGTCCGCCAGCCAGAATGACGTTTTCCAGATTCTGGCCTGCCAGGAGGGACCAATCAAAGCTTTGCCCGCTGCCGCCCTGGCCATTGTCGAAGAGATATTTGTCGACGTGGTTTAAATCTCGCGCCGGTAAACTCTCTTTAACACTCAGTGCTTTCCAGATTTGCACATTCGCTGGCAGGATGGCACGCAACTCGTCGATGTAATTCTGGTCTTCATCACCATGTAGTTGCACAGCAGACAAAGTGAATTTTTCGGCTTTTTGTACCACTTCACTTACCGGAGTGTTGCGGAACACGCCTGCAAATTTCAATGGGGCTGCGGCAATCACCGATGCTGCGGTTTCATCGCTAACAAATCGCGGTGACGTCGGTACAAAAATCAGTCCACCATAAATAGCACCTGCTTCATATGCCGCGCGGGCATCCTGGGGGCGGGTGAGGCCACATACTTTGTTATTGCCAAGCGTTACACGACGCACTGCGGCATTTAAATCGTCTTCACCCATCAGGGCAGAACCAATCAGGAAGCCGTTAGCGTAGTGGCTGAGCTCGCGGATTTGGCCGTAATTGCTGATGCCAGACTCACTGATAACCGTCACACCATGCCCTAAACGAGGCGCTAATTGGCGCGTACGGTTCAGGTCGATGGATAAGTCGCGCAAGTCTCGGTTATTGATACCGACAACTTTGGCGCCCAGGGCGATTGCGCGCTCAAGCTCTTCTTCATTGCTGACTTCTGTCAGCACACCCATATTCAGGCTATGTGCTACAGCTGCGAGCTGGCGGTACTGCTCGTCGTTAAGAACGGACAACATCAACAGACAAGCATCGGCCTGATAAAAACGGGCCAGGTGAATCTGATACGAGTCGATAATAAAGTCTTTGCACAATACTGGCTGCGTGACGATATCGCTGACAATCGGTAGGAAATCGAAGCTGCCCTGGAAATATTTCTCGTCAGTCAGTACTGAAATAGCGGAAGCGTAGTGTTTATAAACATTAGCAATACGCGCCGGGTCGAAATCATCACGAATCACGCCTTTAGATGGAGAAGCTTTTTTACACTCCAGAATAAAGGCCGTACGGGCACCTTGCAGTGCGTGATAAAAATTACGCGTCGCCGGTACGATGTTGTTCTGGAAACTTGCCAGGGGTTGTTGTTGCTTGCGTGCTTCAACCCAAATCGCCTTATCAATGACGATCTTCTTTAATACTGTTTCCTGCATGACTTATCCTCTTCCTGCAAGCTGAGTAACCCGGTCATACGCAGCACCGCTGCGCAGTACTTCCAGAACTCGTTGTGCGTTCGCTTTAAGATCTTCTTGCCCATGCAGGCGCATTAGCATTGCGACGTTTGCCGCTACAGCGGACTCATGAGCTGTCTCTCCTTTACCTTGTAACAGGCGGCTGAGAATGTCACGGTTTTCTTCCGGTGTGCCGCCTGCAAGCTGGTCCTGGTGATAAGCAGGAAGGCCAAAGTCAGTTGCTTCCAGTTGGTAGCTTTTGATCTCGCCATCATGTAGCTCTGCAACTTGTGTAGTGGCATGCAGAGAAACTTCATCCATTCCGCCGCTATGCACTACTGCCGCGCGCTTATAACCCAACACGCGCAGTGTTTCTGCAATCGGCAGCACCAGTTCCGCACTATAAACGCCAATCAACGCCATTTGTGGATGTGCCGGGTTAATCAATGGCCCAAGCACGTTAAACAGGGTGCGCGTTTTTAACTGCTGGCGCACGGGCATCGCATGGCGGAAACCAGTGTGGTATTTCGGTGCGAACAGGAAACAGACGCCCAAATCATCTAGCGCTTGACGGGACGCTTCAGCACTCATTTCCAGATTAATACCAAACGCGGCCAGTAAGTCGGAAGAGCCAGATTTACTGGAAACACTACGGTTACCGTGTTTCGCCACTTTCAGGCCAACTGCCGCGGCCACAAAGGCACTGGCGGTGGAAATATTGATGCTGTTGCTGCCATCACCGCCGGTGCCAACGATGTCGGCAAAAGGATAATCCGGGCTTGGAAACGGCGCTGCGGCTTCCAGCAACGCGGTTGCGGCACCGGCAATTTCATTCGGATGCTCACCGCGTACTTTCATGCTAACCAGTGCGGCTGCCAGTTGTTCTGGTTTCAGCTCACCACGAACGATGGCGGCAAACAGCTGGTGGCTTTCTTCGCGGCTCAGCGTTTGAGCTTTGTACAGTTTGTCGAGAATCGGTTGCAGCGTGTTGGCTTGTTTTAACTTCAGCAATGCCCAGTCGAGAGTCTGCTCAAGCAAGCGCGCGCCGTGAGTGGTTAGAATGGATTCAGGGTGGAACTGGAAACCACATACGCGGTCAGCGTCGTGGCGAACCGCCATCACCATGCCATCAAAATGGGCGTTAATGGTTAAACCCGCAGGAATATTGCTGCCGACTAATGAGTGGTAGCGCGCAACCGGCAATGGATTAGGTAAACCGGTAAACATGGCTTCACTGTCATGGGAAATAATTGATGCTTTACCATGCAGGATTTCACCCGCCTGGCCGACATAACCGCCGTAAGCTTCAACAATAGCCTGGTGGCCCAGACAGATACCGATAATCGGCAACTTACCACGCAAACGGGTCAACAGCTCAGGCATACAGCCCGCTTCACTCGGCGCACCAGGACCAGGTGAGAGCATCAGAACCGGGTTGTCCATCGTTTCCAGACGCTCAATTAAGGTCTGTGCTGGAACATGGTTACGATAGATGACGACATGGTGTCCGTTAGCACGCAGCTGATCGGCCAGGTTATAGGTAAACGAGTCGATATTATCGAGCAGCAGAATGTCAGCCATCAGAAAATCTCCTGTGCGTGATGCGCGGTAGCGATAGCGCGCAGTACAGCGCGGGCTTTGTTACGTGTTTCGTCAGCTTCGGACTGCGGTACGGAATCTAGTACTACGCCAGCCCCGGCCTGTACGGTGGCAATGCCGTTTTCAACGTAGGCGGAGCGGATAACGATACAGGTGTCTAAATCACCATGAGCGGTGAAGTAGCCGACGGCGCCGCCGTAGCTGCCACGGCGCACACCTTCAGCTTTGGCAATCAGCTGCATAGCGCGTACTTTTGGTGCGCCGCTCAGGGTGCCCATATTCATGCAGGCGCGGTAAGCGTGCAGTACGTCGAGATCTTTATGCAGTTCGCCCACCACACGTGATACCAGGTGCATCACAAAGGAGTAACGGTCAACTTTAGTCAGGTCAGCAACATAACGGCTGCCTGGTGTGCAAATTCGTGCCAGGTCGTTACGCGCCAGGTCAACCAACATCAGATGCTCGGACATCTCTTTATGGTCGGTACGCATCTCCAGCTCAATACGGCTGTCGAGGTCACGATCAAGTGAGCCATCAGCGCGGCGACCGCGTGGACGAGTCCCGGCAATTGGGTAAATTTCTATCTGGCGTGATTTCGCATCGTATTTCAGCGAGCTTTCAGGGGATGCGCCAAACAGAGTGAAATCGTTATCCTGCATAAAGAACATATACGGGCTTGGGTTGCTCTTTTTCAGTGTCTGGTAAGCGGCAAGTGGAGAAGGGCATGGCAGTGAGAAACGGCGTGATGGGACAACCTGGAAAATCTCACCGATGCGAATGGCTTTCTGCATTTTGCGCACCACATCGCCAAACTCTTCATCGCTTTGGTTGCATTCGCAGGTCATGCGTTCCACTTTTTGCACCGGCAGCGCAGAAGGTTCCTGCTGCATCTGCTTGCTCAGTTGTTCAGAGCGCTGAATCAAACGCTGTTTTTCCGAAGCTGATGGGGTGAACAAGCTTGACTGAATGCGTGTATTTTTTTTCTGATGGTCGATAACCAGCAACGTTTCTGCCAGGTAGAAACAGTAGTCAGGGCAGTTGTTGTCTTGCTTGAGATCGGGCAAGTCTTCAAATCCTGCAACCAGGTCGTATGCAAACAAGCCGCCGAAGAACATCGCTTCACGCTCGTTTTCCGGCACCGTCACCAATTCCTGCATCAGACGGAAGGCGTCAAATACCGACAGTGAACACAGACGAGCATCTTCATCCAACAGCGAACTGATTACTGGGAAGCGCAACACACGGCCTTGTGGTGAATGTTTATTTTCTACGCCGCTAGGTAAAGCCGCATCCAGCAATGGAAGCAGTGAGGCGCCATTTTCTGAAAGGGCGTGAATCGTGACGGTGTCACCCAAGGCGGTAATACGCAGCGCACTGTCAACTAACAGCAGGCTTTTTAAATCATCCTTGCTGTCGATATCGGCGGATTCGAGCAGTAAGGTTGCTGGACGTGCGCCGCACAGCTGGTGGAAAACGGCTGTCGGGTTATCACGATATGGCGCGTCGTTAATCAGTAATTCGAGCGCTGGTTTTTGTGTTTGCATTTTTTGCTCTCATATTTTGTTCAAAAAAAGGCCCGCTTCATTGGCGGGCCTGGTATCTGGGCTGAAATACAGCCATAGCGATTACACTGCCCGTTATCAGGAAGTACGCCACCAGCTGTGCATGCGGATTATCGCTTTCATTATCAGATACCTTTCTCGTGTGAACTTGCGTACTAGTTAACTAGTTCGATGAATCAAAGTCAATAGCGATTTTTAGTTATGAAGGAAAATCGCTATCATGAGCGGCGTTTTTCATTTTATTAACACACCCGGAGTTATTTTGAGCCAACCAACACTAGCGGTGATTCACGACTTACATAGCCATACCACCGCGTCTGATGGCCTACTAACGCCAGAGGCGTTAGTACAACGAGCCGTTGAAATGCGTGTTGGCATTCTGGCAATAACAGACCATGACACAGTAGCCGGAATTGCTGCAGCAAGGGAAGCGGTATCACGCCTGCAATTGCCATTGCGTTTAATTAGCGGCGTTGAGATCTCAACCATCTGGGAAAACCATGAAATACATATTGTTGGATTAGGTGTTGATGAGCACAATCCGCAATTAGCTGAGTTCCTTGCCCAGCAAAGTGAGCGCCGTGTTCAGCGAGCAACATTAATCGCTGAACGTCTGGAAAAAGCACATATCCCCGGTGCACTGGAAGGTGCGATGCGCCATGCCAACGGTGGCGAAGTCACTCGTGGCCATTTCGCGCGCTTTTTGATGGAGTGTGGAAAGGCCAATACAATGGCAGATGTGTTTAAGAAATATCTCGCAAAGGGGAAAACCGGTTACGTTCCGCCACAGTGGTGTACAATAGAACAAGCTATTGATGTAATTCATCATTCTGGCGGGCAGGCGGTTCTGGCGCATCCAGGCCGTTATGACCTTAGTGCTAAATGGCTGAAAAGGTTACTGGCGCAGTTTGCCGAAAATGGTGGCGATGCCATGGAAGTCGCGCAGTGCCAGCAAGCTCCCAATGAGCGCACCCAACTTGCGAGTTACGCACAGCAATTTAATTTGCTGGCGTCGCAAGGCTCAGATTTCCACATGCCTTGCGCGTGGATCGAGCTTGGGCGCAAGCTCTGGCTGCCTGCAGGCGTAGTACCTGTTTGGCAGAATTGGGATGTCGGCCACATCGCAAAATAGAGGGCAGTTGTATGAGTCAATTTTTCTATATTCACCCGGATAACCCACAACAGCGTCTGATTAACCAGGCAGTTGAAATTGTTCGTAAGGGCGGCGTTATTGTTTACCCAACCGACTCGGGTTATGCATTGGGCTGTAAACTTGAAGATAAAACGGCAATGGAGCGCATTTGCCGCATCCGTCATTTGCCTGATGGGCACAATTTTACATTGATGTGCCGGGATTTATCCGAGCTTTCAACGTATGCATTTGTTGATAACGTGGCGTTTCGCTTAATCAAAAATAACACGCCAGGTAATTACACCTTTATTCTCAAAGGCACCAAAGAAGTTCCGCGCCGTTTGTTGCAGGAAAAGCGTAAGACGATTGGCTTACGCGTTCCATCCAACCCGATAGCATTGGCGTTGCTCGAAGTGCTGGATCAACCGATGTTATCGACATCGCTGATGCTGCCAGGTAGTGAGTTTACCGAGTCAGATCCAGAAGAAATTAAAGACCGTCTCGAAAAGGTTGTCGATTTAGTTATCCATGGTGGTTACCTTGGGCAGCAGCCAACAACGGTTGTTGATTTAACTGAGGATGCACCTGTTGTTATCCGTGAAGGTGCCGGTGACGCTAAGCCTTTCTTATAAGTGCGTCTGCGGCTATACTGTGCGGCCTAAAATGGGGCTGACATGCTTCATTATCCCAATTCGACGCCTGTGAAGGCGACACCCGAGGAAGCTCAATGAGCGATAAGAGCGAAAAGTTACAAAAAGTTTTGGCCCGTGCAGGCCATGGTTCCCGTCGTGAGATTGAAACCATTATCTCTGCCGGCCGTGTCAGTGTGGATGGCAAAGTTGCCAAATTAGGTGATCGTGTTGAAGTAACACAGGCCCTGAAAATCCGTATTGATGGTCACCTGATTTCCATTAAAGAATCTGCAGAACAGATTTGCCGTGTGTTGGCTTACTACAAGCCAGAAGGCGAATTGTGTACGCGTAATGACCCAGAAGGGCGTCCAACCGTATTTGACCGTTTACCAAAACTGCGCGGTGCGCGCTGGATTGCTGTCGGTCGTCTGGATGTGAATACCTGTGGTTTATTACTTTTCACAACTGACGGTGAGCTGGCAAACCGCCTGATGCACCCAAGTCGTGAAGTAGAACGTGAATACGCAGTACGTGTGTTCGGCGAAGTTGACGACGACAAAGTGAAACAACTGGGTCGTGGTGTGCAGCTTGAAGATGGCCCGGCCGCGTTTAAAACCATCAAATTTACCGGTGGTGAAGGCATTAACCAATGGTACAACGTTACTCTTACTGAAGGCCGCAACCGTGAAGTGCGCCGCCTCTGGGAAGCAGTAGGTGTGCAGGTTAGCCGTCTGATTCGTGTGCGTTACGGTGACATCCAGTTGCCGAAAGGCCTGCCACGTGGTGGTTACACTGAGCTCGACCTGGGTCAAACTAACTACCTGCGTAAATTGGTAGAGTTGCAGGAAGAGACAGAAAGCAAAGTGGCGGTAGAGAAAGACCGTCGCCGCATGAAGGCGAACCAGATTCGTCGTGCGGTGAAACGCCATACGCAAACTACTGGTAGCGGCGGCGGCCGTCGCGGTGGGCGCAGTAGCTAAAACATTAAACCCCTCAAGTTGAGGGGTTTTTTTATTAATAATCGATACCGATTTGCGCTTTAATGCCTGCATCAAAGGCATGTTTGACCGGTCTTAACTCACTCACCGTATCCGCCACTTCAAGAATATCCCGATGACATCCGCGCCCGGTCACGATAACCGTCTGGTTTGCAGGACGCTGTGTAAGCGCCTTCAGCACCTCTTCAAGGGCCAGGTAATCGTAGGCGACCATATAGGTGATTTCGTCGAGGAGAACCATATCCAGTGACTCATCTGCAAGCATTCGCTTTGCATGCTCCCACACTTCAAGGCACGCTGCGGTATCAGTTTCACGGTTTTGAGTATCCCAGGTAAAACCAGTAGCCATAACCTGAAACTCAACCCCCAGTGGTTCAAGTAGATTACGTTCACCGTTTGGCCACTGACCTTTGATAAACTGGATTACACCTACTTTTTTACCGTGGCCAACGGCACGGGTTGCAGTGCCAAAAGCCGCTGTTGTTTTCCCCTTACCGTTTCCGGTAAAGACTATCAAAATACCGCGTTCATCTTGTGCTGCGGCGACGCGGGCATCGACTTTCTCTTTTTGGCGCTGTTGGCGCTGCTGGTAACGATCTTCACTCATTCCGAAATTCCTGGTTTACGGTTGGGTTGAGCATCAAAGCTCATGCCTGTTTTACGACGGCTATCATCGCCCATCAGCCATAAATAGAGCGGCATGAGGTCCCGTGGCGTTTTCAGCTTATCAGGATCCTCTGTGGGGAATGCACTAGCGCGCATTGCAGTACGTGTGCCACCGGGGTTGATACAATTGACGCGCAAATTATGTTGTTTATATTCTTCCGCCAGCACTTGCATCATACCTTCGGTGGCGAATTTTGATACCGCATAGGCACCCCAACCCGCACGACCCAGGCGGCCTACGCTTGAGCTTGTGAAGACTAGCGAACCGGCATCAGATTTGAGTAATAAAGGAAGCAATGCCTGAGTCAGGAAGAAGGTGAGGTTAACATTTACCTGCATCACGTTCTGCCATATTTGCGGATCTTGTTCATCCATTGGGCAAATATCGCCGAGGATGCCGGCATTGTGCAGTACACCATCTAAACGCGGAATTAGCCCTGAAAGTTTATGCGCTAGGTTATGACAGTCTTCAGGTGTTGCGTTGGAAAAATCCAACGTAAACCAGTGCGGTAAGCTGCCATAACGGGTGTTGATTTCATCGGCGACTCTACGGAGCTTATCTTCATTGCGGCCAAGCAGAATGACGTTTGCACCATAACGTGCATAAGTTAAGGCGGCTTCCCGTCCGATACCATCACTGGCGCCGGTGACTAAAATGATGCGATTTTGCAGTAAATCTGTTTTCGGTTGATAGTGCACTCTCAACTCCTCGCGCGATGCTTTTGCTCACGTCTTATTTCTCGGATTTATAACCTTTAGGCTTTATGCCTGAAAGGACTGGTTATTTCAATCAGGCAACAGGAGACAATACCTTTGATTAACATTTTGCAAAAGTTTCATTTTGCTAAAGGCATTCAGGAAGAGGGCTCGCAGCATTTATAGTTGCTTACAGACGTAGAATCACGGCTCGGTTACACTGGGCGATAGATATTTAATGCTCTGAATGGAAGGCGGAAAGCGTGGATCTGATTGCAAACTATGGGCTGTTTTTGGCGAAAATTGTCACGGTCGTTGCGGCTATTGGCATTCTTGTCACGATTATTGTGAATGTTGCCGGTCGCAAAAGAAATCAACGAGGTGAGCTGCGTCTCACCAATTTAAGTGAACAATACCAGGAAATGCAGGAAGAAATGCAGGTGGCAAGGCTTGATGACCATCAGCAAAAACTCTGGCATAAAGCTCAAAAGAAAAAACACAAACTCGAAGCGAAACAAGCAAAAGCACGCGCTAAACGAGGTGAAACGGTTATTTCTGGCAAGCCAACACTTTATGTGTTGGATTTTAAAGGAAGTATGGATGCTCACGAGGTTACTTCCCTGCGCGAAGAGATAACCGCAGTATTGGCCGTTGTGAAGCCTGAAGATGAGGTTCTGCTGCGTCTGGAGAGTCCTGGCGGTGTTGTTCATGGTTATGGGCTTGCTGCGTCACAATTACAGCGTCTGCGCGACAGCAAAGTACGTCTGACGGTTGCTGTGGACAAAGTAGCTGCCAGCGGTGGTTATATGATGGCGTGTGTGGCCGACAAAATCGTCGCTGCACCGTTTTCTATTATTGGCTCGATTGGTGTCGTTGCTCAGGTTCCAAACTTCCATCGCTTACTGAAACGCAATGATATAGATGTTGAGTTGCATACTGCCGGGCAGTACAAACGTACGTTGACACTGTTTGGTGAAAACACTGAGCAAGGGCGTGAGAAATTCCGTGAAGACCTCAACGAAACCCATCAGCTGTTTAAGCAGTTTGTCCATGATATGCGCCCATCATTAGATATTGATTCCGTAGCGACAGGTGAACATTGGTACGGCACTCAAGCTTTAGAAAAAGGTTTGGTCGATGCAGTGAGCACCAGCGATGATTTACTGATTAATCTGATGAAAGACCGCGAAGTGATCAACGTTCACTATACGCGCCGTAAAAAAATGATGGACCGTTTTACCGGTAGTGCGGCAAACAGCCTTGATAATCTGTTGCTGCGCTGGTGGCAACGTGGTGAAAAACCGCTGTTGTAATTAAATTCAGCGCGTAATTAAAAACGAGGCCTTTTGGCCTCGTTTTTTTGTTTAGTCTTGCAGGTGATATTTTTCAGCAAATACATGTGCAAGATGTTTAAACATATTAAATACGGCGGTGCTTTTGCCGGTAGGTAAGCCTTGCTCATCAAGGAAGTATTCACCTTTGAATACCAGCACCCCGTTTTTTTGTTCGACGTCAGTTGCTTCCATTCCATGCATGAAATCTTCATGGGCACGGATAACTTTGTTGGCTTCAATAATTAGCGACTGTTTATCGATAGGTTGAGTGGTCGGTTTCATGATTTCCTCCTTTAAAAACTGGCAGTAGTGTACTTCCGCTATACTGCAAAGGGCAATATCTCCTGAGTAAACCTAAGGTGATTTAATCAGTTTGGTGTGCTGGCAGGAATCGGAGCTGCATGCTAATAAAGTTGCGTAACTCATTTTATCAGGTAGAGTGTGACGCTTTCGCAAATCTGGCAACGGAATTGCTTGACATTCAACCAAAGTTCCGTCGTGCTATGTCACCGATGCGAAAGACTCGTTATCTCAATCACCTGCGAATGTTCGCTTAATCTGGCCGGTGATGAAAAAAGAGTTGATATCCATTGACGCTGTCGCAATATAGAAAAGCGCGTCGCCAGTGGAAGGTGCAACTAGCGTGCGACGTCTCCTGGAAGAATTACATTAGGTAAAGGTGAATATGGGTAAAGCTCTCGTCATCGTTGAGTCCCCGGCAAAAGCCAAAACGATCAACAAATATCTCGGGAATGACTACGTGGTTAAGTCCAGCGTCGGTCATATCCGTGATTTGCCGACCAGTGGATCAACCACCAAGAAGAGCGCTGACTCCGCCTCCACCAAAGGGACCAAAAAGGTCAAAAAGGATGAACGCGGCGCGCTCGTAAATCGTATGGGTGTCGATCCATGGCACAACTGGGAAGCACAGTACGAAGTGCTGCCTGGTAAGGAAAAAGTGGTTTCGGAACTGAAATCACTGGCTGAGAAAGCAGACCATATCTATCTCGCAACCGACCTTGACCGCGAAGGGGAAGCCATTGCGTGGCACCTGCGGGAAGTTATCGGTGGTGATGAAACGCGTTACAGCCGCGTTGTATTTAACGAGATCACAAAAAATGCAATTCAACAGGCCTTCGAAAAGCCGGGCGAATTGAATATTGACCGTGTTAACGCACAGCAAGCGCGTCGCTTTATGGACCGCGTTGTGGGCTACATGGTGTCTCCGCTGCTGTGGAAGAAGATTGCCCGTGGTTTGTCTGCCGGTCGTGTACAGTCTGTTGCTGTGCGTCTGGTTGTTGACCGCGAACGCGAAATTAAAGCGTTTGTGCCGGAAGAATATTGGGAAGTTGACGCGAACCTGACGACGCCGAAAGGCGATAGTCTGCCTGTTCAGGTCAGTCACCATAAAGACAAGCCATTCCGCCCGGTTAACCGTGAGCAGACCATGTCTGCGGTTAGCGAGCTGGAAAAAGCCAGTTATTCGGTACTTGAGCGTGAAGATAAGCCAACCAGCAGCAAGCCTGGTGCGCCTTTCATCACCTCCACTTTGCAGCAAGCTGCAAGTACCCGTCTTGGTTTTGGCGTGAAGAAAACCATGATGATGGCACAGCGTCTTTATGAAGCGGGCCATATTACTTACATGCGTACTGACTCAACTAACTTGAGCCAGGATGCGGTGAGCATGGTACGTGGTTATATCGAAGAGAGTTTCGGTAAGAAATATCTTCCAGAAGCCGCGAATCATTACTCCAGCAAAGAAAACTCTCAAGAAGCGCACGAAGCGATTCGTCCTTCTGATGTGAGTGTTGTTGCCGAGTCGCTCAAAGACATGGAAGCTGATGCACAGAAACTTTACCAGTTGATCTGGCGCCAGTTTGTCGCGTGTCAGATGACACCTGCGCAGTACGATTCCACCACCTTAACGGTACAAGCCGGTGATTTCCGTCTGAAAACGCGTGGCCGTACGCTGCGTTTTGATGGCTGGACGAAAGTGATGCCTGCGCTGCGTAAGGGTGATGAAGACCGTACATTGCCAGCTGTAGAGCAGGGTGATGAACTCGCTCTGGTTGAAATCATTCCAGGTCAGCACTTTACTAAACCACCGGCTCGTTTTAGTGAAGCCTCGTTGGTTAAAGAGTTGGAGAAACGTGGGATTGGTCGCCCGTCTACGTACGCATCGATCATTTCCACCATCCAGGATCGTGGTTATGTGCGTGTAGAAAACCGCCGTTTCTATGCTGAAAAAATGGGCGAAATTGTTACTGATCGCCTGGAAGAAAACTTCCGTGAGCTGATGAACTACGATTTCACCGCGCAAATGGAAAGCAGCCTTGACCAGGTGGCCAATAATCAGGCCGAGTGGAAAGGGGTGCTGGACAACTTCTTTAGCGATTTCAGTGAGCAGCTTGGTAAAGCTGAGCTGGATCCGGAAGAAGGCGGTATGCGTCCAAACCAGATGGTACTGACCAGCATCGATTGCCCAACTTGTGGCCGTGAAATGGGAATTCGTACTGCAAGTACTGGCGTATTCCTCGGTTGTTCTGGTTACGCTTTGCCTGTTAAAGAGCGCTGCAAAACCACCATTAACCTGGTGCCGGAAAACGAAGTCCTCAATGTGCTCGAAGGCGATGACGCGGAAACTAACGCGCTGCGTGCGAAACGTCGTTGTACCAAATGTGGCACGGCGATGGACAGCTACCTCATCGATCCAAAACGTAAACTGCACGTTTGTGGTAATAACCCAACGTGTGATGGTTACGAAATCGAAGAGGGCGAGTTCCGCATTAAGGGTTATGACGGCCCAATCGTTGAGTGTGAGAAATGTGGTTCTGAAATGCACCTGAAAATGGGCCGTTTCGGTAAGTACATGGCTTGTACTAACGACGATTGCAAAAATACCCGCAAGATCCTGCGTAACGGCGAAGTGGCTCCTCCGAAGGAAGATCCTGTTCCGTTGCCAGAGCTTCCTTGCGAGAAGTCAGATGCGTATTTCGTCCTGCGTGATGGCGCGGCGGGTGTTTTCCTTGCGGCAAACACGTTCCCTAAATCGCGTGAAACACGTGCGCCATTAGTGGAAGAACTGTATCGCTTCCGTGAACGTCTGCCAGAAAAACTGCGTTATCTGGCTGATGCTCCGCAACAAGATGCGGACGGTAACAAAGCGGTTGTTCGCTTTAGCCGTAAGACTAAACAGCAGTACGTCTCTTCCGAGAAAGAAGGTAAAGCGACGGGTTGGTCAGCATTCTTTGTGGATGGTAAATGGGTTGAAGGCAAGAAGTAACCGCCTTTAATGTGAAAAGCCGGGGCTATTGCTCCGGCTTTTTTATATCCTCTTATATAACCTGATTATTATTTTTTCTTTCTAACTATACATAGATGGTATAACTGATATAGTGGTTTCAGAGATTTTCACCTCGTCTGATCCCCGCCGTTGTTCATACCGGGGCTGCTTTTACTGCGGATGGAACGCCATGAAACTACAGCAACTTCGTTATATCGTAGAGGTGGTAAATCACAACCTCAACGTCTCGTCGACGGCAGAAGGGCTTTACACTTCTCAGCCGGGGATCAGTAAACAAGTTCGTATGTTGGAAGATGAACTGGGGATTCAGATCTTTGCACGTAGCGGCAAGCACCTGACTCAGGTGACTCCTGCTGGGCAAGAGATTATTCGAATTGCCCGCGAAGTGCTCTCAAAAGTGGATGCTATAAAGTCTGTCGCCGGTGAGCACACCTGGCCGGACAAAGGTTCGCTCTATGTCGCTACAACCCATACACAGGCTCGCTACGCGCTGCCAAATGTGATTAAAGGGTTTATTGAGCGCTACCCTCGTGTCTCGCTGCATATGCACCAGGGTTCACCAACACAAATTGCAGAAGCAGTTTCTAAAGGCAATGCCGATTTTGCGATAGCGACCGAAGCGTTGCACCTTTACGACGATCTCGTGATGCTTCCGTGCTATCACTGGAACCGTTCGATTGTTGTCACGCCGGATCACCCGCTAGCATCAAAAGAGTCTGTCTCTATTGAAGAGCTGGCGCAATATCCGCTGGTTACCTACACCTTTGGCTTCACCGGGCGTTCTGAATTAGATACGGCATTTAATCGTGCAGGACTAACACCACGTATCGTGTTCACAGCAACTGATGCTGATGTGATTAAAACTTACGTGCGCCTGGGATTAGGGGTAGGGGTTATTGCCAGCATGGCGGTGGACCCGGTGTCAGACCCTGATTTGGTGCGTATTGAAGCACAAGGCGTGTTCAGCCACAGCACGACGAAAATTGGTTTCCGCCGCAGCACGTTCTTGCGCAGTTACATGTATGATTTCATTCAGCGTTTTGCCCCGCATCTGACTCGTGATGTGGTTGATACCGCTGTAGCATTAAAATCTAACGAAGATATTGAAGCGATGTTTAAAGATATTAAACTACCAGCAAAATAATATCGCGAGGTATCTTTCCATGCGCGAAAGATACCTCTTCTCATTTGCATAAAGAATATGATTTACCTCTCTCCGTATTTATTCCCTTCTTAAATCGCTAATTGCCCACACCATATGAATGGTTAATGTGTCTCAATTAAGAGACAAACGTAGATAATAAATAACCTCTGCGCAAATTTACTGTTTCAATTATTTATTTCAGGTCAAAAGATTAAATATTTACCTGTATCTGGAAAGCAATTTCGCTGGCTTTTGTACTAGAGTTTCTTTAGGATTAATCCCAGCTGGCGATTAATTATACCGATTGTTTAATGATTTATGATAAGTGGTGCCGATTGTATGAGGTTAGCAATGCCTTCAGGAAGTGAAGAACCGCAAAAGGAAACAGGGCTTAAACGTAAAGCCTGGATGGCGGTGTTTCTCGTATCAGGTCTGTTCTGGCTTGTGGTAGCGTTGGCAGCCTGGCATTTTTGGGGGTAATTATGACAGCCCTTGCTCAAACACAAGTGCAAAAAAGTGTACTTCAGCAAGATGACAAGTCTCAGCAAGAAGCAAAATCTGGAGAAGTACAGGTTCCTGCGTCGTGGCAGTTGACTCAAGAACAAAAAGAATTTATCGATCTGTTTTCAGCAGACGAACATATAGAACAATAAGAGTTATTTTTATTTACCTTTATTTAACTTGCGGTCAATCACACTTTTTTATTATATGTGATTAACACCTCACTCTTTAAGTAATCACTACACACAGCAATATTCAAACAGACTGATTAATTATTCAGTCATAGTGTTTACCAAAAATAAAGAGAGTGGATTATGGATACTCACTGTAGTGCCAAATACTGGTCATGGCTTAGCGTATTTTCCGTTTCGTTTGCATTTTGGGCCCACATGGTCTGGATGCTGACTCACTAATTATTCCAACACCCCGGCCATCTCCGGGGTGTAATCAAATCCCCCATCTGTGTTTACACAACCTGATTTATCAATTTGGGTTGTTATCAAATCGTTACGACATCTTTGTGTTATCTTTAATACTGTCCCTGATCTTAGTCAGGGATACCGCTATCCTAAGAAATTTACGGAGGAGCTATGTCGTTAACGCTACGAGAGGCCAGTAAGGATACTTTACAGGCGCTGAATAAAACCTATCACTATTACAGCTTGCCGCTGGCCGCAAAGGAACTTGGGGATATCACTCGTTTACCCAAGTCATTGAAAGTTCTGCTTGAAAACCTGCTGCGCTGGCAGGATGAAAACTCCGTCACTCAAGATGATATTCATGCCCTGGCCGCCTGGCTGAAGAATGCTCATGCCGATCGTGAAATTGCTTATCGCCCGGCGCGTGTTCTGATGCAGGATTTTACTGGCGTACCGGCAGTGGTTGATTTAGCCGCCATGCGTGAAGCCGTAAAACGTCTGGGCGGAGATGTTGCCAAAGTTAATCCACTTTCCCCTGTTGACCTTGTTATTGACCACTCCGTGACTGTCGATCATTTCGGTAATGACGATGCTTTTGAAGAAAACGTTCGCCTGGAAATGGAACGTAACCATGAGCGATATGTTTTCCTGCGCTGGGGCCAACAAGCATTTAGTCGGTTTAGTGTGGTACCGCCGGGTACTGGAATCTGCCACCAGGTCAACCTGGAATATCTTGGCAAAGCAGTATGGAGCGAAATGCAGGGTGATGAGCTGGTAGCTTATCCAGACACGCTGGTGGGCACCGATTCGCACACCACGATGATCAACGGCCTTGGTGTTCTGGGATGGGGGGTAGGCGGTATAGAAGCCGAAGCTGCCATGCTTGGACAACCTGTTTCGATGCTCATCCCGGATGTTGTAGGCTTTAAACTTAATGGTAAATTGCGGGAGGGCATTACTGCGACCGACCTCGTACTCACCGTCACGCAAATGCTACGTAAACACGGTGTGGTTGGTAAATTCGTTGAATTCTATGGCGATGGCCTGGACTCATTGCCACTGGCCGACCGCGCAACCATCGCCAATATGGCACCAGAATATGGTGCAACCTGCGGATTCTTCCCGATTGATACCGTCACGCTGGATTACATGCGCCTGAGCGGGCGTAGCGAACAACAAATCGCACTGGTGGAAGCCTATGCGAAGGTTCAGGGGATGTGGCGTAATACGGGCGATGAGCCTGTATTTACCAGCACACTGTCACTGGATATGAATGAGGTTGAAGCAAGCCTTGCCGGGCCGAAACGCCCACAGGATCGTGTAGCGTTGGGTGATGTGCCAAAAGCCTTTAGCGCTAGTAATGAGCTTGAAGTAAATAGCAGCCATAAAGATCGCGCACCCGTGGATTACACCATGGGCGGGAAGAGCTATCAGTTGCCAGATGGGGCGGTGGTTATTTCGGCCATTACGTCTTGTACTAACACTTCAAACCCAAGTGTCCTGATGGCGGCGGGCTTGCTGGCTAAAAAAGCCGTGACTTTAGGTTTAAAACGCCAGCCGTGGGTAAAAGCTTCACTGGCACCAGGCTCTAAAGTTGTTTCGGATTATCTTGCGAAGGCAAAACTTACTCCTTATCTCGATGAGCTAGGTTTTAACCTGGTAGGTTATGGCTGCACCACCTGTATTGGTAACTCCGGGCCGTTGCCGGATCCCATCGAACAGGCAATTAAGAAGGGTGATCTGACCGTTGGTGCCGTGTTGTCAGGAAACCGTAACTTCGAAGGTCGTATTCACCCGCTGGTGAAAACTAACTGGCTGGCATCGCCACCGCTAGTGGTTGCTTATGCGCTTGCCGGGAATATGAACGTTAATTTGACCACCGATCCACTTGGGCATGACCGCAAAGGTGATCCTGTTTACCTCAAAGATATTTGGCCGAGCAGCCAGGAAATTGCCCGTGCAGTCGCGCAGGTATCAACGGAAATGTTCCACAAAGAGTACGCTGAAGTCTTTGAGGGAACGCCTGAGTGGCAAAGTATCGAGGTAGACCATTCAGATACCTATGGCTGGCAGAGTGATTCTACTTATATTCGTCTGTCGCCATTCTTTGATGAAATGGAAGCTACGCCGAAACCATTGCAGGACATTCATGGTGCCCGCGTGCTGGCCATGCTGGGGGATTCAGTAACTACTGATCACATCTCACCAGCCGGGAGTATTAAGCCTGATAGTCCGGCAGGGCGTTACCTACAAAACCATGGTGTTGAGCGCAAAGATTTTAACTCCTATGGATCGCGTAGGGGTAACCACGAAGTGATGATGCGTGGGACTTTTGCCAACATTCGCATCCGTAACGAAATGGTGCCGGGTGTTGAAGGGGGGATGACGCGTTTGCTTCCTGGCGACGAAGTCATCTCAATTTATGACGCTGCAATGAAATATCGCGACAAAGGCATTCCGCTCGCGGTATTTGCCGGTAAAGAGTATGGCTCCGGTTCCAGCCGTGACTGGGCGGCAAAAGGCCCGCGTCTGCTTGGGGTACGAGTGGTTATCTCTGAGTCATTTGAGCGTATCCACCGTTCAAACTTGATTGGCATGGGTATTTTACCACTGGAATTCCCGCAGGGAGTGACGCGTAAAACGTTAGGTCTGACGGGGGAGGAGTTTATTGATATCAGTGGGCTCAATGATCTGACGCCAGGCGCTACGGTTCCGGTGAAATTAACCTTCGCCGATGGTAGACAAGAGGTGGTGGAGTGCCGCTGCCGTATTGATACCGGCAATGAACTGACATACTTCAAAAATGATGGCATCCTGCATTACGTTATTCGCAACATGCTAAATTAGACAAAAATCTCCCCCAGCGATGGGGGAGAAATCTCTTAATCTTCGGACAGCAAATGGCCCATTTTAGCGGCCTTAGTATCCAGGTAATGCGCGTTTTTCGGATTACGGCCCACGATCAGTGGCACACGTTCAATGATATTAATCCCCGCTTCACTGAGAATTTCTACCTTACGTGGGTTGTTGGTCAACAAGCGTACCGCGTCGACACTTAATAGCTTAAACATGTCAGCACACAGCGTGAAGTCACGTTCATCGGCGGCAAAGCCGAGTTGGTGGTTGGCTTCGACCGTATCGTAGCCTTTATCCTGCAATGCATAGGCGCGGATTTTATTAAGTAGACCAATGTTACGACCTTCTTGACGGTGATATAACAAAATACCGCGGCCTTCTTCTGCAATCTGGGAAAGAGCTGCTTCAAGCTGGAAACCGCAATCACAGCGCAGGCTGAATAGGGCATCCCCCGTCAGACACTCAGAATGCACTCGCGCCAGAACAGAATCATTCCCGCTAATATCACCAAAAACCAGAGCAACGTGGTCTTGTCCAGTTGCCAGTTCTTCAAAGCCCACCATCAGGAAATCGCCCCATGGGGTTGGCAGTTTGGCTTCTGCCACACGTTTAAGCTGCATGTGATTCTCCAGGTACTTATGTTGGCACTCATCGTGCCTGCCAGCTGTCTGGCTTGTTTAATTACTTCTGGCTATTTTGCCACAACGGCGGGTACTTCACCTAATTGACTGCCACGGCTCCTATTTTTACGCTTTGCGTTACGCTACGTTTTCCCATCGGTGCGCTTTTTCAGGTATTCTTAATGTTCAAATTGCATAAGGATAAGTGATGCGGGCAATAGCAAAGCGAACGACAATTGGTGCTGGAATACTGTTAATCATGCCTTTAGCCGTATGGATTTCGGGGTGGCAGTGGGTTCCGGGAGGAAATAGTGTCTGGCTTAAAATGATGTATTGGGTGACCGAAACTGTAACTCAGCCCTGGGGCATTATTACTCATGTTGTGTTGTGCGGTTGGTTTTTGTGGTGCCTGAGGTTTCGCTTAAAAGCAGCTCTAATGCTATTTGCCATACTCGGTGCAGCTATCCTTATTGGGCAGGGCGTAAAATCTGTCATCAAAGATAAAGTGCAGGAACCGCGGCCGTTTGTTGTATGGCTGGAAAAGACGCAACATATTCCAACTGATGAGTTCTACAATTTAAAGCGTAAGCAGCGTAGCGAACTGGTAAAAAGCCAGCTTGAAACGCAACAGGAAGTCCCTGGTTGGTTACGTAAACACTGGCAAAAAGAGACCGGTTTTGCATTTCCATCAGGGCACACGATGTTTGCGGCAAGTTGGGCCTTGTTGGGTGTTGGACTGTTGTGGCCTCGCAGGCGAACTTTGACAATTGCTTTGCTGTTAGTTTGGGCAACAGGTGTAATGGGCAGCCGGTTGCTTCTCGGGATGCATTGGCCACGGGATTTAGTGGTAGCCACAATCATCTCCTGGGCATTGATAACATTGGCAACCTGGCTTGCACAAAAATTATGCGGCCCGCTTTCACCGCCGCCGCAAGAAGCTGATGAAATAGCCGAACGGGATGATGAGCCTTGAGATTATTGATTTAATCCCCATTTCTTATGAATTGGACGCTCTCTATGGATTCCCCGAACACCCGGGAAATGGTAGTTTATACCGTTGGGTAAAAGCATTCGGGCATAATTTAGTCGCGTAAGACCACATGACGGGAAGTAATGTGAAATACTTATTCATTTTCTTACTGGTGCTAGCGATTTTTGTGATTTCTGTCACTCTGGGCGCGCAAAACGATCAGGTAGTCAATTTCAACTATCTGTTGGCACAAGGCGAATACCGCGTCTCCACTTTGTTGGCGACTCTTTTTGCTGCTGGTTTTTTACTGGGCTGGCTGATTTGTGGCCTGTTCTGGTTGCGCTTGCGGGTATCACTTGCGCGCGCCGATCGTAAAATTAAACGCCTGGAGCAGCAAATTACTACAGATTCTGATGTTACTGCGGCTGTTGTACCGGCTGTGAAGGAATAACCTGCCATGCTGGAATTGTTGTTTCTGCTACTTCCTATCGCTGCCGCCTACGGCTGGTATATGGGGCGAAGAAGCGCACAACAAGATAAACAACAAGAGGCTAATCGCCTGTCGCGTGACTACGTGGCGGGGGTTAACTTCTTGCTGTCAAACCAGCAAGATAAAGCTGTGGATCTTTTCCTCGATATGCTCAAGGAAGATACCAGTACTGTTGAAGCCCATCTCACGCTTGGTAACCTGTTCCGCTCTCGTGGTGAGGTCGACCGCGCTATCCGTATCCACCAGTCTTTAATGGAAAGTGCTTCACTAACCTACGAACAGCGCTTGCTGGCCGTGCAGCAGTTGGGCCGTGATTATATGGCTGCGGGATTGTACGACCGCGCTGAAGATATGTTTGCCCAGTTGATCGATGAAACTGATTTCCGAATCGGCGCGTTGCAACAATTGTTGCTGATTCACCAGGCAACCAGCGACTGGCAAAAAGCCATTGAAGTAGCAGAACGTTTGGTTAAGCTCGGAAAAGATAAGCAGCGTACAGAAATTGCCCACTTCTATTGTGAGCAGGCGGTGCAATTGATGGGGAGCGATGATCTTGATCGAGCCATGTCTTTGCTTAAGAAAGGGGCTGCTGCCGATAAAAATTGCGCGCGCATA
Source organism: Buttiauxella sp. BIGb0552 (assembly GCF_004366275.1). NCBI lineage: Bacteria > Pseudomonadati > Pseudomonadota > Gammaproteobacteria > Enterobacterales > Enterobacteriaceae > Buttiauxella > Buttiauxella sp. BIGb0552. Next base: position 291,232 of record NZ_SODY01000001.1, read on the forward strand.
TCTATCATGATGGGTCGCATCTTCATGGCTCGTAACGAATATGCAAAAGCCGTTGAGACATTGCAGCGCGTTATTGATCAAGATAGCGAATTAGTCAGCGAAACGCTGGAAATGCTACAGACCTGCTATCAGCAATTAAATAAACCGCAAGAGTGGGAAGCGTTCTTAAAACGCTGTGTTGAAGAAAACACCGGAGCAGGTGCAGAGTTGATGCTGGCTGAGATTCTCGAACATAAAGAGGGGTCTGAAGTCGCGCAAGTTTATATCAACCGACAGCTCCAGCGTCATCCTACTATGCGTGTGTTCCATCGTCTGATGGATTACCACTTGCAGGAAGCAGAAGAAGGGCGTGCGAAAGAGAGCCTGATGGTGCTTCGTGACATGGTTGGTGAACAGGTTCGCACTAAACCGCGCTATCGTTGTCAGAAATGTGGCTTCACGGCTTTTACGCTCTATTGGCATTGTCCTTCTTGCCGGGCATGGTCAACGATTAAACCTATCCGAGGCCTGGATGGGCAATAACAGGTATTTATAAAAAAAAGAGATATTTTAGTTACAACATACTAATGATCTTTTCTGTAAAACACACCTCAGCATCGAGTCAATCATGACTGGCAGGGTGTAATGGCAACTGTAATTTTGCGTGTGCCACGAGTAGAATGCTTGCCGTTTATCTCTATGCGGCGCAGTGCTGTCCAACATCAGAAGGTTTAGTCATGAATTCAACTGCATCATCCTCCTCCCTTGTTGCCACCGATTCTCCTATTGTTGTCGCACTTGATTACGATAATCGTGATAAAGCCTTAGCATTCATCGATCGCATCGACCCGCGTGATTGCCGTCTAAAAGTGGGCAAAGAGATGTTTACTTTGTTTGGACCGCAATTGGTGCGAGATATTCAGGTACGTGGCTTTGACGTATTCCTTGATCTGAAATTTCACGATATTCCGAATACGACGGCACATGCAGTTGCCGCTGCGGCAGAACTTGGTGTCTGGATGGTGAACGTTCATGCCAGCGGTGGGGCTCGTATGATGACGGCTGCACGTGAAGCTTTGCTGCCATTTGGCAACGATGCACCATTACTGATTGCCGTTACTGTCCTTACCAGCATGGAAGCAAGCGATCTGGTCGATCTCGGCATTGCTGCCACTCCAGCTGAACACGCTGAGCGCCTGGCTCGTTTGACACAAAATTGTGGTTTAGATGGTGTGGTTTGTTCTGCTCAGGAAGCTGTGCGTTTCAAGAGCGAATTGGGCCAATCATTTAAGCTCGTTACACCTGGCATTCGCCCGGTTGGAAGCGATGCAGGCGATCAGCGCCGCATCATGACTCCGCAGCAAGCACAAACGGCGGGTGTAGACTTCATGGTAATTGGGCGTCCGATCACCCAATCTGCAAATCCTTCTCAGACGCTGCGTGATATCCGCGCTTCATTGCTGCAAGGTGAATGATGAAAGACGATAACAGCCGTTTAGTTTACTCAACTGAAACAGGTCGCATTGATGAGCCTGCGTCGGCACCCGTTCGCCCAAAAGGTGATGGTGTGGTGCGGATTCAACGACAAACCAGTGGCCGTAAAGGCAAAGGTGTATGTTTGATTACCGGTATCGATGCGGATGACGCGCAATTAGCAACGCTCGCCGCCGAACTGAAGAAAAAATGTGGTTGTGGTGGTTCACTAAAAGATGGCGTTATTGAGATTCAGGGTGATAAACGTGACCTGATTAAATCTCTGCTTGAAGCAAAAGGTATGAAAGTAAAATTAGCAGGTGGTTGATTCGTTTAAGATATAATAGAAACAATCAGGCCACGGTAAATATACCGTGGCCTTTTATTATGACTGCTGAAAGTCAGACCTGAATATTAAAGATTTTATAATGTGTAAAAGCATTTACGCTTTTGCTGGTATCAAGCTTTATTTACTTACTTGATGACCGATAATACCACCTACAGCTGCACCACCTAATGTGCCAAGTGCACTACCGTCAGTTAAGACAGCACCACCAACAGCACCGGCACCTGCACCAATCGCGGTGTTACGGTCACGTTTGGACCAGTTTGAGCAGGCGCTCAGAGAGGTAGCAACGGTTAAAGCCAGCACAACGGCAGCAATTTTTTTGTTATTTAAGGTCATAATACTTTCTCCTGAATTATTGATTCACGGAAATAGTCTCTAGTTAAGTATAGTGGCAATAAACCAACTTATAGAGCGTTCCGCGAAACTGCATAACGATATAAGACCTAAAAGATAACTACGGTGATTATCACTTCCTGTTATATCGCTGATAAATATTCTAATTTGTATTGGAAATAACAATAGGTAAATAATCTTAAAGGATAGGCAGGATAATTCTGATAAGAGAGCTGCCTACTGGGCCGCAGGCAGCTAAAAAGGTTCTCAGGCGATCGGAAATTGTTTAACAATATTGACCTGTATCCCCGTATCCTGCAATTGTTGGCTAGCAACTCCGCTAAGCGCATCGTCTGTAATGACGCGGTTAATGTGTGAGAGCGGGCCGAGAGTGTAGGGGTGCATCGCACCAAACTTAGAACTGTCAGTCAGTACAATGGTTTCACTACCTTTTTCCAGCACAGTATTAACCACATCAGCGCGCATCATGTCGCGGCTGGTAAATCCGGTTTCTGGTAAAAAACCGTCAATACCGATAAATGCTTTGCTGAAATGGACTTGCTGGATAAATTGGCGCGTCAGAGGGCCAACCATGCTTTCACTCTTTTTCTGGTAAATGCCACCCAGCAACACAACTTCACAATCGGTATCTTTCAAAAGATGCGCAATGTAGCTACTGACGGTAATCAGAGTTATTTTTTTCTGCTCGGCTAACGCGCGAGCCAGCAGTGCATTGCAACTGCCATTTTCGATAAAAATCGTTTCACCGTCGTTTACCAATGTTGCGGCAAAATCAGCAAGATGACGCTTCAACGAATAATTGTTCATCATTCGGGTTTCGACATCTTCACTATCTAGCGGAACGGCATAACCGTGAGCACGTTTCAGATAACTTTTCTTCTCCAGAAGATTGAGATCCTGGCGAATAGTGACTTCTGAGACACCGGTTTTTTTAGCGAGATCGGCCACACTCATGCGGCCTTGATCTATCACCATCTGTAAAATAATTTGTTGTCTGGAGTTCATGTCAGCCAATTTTGAGGCGGTGCTTAATGCACCGCCGGATTATCAAAGTGTATGTTCTGTGCGGGCTATAATATCATCCTGCGCGTCTGGAGATAAGGCAGTAAAGAAAGCAGAATAACCTGCTACGCGCACCACCAGGTCACGATACTTATCAGGATATTGTTTGGCATCAATCAGTGTTTCACGGGAAACAATGTTGTATTGAACATGCCAGCCTTTATGCGCTTCAAAGAAAGTACGCAACATAAGCATCAATTTTTCACGGTCGCGTGGGTTATCTAATGTTGCCGGATTCAGCTTCTGGTTAAGCAACACGCCACCCAAAATCTTACTGGTTGGCAATTTGCCAACGGAGCTGATAACTGCCGTTGGGCCAAGACGGTCGGTGCCTGAGGCCGGGCTTGCACCTTCTGCCAGTGGCGTCGTTGCTTTACGTCCATCCGGGGTTGCCATTGTTGCGGCACCAAATGGTACGTTCGCAGATATAGATGAAGTACCCGCGTAGTAAGTTCCGCCGATAGGGCCACGACCAAAACGAGTATTGTGATACTGCTTCAGCTCGTCAATATAGGTTTGGTAAGCTCGAGCTAATAGTAAATCGACTTCATCTTCATCGTTGCCATATTTTGGGGCGCCATTAATCAGGCGCTGGCGTAGCTGTTCACCAGTCAAACCCTCAAAGTCATTGGCCAGTGCTTCAGCAAGCTGTTGTTGACCAATCACTCCTTGCTCGAACACCAATTTTTTCACTGCTGCAAGGCTGTTTCCAAGGTTGGCAATACCAACTTGCAGGCCAGAAACCCAGTCATATTTTGCGCCGCCTTGTTTAATACTTTTACCACGCTCAATGCAGTCATCCACTAGGGCTGAGCACAGAATGTCGTGAGCATTTTCTTCCAGAACCGTATCCACAACACACTCAATCTCTATGGATTTCTGGGTGTAATAGCGGATTTGAGCATCCCACGCATTCATCACCTGATCAAACTGGCTGAAGTTTCCGGCTGAGAGCGCATGTTCTTGCGGAAGGAAAACTTTACCGCTGGTAGCATCACGACCATGTTCGAGTGCAGCCAGCATGACACGAGCAAAGTTAATGAAACTCATGCCTGTGCAACGGTATCCCCATTTGCCGCCGACAGCTGTTTCAATACAACCAATCGCTGCGTAGTCGTATGCATCTTCACGACTGACACCGAGTTTAATAAACTCCTCAATCACGATTTCATCGTTGTTAAATGCAGGCATCCCGAAACCACAGCGAATCACCTGAACGCAAGCATCAAGGAAGTGATTACTCATTCCAGCATGGTAACGCACACTCAAGTTCGGCTGTGTTGAGCGTAACTGCCCACATGATTCAAGGATGGCGTATGAAAGTGGATTCACCGCATCTACAGCTTCACCATTAACCAGTGTCTGGCCACCAATGGTGACGTTTTGATAAAGCGGGCTGCCGGCAGAGGCTTTGGAGTGAGAACCAGAGCGGATTTTGTTCACTTCCAATAATTTCAACCAACAGCTTTGCAGGAGTTCGATAGCCTGGTCGCGACCTAAACTTTGCTCAAGTTCGACATCACGGCGATACCATGGATAGAGAAACTGATCGAGGCGGCCAAAAGATACGGAGTGGCCATTAGATTCTATCTGCAATACCAGCTGTATGAAGTAGCTCAACTGCAAAGCTTGCCAGAATGAGGTTGGTTTATGATGAGCAATGAGTTGGCAGTTTTCAGCAATGGCGAGCAGTTCATCACGGCGTGTAACACGTGATTCTGTGCTCGCCATTTCTTTGGCAAGCGCCGAATAGCGTAGAATATGCTCGCTTAATGCAACGAAAGTAATATCAATCGCTTTCAGGAATTGCTCTTTGTGCAGATCTTCCCAGTCGGTCAGGTGTAGACGTGAACGACGTTCGGCTACTTTTGCACGTAAACCATCAATGCCTAATTCCAGCAACAGTGGGAAGTTGACCGCCAGATGCGCATCGCCTGAAGTCATATTTCCTTCGGCTTTAATAATGCCACTTGCCAGTAACTCCTTTTGCTCGTCGGTGAACATTCCGTAGCAGCGATCCTGCACGGTTTGACCACGCCACCATGGGCAAATTTCATGCATCACCGCTTTATCAGCATCTGAAATTGAGAAACCCGCGCCAGGGCGGTCGCCCAACTCATCAATTTCAGTTTCAATCCATCCCACGGTGTACTCAGGGAAGAATGGTGCCCCGCGAACGTGGCTTGCCTGGTTACCAACGATCAATTCATCATGCTTAATCCAGATAGTGCGCTCAGCAAGGTGGTGGGCGAGTGCGAGAGCACGGCGCACGGGTAATGGTTTATCCTGGTGCTGTTGATAAATCGCTGTGTAATGTTGCGCACGCTCGGTACAAACTGGTGGCTTAACAATATGAATCAATGCTTCTTTATGATCTTTGATTCGTTGGCTTAAGGTGTTCAGGTTCAGTTGGGTCATCGGTTTATCCTCTTATCCAGGCGGTCATCCCTTTTTGGCTTGCGTACTGCTCAGCAAACTGCAGCAGTTCTGGCGCATCAAGGGGTTGGTGCGCGGCCAGATAAGGGATATTCAGGAGCTTGTATTTGTTGATACCTAAGGTGTGGTAAGGCAAAAAATGAATCGCTTTCGCACCGATTTCATCGGCAGCAAAATCAGCGATTGCGCGAATTGATTGCTCGTCGGCATTAAAATCTGGGATCAACGGCACGCGAATCGTCATTTCTACGTTGCGTGCAGCCAATTTGCGAAAGTTGTCCATTACACGTTCGACGTTGCCGTCGGTCCATTGTTTGAAGCGCTGCGCATCAACATGCTTAAGGTCGGCGAGCAGGAGATCCAGATGGTTAATCGACGGTTCTATGTATTTCCACGGCACATGGAGGCAAGACTCAACGGCGGTATGAATTCCTGCCTCTTTGCTTTTACGCAGCAGTTGCTCAGCCATTTCAGGCTGCATGAATGGTTCGCCGCCAGAAAGTGTAATTCCTCCACCGCTGCGGTCGTAAAATGGTCTGTCGCGAAGCACTTTCTGCATGATTGCATCAATACTTTGTGTCTCACCGCATACGCTTAATGCTTGGGTAGGGCAGCAATCCGTCAACGTAGTCATGTCGTCAGTCGTAAGCTTTTCACGGGCGATAATCAAAACGTCATCAATACGGCTGATTGCATGTGGTGCTGTCTGTGGACAAAGATCGCAACCAGCAAGGCATAGACGCTCGTCAAACAGCACATCCTGCCCACGAGCACGGCTTTCAGGGTTCTGGCACCAGCGGCAGCCCAGAGAGCAGCCTTTAAGGAATACGACTGTGCGAATCCCTGGACCATCATGTGTTGAGTAACGTTGGATATTAAATAGCATAAGCCCGCCTTAATCTTCTTTCGTAAATTAGATTACTTTCGAATGAAAGTTTTATTGATTTTGATCAGATAAAGACCAGACAGTGGCGTTATGATGTCGGGAATCAGATAGATGACCAATCCGGAGAGTTTATGGAACTGTATTTAGATACTGCTGACGTTGCCGCAGTGAAGCGCCTGGCGCGTGTTTTGCCGTTGCAGGGCGTAACAACCAATCCCTCCATCGTTGCCAAAGCGGGGATTTCTTTGTGGGAAGTACTACCGGCCTTGCAGGATGCATTAGGTGGTGAAGGCAAACTATTTGCTCAGGTCATTGCCGCGCAGGCTGACGAAATGGTGAAAGAGGCTGAATTACTAGTTAAGCGTGTCCCGGGTCTTGTTGTGAAAGTCCCTACCACGGTAGAAGGCCTGGCGGCGATTAAGCAGTTGAAGGTAATAGGCATTCCGACGTTGGGCACTGCGGTATATGGTGCAGCTCAAGGATTACTTGCCGCATTAGCTGGGGCTGAGTATGTTGCGCCGTACGTCAACCGCCTGGATGCGCAGGGTGGTGATGGTATTCAAATGGTGCAGGATTTACAGCAGTTGCTGACTCTGCACGCCCCACAATCTAAAGTGCTGGCCGCTAGTTTCCGTACACCACATCAGGCCATGTCATGTTTACTGGCAGGATGTGAAGCAATTACGCTACCTGTTGATGTCACTGAACAACTGTTAACGACACCGGCCGTGAATGCTGCGATTGCAACTTTCGAGAAAGACTGGCAAGGCGCATTCGGCTCATTGAGCCTATAAAAACGCCGGTTTTCACCGGCGTTAGATTCAAATCTCCCAGGGCGACTTTTTCAAGTCGCCTTCTTTTATCTCTTCACCATTAGCGATGTTCAGCAATTCCGTTTTCAGGATTTCAAGATTGTTAATAGCAGACGCATGATCGCCCCCCACCAGAATATCCAGCACGGTATCAATACGTTTTGCGAGTTGCAGAGGGTCCACTGAAGGCATAGTGCGTCCTGGTCAGTTGCGGAAAAGTGTTGCCTTCATAATGCAAAAAAAGGTCTGGAAAGAGAAGGCTCAATTGCGAATTTTTACCCTTACACATCAATCAATTATTGAACAACATATAAGTAATAATTATTAAACACTCCGATACATTCATCCTGGTGCGGTAGTGGATTAGTCTGATCCTGCGTGTAACACGCTTTCATAACATGAGGATAAGATAATGACAGTAATTAACCAGCCAACCTGCAAATTGTTCACGGACACTACTCGATTCACCCAGTTGTCGGGTTACTACGAGGCGGAACGTCGCACTGTGTGGATGATGTTAAGAGCACAGCCCCGTCCTTGCTTCAACCACAAGCTAATCGAAGAAATTATGAACCTGCGGTATCTGGTTCAACAGGAGGGTTTTGTGGTTGATTTTTGGGTGACAGGCTCTCTGGTGCAGGGAATGTATAACACTGGCGGCGATTTGGGCTTTTTTGTTGAATCAATACAGCAGGGGCGTCGTGAGGCATTGCGCGCATATGCCAGGGCTTGTGTCGACTGTGTCCATGCAGCCTCACGAGGGTTTGATAGCGGTGCAATTAGCCTTGCGATGGTTGAGGGCAGTGCATTAGGCGGGGGATTTGAAGCAGCACTAGCACATCATTTTGTGCTGGCACAACGAGATGCCCGTCTTGGTTTCCCGGAGATTGCTTTTAACCTCTTCCCGGGAATGGGGGCCTATTCATTGGTTGCACGCCGTTCAGGCATGAAACTTGCTGAAGAGCTGATTTATAAAGGAGAGTCTCACACCGCTGAGTGGCATCAGCAGTTTGGACTGGTTGATGAACTGTTTGAACCCGGTCAGGGTTATCTTGCTACTCGTACTTTCATTGATACATTGCAGCCTAAACTGAATGGTGTACGGGCTATGTTGCGTGCCCGTCAGCGTGTACTTCAACTCCCTCGATCGGAGTTGATGGATATCACCGAAGACTGGGTTGATGCAGCATTTTGCCTCGAAGCTAAGGATATCGCTTATATGGAAAGGTTAGTGCAAATGCAAAATCGTCACAGCGCTACAGCTTTGCGTAAAGCCAGTTAACACGTGAGCCAACGCTCGAATACGGCTGTGGGCATTGGTCTAAATCCTGCCGTTTGTTGACGCCATTCTTTTAAAGAAAGGCGTCTTCTTTCAGGTGTTAACGCCTCAGCAACTCAAGAAATGCCTGCAGAACAGGTGAAGGATTTTGTTTATCCCAGGCAACGCCAATACCCATCGTCAGAGGATAAGTCTCTTCCTTCAGTTTACGGAAAATAACCCCTTGTCGTTTGATGCACTGCAACGATGAAGGGACCAGAGCAATACCTTTTCCTTCCGCAATAAGCCCCAGCATGATGTGATGATCTTGCGGTTCCGGAATAATATGAGGCTTGAAATCAATCTTGTGGAAAAACGCCTGGCAGTAATCATAAAAGCCGGGATTTAACTTCCGCTCAAACCAGAACATCGGCTCGTCACGTAGTGAGTCAAAACTGATGACGCGTTTGTGCGCAAGTTTATGTCCTGCGGGCAAAGCCACCACCAGTGGATCTTCTAAAAGTTTTTCAACAGCAAGACCTTGAACGTCCGTGTGCAGGCCGATAAATGCCGCATCCATCGTCCCTTTTTTCACTGCACGAATGAGATTTATTGAATGATCTCCTGGTGTGTGGATTTGCCAGGCAGGAAACCGTTGGTGCAAAACCTCAGTCACATCAGGGATTGCACTTCGTTCGAACACTGTTGTGTAACCAACAACAAATTTCCCTCCAATGTTACTTTGCATCGCTTTTACGACGGCAATCGCTTTTTCTGCCTGAAGGATTGTGCGTTTCACTTCTGGTAAGAATGCGGCCCCCGCATCTGTGAGGGTGACACCCGTCTTGCTACGAAGAAATAACTGCACTCCGAGTTGGTCTTCTAATTGCCGAATTTGCCTGCTCAGAGGAGGTTGAGAAATATGCAGACGCAACGCGGCACGGCTGAAGTTGAGCTCTTCACTCACAGCCAGAAAATAACGAAACTGTCGTAAATCGATGGATTCATTCATACCAAAAAGGTATCACAAAAAGGGTATTGGATGCGTTGCTTAGTAAAATTTAGAGTTCGTTCACTACATAACAGAAGGGGATTCGAAAATGGAAAGTGAACGTTATCTACGAGGTCTGGAAAAATTAAAAGAGGTTGACGGGCATGCTGGTGAAAATGTCATTAAGAGTCTGAGTCATATAGCACCGGATTTTGCGCGTCTGCTGATTGAATTTCCATTTGGTGATATCTACTCAAGACCAGGTCTCGATTTAAAGGCCAGAGAAATTGCTGTTGTTGCAGCACTGACCGCACTTGGAAATGCGACGCCACAGCTCAAAGTCCATATCCAGGGCGCGCTGAATGTTGGCTGTTCGGAACAGGAAATTATTGAAGTGATCATGCAAATGGCGGTGTATGCAGGGTTTCCTTGCGCGTTGAATGGTCTATTTGCGGCGAAAGAAGTTTTTGCGCAAATAAAATAGCCAGATTTCCCTGGCTAATTTGGTCGCAAAGCTTATCGCGCCGTTCTGGCCTGATAGCGCTTTAACCAACGTTCGAATACGGCTGCGGGCATGGGCTTCGCAAATAAATACCCCTGCCGTTCGTTGACGCCATTCTTAGTCAGGAAGGCGTCTTCCTTTTGGTTCTCAACCCCTTCAGCGATGACCTGTAAATTAAGCGCCTGGGCGACTGCAACGATTGCACGCACCAGGGATTGGGAAACCGACTGCTTATGAATATCGCGCACAAAACTTTGATCGAGTTTTATCGCATCGATTGGGAAGCGGGCAAGCTGAGAAAGTGAGGAATAGCCCGTCCCAAAATCATCTAAATGCACCTGGGCACCCAAGCGACTGAATTGCTGAATTACCGAAAGCGCAAGGTCTTCATTTTCAATCAGGCAGCTTTCTGTAAGCTCAACATCAATCGGGCAGTATTCAAAATTAAGATCTTTCAGAGCTTGCTTCAGATCGGTGAAGATTGTTTGATCGGCTAACTGGCGGGCAGAAACGTTGACCGCAACGCGTAAATTAATGCCTTTATCACGCCATTTCGCCACCTGCTGAACCACACTTAACATTACCCATCGCCCAAGAGGCACAATTAACCCGGACTCTTCTGCATAAGAGATAAAATCCAACGGTGGAATCAGCCCGCGCTCCGGCGATTGCCAACGCACCAGTGCTTCCAGGCTTCTGACTTCACCTCTCCAGGTCATTTTAGGCTGATAGTGAATAACAAGTTGGTCATTATCGAGCGCTTTACGTAAGTTGGTGTCGAGCCACAAGTACTCAAACACGCGTTGATTCATTTCTGGAGCAAATACGCAGAACTTGCCACGACCACTCTCTTTGGCGGTATACATCGCGGTATCAGCATTTCGAATTAGACTTTCACGGTCTTCACCATGTTGCGGAGCCAGCGATATACCTAACGAGCAGCCGGAGTAGACTTCAATCAAACCAATGCGGAAGGGCTGTTTTAGTCGCGCCAGAATACGCGACGACATGGCTTCGAGCGTAGCCTGAGAGGTGTCAGTGGCGAGAACAATAAACTCATCTCCACCCAAACGCGCGAGTATCTGCCCTTCATCAAGGCAACTTAGAATCGCTAATGACACGGCCTGCAATAACTGGTCACCGAACATGTGCCCGTAAGCGTCATTCACTTTTTTAAAGTTATCAAGGTCGAGATAAACGATCCCTACCTGGGTTTCACCACGGTTTTCAATCGCGGAGGAGATTAAATCGTTGATGGCGTTACGATTTGGTAGGCCGGTTATGGTGTCGGTGTTCGCCAATACACGCAGGCGCTCCTGCGCACGGCGCTCTTCGGTGATATCAGTACCAGAACAGATCAAATAGATTTCATTCTTACCGCTACCGCTATGGACGAATTTGTTGCGAAACAAAAACAGCCGCTGGCCTTTTCGTGTTTTTATCCAACGTTCAACTTCGTAAGAATTTCCGTTACGAAAGAACCCGCTAATATTGCGCTTGGAAGCGGCGGCCTCACTACGGCTCATAAACAATTTAAAAACGTTTTGGCCAATAACTTCTTGTTCTTTAAGACCGGTATACTCTTCGCTCAAACGATTGAAGCGTTGAATATTGCCTAATTTGTCGAGAATAACGATGACAGAGTTTGCCTCCGAGACGACTTGTTCGGCGAATGAGAGTCCTTGCACCAAATCGCGGGCGACAGAAGGGGTGTCATTCCAGGCCGATGCCGAACCCGCCCACTCTTTTTTGGATACCTTACGGCCCACTAAATGTACGGAAACTTCATTACCAAATAATGAAATCGACATAGTGACGCTTGAGGTTATTACCGTCATTTGGCGGATTTGTTCCGCCTGCTCGGGCTCAAGAGCCACCACCTGGCTGATATCAGAGCTTTCGCTGGCTGCTAATTGCAGAGCGTTGCTATCGTTTGGTAAACGCCAGTATGGGCTGGTTGTCCCTAAATAACGGTAGAGCAGATTTTGCTCCAAATCGTCTTTCATGCTCTCTCCTGAACAGTGCCCGACATAGCGTGTCAGTCTGTTATTCATATTAGCAATATAAACCGATCTTAAAGCGACAACAGTGAGTTAAAGACATTGTTTTTGCAGAAGATGTGAAAAATCTGAATCTTCGGCACCTTGTTGATAGTTTTTCCTACCTTATAACAAGAAGAAAACGAGTTATGGTGCTAATCATTACCTCGTTGTGATTATGATCCTAAGAGTATTCACCACAAAAAAAGATCAAAAAAAAGCTGAGCACCAGGCTCAGCTTTTAAATCTAAATGACAAACTAACCGTCAGATTGCTGGACGTGCGATCACACTACGAGTTTCCATACGAACCTCTGCGATTGTCACATCAATGACGTCTGTCACTTTGTAAGCCACTTCGCCTTTAATCTGCACGGTTCCTAGCTCCTGGCTGCATACCATCTCATCGCGGACAGTATGGATGAACGGGGCAGGGATAAAGGCAACAGCACCATTTTCAATCAGACGTACGCGCATACCACCACGGCTCACATCAATGATTTCAGCACTAAAACGAGTATCCGTTCCGGCTTTGTCACTCAAGAAACGAGCATACAGCCAGTCACCGACATCGCGTTCAGCCATGCGGTTCAGGCGACGGCGCTCAGCCATCTGTACTGTGATTTCGTCTTGCGGACGGGATGCGGTTTCACCTTTGATGATCGCTTTCAACAGACGATGGTTGATCATATCGCCGTATTTACGAATCGGTGAGGTCCAGGTTGCATAAGCCTCCAGACCCAGGCCGTAATGCGGGCCTGGCTCAATGCTGATTTCAGCAAACGACTGGTAGCGACGGATACGAGTGTCAAGGAAGGAGGTTGGCTGCGCATCAAGTTCACGGCGTAATTTGCAGAAACCGTTTAGTGTCAGCACTTCTTGCGCGTCAACGTCAAGGCCGTGACCTTGCAGCATAGTCGCCAACTGTTCAATGTTTGCCGGGTCGAAACCGGTGTGGACGTTATAAACGCCGAATCCCAATTGCTCGCGCAACACAATGGCCGCACAGACGTTTGCCGCAATCATTGATTCTTCAACGATGCGGTTAGCGATGCGACGTGATTCCGCAATGATATCCAGCACTTCGCCTCTCTCACCTAATACGAAACGGTAATCAGGGCGGTCTTTGAACACCAGCGCGTGTGTACGGCGCCAGTCGGCACGGCTCAGGCAGACGCGTTCCAGCAGACGAATTTGCTTAGCGATAGCGTCGCTCGGTGGCTGCCAGTCGCCTTTTTCTTCTAACCAGTCGGAGACAGCGTCATAGGCCAATTTGGCTTTGGATTCGATGGTCGCAACAAAGAAGTTAATGTCTTTTTCGATGCTGCCATCTTGAGCGATAACCATGCGGCACGAGACAACCGGACGAGTCACATTAGGGCGCAGTGAACATAAATCGTCAGACAACTCGCGAGGCAACATCGGGATGTTAAAGCCCGGCAGATAGTTGGTGAAGGCGCGGACTTTAGCAATATTGTCGAGTTTACTGCCTTCAGCAATCCAGGCGGTTGGATCCGCAATGGCTACGGTCAGCTGCAATTTACCGTCAGCTAACTCTTCAACGTACAGTGCATCATCCATGTCTTCGGTGCTGGCGCTATCGATGGTGACGAAATCAAGGGCGGTTAAATCTTCACGCACCAGGCCTTCATCCAACATTTCAGTCGCTACACCATCTGGCGCTTCACGTTCAAGATTGTGACGTGACAGTGTCACCCACCATGGTGCGAGATGATCGTCACCGCAGGTAATGAATTGTGTTAGGTCAGCGTAGAAAGCGCGGTCGCCTTTAAGCGGATGGCGTTTCATCTCCGCGACTGCCCAATCACCATTCTGGAAATCGTGCGTGACGTTGCGGTCGGCACGACACTGAATCGCATCACGCAATAATGGGTGATCCGGAACGATAGACAGGCGGTCGTCTTTACGTTGTACACGACCAACAAACCGGCTGAGGAACGGTTCGATAAGCTCTTCTGGCTCAGCGGTTTCGCGGTCCTTGTCGGTATGAATCACCGCGCTCACGCGGTCGCCGTGCATCACTTTTTTCATCTGCGGTGGCGGAATAAAGTAACTTTTTTGGGAGTCCACTTCGAGGAAGCCAAAGCCTTTTTCCGTGCCTTTTACCACGCCTTCAACGCGTGGAGTTTGGGAATGCAGTTGCTGTTTAAGCTGCGCGAGCAGCGGGTTATCCTGGAACATATTTTTTAGTTTTCGTGGCCAAAAGAGCGGCTGACAGTTTTACGCGAAACCACCCTTTGCGGCAAGCGCTGTTTGCCGCAAAGGCACGTGCTATCAATGTCTAGCGATTATTGCCAAGCCCAATTTTCAATCGGTTTAGCCAGCCGTACAACCCTGAACTCACCAGTAATTGCAAAGCTTCACCTTCGCTAAAACCCTGTTCGAATAAAAGTTGAAGCTGGGCTGCGCTAAAACTTCCAGGTGCGCGAGTTAATACGCGGACAGCCTGGATTATCGCGCGTTCACGTGGACGGTTATGGCTCCAGGCTTGTATCGCTCTTTCACCGTTGCGCATTGCTTCAGGTAAACCACTTTCACCACGCCATGCTTTTGCAAAATCCGTAAGGCAACTGACGCTTCCGTTAATACGTGCGGTCAACAGACCAACCAAAATCTGATCATCACAGGCTTGAGCATCCGGTGGGAGCAGTAAATGAGTTATCTGGCCGAATAGGGAAAATGCCGTGGCATCGTGAAGCAGCAGCCAACTCATCTCTTGCAAGATATTTTGCGGTAGGCAGTCGTTATGTACGACCAATTGCAGTGTGTTTGCGTAGCGTGGCTCAACTTCAGGTAAACCCGGATGCCACTGCTTGTCGCCATCAAGGAATAACTCGGTGGGGGCATCCTGCTGCGTATCAAACCCGGGTAGCCAGCGCACAGGTAAACTTTGTAGAGCCTGGAAAATTGCAATTACGCGAGCCTGAAAACCGATAAAGCCAATCAATTGGTTAAATGTCACCATGTCATTTACTGAAAGAGCAACTTCATCAAGTTGCTGACGCGAGACATCATCAATCAGCGTCGGTTGGCTGGCCAACTGGCGGGCGTATTGGGTGATTTGCGTCAGACGACGGTTGCTTTCGCGCGATGAGTCTGGCCCAGGTTGGGGGGCCAGTCGGGCCGCATAATGATTGCAAAGACGCTGAACACCGTAGACCTGTGCGACAGTGAGAGCGGTACTCAGGCGATCATAGCAACTCAGCGTATGTAAGCGTGTCACAGGGCTGTTTTCAGGCAACAAACATTCACTGATATCACGTGCAGCCGAAAGCCACGCATACTCAGAGGTGAGCTGGTCAGCGCTAAGGTTCAAATCAAGTAAAAAACGATCTTCGAGAAACGCGGCTTCGGGAACTAACGGAAGCACGGCGGCATCGTTACGGCTGGACTGGGTTTCATGGTACCAGTGGCCTTTGCCTGAGATTCGGCGTTGTTCCATGGTCATTCCTTGGTCAAAGAGTTTACAAGCCCGGGGAAAACACCTGACGGCCTGGTTTGCTGCTTTATCCTGGCGTAAGCGCGGGAGGTGACAAAAGAATGATCGGTGATAATAAATATCGGAAAAGTATAACTACGAGAGGAATTTCAGAATTAACAGGCAAGATTGTGGGTGAGGCGAGGGTGTTAACGGGGCAGACAGGCGCCTGCCCACGTGATGAACCGAATTAGTCTTTCAGTTCCAGTTCGTTCATTGCTGCGATGCTGAAACCGCCGTCAACGTGTACCACTTCGCCAGAGATACCAGCAGAGAGGTCAGAACACAGGAACGCTGCGGAGTTACCCACATCTTCGATGGTCACAGTGCGGCGAATCGGGGTAACCGCTTCGCAATGTGCCAGCATTTTACGGAAATCTTTGATGCCGGATGCCGCCAGAGTACGGATTGGGCCAGCAGAGATACCGTTCACACGCACACCTTCTGGACCCATCGCGTTTGCCATATAGCGCACGTTAGCTTCCAGAGATGCTTTAGCCAGACCCATAACGTTGTAGTTAGGGATAGCGCGTTCTGCACCCAGGTAAGACAGAGTCAGCAGTGCTGAACCTGGATTGAGCATTTCACGGCAAACTTTTGCCATCGCAACAAAGCTGTAGGAGCTGATGTCGTGAGCAATTTTGAAGCCTTCACGGGTAACCGCATTCACGTAGTCGCCATCTAACTGGTCGCCAGGTGCGAAACCGATAGAGTGAACAAAACCGTCAAATTTCGGCCAGCTTTTCGCAAGCTCAGCAAACATCGCTTCGATGCTCGCATCTTCTGCAACGTCGCACGGCAGAACCAGGCTTGAACCCAGATCTGCAGCAAACCCTTCCACACGGCCTTTCAGTTTTTCATTCTGGTAAGTGAAAGCCAGTTCAGCACCTTCGCGGTGCATAGCCTGTGCGATACCGTAGGCAATGGAGAGTTTACTGGCGACGCCAGTGATCAGAATGCGTTTACCGGTAAGAAAACCCATAGCTTTGAATCCTTATAGTTTCTGCTAATTTTATGACTTTATAATCATCAAGTTGACGATGACTAGTCACAATTTTTCAACACGAAAGTGAAATTATATCCCACTCAACGCCTGTTGTGTCAGGTTATTTTTCTTACGCCGGACGACTGGTTATCGTGTCACCAGAGGTCTGAACAGATGGTTGTGTGGCGGTCGTGGTAGACGCATTGCCGACATGCCTGATGGATACTATGTTTTAGGGTGTTAATTCGCACTTGCCTGGAAACATAATCACCGGAGATAAATGATGAAAATCACTGTTGAAACACAGGTTCATGCACCCATTGAGCAAGTCTGGAATACTTACAATCACCCTCAAGATATTGAAAAATGGAATACTGCTTCGGCAGACTGGCATACCGTCAATGCGGAGGTGGATTTAAAGCCCGGAGGTAAGTTTTCGTCACGAATGGAAGCGAAGGACGGCAGTATGGGGTTTGATTTTGCAGGTGTTTATACGAACATCATTCCGAATAAATTGATTGAATACACTTTTGGTGACCGCGAAGCGAAAGTCGAATTTACGGAGCAGGAGGGCGGTGTGAAGGTATATCTAGAGTTTGACCCTGATACTCAATACCCCATCGAGCATCAGAAGAATGGCTGGCAGGCTATCCTGGATAATTTTGCTCGCTATGTTGAAGCGAAAAAATAACGTGTTAAGGGTGGCTCTTCGCGAACGGCATCCACCCTTAATATGTTGGCTTTATCGATCTTTTCGCCACGCATCTGCTGTTAACGCTTCACCGAAATGGCTGGCGATCAGGCGTTTGGTTAGGTCATGAAGCGGGGAGGCAAGAACTTCAGCGGTGCTGCCACGCTCAACGACTTCGCCCTGATGCATCACAATCACTTTATCGCTGATGTGTTTCATCATGCCGATATGCTGAGTCACATAGATATAGGCAATGCCCTGTTTCTCCTGCAATTCAAGCATCAGGTTAATCAATTGCGAACGCATCGACATATCAAGAGATGCCAGCGCTTCGTCGGCAATAATCACTTTCGGGCGCAGGATTAACGCGCGCGCCAAACCCAGACGCTGTTTCTGCCCTGGAGCCAGCATATGCGGGTAGTAGCTGGCGTGATCGGGAAGCAAACCGACCATTCTCAGCGTTTCAATAATTTGCTTGTGACGTGCTTCCGGCTCAAGGTCGGTATTCAGGCGCAGCGGGAAATCGAGGATCTGCGAAATACGCTGGCGCGGGTTTAACGAGGTGCTCGGGTCCTGGAAAATCATGCGGATATGCTGGCTTCGGTAGGTATAGTCACCGTACTGCAGCAAATGATCATTAATTAGCACTTCGCCAGTGGTTGGCTCAACCATCCCGGCAAGCATTTTTGCAAGTGTCGACTTTCCTGACCCATTCTCACCGATAACCGCCAGTGTCTGTTTTTCACGCAGAGTGAAACTCAGTGGTTTAACGGCGTCAACATGCTGACGCTGGAACAAGCCAGTTCGATAGCGAAACGTTTTACTTAAATTACGAACTTCGAGCAGCGTTTCAGCCATTACTGACTCTCCATATTCAGCGGGAAGTGACAGGCATAAAGATGTGTCTTTGCCCCCATCAAGCGAGGTGTTTCAATACATTCACGCTGTGCGTAAGGGCAGCGAGGCCCCAGTCGGCACCCCATCGGCAACTGTTCCAGTAAAGGAATCGCACCAGGCATGGTATTGAGTCGGCTTTTATGCGGCATCGGACTGCCAAAATCAGGGATCGCGCGGATAAGCGCCTGTGTATAAGGGTGGTGCGGGGTGGCAATCAGCTCTTCACTGGTTGCGCTTTCCACGGTTTGCCCACAATACATGACGTTAATTTTATCGGCCCATTTGCTCAGCATCTGCAAGTCATGGCTAATAAGCAAAATGGTGGTGTTGTTGTACTGATTTAACCGCGTCAGTAGTTTGAAAATTTGCAGTTGCGTGGTTGGTTCCATCGCGTTGGTTGGTTCATCCGCAATCAACAAACGCGGCTGGTTTGCCAGCGCAATGGCTATCATCACCTTCTGGCATTCACCGTCAGTCAGCTCGTAGGGATAGCTACGCATCGCATCTTTATGATCTTTAATTCCCACGCGGTGTAACAACTCAATGGCCCGGCGTTTGCGCCAGCCAAATCGTTTCCACCAGCGGCCTTTATAGGTCCAGCCGGGAATATTTTGCATCAACTGACGACCGACTCGTTCTGATGGGTCCAGACACGACTGCGGTTCCTGGAAAATCATCGAAACGTTGTGGCCGACCAGGCGACGACGCTCGCGTGAACTCAGACGTAGTAGATCGATATCATCAAACCGCATACGGTCGGCGGTGATGCGCCAGTTGTCTTTGGTGACGCCGCAAATCGCTTTGGCAATCAGACTCTTTCCTGAACCGGACTCGCCCACTAAACCGCGGATTTCCCCTTCATTCAGAGTCATACTGACGCGGTCGACGGCTTTTACCCAACCCTCGGAAGTCATAAACTCGATGGTCAGGTTACGAATATCAAGTAATGGCATTATTGCACCCCCGCATTGATTGCGCGGCGTAAACCGTCGCCCAGCAGGTTGACCAGCAACACACTGATCATGATAGCTACTCCGGGCAACATTACTGTCCACGGAGCGACATAAATCAACTCCAGTGCGTCACCCAGCATCGAGCCCCATTCCGGTGAAGGGAGTTGCGCGCCAAGGTCCAAAAACCCTAGTGCAGCAATATCCAGAATCGCCATCGAGAGTGCGCGGGTAATCTCAGTAACCAGAATCGCCGCCGTATTAGGCATTACCGCAAACCACAGAATATTCAGTGTTGATGCACCATCAAGGCGTGCGGCAACCACGTAATCTTTTTCCAGTTCGTCGTGTACGGCGCTATAAACAGAACGCACCATACGCGGCAGCAGGGCGAGCCACACGGCAAACATAGCGTGCAACAAATGTGGCCCAACAAATGCCACGACAATAATTGCCAGCAGCAGCGACGGAATAGACAGCAGCGTATCGAGAATATGATTGAGCACAGCAGAGCGAAGGCCATGTGTTGAACCGGCAAACACGCCCAGAATAATGCCGCATACAGCTGCCGCAAGCGTAACGACAAACGCACCGCCAACTGTTGGTGCGGCACCGCTTAACAGACGGCTCAATACATCACGCCCCAGGTCATCTGTACCCAGGAAGAAAGAGACATCGCCATAGCGTGACCATGAAGGCGGTAACAGTTGATAACCCAGGAACTGTTGGTCGATGCCGTAGGGCGCAAAAACACCACCAAAAATGCACAGCAGTACCAAAGCGCCACAACCATATAGGCCGATCATTGCCGTAGTATCGCCGTAAAATTTTCGCCATGTCAGGCGTAGAGTGCTCGGCGGGCGCTTCTCGCGATAGACGCTATCGTAAGGCATACCATTCCTTATGTGTCAGAGGGTTTGCCATGGCACCCAAAATATCGGAGATAACGTTCACGATGATTACCAATGAGCCAATGACCATCACGCCAGCAGAAATGGCCGTGTAGTCTTGTTGGCGAATTGCGTTGATAAGCCAGCGCCCAAGGCCCGGCCAACTGAACACAACTTCAGTGATCATCGCCAGAGTTAACATGGTTGAGAATTGCAGGCCGAGGCGTGGAATGACCGGAGGCAACGCGTTGTGTAGCACATGACGATGAAGAATTGTCAGGCGTGATAAACCACGGGTTGCTGCTGCTTTAATGTAGTTTTGGTCAAACACTTCAATGGTGCTTATACGCATCAGACGCACCACTTCAGTGGTCGGCGCGACGGCTAATGCCACCACTGGCAGCACCATGTGACGTATGGCGCTGACGATCATCTCTTCACGATAAGGGGAGTCCGATAGCCAGGCATCAACCAGCGCAAAGCCAGTCACTGATTTCACTTCATAAAGCAAATCAAAGCGCCCGGAAACTGGCAACCAGCCTAATGTGAGCGAGAAAAACATTGTTAGCAGCAGGGCTAACCAGAATACAGGAATAGAAAAACCAACCAGTGCCAGAGCGCTTATCAGCCGGTCTTGCCACTTATTGCGCATAATACCGGCCAGCATTCCTACCGGAATACCTATCAGTAATGCCAGGCCAAATGCCAGGATACATAGTTCCATGGTGGCAGGGAAAACAATACGCAGCTGTTCATTAATCGACTGGCCATTAATGCTCGATACGCCGAAATCCCAGTGCATGATACTTTCAAACCAGAAAACCCACGCATTCCACAGTGATGCACCTTGCAGTGGGGCATGAGGGGTAAAATAGTTGAGGCTAAAGCCGATAAAGGTCAGAAAAAACAGCGTCACCAGCAGCAATAATATGCGGCGAAGAGTGTAAATAATCATGGTTTTTTCACCTCAACATTCTCGCGGGAAACACCCGCAAACGATGCGTTACCAAACGGACTTAGCACCAGCCCTTTAATGTCGTAGCGATAGGCTTGCAAGCGCAGTGATGACGCCAGTGGTAGCACGGGCAATTGTTCGGCCAGAATGTCCTGAGCCTCGCGGTAAGCTTCGATGCGTGAGGCCAGTTGCTGAGACGACAACGCTTTTTGCAGCACTTCATCAAACTTCGGGTCACACCAACGAGCATAGTTGGTCTGCGATCGGATCGCGGCGCAACTAAGCATGGGGCGGAAGAAACTATCAGGGTCGTTACTGTCAGTTGCCCAACCGGCAAGCGTTAAGTCGTGGTTCATATCCATTAAGCGAGCTTCCTGGAAACGGCCTTCTACAGGAACAATAATGACCTTCACCCCAATTTGCGCCATGTCAGCCTGGATAAGCTCTGCCGTTTTCAGCGGGCTTGGGTTCCATGCCTGAGAGCTAGTCGGAACCCATAGACGCAATTCCAGGTTGTTAAGTCCGAGCGCTTTTAATTGCTGGCGAGCTTTCTGCGGGTTGTATTCGGTAATTTTGGAGTCACTGTCATAAGCCCAGGAAGCACGAGGCAAAATAGAAGCGGCTGTTTCGGCTGTACCGTAGTAAATCGACTGCATCAGGCGTTGGTTGTTAATGGCCAGCGCCAGAGCATGACGTACTGCTGGGTTATTTAATGGTGCTTTGTTGGTATTAAACGCCAGATAAGCGATGTTCATTCCCGGACGCAAAGTAAGACGCAGTCGCGGATCATCACGTAAAATTGTCAGCTGACTGGCTGCAGGATAGGCCAGCACATCGCATTCGCCGGTAATCAGTTTCGATAAACGTCCTGTACCACCTGAACCCAAATCCAGAACAACTTGTGGCATTAATGGAACACCGCGCCAGAATTTCGGATGGCGTGCGAGGCGAATATATTGCCCCGCGCGATATTCACTTATCTGGAATGGCCCTGTGCCAACCGGCTGACGGTCCATTAATTCCTGACGGTCGGCCTTAGTCAGTTGATCAGCATATTCTGCGGACATCACGGATGCGTAATGTGTAGCCATATGCCACAAGAAAGAGGCATCTGGTTTTTCCAGTCGGAACTCAACAGTGTTGCTATCAAGCTTGCGAACGCTTTTTACCGAATCAGGGAACTGAAGGCTATCGAAGTAAGGGTAGTTGCCGCCGTTAACGTTATGCCATGGGTGTTTGCGATCAAACACTCGTTGGAAGCTGAATACCACATCATCGGCATTCAGTGCGCGAGTGGGTTTAAACCATGGTGTGGTCTGGAACTGAACGTTCGGGCGTAAATGGAAACGATAAGTCGCACCGTTATCCAATACTTCCCAGCTCTCGGCCAATTCTGGCATCAGGCGATAAGTGTAAGGATCAACATCCAGCAATCGGTCGTATAGCTGTGCGGCAAGGGTGTCCACAGTCAAACCACCGCTAGCCATCTGCGGGTTAAAGGTATTGACCTGACCGTTGACACAATAAACAAATCCGCTGCTACGGATATCAGCTGGCTTTTCAACAGGTGTTGCAGCAAATGCCGCGCCACTCAGGCAGCTAACCGCCAGTAACAGGGAGGAGACAATTCCGCGCATAAGTTTTTGAGTTTTCTCGGGTGATAGCCAAAGTGTATCGCACTCTGTAGGGCTTCCCAAAATATGTCAGGCTATTTTGCTTTTTTATTAAACAAAGCCTGCAAAAAAGGCAGGGGGATGCTGTTTTTTGCGTCAGTTACGGCTTTTGTAGCATGGAGAAAGCCGTAAACAGAGAGTCAATCGGGCTGAACCACATCATGCTTTTTAAGCAATGCCCGTAGCTGATGGTAGGTGAGACCGAGCAAATCGGCGGCCTTTCGTTGGTTATATTTCGCCTGCACCAGACTCTGTTCCACCAGCGTTTTTTCCTGCTCGTTTTGCCATTTGCGCAGATCCATCGGTAACGAGAGTTGTGACGCTTCGTGTTTCACACCAGGCGCGGGCTTACGCGCAAAGGGATCGAGGATCACTTCATCGACCTGCTCCTCGCTGTTGCCATGGCGGTAAACAGAGCGCTCAACCACGTTTTTTAGCTCGCGGATATTTCCCGGCCAGGCATAATTCAACAGTGTTAACTGTGCTTGTTCGGTAAAACCCGGGAAGAAGGACAAGCCCAACTCGCGACACATGGTGATCGCGAAATGTTCAGCCATCAACATGATATCGGTTTGGCGCTCACGCAGCGGTGGCAGTTTCACTACATCAAAAGCAAGACGGTCGAGCAAATCAGCGCGGAATTTCCCTTCTTCAGCAAGTTTTGGCAGATCGGCGTTGGTCGCACAAACCAATCGCACATTGACCTGCAACGGCTGGCTGCCGCCAACACGCTCAAGTTCACCGTATTCCACGACACGTAAAAGTTTTTCCTGCACCATCATGGGTGCAGTTGCCAGTTCATCAAGAAACAACGTACCGCCGTCGGCGCGTTCAAAGCGCCCTGGATGGCGCTTCTGAGCGCCGGTAAAAGCCCCAGCCTCATGCCCGAATAGTTCTGAGTCCAGCAAGTTGTCGTTGAGTGCCGCGCAGTTAAGGGAAATAAACGGTCCTTGCCAACGGCGCGAAAGGAAGTGTAGGCGATTGGCAATCAACTCTTTACCTGTTCCGCGCTCGCCAATCACTAACACGGGTTTCTCTAACGGTGCCAGGCGGGAGACTTGTTCCAGCACTTCAAGAAAGCTGTTTGCTTCGCCAATCAGGTTATCTTTGCTGTCTGCCATGATTAAATTAACCAATAGTTAGTGAATATAACCACTATAAACGTTATGCATAATGAGTCAAATTTAATCATTCTGTTAAAAATCAATGCGATAAAAAGTTGGCACACCGCTTGCAGTATTCTTGTCGTGCTGGGTGCCGGGCACCTGAAATAATGACTAAAGAGGATTGAATTATGGGTATTTTTTCTCGTTTTGCCGACATCGTGAATGCCAACATCAACTCACTGCTTGAGAAAGCGGAAGACCCACAGAAGTTGGTGCGCCTGATGATTCAGGAAATGGAAGACACACTCGTTGAAGTGCGCTCCACTTCGGCTCGTGCGCTGGCTGAAAAGAAACAGCTTTCCCGCCGTGTAGAGCAAGCGACCGCACAGCAAGCCGAATGGCAGGAAAAAGCCGAACTGGCACTGCGTAAAGATAAAGAAGATCTGGCACGTGCGGCATTGATCGAAAAACAAAAAATGACCGACCTGATCGCCACCCTGGAAGATGAAGTGGTGCACGTCGATGAAACCCTGGCGCGTATGAAAAAAGAGATTGGTGAGCTTGAGAATAAACTCAGCGAAACCCGCGCGCGCCAGCAGGCGTTAACGCTACGTCATCAAGCAGCCTCTTCTTCACGCGATGTTCGTCGCCAGTTGGATAGTGGCAAAATCGATGAAGCAATGGCTCGTTTTGAATCTTTTGAACGCCGTATTGACCAGATGGAATCAGAAGCGGAAAGCCACAGCTTTGGCAAACAGAAAAATCTCGACTCACAGTTTGCTGAACTGAAAGCCGACGACGAGATCAGCGAACAGCTGGCTGCGCTGAAAGCTAAAATGAATAACCAGGAACGTGGGTAATTCACTTTAACTGCGGCGTGCATGGCGCGCCGCAGCTGGCCTGACTTGTAAAAGGAGTACACATGAGCGCGCTTTTTCTTGCCATTCCGTTAACCATATTTGTGTTGTTTGTCGCCCCCATCTGGCTGTGGTTGCACTACAACAACCGTGCCGCGAATGGCGGGCAGCTTTCTCAAGGCGAGCAACAGCGGCTGGCTCAGCTAACTGAAGAATCACGCCGTATGCGTGAACGAATTCAGACGCTGGAGCAGATCCTTGACGCAGAACATCCGAACTGGAGAGACAAATAATGGTGAACTCAATTTCCGGTCGTAAATTGTGGCGTATCCCTGAAAAAGGGATGGTGAAGGGGGTTTGTGCAGGTATCGCGCAATACCTTGATGTGCCTGTCAAATTGGTACGCCTGATTACCGTGTTAGCGATGATTTTTGGCCTATTTTTCTTTGTGATGGTGGCCTACATCGCACTGACTTTTATTCTTGACCCAATGCCCGCGGGTGCCGACCAGGCAACGCCTCAACCGACCACGCGCGATTTGCTCGACGAAGTTGACGCTGAACTTGCGGCAGGGGAGCAGCGTTTACGTTCTATGGAACGCTATATAACCTCTGATACCTTCACGTTACGTAGCCGTTTCCGTCAGCTTTAATGTTCTCTATGGGGGCGATAGCCCCCGTTGTAATCGGGAGAAACCATGTCTAAATTCCAGACGGCTGCGAACAAGGCTAAGCCGGGCCTGAAAATTGTCGGTAAGTTAGTATTGCTGACTGCCCTGCGCTACGGCCCAGCAGGCGTCGCGGGTTGGGCGGTTAAATCTGTCGCGCGCCGTCCATTGAAAATGCTACTGGCGCTAACCCTTGAGCCACTGCTGGCACGAGTGCTGCGCAAAATTTCTGCTCGCACTCAAGGCGGCACCGCAAAGTAATCTTTTCTC
Source organism: Buttiauxella sp. BIGb0552 (assembly GCF_004366275.1). NCBI lineage: Bacteria > Pseudomonadati > Pseudomonadota > Gammaproteobacteria > Enterobacterales > Enterobacteriaceae > Buttiauxella > Buttiauxella sp. BIGb0552. The sequence continues at coordinate 316,812 of NZ_SODY01000001.1, forward strand.
CACACTTTTGATTTTCAATTCATTTGCCATTGATTCGGTATTAACAACCCATATTTATTACAATCAGTGAAGATTCTCCTCAGTTGAGAGACAACGGGCGCAACCAGGACGCATATGAACAGAATCAAGAATGAACTGAATGCCCTGATGAACCGGGGTGTGGACCGACATTTACGTCTTGCCGTAACCGGTTTAAGCCGCAGCGGTAAGACGGCTTTTATCACCGCGATGGTGAACCAATTATTGAGCGTGCATAACGGCGCGCGTTTGCCGTTGCTTAATGCGGTACGTGAAGAACGCCTGCTTGGCGTGAAACGTGTGCCGCAGCGTGATTTAGGTATTCAACGTTTTACCTATGACGAAGGCCTGGCGCAGTTATACGGTTCGCCACCGAACTGGCCGACTCCGACTCGCGGTGTTAGCGAGATGCGCCTTGCGCTGCGTTATCGTTCTAACGATTCACTGTTGCGCCATTTCAAAGACACATCAACGCTGTATCTGGAAATTGTCGATTATCCTGGTGAGTGGCTGTTGGACTTGCCGATGCTGGCGCAAAATTACCTGAGCTGGTCGCGCCAGATGACCAGTCTGCTTACCGGCGATCGAGCCGAATGGTCTGTGCAGTGGCGCAAATTATGTGAAGGTTTGGATCCGCTGGCTCCTGCCGATGAAAATCGCCTTGCAGCCATTTCAGAGGCATGGACTGAATATCTGCTGCACTGCAAACGAGAAGGTCTGCATTTTATTCAACCAGGTCGTTTTGTTTTACCTGGCGATATGGCTGGCGCTCCGGCGTTGCAATTCTTCCCGTGGCCAGATGTGGATAGCATTGGCGAATCGAAACTCGCTCAGGCAGACAAAACCACCAATATCGGCACCTTGCGTACACGTTTTGAATACTACTGTGAAAAAGTGGTCAAAGGGTTCTACAAGAACCACTTCCTCAAATTTGACCGTCAAATTGTACTGGTGGATTGTCTTCAGCCGCTGAACAGCGGGCCACAGGCGTTTAACGATATGCGTCTTGCGCTGACGCAACTGATGCAAAGTTTCCATTACGGCCAGCGCACGCTATTCCGCCGCCTGTTTTCGCCGGTTATCGACAAACTTTTGTTTGCCGCCACTAAGGCCGATCACGTTACGGTAGACCAACACGCCAACATGGTCGCACTACTTCAGCAACTGGTGCAGGACGCCTGGCAGAATGCGGCATTTGAAGGTATCGACATGGACTGCATGGGGCTTGCGTCAGTACAGGCAACACAAAGTGGCCTGGTTGACGTGAAAGGCGAGCAAATCCCGGCACTGCGTGGTAACCGTTTAAGTGATGGTGCACCGCTGACTGTCTACCCAGGCGAAGTTCCGGCGCGTTTGCCAGGTAGTGCATTTTGGGAGAAACAAGGTTTTCAGTTTGAACAGTTCCGCCCGCAAGTCATGGATGTAGACAGACCGATGCCACATATTCGGATGGATGCGGCACTGGAGTTTTTAATCGGGGATAAATTGCGATGAATGAACCATTAAAACCGCGTATAGATTTCGCGCAACCACTGGAAGTGGAACAAGAACCCATTTATAAAGCACCACACGCATTTAGCGAGCCTGAAGCAGAAAAATTCACACCAGCACTAACTCAACTCGATGAAATGGAAGACGATGGGCAGGCGGAAGCGGTGATTGAAGCGGCGCTACATCCTAAACGTAGCCTCTGGCGACGCATGGTTCAGGTTGGGCTTGGGTTATTCGGTGTCAGCGTTGTGGCGCAAGGTATCCAATGGACGCATAACGCATTTATAACCCAGGACTGGATTGCGCTCGGCGGCGGTATTGCCGGTGGGTTAATTATTGCCGCAGGGATTGGTTCAGTCGCTACCGAATGGCGACGGTTATGGCGTTTACGCCAACGAGCCGAAGAACGCGATGAAGCACGTGATTTGATGAACAGTCACGGCATGGGCAAAGGCCGGGCATTTTGTGAAAAACTGGCACGTCAGGCTGGGCTTGATCACGGACATCCTGCGCTGCAACGCTGGTATGCGGCAATTCATGAAACGCAAAATGACCGGGAAGTGGTCGAGTTGTATGCACGTCTGGTTCAGCCAGTGCTTGATAATCAGGCGCGTCGGGAAATAAGTCGCTCCGCTGCTGAATCAACGTTGATGATTGCTGTAAGTCCGCTTGCGTTGGTGGATATGGCGTTTATTGCATGGCGCAATTTACGACTGATTAACCGAATCGCCACGCTTTACGGCATCGAACTTGGATACTACAGCCGTATTCGTTTGTTCCGTCTGGTGCTGCTGAACATCGCCTTTGCCGGAGCGAGTGAACTTGTGCGTGAGGTGGGGATGGACTGGCTAGGTCAGGATCTCGCAGCGCGACTGTCTACTCGTGCAGCGCAGGGGATTGGCGCAGGTTTACTGACGGCTCGCCTTGGGATTAAAGCAATGGAGCTTTGCCGTCCGTTGCCGTGGATTGATGGTGACAAGCCTCGTCTGGGTGACTTCCGTAAGCAGTTGTTGGTTCAGCTCAAAGAGACGATGAGTAAGAGCAAAAATAAACCTGTCGAGTGACACTTTAATGATGCCGTGAGCCTTAAGGTTTACGGCATCACCTCCATTCATAGACTTATCTGTCAACTTTTCTTAACACATCTCTTCTGACCGTAACTTATCTGGAGTATCATCACTCCACCCAATGACTCAGCTTTTTGCAATTGAAGGACACCTCCATGCGTCTGGAAGTTTTTTGCCAGGACCGCCTTGGTCTGACTCGAGAATTACTTGATTTACTTGTGCTGCGTAGTATCGATTTGCGAGGAATCGAAATTGATCCAATTGGGCGAATTTACCTGAATTTCTCGACACTTGAATTTGACTCGTTCAGCAGTCTGATGGCTGAAATTCGCCGTATTCCAGGCGTTACGGATGTTCGTACTGTGCCGTGGATGCCTTCCGAACGTGAGCATCGTGCACTTAGTGCATTGCTTGAAGCGCTACCTGAGCCTGTACTTTCGCTGGATATGAAAAGCAAAGTAGAGCTGGCGAACCCAGCGAGCTGTGCGCTATTCGGACAGAATGAAGACAAGCTGCGTAACCACAATGCCGCAAGTTTGGTGAATGGTTTCAATTTTATGCGTTGGCTTGAAAGTTCTCCGGCTGAGTCGCATACCGAACATGTGGTCATCAACGGGCAGAACTTCCTGATGGAGATTACGCCGGTTCATCTGGATAGTGAAAACGAAGAGTCTTCACTGGTGGGGGCGGTTGTTATGCTGCGCTCCACTGTGCGTATGGGTCGCCAGCTACAAAATCTCTCTAACACTGATGTCAGCGCTTTCAGTCAGATTGTCGCTGTCAGCCCGAAAATGCGCCATGTCGTTGATCAGGCACATAAACTGGCATTGCTGAATGCACCTTTGCTGATAGTTGGTGATACAGGTACGGGCAAAGATTTACTTGCACATGCTTGCCATCTTGGTAGCCCGCGAGCGCAGAAACCCTATCTGGCACTCAATTGTGGCTCAATGCCTGATGACGTCGTTGAAAGCGAACTGTTTGGCCACGCGCCAGGGGCATACGCTAACGCTGTTGAAGGTAAGAAAGGCTTCTTTGAGCAGGCTAACGGTGGCTCGGTTCTGTTGGATGAGATTGGTGAGATGTCGCCGCGTATGCAAACTAAACTGCTGCGCTTCCTCAACGATGGGACTTTCCGCCGCGTGGGTGAAGAACACGAAGTACATGTTGATGTTCGTGTGATTTGCGCCACTCAGAAGAACCTGGTTGAAATGGTACAAAAAGGGGAGTTCCGTGAGGACCTCTATTACCGCTTGAATGTACTGACGCTGAATCTGCCGCCTTTGCGTGATCGCCCGCAAGACATTATGCCTCTGACTGAATTGTTTGTGGCACGATTTGCCGATGAACAAGGGGTACCGCGCCCGAAATTGGCAAATGACCTGAGTAATGTGCTTACGCGTTACGGGTGGCCGGGTAATGTGCGTCAGTTGAAAAATGCAATTTATCGCGCGTTAACGCAGTTGGAAGGGTACGAATTGCGTCCACAAGATATTTTGCTGCCTGATTTTGACACCGTCAGTTTGGCTGTTGGCGAAGAGGCGATGGAAGGGTCGTTGGATGATATTACCAGCCGCTTTGAGCGCTCGGTACTGACACAGCTTTATCGTACTTACCCAAGTACGCGTAAGCTGGCAAAACGCCTGGGTGTTTCACATACGGCGATTGCGAACAAATTACGTGAATATGGTTTGAGCCAGCGTAAAACAGAAGAGTAGTAAGAATGCCCCCGGTTATCGGGGGCATTAACACTTAAGCCTGGAGAGCTTCCAGCGCCGCAGCATAATCTGGCTCGTTAGTGATTTCATTCACTAACTGGCTGAATACCACTTCATCTTTCTCATTGATAACCACAACCGCGCGGGCAGTCAGGCCTTTCAGTGCGCCTTCAGAAATACCAACGCCATAAGCTTGCTGGAATTCAGGGTTACGCAGAGTAGACAGCGTTACCACGTTGCTCAGACCTTCTGCACCGCAGAAGCGAGACTGTGCAAATGGCAGATCGGCAGAAACACACAGTACAACAGTGTTATCCATCTCAGTTGCCAGTTGGTTGAATTTACGCACAGATGCCGCGCAAACGCCGGTATCGATGCTTGGGAAAATGTTCAGTACTTTACGTTTTCCGGCGAACTGGCTCAGTGCAACATCAGAAAGATCTTTTGCTACCAGAGTGAAAGCTTCAGCTTTGTTGCCAGCTTGTGGGATCTGACCTGCAACCGCTACAGGGTTGCCCTGGAAATGAACGATTTGTGACATGTTTGATTTTCCTGTTTACATATAATTAACGCCGCGAACAGTGTATGTCAGTATTCCTCGTCTGAATATAAAAAACTGATAGTGCAAGTAAAAGTGTTCGCTGGCTATATACCCTTCATACTTCATGCTGCCTCTTTGTTGGCTGCGCTCTCTCACCCAACAAATCTGTCTGGAACAGATTTGAACGCTGTTACAGCGGCCCCGGAGGGGTGAGGCCCATGGATGGGCCGAATAATCACTGACTTATGTAAGCTCATCGGGATTCGTTCCCTTGCCGCCTCGATGCACCTTGAATTATTTTGGGTATACTCTGCGAAGGATACAAACAACGACCACAGGCAAAACAATAATGAGAACAGTCAAGGTTTACCAGGAAGCATGGCCTCTCCATACACCGTTTGTGATTTCACGCGGAACTCGCAGCGAAGCGGTAGTTGTGGTGGTTGAGCTGGAAGAAGACGGTATCAAGGCAGTGGGCGAGTGCACGCCGTATCCGCGTTATGGCGAAAGCGTGGAATCGGTGCTGGCGCAAATCACCACGGTTATACCTCAACTGGAAAAAGGGATGACGCGCGCGCAACTGCAAGATGGTTTGCCGGCTGGTGCCGCGAGAAATGCCGTCGATAGCGCTTTGTGGGATTTAGAAGCCAGAAAGAACAAGCGTACGCTGTCATATACTGCGGGCGTTGAGCTTCCTGAATTAATTACTACAGCACAGACGGTCAGCATTGCCGAACCTGAGCAAATGGCGGCGGCGGCAAAACTATTGTGGGATAAGGGCGCGCGTCTTTTGAAGGTCAAAATTGATGACCGACTAATCACTGAACGTATGGTGGCGATTCGTGCCGCAGTTCCCGAAGCCGTTTTAATTGTTGATGCCAACGAAGCATGGCACAGCGATGGGTTGGCGGCGCGTTGCCAGTTACTGGCCGATCTCAATGTTGCGATGCTTGAGCAGCCTTTACCGGCCGGACAAGACAGTGCGCTGTCTAACTTCATTCATCCGTTACCTATTTGCGCTGACGAAAGTTGCCATACCCGCGAAAGTTTGCGAGAGCTGAAAGGTCGTTACGAGATGGTAAATGTGAAGCTGGATAAAACTGGCGGCTTAACCGAAGCTCTGGCGTTAACTCAGGCCGCGCGCGAACACGGTTTTGATGTGATGTTAGGCTGTATGTTGTGTACCTCGCGAGCAATAGCCGCAGCGTTACCGCTGGCAGCTAAAGTCCGCTTTGCCGACCTCGATGGCCCAACCTGGCTGGCTGTGGATGTTGAGCCTGGCTTGCATTTTGAAACCGGTAAGCTTTATCCGTAACGGATAATTATTTTTGCCAGTGCAATAAGCCCATCATGGCATCCAGATACCGCTCACTCGCATCGTCAGCCGAGATGGGCGGGAACTCTGCGGTAATACAAGGCAAATCTAAATCTGCGCACCAACTACCAAAAGAGCCGGGCGTTTCATAACCGACACTTGTAACCAACGGCAGTTTGAATTCCTTCGCAAGCCAAGCCCCGAGTACTGAATTATCAGGATCTTCAATGCAACCTAAAGGGTCGTGGAAAGAGACAACCCATGCAGGTTGTAAAGTATGAATCAGTTGGCATAAGGCTGCGGTTTCTGGCTCTGAACCCGGTTTTTTGCCTGTAGAGAGCACCACATCACGTTCATCCGCGCTACTGTTCCAACGATAAACCGTTTCACCTGATTTCCAGTTGGCTGCGGGGAAATTACGATTCAGGTCTACACCATTGGCGTTGGCGCGTAAGCCAAGTTGGCAACCATCTGGATTGACGGCCAGCACCACATGATGACGACGATATTCGGGCTCAAGAGTGCGTAATGCGCAAGACAGCGTAACCATCGCTGCATTTTCATCGCCATGTGTACCGGCAATAATTAACCCACTGCGCTGCTCGCTGGGTGCTGCGGGGAACCAAATAAGCGGTGCGCCGAAAACAGATTTACCATAACGTTCGCTGCCCGGAGGCAAATGGCCTCGTTGCGAACGAGGGCGGTGGCCTGACATAAATGTCCTTACTGTGATGAGTTGCAATACGTTATTAATATCAGTGTTTAGCAAAAATCTCATCTGAAACAAATAGCCGCCAGGCCATAGTGCTTAATCAATGAGCAGGGAGGTCTTTTTCCCCGTAAAGGTCATTGGCAATCTCATTCTCAAACGGAACAAGCTGAGTGCACGGATAGACATGTGAACCTAGTGCCAGGCTATATTCCATTCCTTTCAAGTTGGCCACGGCTCCGCCCCATACAACCGCTGGGCGATCATTTTCCAGAATGACCAGAGTTTTGGACAAACTATCATAATTAACCGGCTGATATTTATCATATTGCTTGTTACTGGTGTTGTGAGAAGTGAAGAGATCGATATTGCCAGTCTGATTGTTTTTCAATCCAAGAATGATTCGCCCTTCGTCGGAACCTTCCATTTCAGCAATCTGAACAACAATCTCTTTACCACAAGTCTGATGCAAAGAGGCTTTCAGATTACCCAGCATTGCTGGTGTTGGTTCTGCTGCCCATGCTGTGGTAATACAACTGATGAGTACTGTAAAAAGGAGATGTTTGTGTGTCATTTTCTTTCCCTGTAATTGATTGTGGTTTTTGGTGCGAATCATACGAGAAAGGCAAAACAAAAGATGATATAAAAAATGCGTTTAGACAGTTGAAATGAAAAATTCAGACAATTGCTATTTTCATCTATTCGCTTATGTAGGGATGCTATTTTTCTTATTGGCAATACAAGTAATTGCGATACATTACTGGTCAGTTCTGGGCGTGATACGTCCCTCTCTAAAAATTAACAACTACAGGGTCACTCATGAGAATACCTTTTCGTATAACGACTTGTGCATTAACGCTTACGTGCCTGTTTTCTCAAGCCTGGGCTGCGGATGTTCCCGCGGGTACTAAACTTGCCGCCGACCAGAGTCTGGTGCGCCATATCAAAGATGAGCCTGCGTCTCTTGATCCAGCCAAAGCAGTAGGGTTACCGGAAATTCAGGTAATCCGTGATCTTTTTGAAGGGCTAGTGAATCAAAACGAGAAAGGGCAACTCGAACCTGGTGTTGCGACGAAATGGCAAAGTAATGATAACCGCACCTGGACCTTTACTCTGCGTGATAACGCGCGTTGGTCCGATGGAACACCTGTAACCGCGCAAGATTTTGTATATAGCTGGCAGCGTCTGGTTGACCCTAAAAACACCTCACCATTTGCATGGTTCGCAGCTCTTGCAGGTATTAACAACGCGCAAGCCATCATTGATGGAAAAATGCCTGCGGATAAGTTGGGGGTGACGGCAGTTGATGCCAGAACGCTACGAATTCAGTTGGATAAACCAGTACCGTATTTCCCAAATCTTACGGCCAATTTCTCGTTCTACCCGGTTCCTAAAGCTGTAGTTGAGAAATTCGGTAACGACTGGACTAAGCCTGGTAACCTGGTGGGTAACGGCGCATACGCACTTAAAGATCGCATCGTTAACGAAAAGCTGGTGGCGGTACAGAACCCTCATTACTGGGATAATAGTAAAACAGTTATTACCCAAGTGACGTTTATTCCGATCAACCAAGAATCTTCGGCAACAAAACGTTATCTGGCGGGGGATATTGATATTACTGAATCTTTCCCGAAAAACCTCTACCAGAAATTGCTAAAAGATATTCCAGGTCAGGTTTACACCCCACCGCAGTTGGGTACGTATTATTACGCTTTCAACACCCAAAAAGGCCCGACTGCCGATCAACGAGTGCGTCTTGCTCTGAGTATGACCATTGATCGTCATATAATGGCTGAAAAAGTGCTGGGGACAGGCGAAAAACCTGCGTGGCGTTTTACTCCGGATGTAACCGCTGGATTTAAACCGGAAACTTCGCCATTTGAGCAAATGAGCCAGGAAGAGGCCAATGCACAGGCGAAAACTTTATTGCAGGCCGCAGGCTACGGACCGACCAATCCGCTTAAACTCACCCTCTTGTACAACACCTCGGAAAACCACCAGAAGATTGCTATAGCAGTGGCTTCAATGTGGAAGAAAAATCTGGGTGTGGATGTGAAGCTGCAAAACCAAGAGTGGAAGACATATATCGATAGCCGTAACACCGGTAACTTCGATGTTATCCGCGCTTCATGGGTAGGTGACTACAACGAACCGTCTACCTTCCTGTCATTGTTAACTTCATCCCATAGCGGCAATATCTCACGCTTCAACTCGCCGGAATATGACAAAATCCTGCAGCAAGCGAGCCAGGAAACTACGGATGAAGCGCGTAATAAAGACTACAACCAGGCTGAGAAAATCATCCAGGAAAAAGCGCCAATAGCGCCTATCTATCAGTACACTAATGGCCGTTTAATCAAGCCATGGTTGAAAGGTTATCCAATTAATAACCCTGAAGATGTCGCGTATAGCCGCACGATGTATATCGTGGCTCACTAGATTTAGCCCATCCTTCAGTAATGCCGGTCAGTTACGCAACTGACCGGCTCTTTGAACATATATTCTTTACCATCTCTGTGGTTTGCTTTATCAAGAAGCGGATGTCGCGTAGCCACCAGCAATAAACCAAGTGATGAATACAATCGCTGCAACAATGATTGCTATTGGAAACAGTACGCCAATTTTCATTTTTCTCTCTTTGCTAGTGTTGGTACGTTTGCCACCGGTTGCGGCCATTTTCTTTTGCTTTATACAACGCGGCATCTGCTTGTGCGATAAGGCGTGTCGCGGTGGTTCCAGGTATCAGAGTGGCAATACCGAGACTGATAGTAACATAAGGCATTATGGGTGAGGCTGCGTGTGGGATAGAGAGTGCCTGTAGGTCCCGTCTGATTCGTTCAGCGACTTCAATTGCCTGCTTCTCCACCGCATCTGGCAGCAAAATAATAAACTCCTCTCCGCCAAAGCGAGCAACAGCATCATGTATTGAACGAGTAGCCTCCACCAGACATTGAGCGATTTTCACCAGACACTCATCACCAGCCTGATGGCCATAATGATCGTTGTACTTCTTGAAGTAATCGACATCCAGCATAACCAATGAAAGTGGCGTACCGCATTGTTGTTGGCGCTGCATAGCCTTTTCTAGAAGAAGATGAAAAGATCGACGATTGGCAATACCGGTAAGTGGATCGTTATTCGCCAGGTCTTGTAGCCGTTTAATCAATTCTCTATTTTCTTGTTCACGACTAATCGCCAACACAAACCAACCGCGCAAGATTCGACGTCCCGACTCAAAAAGACCCGCCAGAAGTAGATAGAGCAGCGCGTTCAGTACGGTCAGATCAGATGGATAAATAAAATTACAGACCAGAATCGAGATCCAGATTGGCAGGGTGAAACTCAGTAGCACTCGGCCATCAAAATAAAGTGAAATTAGCGCAGTGAAAATCAGCAAGGCAGCGAACGGGAAAACAATCCGCGAATCGCCGCTCGCCAGAAATACATAAAAACATCCTACCCATAACGCGCTGATACAAAGCAATGCTCCGTACAGAAATTTGCTTAACCACTCAGCATGTTGATCGTGCGCCATGCGCAAAATGAAAATGGCTGATGATGAGGCTGCGAGAATTAGCCCCATAAGAATTTCCAGTATGGGTACTGACGCCGTAACGCTGGCGATTTGCAGCGAGGGTGAGAAGTAATGCCTGCCTAAAATAAATAAGCAGAACAACAAATTAATCCATAGAAACCACGGGCCACTGACAGTGATTGCCCGTTGGCGCATGGTCTTTAGGCGAAGGTCTAAATTGGGTGAAGCCCTACGTCTTTCTGACAAACATCATCTCCGAATGCCGCGAGGCATGATTGGGTCTAAAAAACTGCGGAAATGTAACATTTTTTATTCAGCAAATTCAGCGTGTTTGCATATTTTTCCGAGTTACATAACAAATGAAGACAGCTAGACTGACAACAATATTGTGGTAACACGTGGAGATAATGCAGTGGAAACCATTAAGGGATACCAGTTAAATGTGCCGGATGCCGTGTTTGCCTGGCAATTGGATGGTAAAGGCGGTGTCGATACCATAGAGGATAACGATACCATTGATGCCGAACATCCTGGTTGGTTGCATTTGAACTATACCAATAGTGCCAGTGCAAATTGGCTGGCAACGACGCCGTTGCTGCCAAATTATGCTCGTGATGCCCTGGCGGGAGAGAGCGTTCGTCCGCGAGTTACGCGCATAGGCGAGGGGACTTTGATTACGTTGCGCTGCATTAATGGCAGTACCGATGAACGCCCGGACCAACTTGTTGCCATGCGTTTATATATTGATGAGCGGCTTATTGTGTCAACGCGCCAGCGTCAAGTTTTGGCGCTCGACGATGTAGTGAATGATCTTAAGGAAGGCGCCGGCCCACTCGATTGTGGAAGCTGGCTGGTGGATGTTTGTGATGCGCTGACCGATCACGCAAGTGAGTTTATTGAACAACTACATGACAAAATCATCGACCTTGAAGATAACTTGCTAGATCAGCAAATTCCGCCGCGTGGTTTCCTTGCTCTACTGCGTAAACAGTTAATCGTCATGCGCCGTTACATGGCACCTCAGCGAGATGTTTATGCGCGCCTTTCGAGTGAGCGTTTACCCTGGATGACTGATGATCATCGTCGTCGTATGCAGGATATTTCCGACAGGTTAGGGCGCGGGCTTGATGAAATTGATGCTTGTATCGCCCGCACTGCGGTTATGACTGACGAAATTGCCCAGGTTATGCAGGAAGCAATGGGAAGAAGAACCTACACCATGTCACTAATGGCGATGGTTTTTTTACCCAGCACTTTTTTGACAGGGCTATTTGGTGTGAATTTGGGCGGTATTCCTGGCGGTGGCTGGCATTTTGGCTTCAGCCTATTTTGTATCATGTTGGTGGTTCTTATAGGCGGTGTTGCCTGGTGGTTACATCGTAGTAAATGGCTGTAAAATTTAACATTTTTAACATGCTGCAGGTTAAAAAAGGCTGCGTTAGTTGAGCAAGGTCAATAAATGGAACGCCGGTTCAAGGCAATATCTCTCTCGCAGGTGAATGCAACGTCAAGCGATGGGCGTTGCGCTCCATATTGTCTTACTTCCTTTTTTAGAATTACTGCATAGCACAATTGATTCGTACGAGCCGACTATTAGTCGGCTTTTTTTTGTCTGCAATATGTGGTCTATGCTTAAAAGGAGTATTTAAAGGAGGCAATGATGACTGTTTATCGAAGATTAGAGATGAGTGACCCGTCGTTTCCGAGTGAACCTACCCCAGTACCTGATCCGATCCCCAGACCTCAGCCGATACCAGACCCACCACTAGATCCCGACCAAAGACCGATTATCGAACCACCACCGCATAGTTAGCGTTGAGGTTTCCCTCTCTCTCAGGCGAGAGAGAGGGAAGGTATGACTATTTGATTTCGAGGATATCGAGGCGTTGAATTGGCGTTTCACTGTCATCTTCTTCTGGCTGCCAGCCAGCAGGTTGCATCGGCAACTCTTCGCGGTCGAATGCTAAATCTCCGCCATTAACGACTTCAGCACCGTGTTGCAGCCCTTTAAAATCGAACAGTTCCGTGTCACACATGTGCGAAGGCACAACGTTTTGCATGGCACTGAACATGGTTTCGATACGGCCTGGATAACGTCTATCCCAGTCACGCAGCATTTCACCAATGACCTGGCGCTGTAGATTCGGCTGCGAACCACACAGATTGCAAGGAATGATCGGATATTCACGAGCAATTGCAAAACGCTCAATGTCTTTCTCACGGCAATAAGCCAACGGACGAATGACGATATGTTTCCCGTCATCACTCATCAGTTTTGGTGGCATACCCTTCATCTTCCCGCCGTAGAACATATTCAGGAACAGCGTCTGAAGGATGTCGTCACGGTGATGACCAAGAGCGATTTTCGTCGCACCCAGCTCAGTCGCTGTACGGTAAAGGATGCCACGGCGTAAACGAGAGCACAGAGAACAGGTAGTTTTGCCTTCCGGGATCTTATCTTTAACGATGCCGTAAGTGTTCTCTTCAACAATTTTGTACTCAACACCAATGCTTTCCAGATAGGCAGGCAGGATATGTTCAGGGAAGCCAGGTTGTTTTTGATCGAGGTTAACGGCCACCAGGCTGAAATTAATCGGCGCGCTTTGCTGTAAGTTGCGTAGAATTTCCAGCATGGTGTAGCTGTCTTTGCCGCCTGACAGGCAGACCATAATACGGTCGCCTTCTTCAATCATATTGTAATCGGCGATCGCTTCACCCACGTTACGACGCAGGCGCTTCTGTAATTTGTTCAGGTTGTATTGATCTTTCTTTGTAATATCTTGTTTATCTTGCATTTTATTGATTTGCCGGTTGTTTCAGGGGCACCACAGGGGCACAGCCTATAGCGCGAGTTTTTGGTTTAGCATGCCGAACCGATCGCCGTTCATATCCTGTATCCAGGTTGAATCAATGTCATAAACCATTTGGGTATTTCATGGCCCATCTGGCAGGCGATAAATGACGGGTTTCTTCCCGTTGTAAGTATCCAGCATGCATAAGTGTGGCGTGTATGGTACGGATTGCCACCGCGAATGCCAGCACGTTTTACAGCTGCGTTCCATTCGGGCTCAATTGACGATAGTGAATAGTAAAGTTTTTGCTCATCCAGCCAGATTCCGGGAACAAAAATGAAGCGTATTTGTTGCGGTTATCTCTTCCTGTATTCACAATGATGAAATATGCGGACTCTCTTGCTTAGTTGGCTTATTTTTGCGCAATTGTAGTTATAATAATCAGTAGCGTGAAAATACCACCTAAATAAATACATATAGATTGCATGGGTAATTTCACTTATGTATTATGCCGCGCCGGCCGTTAACCCTCTCCAGAGTGTGTGATTATTAAATCGAATTTGTCGGTAGTATTACCAAACCGCCACTAGCTCATCGGGAAGAGCGGCAATCATAGGTTGTAGTACGGGGTTCGAGGCTCCGGTGGCGGACCAAAGCGGTCATCGTATAATGGCTATTACCTCAGCCTTCCAAGCTGATGATGCGGGTTCGATTCCCGCTGACCGCTCCAAACTCAAGTCTCCTGAAGTCTACCAAACTCAATTTTCCCTTGATAAGTCAGCAGTTATAGCATTCTATTAGTCTATTGAACTCAATTGTACTCCCCCAGGGTCAAGCTCAATGTGGGGGTATGGATGGGGGTATAATTGTACCCCCTGCTGAGAGGTACCCCCTATGAAGTTGACTGCTCGTCAGGTTGAAACTGCAAAACCTAAAGAGAAACCCTACAAACTCGCTGATGGTGGTGGTCTTTACTTGTTGGTTAATCCCAACGGTAAGAGATACTGGCGTCTCAAATACCGTTCGCTAGGCAAAGAGAAGCTGCTCGCGATTGGCGTTTACCCCGATGTTTCTTTAGCTGAAGCCAGAAGTAAGCGTGAGGATGCTAAAAGGACATTAGCGGCTGGCAACGATCCTTCTCTTGAACGCAAAATTGAGAAACTTAGTCGTCAACAGGACGCAGAAAATTCGTTTGAGGCCATCACTCGGGAGTGGTATCAGCGTCGCTATGATCGCTGGTCTGTCTCCTATCGTGAAGAGATGATGAGAACCTTTGAGACGGATGTGTTTCCATATATCGGTCACCGGCCAATCAAAGATATCAAGCCGATGGAGTTGCTTGCTGTTCTTTCAAAGATAGAAGCACGAGGAGCAACTGAGAAGGTCCGTAAGGTTCGTCAACGTTGTGGCGAAGTCTGGAAGTATGCCGTTGTGACTGGCAGGGCCGAGTACAATCCAGCGCCTGACTTAGCCAGTGCCGTAACTCCTCATGAGAAAAAGCATTATGCTTTTTTAACCCAGGACGAATTGCCAGAGTTTCTTCGTATCCTGCATACCTATGCTGGTAGCGTGCTTGTTAAGTTATCCATGCAGCTGCTTATTTTGACCGGAGTAAGGCCCGGAGAACTGAGACAAGCAGAGTGGCGGGAATTTGATTTTGAGCGAAAGGTTTGGAACGTACCAGCAGAACGCATGAAAATGCGCCGTCCTCATCTGGTTCCATTATCAAGCCAGGCAATTGACTTGCTTAATCAGCTTAAACCCATGACGGGAGCAGGAGCGTTGTTGTTCCCTGGACGTAATGATCCCAAGAAACCGATGAGTGATATGGCATTGACTGTGTTGGTAAGGCGCATCGGCTATGCCGGACGCGTTACGGGGCATGGATTCCGTCACACGATGAGTACCATTTTGCATGAGCAAGGATTCAATTCGACCTGGATTGAGCTACAGCTGGCTCACGTCGATAAGAACTCTATTCGTGGGACATATAACCACGCTCAGTACTTGGAAGGGAGAAAGGAGATGATGCAGTGGTATGGCGAGTTGTTATCTTTTATGTGTGATGTAAGTACATTAAAATAATATAGTAAGAATGTACAATGTCTTTTTATTTGTTTGCGAAAACATTTTTGCAGACCTATCTAAAAAGACATTTATCTTTAAAAGTTAAATAGGGATGTTGTATGAAAAAACATGATCAGGTTGATAAGGCTTTTGATTTTTTAGTAGGAAAGGAAAATCGGCAAGAATTTTTTACTATTGCTGAGTTAGCAGTGGCTACTGGTTGGAAAGTTCAGACATGTAAAACATATCCAACTAAAAGATGGAGTAAATATATATCAAGGGATGGCGCTCAATATACCACACTTGGATTAAAATACTTAAGTAAGGAAGACTTCAGAAATCTTCATAGTCAGAAGAGTGTTGAACCGGCCAAAAGTGAGCGAAGCATTAATTTAAAAAAAGCAAGAGAGTTCGCTATGCTTGCTGTTTCTGTTTACAATAATCCATTTACAGAGTTTAAAACTCATGGTTTTATAGTTAATGTAGTTATAGCATATACATCATTATTTCATGCTATATTCGCAAAAAGAGGTGTTGATTATTTTTACTTGAATGATGATGGTTCTCATAAAATTGTTGATGGTGACAAAAAAGAGTGGGAACTGAAAACCTGCTGTGAAAAATATTGGCTTGGAAGAAATACCCCAGAAAAATCGAATGTGTTTTTTTTAATAGGTTTACGTAATATCATTGAGCACCGAGGTCTCCCTGAAATAGATACACTAACTTTTGGTGAGTGCCAGGCTTCAATAAATAACTTTGAAGATATTCTCATTAACGAATTTGGTGATGAAAATGCTTTAATGGTAAACTTATCTCTTGCAATGCAACTTACAAGGATGTCTCAGCAAGCGCAGATCGACGCTTTGAAGAAAGTCCAATCAAAAAATTTCACTATTGTTAAGAAATATATCGAGGATTATAAAAGAGACTTGGAGCAAGAAATATTAGAAAGTCAACAGTATCGACTCAGAGCTTTGTTAGTCCCCTTGATAGGTAAAAAAGCATCAAGTACTGATATTTCTATAGAGTTTATCAATGTTAATAATCTCACCGAAGATGAACTTGAGAAATTTGATACTGGTATTGCTTTCATCAAAGGAGTGGAAAATCAATTTAAGTTGAAACCTAAAAAGGTAGTTGAGTTGGTTCAGAAAAAACATAAGTCTTTTAATCTTAGTACTCATGCAAAGTTTTGGAAGCATTTTGATGTCAGACCATCTCATGTAGATAAAACTCTAAAAGGGAAGTATTGTGGTTATATCGAAGGTTTTGATGGGTATTTATATAATCAAGAATGGGTGCGTAAAATACTAAGTGTTTATTCTGATAATAAAGAGTTGGATAAGGTGTTAGGCTGACGTTAGAATAAGATGTTTTTTTTGGTTTTGCCTTTAACTTTAGCGAGGCTTTTCATGAAAGATGATTATTATTGGTGGGATCGGGAGGGGGCCGCTTTCAAAGGGGTACTTTATGATTCGATTAATACATATTTTCTGTATGATCATTCCTACTCCGATTGGAATGAGTTCTCTAAAGCTGATCCTCATATGGCATATGCGCATTTAACCTATATTAGATTTAACGCATTAGAACAACAATTCGTAGATTTAAGAGTTATCCCTCAAATGCTAGGGGTTAATAATTTGCCATTGGTTTCAAAAGTAAAAAATATAAATCGATATGATTGGCTTAAGGCAATTGTTGATTTGGCATTATTTAGATTCTCAAGTCTTCGGGATATAACCTTTCATTTTGTTAATGAGGTTTTGGAACTTAATATTCCAGATCACTCTTTAAATATTAAACAGTTCGGTAAGATTATTAAAGACACTCATGCTGATATATTAAGTAACTTAAAAATACTTGATTCCTCTGGTGGCCCTCTTCGTATAGATAGAAATACAAGAGCTCATAAGGGATTCTGTAATTTATATACTGATGATGATGAGATGTTTAAGAATATGTCGTGGATGGAGGACTATGGATCACGCTTAGAAGGATATGATTTAAATGCAGTATATGAAAAATCAAGAGATAAGATATACGATATTGTAGTTAATGAAATACAAAGTGCTCTCTCTTCTTGTAAAAATATTGTCGATGATCTTTATTTTTATTATAGAGACAGGCATGAAGAGCTATCTATAAAGACCAGGAGTGGTGTATCTGCACATTTCTATAATTATCATAGAAAGAAGGAATAACTAAATTATTTTACCTGTACAAAAATCCGCTGAAGATGCCACCTGGAGTATCCTGCCCGCGCAGCAACATCCTCTATCTTCAGCGGCTTATGCAAGTTTGAATCAATCCATTTAGTTATCTCATCGATGATGTCTTCTGTTCTGAACATAAATTGACGCTCACTATAAGAGGGCTGTGATACATCCTGTTCAGGATGCTAATGATTTACTTATAGATTTCAGCAACCCCATGTAGCTTGTTATCCCCCGTTGTCGACAGGATTTTGAATGACGTTGCCCCTTGCTCATCAGCCTTACGAGAAAGCGTATTCGATAATTCATCAAGCGTATAGGCATTGCTGGCTGAGACTACACCTAACTTTTCTTTCCCATCTGCATGGTTAATTTCCTGAGCGGCAGATGCAGCATTCACTGCAATAAATCCCATGACCAATGAAGTAATAAGTAGTGATTTCATATATAATACCTCTTTTAAAATTTATGTTTGAAACTGGACTCGTATCAGGGGAACTATCCTCTCTGTACATTCAAATATACAAACCTAAGCTGTCATGAGACTGACCGCTATATGACAAAATTGTCAGGGTTGTAGATTGGTTAATTTTTTTGAATACAGGTTCAGCTCGTTAATAATGCAGTCAGGTTCTTCACGCAGAGGCATATTGTCTATGTCCAGAACCCCATCATTTTTTTGTGGATCATCAGTCTGCAGGTCTGCAAACAGTGGGGTAAGATCCTGCTGTGCTTCTCCTGGTATAGCCACCAGCTCGAACGTTTTATTTCTTGCCGCGTCGTTAGTCAGAGCACTGACCAGAACCTGGGCTATTTGCTCCCGGGATATCACACCATCTTCCGGTGTTCCTGCATGGCGACGATCTCCCTGAAGCATAACGATTCTGTGTTCATCATCATTGTTGTAATCAAACCAGCCGGGCCTGACGATGGTATAGGGATGACCACTCGCCCTTACCAGACGCTCGGCACGTCTTTTCCAGTCATGAACCTCAGTGCGTTGATTCCAGGTGCTGAGTCGTTCAGTCACGCCAATTGTGGTCATTAGGCCGATACGAACAGGCGTATCCTTGAATATTCGTAAAATATTGCGCACTCCGCCGTAATCTACCGCTCTGGCACCAATACGACCCTGACCATCGGAACCGAGAGTGAAGATGATGGCATCAATATTTTTCGGCAAATCGGTGAGCGTTTCAGGCATTGAAACATCGCCGTAAAAAACATCCGTTCCACGAGGAAGTAATTTTACTTTGCGTTTATTTCTGACCAGAGCGACGGTCTGATGGCCCATTTCAATAACGGTATTCACGACATGAAGACCAATACTTCCTGTCGCTCCTGCAACGAGTATTTTCATGATAAACCTTCTGATAATTCAGACTTATTTTCGATACGGTCAGAATATCAATTATCATTATTGTCAGTAATAGGGCTAAAATGATTGTGTCTATGAACACCCTTCATGAGTGTGCGATGAAGGGAATGCCTCCATAAGGAAATCGCCGATGCTCAAAGAAAACTTCAACGAACTGCAAATCTTTCTTGTGGTGGCAAGGGAGCGAAGTTTTACCAAAGCAGCGGGCAAACTGGGCGTTTCTCAGTCTGCACTCAGCCACGCGATGAAGGCCCTGGAGGAAAGGCTGAATATCCGCCTTCTGACCCGCACTACCCGAAGCGTTGCCCCTACAGAAGCCGGTGAAAGAATTATTGCCTGCCTTGAACCCCGTATTGCCGATCTTGAACAGGAGCTCGAATCGCTTGTTCAACTGAACGGCACTGCCTCCGGCAATATCCGTTTATCTGCTGGGGAGCATTCCGCGCGAAGTCTGGTATGGCCGAAGTTAAAATCCTTCCTCAGGGAATATCCGGAAATCAATCTCGAACTGGTGGTTGATAACGGTTTTGTCGATATTGTTGAGGGGCGTTTTGATGCGGGGATCCGCCTTGGCGAAAGCGTAGATAAGGATATGATCGCGGTGAGGATTGGACCGGAAATGCGTATGGCAGTGGTGGGAGCACCGTCCTATTTTGCCGCTAGCCCCGTACCCGAAACACCGCACGAGCTACAAAACCATCGGTGTATCAATATGCGCCTGCCGACTGCCGGTGGACTTTACCATTGGGAGTTTGAGAAGGATGGGAAACCGTTACGCGTCAGAGTGGAAGGGCAGGTAACGTTTAATCTGCAGGCGGAAAGAATTGATGCGGCTTTATCCGGTTTTGGCATCGCCTGTATACCTGAAGACAGGGTGCAGGATTATATAAAGTCAGGAGAGCTGATTCAGGTTCTGCAGGACTGGTGTCCGTCTTTCCCCGGATATTATCTTTACTACCCGAGCCGTAAGCAGCATCCGCCCGCTTTTGCGCTGATGATCGATGCGCTTCGCTACCAGGAATAACGGGTCCGCCAATCTCAGCGGACCCGTCCGGATATTAACGGCCTACGCGGGCCTGGTGCTCAGGAGAGTAACGTTCGCCGACGACTTTAATTGTTTCAAGCGCCTGGGTTATCTGACGTGAGTCATCCTGGGAAAGCATGATGTCGGCAGCCCCCAGGTTTTCCTCAAGCCGGTGCAGTTTGGTGGTGCCAGGAATAGGAGCAATCCAAGGCTTTTGTGCCAGCAGCCATGCCAGCGCAATTTGCGCAGACGTCACGCCTTTCTCTGCAGCCAGTTCACCCAGCAATGAGACCAGCTTTTCATTGGCTTCAATCGCCTGCTCGGCGAAACGCGGCACTTGGCTTCTGTAATCATCCTTGCCAAACGTCGTTCCTGGTATAATCGAACCCGTCAGGAAGCCCTTGCCTAATGGGCTGAAAGGCACAAAACCAATACCCAGTTCCTCCAGCAATGGCAGGATCTCCTGCTCAGGCTCGCGCCACCACATGGAATATTCGCTTTGCAGTGCAGTGACTGGTTGTACAGCATGCGCCCGACGAATGGTTTGTGCACCTGCTTCGGACAGACCGAAATGTTTGACTTTGCCTTCCGCGATCAGGTCTTTCACTGCACCCGCAACATCTTCAATGGGGACATCCGGGTCGACACGGTGTTGATACAGCAGATCAATGACATCAGTCTTAAGGCGGCGTAATGATCCTTCAACAGCTTCACGGATATGCTCCGGACGGCTGTTTAAAATCTGCTGCTTGTTGTCGTCGCCAAAAGTAAAACCAAACTTGGTGGCGATGACCACGCGGTCACGAAACGGTTTTAAGGCTTCGCCGACAACCTCTTCATTAAGGAAGGGGCCATATACTTCGGCGGTATCGAAGAAGGTGACGCCACGTTCAACCGCAGCGCGAATGAGCTCGATAGCCTGACGGGTATCGGTCGCCGGGCCGTAGCCGTGGCTTAAGCCCATGCAGCCGAGCCCAAGCGCGGAGACTTCGAGTCCGGATTTACCCAGATAACGTTTTTGCATTGAATGAACACCTCTTTTATCGAGACTTAAACATCAAGTTTGCGGCCAGTCAGCCATTCCACCATCGCCGGATCGCGGTGAGAGAAGAAGGCGCTGGTTGCGGTGTCGAGGGCGGCAATTTGCAGCATATCTTCAGAGCTGAGTTCAAAATCGAGAATGTGAATATTCTCTTCCATTCGTTCTTTTCGCACCGATTTGGCCAGTGAAACGATGCCTCGCTGGAAGATCCAACGCAGTACAACCTGGCCCACGCTTTTGCCGTACTTCTGACCAATTGCCGTTAACACGGGATGCTGGAACAGGCCATTTTTACCCTCAGCAAACGGTGCCCAGGCTTCCGGCTGAATGCCACGGCTTTGATTCCATGGAACAGCATGCAGCTGCTGGTTGAAGGGGTTAACTTCAATCTGGTTTACCGCAGGGGCAACTTTGTTGAAGGCGATAAGGTCGGCCAGTCTGTCAGGATGGAAATTGCTGACACCAATGGCGCGAATTTTGCCTGCCTGCTGCAGTTCTTCCATAGCACGCCATGCCCCATGGACATCGCCATAAGGCTGGTGAATCAGATACAGGTCGACGTAATCAAGTTGCAGCCGATTCAGGGAGCGTTCGAACTGTGCTTTAGCGCCTTCGTAATTGGTATCCTGTAGCCAAAGTTTGGTCGTTACAAAGAGTTCGTTACGGGCAATACTGGTCTGTTTCAGTGCGTTCCCGACCTGGGTTTCATTCTGGTAAGACGCAGCGGTATCGATCAGGCGGTATCCTGTATCTATGGCATCAATAACGGCTCTTTCGCATTCTCCGGCATCCGTCATCTGGAAGACACCAAAGCCCAGCAGGGGCATTTCAATACTGTTGTTCAGTTTTACAGTTTGCATGACGTTATCCTTCAGCTGTTGTGTAGGAAAAGCATAACGCAAACTGATTTATTCGATTAGATGGGGTAATTAGCTAGGGTTTATTAGATTTGTTCATTAATTTAGAGGGGCTGAAGGTCGGCTTAGTGCCAGAAGCGGAAGTAGCGCATGAACTGTTATGGTAAATTTGAACGTCCGGCTTAATCACTTGAGGATAAGCAGAATGCTTCTGGAGAAGCTCAGATTGCTTGAGTGCAGCCTTCACGGCGACAGGCGCAATGATCGGGAGTGGCTGGAACTGATTCTTCATCCTGAATTCCGTGAAATCACCCGGTCAGGTGTGACGGTCGACCGGTTAGAGACCATTGCGTCGCTGCTAAGGGAAAAGGCTGCACCGTATATTCTCAGCAGCGATTTCCGTCTTACGGAGATGGGCTGCGGTTACGCTCTGCTTCACTATCGGACGTTTTACGCTGATGGGGGCCATCATGCATTACATTCCTCTTGCTGGATTTGTTCGGATAAGGGCCAGTGGACTCTGTTTTTTCACCAGGGAACGCCGGCTACAGGCAATGCCGGGGTTCAGGGTTGAGTTGCACACTTAGGACAGAGAGAATGTGTTTATGCGGAAGATTATTGTTGTGCCATACGATGATAGATGGCCTGAGATGTTTGAAGCTGAAAGTTTACTGATAAAAACATTGCTCGGTGGAATGGCTAAAGATGTCCATCATATTGGAAGCACGTCAGTTCCTGGTCTCTCAGCAAAGCCCGTAATTGATATGCTACTTGAAGTTTCCGACATCAATGAATTGGATAAGTACCATTCAGCAATGACCCAAGCCGGGTATGTTGCTCGCGGTGAGAATGGGATTGCGGGGCGCAGATATTTCATTAAAGGTGGTGATCAGCGTAGTCATCAAGTCCATGCGTTTGCAGTCGGAGATATGCAGGTATTGAGACATCTTGCTTTCCGTGATTATCTTCGAAGAAACAAAGACATTGCAGAAGAGTATGCTGAGATAAAACACGCAGCTGCATTACTCAGCAGGAACGATGCTCATCGCTATAGCGCCCTCAAAACGAAATTTATAGAGCGTCATCAACAACTTGCGCTAGCTGTCTGAGAACGATTGAGATTGAGTTCGTTGCCGGGAGGGTATGTTCAATAATGATGAATTCACTGAGTAGTCATCAGTCAACGTCTGCTGTTCGCTCACAGCGGACGTTTTCCAACTACCACTGCGGAGAAAATGGAAACCGTCATTCTTGCTGCACTTGAAGTCTAAGTGTTCCAGTCATTCGAACCGACCACATTAAAACGAAGGGTTAGTCAGCGGTTCATACGAAGGAAATGAGATGTTTTTGCCAGATGCAAGCTTTACAAAAACCGTATATCAATCGTCATTTGAAGAATGAGACGTCAATTTTTTGTTTCTCTGGATGGGCCCAAGGGGGCCGGTAAAACCACATTGCTGGAGGCCATTACGAAAGTACTCAGGGCTGACAACAAGAAGGTCATCCGGCTTTGCGAGAAAAAAAGCGATCCTTACAGGGGCGAAACAATGGCCCTGGTTAACAAGCTCGCCAGAAATCCCACTCTGGATTTGGAACGGGAGGTTTGTGAGCGCCTTGCAGATAGCCGTGCCTGGATTTCCAGGCATGTGCTGACTAAACAGCCAGTGGACTGCATTATCCTGATGGATCGCTGGTATCCGTCGGATGCCGCATTTCGCCGAATGATTCCTTTTGCAGAGATTTTACAGCTTAACATTGAACGAAACGTGCGAACGCCAGACCTGCATGTCGGGGTGGTGACTGCACCTGACATTTCATGGGCGAGGGCCGCGTCCCGTTCGCGTGGGCTGGGTAGTACGGTGATTTCTAAGCTGGAAGAGCATGTCGCTTGTACCACCGCGTTCGAGCGAGAAATAGCCAATCATGAATGGATTTTATGCCGTAATGAAGGAACGATCGAAGACGCAACGATGCAGGTAATTTCTGAGATCTACAAAGTGCCCGGATGCCCATAGGCATCGTCTTTTCCCTACGCATACCATTTATTTGACACGTATTACGCTTGTGGATAAGCGTTACAGGAACAAAAAAATGTCCGGAGTTTCCTGACTGAGCAGTGCGGGTAGACTTTCGGTTCGAAAGTAATTTTATGGCCTGGGTACGTAATGAGGTGCCTAAAACTCTGGGCGATGTGGCTGATGAGTGGAAGCGCAGGCAGTCACCATAACGCTGATATTTTAAATTCTGAGTCCTCGATGCCAAGGACTCAGTTCACAAGATCCTTAGTTCATTTCGTTCAGCTTTTCCATCACTTCATCAGATAAATTCAGCCGTGCGCTGGCCAGATTCTCCTGCAAATGTTCCGGCGATGAAGTGCCGGGGATCAGCAAAATATTCGGTGAACGTCTGAGCAACCAGGCCAGCGCCACCTGCATCGGTGTGGCCTGTAAGTCAGCGGCGATTTCATCGAGTTGCGTTGACTGTAGCGGGGAAAATCCGCCCAGCGGGAAGAAGGGCACGTAGGCAATATCTTGCTCCGCCAGTTTATCCACCAGCGCATCGTCGTGGCGGTTGGCCAGGTTATACATATTCTGCACGCAGGCAATTGGCGTCAGTTTCTGCGCGTCCTCCACCTGTTTTACCGTGACATTACTCAGGCCAATGTGACGAACCAGTCCACGTTCTTTCAGCTTAATCATCGCCTCCAGCTGCGGTTCCAGTGATCCTTCTTTCGGCTGATGAATATCCAGCATACTGCGCAGATTCACCACTTCCATCGCCTCAAGCCCCAGATTGCGCAGGTTGTCTTCCACCGCGCTGACCAGTTCCTGCGGCGTGAATGCCGTTAACCAGCCACCTTTTTCATCACGACGAGCACCGACTTTGGTGACGATGCACAGATTGTCAGCGTAAGGATGCAGGGCTTTTTTAATAAGCTTATTGGTTTCATGTGGACCGTAGAAATCGCTGGTATCAATATGATTCACACCGCTCGCCACGGCATCACGCAATACCTGAATGGCGCGGGCTTCATCTTTTACCGGACCAAAAACACCCGGACCCGCCAGCTGCATGGCACCGTAACCTAAACGTGCCACTTCGCGGTCGCCGAGACGATAAGTCATTGAGGGTTGTGACATGGGACGCTCCTTTATATGTGTTCACTGATTGTAGCGGTGCGCTGGCTGTGCAACTATCCGGTGAAATCAGGACAAACTGTACGAGGTTACGCACAATGCCGATGGATATCGCTCTGTTGCACGCGGTGGTTGAGGTGGCGAAAGCCGGTGGATTTCGTGAGGCGGCGCGGGTTACCGGCAGCAATGCGTCCCGGCTGAGTGACGCGGTACGTCGCGCCGAACAGCAGCTCGGCATCCGGTTATTTCATCGTACCACGCGCACCGTGGTGCTGACCGAAGCGGGTAAGGCATTGATTGAGCGGCTGCTGCCCGCCATGAATGAGGTGAATGCGGCACTGGATGCGCTCAACCGATACCGCCACACGCCGGGCGGTGTACTGCGCCTGAATGTGCCGGTCAGCGCCACGCGGCTGGTTTTTCCTGCCTTAGTGCCAGAATTTCTGCGGCGTTATCCCGATATTCAGCTGGAAATTATCGCCGAAAGTAATGTGCAGGATGTGTTTCGTGACGGCTGTGACGCCGGTATCCGTTATGACGAACGTCTGGAACAGGACATGGTGGCGATCCCGATCGGCCCGCGTATTCAGCGCTACGCCGCGGCGGCGTCACCGACTTATCTTGATGTCCGCGGGAGGCCGTTGCATCCGCGGGATCTGATCCCGCATCGCTGTCTGCGAGGGCGCTATGCCAGCGGCATTATGCCCGACTGGGAATTCGAGCGTGAAGGCGAAACCCTCAGCGTGCAGGTGAGCGGTCCGCTGGTGGTCAGTGTCGGTGGCGCGGTCGATCTGGCTGTCGAAGCGGCGATTGCAGGAACGGGGATCATTTATCTGTTCGAAGACTGGTTACAGCCCGCGATTACCAGCGGACAACTCGAGCCGATATTACAGCCGTGGTGGCTGTCGTTCACCGGTCCCTGGCTTTATTACAACGATCGCCGTCTGATCCCCGCGCCTTTACAGGCGTTCATTGATTTTGTGCGGGAAGATAATCTGCGCCGCGAAACGTTACTCTGAATAAAGCGTTGCCGGATGATAAGAAGAGGGCGGCGGAAGGTGCTGGTATTCGCTCATAGCAGTCCCTGCTGTTGCCTTGGGCTGCTTCGTGCCATGAGCGGACATTAAAATGATTAAAGAAGCGCTATTCCAGGCTGATTAATATTTTGCCGATAGCCTTACCCTGCTCCATAGCCTCATGACCAACGGCAATATCAACAAGAGGAAGCGTTAGCGCGATCTCAGGAGTGTATGCCTCCATTCTCAGACAGGCTGTGATATCACGGATGGCTTCATTTCGTGCTTCTTCCGGCATGGTATAGACAAATACAAAACGAAAGACAAAACCTTCAAACATTGTTTTCAAAAAAGGAATATGCAGCTGAGCCGATGGCTCTTCAGTGGCGTAGGCACTAATGACGCCAGATTTTTTCAGGCAAGTCACATCTATATTGAGGTTACTCACTAAGTCGACATCGACAATTCGATCAACACCGAACCCACCGGTTGCTTGCTTGACTCGCTCAGCCACATCTTCGGTATGCCGGTTAACAATAATATCGGCGCCAAGTTTACGAACGACATCTTCTTGCTCCGGACGACTCACTGTGGTTATAACTCTTGCCCCAGCCCATTTACTCAGAAGAATGGCTGCTGTTCCTACAGCCCCTGCACCGCCCTGAATAAGTACCCATTTTCCACGTAAATCTCCATCGGCAAACAAACAGCGGTGTGCTGTCATCGCGGGAATACCGAGGCATGCACCTGTTTCAAAAGAAATATTGTCCGGTAATACAACGGCATTTTGTGAAGGAATAACGACATATTGTGCAGCGGTTCCAAAAGCACGCCCTGATTGTGCCTCATAAACCCACACTTTCTGTCCAATGCGCTCTGCCGTAACTCCAGATCCGACCATATCAATCACGCCGGAACCATCCTGATGCGGAATAATTCGAGGAAATTTCTGTTTTGATCCCGCAAAGCCAGTACGAGATTTGATGTCAGTCGGATTGAGTCCGGAGAAGGCAATGCGGACGCGCACCTCACCTGGTCCAGGGATCGGATCGGGTAACTCGCTTATTAGCAAAACATCATGTGCTGTACCGCACTTTTCATAAAATGCTGCTTTCATTCCATTATCTCCATAAATCCCATTAAATATTTCGCCAAAGGGCTATGTGATAATCAGTCCAAGAGTATAAAATCGCAAGTAGGCACATTTTTTATATATAGGTGTATTTTTTACACTAATGGGATTGGCATGAAATCAAAACCGTTTAACTGCCCGGTAGAAGTGACCATTGCCGTGGCTGGAGGAAAATGGAAACCTCTGATTATTTTCCATTTAATGTCAGGTACTAAACGGTTTGGGGAACTCCGTCGGCTCGCAGGGAATGTATCTCAGCGTTCGCTGACGCTACAGCTTCGGGAACTGGAATCGCATGGCATCATAATCAGGGAGGTCTTCGCCGAAGTACCGCCACGGGTAGAGTATTCTTTGACTCAATACGGAAAAACACTGGAGCCCGTTCTACATGCAATGAAAAATTGGGGGGATTCATATGTGGAACGTAATGGGATTCAATGTGTTCAGCTGGAAACTCGGGACGCTAATCTGGATAGCTCTGTAAGTTAAGCGGAATCCACGCTCCATTGGTGACATTGGGCGTTAGTCCTGGCCAGAGGTGCGATGTGTACCACTCGCGATACATCCAATTGTGAATGTCTCATCGGTAAAGTGGTTACTTCAACGGCTCAATACACTGTTAGGCTAACTTCCGCTGATCGCTCATAGCCGACAGTGATCAATTTATCGGCAAGTTAGTGCCGGAAATGGGCATTGCTTAATTAAAGATATATACATCTAAGAAGTGCGAGTCATTGAGGGCTGAATATCAACGATATTAGTGACTGCTACAATCGACTCAGATCAGCGCAGGCTCCACACAGACAATATAACGCAGCCGTTTAAGCTGCGTTATAGTTAAAGCCGTTTAAGAGCTTAACTCACCATACTTATAGGATGCGGTGACACCCCCGTCGATCAAGATATCGCTTCCACTGACGTAAGTACCATTAGGTCCAAATAAAAACTCAGCAAGTGCGCCAATTTCATCTGGTGTACCACCACGGCCAGCGGGTGATTTTGAAAGCATATTTTGATAAAACTCTCCGCGTTCAGCACTATTGAGTTCATCATAGGCCAGTGGCGTATAAATAATTCCGGCACTGATGCAGTTTATTCTGGCTCCACGCTTTCCCCATTTCACGGCTTCGGCCATCACGCGTAATGCATTTCCTCGCTTGGAAATTTGGTAAGCATATAAACTGTCGTCAATATCTTTAACTAAAGGCAAATTAAGTAATTCTTCAGGCACTAAGGTTGCCAGCGCATCTGCTTCATATTGAGTAAGTGCATCAACATTTAGTCGATGACTTGATTGCGAACCAATGACAACAGCCGACCCACCTTTTGCAATAACTTTGCCAAATTCTTCAAACACTACTGCTGTACCGTATAGGTCGACTTTGATGATGTCCTGTGCTTTTGCCTGAGAAGGGGATAGCCCAGCGGTATGAATGACACCTTTTATTTCCCCTATCCCAGTGGCCTGTTTAACTAAATCCTGAATTGACTGGCGTGAACTGACATCGACATAGCTGGTACTGACTTCGAAACCGGCTCGGGACAAGACGGTTTCTGCTTCTTTGGCAACCTCAGGTTTAATATCGGCCAATAAAATATGCTTACCCACACTGACTCTACGTGCAATCGCTTGTGCAATAGAGCCGCTACCTGTAACGACAATAATCTGTTTCATAAGCATCCTCTCTGGTCTGAATTTTATACATTTTTTTAAATTATATTGGTTGAATATCAGTCCACATAAAGTCAGACAATCTTTCAGAAATTAGCCATTTACCATTGTTGAAAACATAACGGTCTTGATATCGGACACCACTTGTTTGTTTTATGCGCTGCCCATTTTCTTCTTTGATTAACACAACCTGACAATATGCAATACCTTTGGCGCTATCCCCATCAATCTCTAGTGTTTGCTGACCATTGAGATGATAAACCACCGAAAACTGCGCCAGATAACCGCTGAAGGCTTCAAGGATTTGTTGATGGCCGTTTAAATCAAAAACCTCCTTACCCTCCATCACAACATTGATATGTGCATTAGGTGTAAATAGAGCCATTTGTGCCGCAACATTTTTCTCATCAGCCAGGTTAGAAAATGTATCAACTAATTCTCTAAGTGCCAGACGGTGAGCGATCTCTTGGTTTTCCATACTTGATTCCTTAATAAATCTACAGTGACTAACATGTATGCCGGGGTAAGGGGACTTGATTCGCTGTTCTAATAGAATTGATTATCCTCCCATTATTATCATCGGTATATGAATTAAATGTGCTTTCAGAATTCATTTTTTAAACATAATATGACGACTCACTCCCCACTATCATGGCCACTTCTATGCTGGACAAACTTGAAGCATTAAAAATTTTTTGCACTGCCGCAGAGACACTGAAGTTCAGAGAAACGGCGGTGCGTTTAGGGGTCGCCCCGCAACTTGTTACCCGGGCTATTTCTGAACTTGAAAAACAGCTCGGTGAAATGTTGTTTTTGCGCAATACCCGACAAATGAGATTAACTCCTTTTGGTCAAAGGTTTTGGCCAAAAGCAGAGTTGTTACTGTCGGAAAGTGAGGCTCTGTTTACTGCACACCAAAATCACAGGCTCGAAGACATGTCCGGCAGCGTGCGCATCACTCTTCCGCCACTTTTTGAAAACCAGGATATTTTACGGCGTTTGTTTCGGCATCTGATGAATTATCCGCAACTCAATATCGAATGGTTACCGAGCGATGTACATCTCAATATTATCGATGAGCAAATAGATATTGGGATCAGAATTGGCGCCGTCCCGGATAATCGTTTTATAGTAAAAACAATACGTCCTGTTGGTGTGAATATTGTTGCTACACCAGATTTAATAGAGCGAGGCGGGATGCCAGAATCTCTGCGTGAACTGCAATTTAATCACCCCCTCAGTGCGCTAAATAACAGTAATTCTGGCCGCGTCTGGCCCTGGCAATTTGCGGATGGCAGCAGCTTTTTTCCGGTCCAGCCGTCGTTTATTGCTGCAGACATTCGGAGTGAATTATCCGCAGCATTGGCTGGCAGAACTTACAGCCAGTTACCCGATATTTTAGTCAGGCCATTTTTACAACGGGGAGAGCTGGTCAATATTTTTCCCGAATTAAATTATCAACCCTGGAAGCTATATATTTTCCGTCCGCACCAGCCTTTACTTCCTGCGAGAGTCCGTCTTGTCTTTGATTTATTAACGGAAATTCTAAAAGAGCTGTTCAGAGATTGATATTGATTATGGTTTGCGCGAAGATCTTCCCAATTTGAATTATTTGATGCGGGAAATCCCCAGGCTCTCATGTAAATACAAATCAGGGGTCATCACCATGCGGTTAATTAAATCAGAGATACTTAGCCGAGATACACTCGTGCCCTGAAATGGGTCACCTTTATGAGTGAGCGTATAATCCACATCGCTGCTATTGGTAAACCAGCCGGGGCGAATCAGTGTGTAATCCAGTCCAGAATATTCCACAACCTCCGCTGATTCACGGTACGGGGCAAGAATATTTCCGTACTTTTCACCCGGCACTTCGTCGTAAATACCCATTGAGCTAATAAAAATCAATCGTTTGACGGCGGTCGCTTTCATCGCTTTTACAACGCTTACGGCTTGTTCCTGCATGTTACCTGCCAGATTGGCATAAACGATATCCTGTCCAACCATCGCGCCTTCAAGGCAACGAGAATCGAGCACATCCCCTTCAATTATATTTACCCTTGAAGGAGCATGGTTTTTCAATCGTTCGGCCCGCCGTAAATAGAGTGTCAGTCGGGCTTCACTGTTATCCAGTAAATATTGGGTTGCTACGCGAGCGAGAGAACCGGCGGCTCCCAGAATCAAAACGTTGGTCATTCTTGTACCTCATCAATCAACATAGGCAAATTGTAATGAGGATGATTATGATTGTATGTGGATTTATTTTGCATTTAGTATTCACGATTGATGAATAATAAATGAAACAGCGTACTTGCCAGAAACAGTACACGTATAGCTTGTAGCGGAAGTAACAGCGTCCGCTGTTCGCTCAAAGCAGACCGTCACGTTCCCATTTTTTTTGAAAAAAATTGATGTTTGTATTGAGCCCTCAATAATGAAAGCTCAATACTATTTCGTCCTACTGCAGATTTTTCTCTTTCAAAAACTGACCTACTAAATCAGCAATCTGCACATTATTTAAATCAGAGAACGGGAAGTGAGTATTCCCTTTGATTCCCACTTCTGGCAGATGCGTTACCGTCACATCCCCGCCATGCTTGTTCACCACGTCGCGCCACTCACGAGCCATCGCCAGACGTACCCGCCAGCTGTCCTGCGCGGGCATGGCGACAGGTTTATCCGGTATGTTATCACCGTAAATAATCAGAATCGGGATTTTGGTCAGTGCCATAAATTGCGCCATTGGCACAGGCTCACCCTTCAGCGTGTCGAACGCGCTTGGCATAGGGGCAGGGAGTTCTTTTTCGGGGAAGACAAAGCT
Source organism: Buttiauxella sp. BIGb0552 (assembly GCF_004366275.1). Taxonomy (NCBI): domain Bacteria; kingdom Pseudomonadati; phylum Pseudomonadota; class Gammaproteobacteria; order Enterobacterales; family Enterobacteriaceae; genus Buttiauxella; species Buttiauxella sp. BIGb0552. Next base: position 348,363 of record NZ_SODY01000001.1, read on the forward strand.
GCTGCCAGGCTCGAAGGCGACAATGGCTTTAACCTTGTCGTTTTTCATCGCCGTGTACCAGCCTGGTCCGCCACCCTGAGAGTGGGTGAAGAGGATAGCCGGGCCGGATTTATCCACGACGGCGGACATCGCATCAGAGATGACATTGATATCAAACGGCCCGGTATTCGGGGTCATCTGACGGAAATACTGATTCAGCGCTTCTTTGTCGTGAGAGAACTGAACGCCTTTAAAATACTCTGGCCATACGCCAACGCGGAACTGATTAAACCACATCTGCTCATCGGGTTTTGGCGAAACAGTACCTTCTACAGTCGTGCGCCCGGCGCTTCCTCGACGTGGCTGATCGACAAGATAGGTTGAGAAACCGCGACGCAGGAATATGTTCTGGAAACCTTCGCGACCATCCGGGGTGCTTTCCCAGGTACGGGAGAACTGACCTGCGCCGTGCAGCATGACGATAGGGTATTTATGCGGATTCTCAGGAATTTGGTAGAACACAGATGCATGATCGCCATGGTAGGTTTGGCCAGCTGAGTCCAGCGGCTTTTTCGCGTCAAATGTTCCTGGTGCGGTGATGATAGTGCCACCAGCAGAAAAGCTTCCCTGTTCCTGAATGACCAGCGGCTCGGCATATACCGACTGAGCCACCAGACCACCCGCCATCATGCAAATGGCCAGCGTTTTTAAGATCGTCTTCAAGATTACATCCTCTGTTATGTTTGCTGTTCAATCATATCTGAGTTGTCAGCGTTAATTATTTAGCACCCCTGATTGCCCTTATTTGGCAGACTCATGAATGCGGACGATTAACTGCGTATTGTTTCTAACCAACGGGTGACCGTTTCAGTTGTTCTTCGCTCCTGGTCGCATTCAAGAACCAGCGGTTTTTCCCGGTGCGCAGTTGGCGCGAGACTGGCAAGGATGTCGTCGCTGTCTCCTTTACCGTAGCCACCGTGAGTAATAAAGGGGATGAGTAATTTGCCCGCAAGGTTGTGGCTGCTGAGAAACGTTTGCACTACGGGCGGCACGCTGGTTCCCCAGATGGGAAAGCCTAAATACAGGGTCTCGTAGCGTGAGATATCTGCGACGCTATTTTTCAATGCGGGTTTTACTCCCCGCTCACGCTCATTTTTCGCCTGTTCAACGGTCTGAAAATAGTCTTCTGGATAAGGCGTAGCCGGTTCGATGTCAAACAGATCGGTATTCAGGCTGCGGTGAATGACGCCCGCAATCACCCGTGTATTTCCGCTGCGGGAAAAGTACGCCACCAGAACACGGCTTTTACCCTGCACGTTTGCGGTTCCGGTCGCAGCTGATGCAAAAGAAACGTTCGCCAGCGTCAGCCCGGCAAGTGCGGTGATTAACATTCTGCGTTTGGGATCATGCTCCATAATCCACTCCTAATTGTTTGCGAGCGCCTGCTGCAGCGCCTTTTCAGCTCGCGTTGCTGCATCACTTTCGCCATGTTCACGCAGAACCTGTGCCAGCTGGCGCAGCTGCGACGCCGTCAGGCCGACCCGCATGCTTGCTCGCGTATGCGACAGCAGTTGTGATTCGACGCCCGGCGTGGCTGCTAATGCGCCAACCGTTGCCAGCTCGCGGCTTTGCCAGTCGAGGTTATCACGGGCGAAAATGTCACCGAAAAGGTGCGTTTGCAGGAACTGGTTAATCACCGGGGTAAAATCAAATAGCGGTCCCTGTACGGGAGCGCCTGAGATTTTCGTCTGGTTTGCGGTACCGACACGGCGAAGCTCATCTCCGACAGGGATTGGGGCAACCGGTTCTTTACCCTCAACGTCTTTGATACCACGTTGTTTACGTGCTTCGACGACCTTCATCAGTTCGCTAAGTGCATTCAGGCTACGGGGAAAGCCTGTGTAGGCATAAAGCTGGACGAGAATCTCTTTGGTTTCGTTTATCGTGAGTCCTGCGTCAAGTCCCTGATTCAGGGCGGCATTCAGCTTGTCCATCTGACTGCTGGCCATTGATGCCGCAATCAACGGGATGGCCTGTCGGCTGGCTGACAGGGTATCTGAAACCTTTTTTTCGTGGTTCATTTCTGAGGCTCCTTTATTGACGGGCGCAGCATGTGCCGCGAGACCAAAACCAAAGGTCAGCAGTACCGCTGCCGCTAATGCTTTAATGGGCGTGGTATTGTTCATCTGTCACTTTCTCCATCCAGTTAACGCTTTTGCCATCCACAATCCCGGTTATCGCCAGATGCGTCATTGCGCTGCCGGGTGCCGCTCCGTGCCAGTGTTTGACGCCCGCCGGGCAAGAGACAACGTCACCGGCGCGGATAACCTGCACCGGCTGGCCTTCTTGTTGGGTGAGCCCCACACCAGAGGTCACAATCAGCCGCTGACCTGCCGGATGCGTATGCCAGGCGGAATGAGCACCAGGCTCAAAAGTGACATAAGCCCCGGAAACACTGATGTCGTTATCCGGTTTGAAGAGAGGATCAACCCGGACGCGACCGGTAAAGTTCTCGGCTGGCCCGTACACCGCATTCTGGCTTCCGGCGGGGGCGATATGGACAGCGGGATTTTGCTCCGCTGCCCAGGATGAAAATGTGAAGAGGGGCAGTAACAGCCCGAGGTAACGAAAATGTCCGATCATGCAAAGCGTCCTTATCAATGAAGAGGGGATTGCCTGCGATGATTTTATCGAGGGGGTGATGACGTCAGGCTGACGCCCCCCTGACAATTCTGTCAGTTAACCCTGGTCCCGGCTCAGTGTCGGAGTGAGCATTGCCCTCAGCTTTATCCGCTTGCATCGCAAAGGTGAGACCAAATGTATTGATGCCACCTTCACTTCGCGCAAAGACATCTCCCCGGTGCATAATGGCGACGGCACGCACGATAGACAGGCCCAGCCCATGATGGGTATCACTCCTGGCCCGGGAGGTGTCAACGCGATAGAACCGCTCGAAAAGCCGGTGTAAGTGCTCTGGTGCTATCGGATCGCCCGGGTTTGAAACTTCAACACAGGCTTGATTGTTTCTTTCGCTTAAGCGCACCGTAACCGTGCTGTTGGAGGGTGAGTGTCTTGCGCTATTTTCCAGTAAATTGGCCAGTGAGCGGTGGAAGAGTCGTCGGTCGATGTGCGCGGTAACGTCGCCCTGAACATCCAGAGAGAGCTGTTTTTCAGCAAAAGAGGGTTCCACATACTCCGCTGTTTTCAGGGTTTCTTCCCGCAGGGACATCTGGGTAAGCTGGGACGCATGTTCACCCGCATGGGCATGGGACAGGAACAGCATGTCGTTAACTATCGAGGTCATGCGTTCAAGTTCTTCCAGGTTAGAACCCAGTAACTCTTCCAGTTCATCTTGAGAACGTCGGCGCGAGAGCCCCAGCTGAGTCTGGCCGATCAGATTAGTCAGCGGAGTCCGGAGTTCATGCGCAACATCGGCATTAAAGCTTTCGAGCTGCCTCCAGGCGATTTCCTGACGCTCTAACACGCCGTTAAAGGATGACGCCAGTTGCTGCAACTCTTCGGGCAAATCGCGGATATTCAGGCGCTGACCATGGTCCCCGGGAGCGAGTTGCCGGGCCTGTTTACTGAGCGCCCCAACGGGACGAAGACCGATCCTTGAAACGACGTATCCCAGCAAGGCGACAATCACGACGCCCAGAGCGGTAATGATCAGCAATGTACGCGTGAACGCATCGAGTGTGCCCATGTACGGCGTGGAGTCGATGGCAACCACATAGCGCAGCTCAGGCCTTTCACCGTTGGCGGGGATGGTTTTCACTAACAGAAACAGCGAGCATGCACCTTCTGATGTACCTGGCACTTTATTAAAGCCTTCCTGTAAAGAAGACCACTGAACACCCACTGGTGGTGTTCCCCCTATGCTAAAGCGTGGGTTATCGCTCACTATCCAGTAGCGAACGCGTTCACCTTCAGAATTGGTTAACACAGTGAATTTATTGGCCAGCGTAGACCAGCCGTCAGCCGAGGTTCGGGCGGTGATCCACGGACTCATTAATGATTCCCGGAACAGCAGTTCGTTGTGCATCTGCTTTTGCAAAGAGTCATGTAAGGAGCTTCTTAGCAGGATGCCGATAACGGATACAATCAGCAGCGCGGATAAGGCAAACATCAGCGCCAGATGAACGGAGATGGAACGCTTAGGCATGCTTATCCCCTTCATTTATTCGGACCGTACTTCGAGGACATAACCCATGCCACGAACGGTATGCAGTAGTTTGATATCGAACGGGGCATCCACTTTGGCTCGAAGTCGTTTAATGGCCACCTCAACCACGTTGGCATCGCTGTCAAAATTCATGTCCCATATCTGCTCAGCAATCATCATCTTTGACAGGATCTCTCCCTGATGCCGGGCCAGAAGGCTTAACAGGGAAAACTCTTTTGCGGTCAGTTCCAGTCTCGTTCCGGCGCGAAATACGCGGCGAGCCAGTAAGTCGAGATGCAGATCGTGAATTTGCAGTTGGGTGATGTCTGCGCCATCCGTAGCACGGCGGCGCACCAGTGCCTGAATACGCGCCACCAGTTCAATAAGCGAAAAGGGCTTGGGCAGATAATCATCCGCGCCAAGACGTAGCCCTTTAACACGCTCGTCGACCGAGCCGCGAGCCGAGAGCATCAGTACCGGCGTCTGTTTAGCTGCTCGCACACCCTCAAGTACCCGGTAGCCATCCATCCCCGGTAGCATTACATCCAGTATTATCGCGTCGTAGTCGAACTCCAACGCGTAATGAAGACCTTCAGCACCATCTGCAGAGACATCTACCGTAAATCCGGACTCACTCAACGCACGGTTGAGATACGTTGACGTTTTTTCTTCATCTTCGACTAACAACAGGCGCATAACGGGACTTCCTTTTAACTTTTCATCGGTGCTTCAACATCGGAATAAACCTGCACGGCATCCGGCAGACGTTGACCCTGGATAGTGATGGCATCCAGTGAGCGGGTGAGCTCGGTCATCTCAGCGGAAGTCAGCGATACGCCGGTAGCCGCTGTGTTTTGCAGCATATGGTCTTTATTGGTGGTGCCAGGGATGGGAACAATCCAGGGTTTACGCGCCAGGAGCCATGCCAGCGCAATCTGTCCCGGTGCGGCATTTTTTCTTATCGCCCAGGTTTTCAGCAGCTCAACGAGTTGTAAGTTGTGCGGGAGATTGTCGGGTGAAAATCGCGTTTCTATAGCACGTATATCACCGGCAGCGAACCGGGTATTCTCATCAATCCAGCCCGTTAAAAACTGTACGCCGAGTGGACTCCATGGCACAAAGCCAATGCCCAGCTCTTCACACACCGGAAGTACCTGCTTTTCAGGGCCGCGCCAGAGCGTGGAATATTCACTTTGTACGGCGGTAACGGGTAAGGCCGCATGGGCGCGTCTCAACGTGTTGATGCCCATTTCAGACAGGCCCCAGTGCAGGACTTTCCCTTGATCCATTAAATCTTTCACCACACCGGCGACATCTTCGATTGGGATCTGCGGATCAACCCGGTGTTGATACAGTAAGTCGATGCGATCGGTGCGCAGGCGTTTGAGCATGTTTTCGACGACCTGTCTGATATGCTCTGGTCTGCTGTTAAGACCCAGCAGTCGCTTACCTGTATGCTGGTCAATGTTCCAGCCAAACTTAGTGGCAATAACGATTTTGTCCCTGAATGGGGCGACGCTTTCCCCGAGAATTTTTTCGACTTCAAAGGGGCCGTAGGCTTCAGCTGCGTCGAAAAACGTCACCCCTTCATCAAATGCCCGGTGGATAACATTGATCATCTCGGGACGCCAGGGAACAGACGTGTCGTATTTACGACTCATGTTCTGCACGCCCAGACCGATAGCTGAGACTTCCAGCTTCCCGAGTTTACGCTTGCCCGGAGCAGCAGGGCGCTGGCTGGTTTGTCTGGATGAATCGACCTGAGAGGATGGGCTCGCCGCCGAGACGTGGGGGATCAGCGAGGCGGCGGCAATACCCGCCCCGGCGACTAATAGCTTGCGTCGCGCTGGCATTGTTGGGTCATTCTGGCTTTTCATTGCTCGCTCCTTTTCTCAGAAAATTGAATATGAATCACATTAAATGAGACCATTCTGCCTCCTGATTGCCAACATAAAGCTGACAGTTACCTGACAGCGTTGTCAGAAACACTAACCATCCCAGTCCCTTTCCTGACAAAAATGTTATTTCCCTGTCACGATGCTGACAGCCCTCTCCGCCTAATCTGAGCCTGCAAATTTGATTCCGCGAGCCTTCATAAACAGGCTGGCACTCATCGGGAGAGATCATGAAATTCACGCTTATCAGTGCAATGCTACTCACGGCAATGGCTGGAGTGACCTCAGTCAATGCGGCTGATTACAAAAAAAATCCATTCACACTGGCCTATGACGGTGCCATCACCGAGAACGTCATAGGCAAGGTCAACATTCACCCAGTGAAATACGATCTGCATGGCGTCCAGATTGCTGCGAATGTCTATACCCCTGCTAACTATGATCCCGCCAAAAAATACCCTGCCGTGGTGGTTGCACATCCTAATGGTGGCGTAAAAGAGCAGGTCGCCGGGTTGTATGCGCAGCGCCTTGCCGAGCATGGGTACATCACGATTACCGCCGATGCAGCTTATCAAGGCGCTAGCGGTGGTATGCCTCGCAACGTGGATAAACCGGCTAACCGTATAGAGGATGTCCACGGCATGGCGGACTACATCAGCCAGTATCCGGGGGTTGATACTTCCCGCCTCGGTCTGCTGGGCATTTGCGGTGGCGGCGGTTATTCACTCGTTGCGGCCGAAACTGACAAGCGGTTCAAATCGATAGCAACCATCAGCATGTTTAATTCAGGCCTTGTGCGCCGCAATGGTATGCAGGATTCACAGCTGGATACTATCCAGCAGCGTCTTCAGCAGGCTTCTGACGCACGTGCTCAGGAAGCCACCGGAGGAGAAGTGCTTTACTCCGGCGATGCCAACCTGACTGATGAACAGATTGCTAAATTACCTTTTGCCTTGTATCGACAGGGCTACGAGTACTACTGGAAAACCCACGCGCACCTGAACTCCACGTTCAAATACACCACCAGCAGTCTGCTGGATTTGATGAGCTTTGACGTAACGGACCATATCAATCTCATCAATAAACCGCTGCTGATGATTGCCGGTACAAAAGCGGATACGCTCTATATGACTGAAGATGCGTTCGCGAAAGCCACCGGTACGAAGGACAAAGAACTGTTTCTGATCGAGGGCGCTACCCATATCGAGACGTATTGGGTACCTAAATACGTAGACCAGGCAATGCAAAAGCTGGATGTCTTCTTCGATAAGAATATTTAATCCGCATCTGTCGATACCCCGGTGGGTATCGACTTATCCAGAATTTATCGTTCAGATTAACGGAGTCGGGATGAAAGATAATTACGCCTGGTTAATAGCCACTATGAATGAAATTCATAAAATCATTCGGGCAGGGGATAGTTGTTTGTTACCTGAGCAGTCAATGCCATCAAGGCGCTGGCTGCCGTAAACACCGCAATTATCCAGCCCATCGTCCATGGTGTGCCATCACTGAATAGGGCGAGAAGCAGTGAAGAGATGATGCCACTACCGTATTGTAACGCGCCCATTAGCGCCGACGCCGAGCCTGCAACATTAGGAACGGCGTCAAGTGCGCAAGCCGTGGATGTCGCAGCGATGATGCCATTCATAGAGAAGAACACGAACACAGCGCCGACAATCACGGTAATTCCACCGACACCCAGGCCGGTCGTGACCGCCAGCACTATTGCCGCAATAGTGGCGATGAATACAGCATTCCTGAGTAACGCTTCCAGTGGATAGCGGTGAACCAGGCGTCTGTTGACCATGCTCACTGCCATTAATCCCACAATGTTTACTGCAAACAGCCAACCGTAGTGCTGCGGATCTACGCCGAAGTACGTGATGTACACAAACGGAGAGCCCGTGATAAAGGCATAGGCTGCAACGTAATAGAACGTCAGGCATAGCGTAAAACGCATGTATTTGGCATTGGTTAGCAAAGCATAGTAGTTGTGAAAGGCTCTGGTCACGGAGGCTTGCGAGCGTTTTTCAGGAGGTAATGTCTCCGCTAACCAGAATAAAGACATCAGCATTAATGTTCCGATAATCGCCAGCAGCCAGAAAATGGCGTGCCACGAGGTGACTTTAATCATCTGCCCGCCGATCAGGGGCCCGGCAATCGGCGCGATGGCCATGATTATCATCAGTGTCGAAAGCATTTGTGCTGCACGAGTGCGGCTAAACAGGTCACGGATCATTGCTCGAGCCAACATCGGCCCGGTACAGGCACCTAACGCCTGAAAAACACGCCAGAAGATAATTTGCACGATATCTGTTGATAATGCGCAGCCCACCGAGCCGATGATGAACAGGCCTAAACCGATGAATAATGGAAGTCGACGCCCATAACGATCGCTAATCGGTCCCCAAATCAGTTGTGCAATGCAAAAGCCGATAAGGAATCCTGTGATTGTCAGCTCTGCATCACCCTTTAAATCTTTCGCCATGACCGGCATAGCAGGAAGATAGATGTCGGTTGATAAAGAGGTAACAGCCATCAGGGCGCTGAGAATGAGTAGAAACGAGAGACCCGTTTTGTTAGCTGTAGCCGACTGTGTACGTGCCTGTTGATTAAGCATGGTGACCCGTATCTTTGGCTGGATGGACCGCTTCTGTGAAGACTACAGCTGCGGTATCTGGCAGTTTTACACCCTCAGTAACGGTGGCGCTTTTATGGCACCCGAAGCTGATAGTGATGAAAAATGGATGCTGTTCAACAACATGAATGGCAACAGTACGGAAATGAGCGCTGAGGCGGCAGGCATTGCGGTGTGTCTGATTGAATACAGCCACCATGCCTGTCGCACGGAGTGCGATGCCATGACAGAGCATTACTACCGACTGAGGGATTACGCCCTTAGCCATCCCGAATCCCACGCCATTCTCGCCATCATCGATTAAGGAGTTTTGCTATGGAGAAACAACTGACTTTGTTTACGCCGGAACTACCTTTACTGGCACAGCGCAGCATTAAACGTGCCCTGAATCTGCTAGACCATCACCTGCGCGAACCAGGCGTTGCATTCACCTCCACACAGGCCGCTCGCGACTGGCTCAGGCTGAAGATGGGAACCCTTGAGCGCGAGGAATTTATCGTGCTGTACCTTAATAACCAGAACCAGTTGCTTGCCCACGAAACGCTCTTCACCGGCACCCTCAGTCACACTGAAGTCCATCCCCGTGAGGTGGTAAAACGCGCCCTGTACTTTAACGCGGCGGCAGTGATATTCGCCCATAACCACCCATCCGGGGAGGTGAATCCAAGTCAGGCAGACAAGGCCATTACCCAACGACTGGTACAGGCGCTGATGCTGGTGGAAATCCGGGTACCTGACCACCTGATTGTCGGTTGCAGGCAGATATTCTCCTTTGCGGAACATGGTCTTCTTTAACAGGAATAAAATTATGAACAACGACTCAACGCAAACTTGGGGTCTTAGACGAGATATCACTCCGTGTTTCGGAGCCCGACTGGTGCAGGAAGGTCATCGCCTGCATTTTCTGGCTGACCGGGCAGGATTCACGGGCTCATTCAGTGAGGTGCAGACCCTACAGCTGGATGAAGCCTTCCCGCATTTTGTCGCAGATCTGGAGTTGATGCTGCTCTCTGACGAGCTGAATCCCCTGTACGCGCACTGCGTCACGCTCTACCGTAACGGGTTGACCTGTGAAGCCGATACGCTGGGCAGTTATGGGTATGTGTATATAGCAATTTATCCCACAAATCAGGTTAAAGACTGATCCTCAGCATCATCTCAGCTTTGTAAGCCATCAAATCTTCCGTTCCTATATTTAAGAGACTCAACATATGCAAATATCAACTGTACCGGCCACGGTGCCGGTTTCGTCACCCCTGTCGCCCGTCTAGGTGTGGCAACAACTGTTAACGTATCTGCTGGAGCAGCATTACGGCCTGACACTTAACGACACGCCATTCCATGAGGACGCGGTCATTCAGGAACATATCGAGGCGGGAACAACATTGGCTGACTCGGTGAATTTCCTGGTGAAACGCTATAAACTGATACGTTCAGATCGTAAGGGTTTTACGTGGCAGGAACAAACACCATACCTTACAACTATCGGTATCATGAGAGCCAGGCGCGCGCTCGGTATACTTAATCGTAACTAGTCAGGTGCAACGGCATCGCTACTTTTGCGTATGCATTTTATTATCATCTTGCTATCTGCTGATTTATCAATATTAGAAATTGGTCGAATTTAAAGCATCCATGCTTTGGGGGTATGGTTGGGGGTATAAAACAACTTATAAATTAGAAATACTTTTATTTTCATATTGTTGTGTTAGTCGTTCTATTCCCGCTGACGCTCCAAATAAATCTTCTTATTCAACCAATTTGGTGGGATAAAAACACCCCCTCTTTAATCATATTCAGGCGTCGCTATCCAGAAGAGAAGTGCCGTAAGAATTATCAATGGTGCATAGCCAGCGCCCGTCGGGTTCCTGGCGAAAAACGTAGGTTGCACGTCGCGTTGTTTCAACACTGTCGCCTTGCTCATCAAGGAAATGAAGCAACGTTTCCATAATAACCAGAGCATTTCCCGCACCTTCAATAACCTGCATTTCTCCCTGTTCAACTACCAGTTCGCCCTGGAAATAATCAGCTATAGCGATAAACGCTTTACGGATGTTGTTTTTGCCTTTAACAACCATACCTGGCTTTACCACAAGGGCTGCATCTTCCGCATAATGTTGCATAAGAGAATCGAAGTCTTTTGCGGAAATTGCGCTATCGCATGACTCAATGACCTGCCGGATGGGATGTGGACACATATATTATTCTCCATCATGGTGATAATGATAAAAGGCATAATTAACCCTGAAAAACACATGCATTAATAACTACTTGTCGAGGTTTTTGTTAGCATAAAGCCCAGGAGTATTTATGAACAGTTCAACTTTCCCGGTGGGTATAAATGTTAAAAGTGATTGCCGAAGATTTTATAAAACCAGAGGCTATAGAAATAGTGCTGCCACTTTATCTCGCGCTAGTTGAAGCCACAAAAAAGGAGCCGCTGTGTATTGCCTATGACTTATATATTGATGAGAAAGATCCTGGGCATTTTATCTTTATAGAGGAGTGGCCTGACCGCTCGGCTCTGGATGCACACTGCGCCAGCGAACATTTCAAACGTCTTGTGCCCCAGATTAATCAATACACTCGAAAAGAAGCGACTTTTATCCTGATGAACTCGGTTGGTTTCCTCAACTGAAAGCCAGCAGGCTTTCAGTTCGCCGCCCGATAACTGTGCGTTATTTACTCATGGGCGTGCTAGGATGAACCCCCTTCATTGAAAGGCAAATCGCATTATAGCTCCAGGCTTACTCGCAATGCTTTTCACAGGCATATGAAAACTCACGCAAGAAAAACGAACAAAATTTAACCTATACTTTATAGAAGACTCTTGCAGCTGTTAAATCCCTGATGCCTGACACCCCATCCTGAGAGAACGTTTCTGATCTGATTGAACAACTGCTCCTGTGCGTTCACATCGCCTGATGAGCAAATTCATGAAATTAAACCTTAAACAGTGGTTTACCGCGAGTAACTCACTGGAATTGCATCCAAAAACCCCTGATTGGTTGGGCACTGAGCCTGCGAATGAAAGTCCTATCAAAGCTGAGCTATTTTCTGCGGCCCAAATGGAACGGTATGGCCAGAAGTTGGCGCGTTCCCATAAATTATCGACCACCAAGTTGCCTTACTACTTACTCAAGCGCCTGGAAGATAATGAAGCCATCATTACCCGTAACTGTTACCTGCTCAATGCGGGAGAAAAGTCAGGGATTACGCCCGCTGGCGAATGGCTGCTGGATAATTACTATCTTATCGAAGAACAAATTCGTGTGGTTCGCCATCACTTACCCAAGAATTTTGGCAAGGGTTTGCCGCCGTTAGCCGCACCACATAATTGCCCGCGTATTTATGACATTGCCTCCGAAGCCATTGCCCACGCCGATGGCCGTTGGGATGCCGCCAGTCTGACAAGCTACATTGCAGCATACCAACAGGTCACGCCGCTAACACTCGGAGAGCTTTGGGCACTGCCGGGAATGTTGCGCCTGGCGCTTATCGAGAATTTACGCCGGGTCAGTATCGAAGTCGCTGACGCGCAAGAAGAACGAAACCTGGCCGATGTCTGGGTTACGCGTATTTTTGAATGTGCCGAGAACACGCCAGCAGATTTGATTATGGTGATTGCGGATATGGCTCGTTCGCGCCCGCCATTGAGCAGTGCCTTTGTGGCTGAGCTAGTTCGCCGCTTGCAGGGGCGGGGGAATATGCTTTCTTTGCCGCTGACCTGGGTTGAACAGCGCCTTGCTGAAACAGGCGTCACCACCGATTACCTGATTCACCGCTTCAACCAGCAACTTGCTGCCAGCCAGCTATCGGTTAGTAACAGCATTGCCGGTTTGCGTCTGCTAAGCGAAACCAACTGGGCAGACTTTGCCGAAGCCATGAGCCTGGTCGAACAGACATTGCGCCAGGATCCCGGTGGTATTTACCCGGCTATGCATTTTGATACTCGCGACCACTATCGGCACATTATTGAGATCTTAGCCCGGCACAGCCACCACAGTGAACCAGAAGTCGCGCGTCACATTCTGGAGATGGCACAGTCAGATGGTAACCATGTTGGTTATTATCTTATTGGGGAAGGGCGCTCGAAACTGGAGCATCAGCTTGGGGCCAATACGTCTTGGGTCGTTCGACTGCGCCACAGCTTTAATCAAATTCCGCTGCTTTCATGGCTCGGTAGCCTGGCCCTGTTGACCACCGCACTTACCGCCGACGTTTTATCTCATACACACGAACAAGGTATGAACTGGCCGTTGGCGCTTCTTGCGCTGCCGTTGGTAGTGCTGGTTAGTCAGTTAGCGATCAATTTACTCAGTGAGGCGACGACTCGCTTTCGTTCGCCGCTCCCGCTGCCACGTATGGATTTCTCGACTGGTATTCCGGCCGAGTTTTGCACCATGGTTGTTATCCCTTGTTTGCTTACCAGCCGCACGGGGATAGACAAGCTGCTTAATAGTCTGGAAGTGTGTTACCTCGGTAACAATACGGCTAATCTGTACTTTGCTTTGCTGACGGATTTTGCAGATTCCCCAGATGAAAACTCGCCGGAAAACGCCGAGCTTCTGCACTGGGCTGAAGCGCAAATGCAGAATCTGAACCGCCGCTATGCTTCCGTTTCCCAGCCGCTTTTCTTCCTGCTTCACCGCACGGCGCAGTGGAATGAACAGCAAAACGTGTGGATGGGTTATGAGCGTAAACGCGGCAAATTGTCGATGCTCAATAGTTGGTTACGCAAACCTGCAGAACAGTTTTCCGAAGTCCACAGCAATGTAATTAGCCCGCCTGCGGGGGTGAAATATGTCATCACTCTGGATAGCGATACAGTCCTGCCGCGCGATACTGCCCATAAGCTGGTCGCAACTATGGCGCACCCGCTTAATCATCCGGTCTACGATCCGGTAAAACAGCGCGTCGTCAAAGGGTACGGTATTTTGCAGCCTGGGCTTGCTGAAGAGATCCCGCGTAACGGGCAGGGGCGCTATGCGGCTATGTGCAGTAACGTGCCGGGTAACGATCCATATTCGATGATGTCATCGGATATTTATCAGGACCTGTTTGGTGAAGGCTCGTTCGTCGGCAAAGGTATTTACGATATAGATACTTTTACGCAAGCCACACGCAATACCTGCCCGGAAAACCTGGTGCTGAGTCATGATTTACTGGAAGGGTGCTATGCCCGTTCGGGTTTGCTCAGTGAAGTGCTGCTTTATGAACAGTACCCCAATAATTACCTTACCGATGTGGCAAGGCGTACCCGTTGGATACGCGGCGACTGGCAACTGCTGAACTGGCTTAAACTCAACCCCAGAAAAGCGGATGGTACGCGTGGCAAAAACCCGCTAACTATGCTTTCTCGCTGGAAACTGCTGGATAACTTGCGTCGTAGCCTGGTCGCGCCGTCATTTCTGGTGCTGGTGTTTTGTACCCTTTTACTGGTTCCGAACCCATTTTACTGGATATGCGTATTGGCCGCGGTATTGCTACTTCCTACGGTGCTGGTTATCGCCCAGGATATTCTCAATAAGCCCGCTCGGCGGCCATTCTTGCAGCATCTGATTCTGGTGTCATCGGGCGGCCTTAAACGCCTGATGCGCATTGGCCTCGGGTTTATCACATTGCCTCATGAGGCCGGTTATTCGCTGCATTCCATTGCGGTGACGATATGGCGCCTCGGTATCAGCCATCACAATCTCAACCAGTGGGCCAGCTTCGACCAGAGCACTGAGAGCGCAAAAGCGTCGCCAATGCGTTTTTATCGCGCAATGTGGCTCAATGTTGTTGCCGGTTTGGTACTGATTGCGCTCGCGGCATTCCTGGCCCCGATGATGCTTTTTGTTGCGCTACCAGTCGGCATGCTGTGGTGTCTCGCTCCATTATTATTAAGCTGGCTGAGCCGTGAACCTGCCCGGGCGTCCATCACGTTTAATGCTGAAAACAAAAGCCTGCTACGCCAAAGTAGTCGCGAGATTTGGGCCTTTTTTGAAACGTTCGCTACGGAGAAAGAAAACTGGCTCCCGCCGGATAATTACCAGGAAATTCCCCAGCCGGTGATCGCACATCGCACATCGCCAACAAATATTGGCTTGTCGCTGATGGCTAACCTGACGGCGTGGGACTTTGGTTATATTCCGCAGGGTGAAATGCTGCAACGCATCACGTTGACGCTCGACACGCTGGATAAAATGGAGCATTACCGCGGCCATTTATACAACTGGTACGACACGCGTACCCTGGTACCGCTGAATCCGCGCTATGTCTCAAGTGTCGACAGCGGCAATATGGCCGGACATTTACTCACCCTCAGCGCTGGGCTAACAGGGCTGCGTAACCGGCCAATACTGAACACTAAGCAATTGCTGACGGGCCTCGATGACACATTACAAATCCTCGAGAAAGCCTGGGGGCAACATGCCCCAACATCACTGCGCCAACTTCGCAATCACTGCAAAACCGCTGCAACACTCCATCCGGCGTTACTATTTCCTGAATTGAAAAACATGCGTGCGCAAAGTAATCGCCTTCACGCACTTTGCAATCATGAAGAGGGGCGCATCCGCCGTTGGGTGGATCATCTCCAGCGTCAGTTAGTACTTATCTGCCATGAATGGACGCATTTTCTCAGTTGGCTTCCTGCCAACTGGCAGGGTGAAACGCTACCAACGCTTTCCTGGCTGGCGCAGGCCAAACATACCGGCGAAGGCAGCCCTTCAGAATCGGTGATCCGCCAGGCACGTACACGTCTGGATATTATTACCGAGCTGGAACAGCGCCTGACTGAGCACGCGCGCATGGACTTTGTCTTTCTATATAACGAGGTCACCAGCCTGCTCAGCGTGGGTTATAACTGCGACAATAACAAGCTCGATAACAGCCATTACGATTTGTTGCCTTCGGAAATTCGTCTTACCAGTTTCCTGGCGATTGCCACTAACCAGTTGCCGCTGAAAAGCTGGTTTGCGTTAGGGCGGCTGTTTACCACCATTGATAACGAAACGGCGCTGATGTCGTGGAGTGGATCAATGTTCGAATATTTAATGCCGAACCTGGTGATGCCGACTTATCCGGGAAGTTTGCTGGAAGAGATGAGCCAGTCGGCGGTCAAACGCCAGATTGACTGGGGTAAAGAGCGGGGCGTGCCGTGGGGGATTTCAGAGTCGGGTTATTATTCCTTTGACGCGCTGCAAAATTACCAGTACCACGCTTTCGGTGTGCCGGGCCTTGGTTTGCGACGGGGACTTGCAGATGACATGGTCATCGCCCCGTATGCCACCATGATGGCACTGACGGTTTCGCCACATAAAGCCTGCGAGAACCTGCTGAAGCTCGAGAAAAATGGTGCTCGTGGGGAGTATGGTTTCTATGAAGCGCTGGACTACACGCCTTCGCGCCTCGCCAGTGGCCAGATGTATGCCGTGGTTCGTTCATGGATGGCTCACCACCAGGGTATGGCGTTCCAGGCACTTTCCCACGTGTTGTTGGGTGCACCTATGGTCGACCGATTTATGACCAGCCCGTCATTCCAGTCGGCTCGTTTGTTACTACAAGAACGGGTTCCTGATGCGGTCGAGTTGTACAGCCCGCGTCGCCATTTCGAATCTCACGAAGGGGTTCTGCAACCGGTTCAGTATGAAACGCGTGAGTTTACTGACGTAGACAGCCTGATCCCTGAAGTTCAATTGCTGTCGAATGCTGATTATCACCTAATGGTCAGCCAGTCTGGTGGCGGATACAGTCGCTGGAAAGATCTGGCGTTAACCCGCTGGCGCAGCGATGCAACCTGCGATAACTGGGGTGCATTTTGCTATATCAGTGACCCTGTCACCAATGAAGTGTGGAGCAATACCTGGCAGCCACTTGGTGAGCCGGTCAGCCAGTACGATGTGATATTTACCGACGCGGGAGCCGAGTATAAATTGCTGGCGGGAACGGTCAGTGTTAAAACGCAGATTGTTGTCTCACCTGAAGACGATATTGAGCTGCGACGTGTCACGCTACTGCATCGAGGGCGGCAAGCGCGCACCATTGAGCTGACGACTTACGCAGAAGTAGTGTTGGCGCCGAATGAGAGCGATGTGGCCCATCCGGCATTCAGCAATTTGTTTATTCAGACCGAGCTGTTACCCGATCAGCACGCCATTCTCTGCCACCGCAGGCCTCGCGCTCCTGATGAGGTTTGCCCGTGGATGTTTCATACCATGGTGGTACATGGTCAGGCCCCTGGCGACACCTCATTTGAAACCGACCGTGCAAAATTCCTCGGCCGGGGAAGAACCCCGTCCAATGCGGTTGCAACGATACAAAACGGCGCGCTCAGTAACAGCGTTGGGCCTGTGCTCGACCCGATTCTTGCCATTCGTCAGTCTGTCGTTTTACAACCCGGATTGCCCGTTACCGTCGATATTATTTACGGCGTGACGGGAAGTCGCCAGCACAGCCAGGCGCTGATTGAGAAATATCACGACCACCCGATCGCCGATCGCGTATTTGAGCTGGCGTGGTCACATAGCCAGATAGTATTGCGCCAGATTAATGCCAACGAAGATGACGCAACGCTCTTTAACCGCCTCGCCAGCGCGGTGCTTTTCCCAGGCCCCGAACTGCGAGCGGATGCCAAAACGCTTTGTCGTAACCGTCGCGGGCAGTCAGGCCTGTGGGGTTGGTCTATTTCAGGCGACCTGCCGATTGTGATTCTTAACATCACCAGTGATGAAAGTATTTTGCTCATCACCACGATGATTCAGGCGCACCATTACTGGCGTTTGAAAGGGCTGGCCGTGGACCTGGTTATCCTTAACGATAACCCTGGCGGCTATCAGCAAGAGCTACAAAATCAGATAATAGAGTTGATTATGGCCGGATCTGAAGCCAGCCAGATAGATAAATCCGGCGGCATTTTTGTGCGCAACGGCGAACATATGTCGGCGGAAGACCGACTTTTACTGCTGAGCGTGGCGCAAATTGTGCTCGATGACCGGGCAGGCGGCCTGAAAGAACAGCTTAACCAGCGCCTGCAGGCAACAATTCCTGCACAACCGGCCTTTACGCCACGCCTCGCGATCCCCGCCAATCAACACGATCCGTGGCAGCCAGATACCCGTGCGCTGGTGTTTTTCAACGGACGCGGCGGCTTTTCGGAAGATGGCCGCGAATACCAGATTACGCTGGGTGAAAACGACCAGACACCTGCACCATGGGCCAACGTGCTGGCGAACGCCAGTTTTGGCACCGTCATTTCAGAAGCGGGCCAGGCGTATTCCTGGTATGAAAATGCACACGAATATCGGCTCACACCATGGGAAAACGACCCCATTAGCGATCGTTCTGGTGAAGCGTACTATTTGCGTGACGAAGAAAGCGGTGCGGTTTGGTCACCAACTACCTTGCCGGTACGCGGCAACGGGCACTATCTTTCCCGCCACGGCTTTGGCTACAGCGTTTTTGCACACCGTGAAACCGGCATCGATACGGAGTTGACGATACTGGTGGCAGAACATGCCCCGGTAAAAATCGCCATTCTGACGCTCAGCAATACTTCAGGGCGCACCCGCAAAATATCCGTGACCGGTTATGTGGAGTGGACGCTGGGTGAATCTCGCAGTAAATCGGGTATGCATGTTGTGACTCGAGCGTCGACAACCGGACGCGGCTGCGGCGTGTTGGCAAATAACTTCTACAACAGCAATGGGTCGGAGAGAACGGCATTCTTCGCGGTGACGGGGGTGCATTGCTCAGTCACGGGCGACCGTCGGGAATTTCTTGGACGCAATGGTTCACAGCTCGACCCGGCAGCCATGAAGCTACGCACCTTGTCTGATAAAACGGGCGCGGGGCTCGACCCATGCGGTGCGGTTCAGTCTGCTACTACGATGATTGATGGGGACCAACGGACATTTATTTTTGTGCTGGGTATCGGGCAGAGTCCGCATGACGCGGAATCAATGATTAACCAGTATCTGAGTGAAGACGCCGCGCGCGGTGAGCTGGCGAATGTTCACAGCCACTGGCATCGCATGCTCGACAAAATCATCGTTTCTACCCCGGACCCTGCGGTTAACTTACTGGCTAATGGCTGGCTGCTTTACCAGACCATCGCTTGCCGCCTGATGGCTCGCAGCGGTTACTACCAGTCTGGTGGCGCTTTTGGTTTCCGCGATCAGTTGCAAGACACATTGGCTCTGAGCCATGCCGCGCCGGAACGGCTGCGCGAGCAAATTTTGCTGTGTGCATCACGTCAGTTTGTTGAAGGAGATGTTCAACACTGGTGGCATCCACCATTAGGGAATGGAGTTCGCACCCGTTGTTCTGATGATTATCTTTGGTTGCCGCTGTCTATTTGCCACTACGTTAAAACCACCGGCGACATCGGTTTGCTCGACCATCGTCTGGCGTACCTTGAAGGTCGTGAATTACAGCCAGGAGAAGAGTCGGCCTATGAACAACCGGTTATCAGCGCGCTTGAAGAGACGCTCTGGCAACACGGCGTAAAAGCCATTCGTCACGGATTGCGATTTGGTCAACATGGTTTGCCGTTGATGGGCGCGGGCGACTGGAACGACGGCATGAACCTCGTCGGGCTGGAAGGCAAGGGCGAGAGCGTCTGGCTTGGGTTCTTCCTCTATGATGTTTTGCAGCAATTTACGCAGCTTGCCGAACAAATCCACGACGATGAAATTGGCGCAATGTGCCGTAAAGAAGCCGCAAAACTGCAAATCAATCTTGAGGCGGCTGCCTGGGATGGGGCGTGGTATCGCCGGGGCTATTTTGATAGTGGAGAAGCTTTGGGGTCGCAAAGCGCAAAAGAGTGCCAGATAGATGCTATCGCCCAAAGTTGGGCGGTGTTATCCGGTGCGGGAAGTGCTGAGCGGTGTGCGCAAGCGATGCAGGCGCTGGACTCACGCCTGGTGGATAACGAGGCTGGGCTGATAAAACTTCTTACCCCGCCATTTAACGGAAACGGGCCTAACCCCGGCTACATTCAGGGTTACCTTCCTGGTGTGCGTGAAAACGGTGGGCAATATACTCACGGAGCAATATGGGCGGTGATGGCATTTGCCCGTAGCGGGAATATCGAGCGGGCCTGGCAGCTATGGTCGCTGATTAACCCGATCAATCACGGACTCACTGCGGATGCCATTGAACGTTATAAAGTCGAACCGTATGTAATGACGGCAGATATTTATAGCGTTGCGCCGCACACCGGGCGCGGTGGCTGGAGCTGGTATACCGGTTCGGCCGGTTGGGCGTATCGGTTAATCATTGAAACATTGCTGGGTATTCAACGCCATGGTGACTCAATCACCATTCACCCATTACTGCCACGCGACTGGCCGTATGTAAGCATGGTTTATCGACATGGTTCGAGTGATTATCAGATAAATGCGCAGCGCGGTGACGGCGAATATCAGGTCATGCTGGATGGGGTATCGCAGCCAGGAAATATTATCCCGCTGATGGATGATGGGCAGCGGCACGTTGTAGAGATTAATTTAGGGACAGAAATCTAATATTTTCTAACACAGAAGAAAGCTGCTAGCGGCTTGTCGCTTAAGTTACAGATGAGCCACAAACAGAACCATACTTTTACGGCAGTTCAAAAGGATACTACTCATTTCAGTAGTATCCGCTGAAATGTTTACCGAAAAAATGGCGCAGGCAAACCAACGGTTTTCCGCTATTCACCATATAGCTGAATACTGAGTACATTTGTAATGGCGCTCCCATTCCATTGATACTCTAAATGTTGCGCCTGATGAACATGAGTAATCAGGCAAGGTCGATAGAGTACATAGCAAAAATGCTCTGTATGGCGAACGGAGCGATAATGGATACCGTCCACGTTTTGGGACTTCTGAGTCTGAGCAAAGGCTTTTGCCTGGCTGTAATCCGTGGCGTGATAGATAGGTGAGGAGAGGAACGGTTCGCTTGTAATATCAGACAAGGTTGCGTCAAATGTAGTTAACAGAACGCGCATCTGCACTTTCTGTGCAGGCTCGCAGGTATAACCTAATACACGCTCCTGGTGGTACACCGTTTCTTTGATAGCGGTATCTAACTTAGGAGCACAATAGTAGCCGCCAAAATCATCAGTGGTAAATCGTGCTCCCTCCGGATTTAAATGGGTGAATGCCGCCATTACATAACTGCTTCCATGAATACCCACCAACCAATCGTGTTTTGGTACCAATGATAACTCTCCGGCCTTTTCTTTTAACCGGTCATTGGTCATTGCCTCTATAGCCCAAACAGCCTCAAGTTCGTCGGTGCTAGCCACGTCCTCATACAAATCAATTGTTGGATAGCGACTTGGGATTATCCGATAGGCTTTCTCCCCTTCGAATTTGGTTAGTGGCGGCTCTTGCATTAAGCCATTCCCCCACGCCATGCATGCAGCCGTTTGGCAACCTCATACAGGTCGGCCACTCGGCCACTTTTCATCACATCCATTGCTGTACGTCCAGCAAAGAAAGGATGGCTATTAGGTTTGCGCACCCAGCCATAAATACTGTCGTCAGCTGTAAACAGCAATCGCAGACACTTATGAATATTGAGGATGTAGCTCATTCGTTCCTGCATGTCCAAGGTTAGACGAATTCCCCCGCCAGACTCTTTGTATTTGTTCAATGTTGAACGCGATGAAATACCCAGTAATTTCAGCTGTTCATCAGAATTGCAGTGCCATTTATCCAGAATGCGAAACACCACAGGTAGCGCTTTGCTGGGGTCAATGGCGCCATTTAGATGGTCTTTCTGTACTGTGTTAGCCATATGTCCTCCTCTATAATCTGTGCCAGCTAAAAACTGAGACATGAGTTAACTTAATTACAAGCATAGAGGAATTGTTCATATATGTACAATTAAGACGTAGCTAACCGCATGTGGAAGCAATACCTCGCATAGACATTATCTGCCTTCAGAGTCGCAAGCTAAATTTGGTAGCCATTCCATAGGTGATTCCCGTTGGGTATTTTCCAGTGAGAGGCATGGCTCGCAGCTTTTAGCATGTCCTACTGTTCGAATCTTGTATGGAATGACGGCCTATACACGGGCAGGTATTGATGCCAGGAATTATGGCGATGAGAGATAATTGCCAAATAAACAGAAAGGCTTAAATATTTTATGGATATACTTTTAGGGGAAAAACTAATTACTTACGAGTTTTATACTGCTGAGTACAACATGTTATTAACAATAAATTAAAATATAGATACCGCAAACTAGTATCAAAATCAATATTCACGCACAGTTATAATTGGCGTGATTGAATACGATTTAATACAAATATAAAAAACCATTTCAAAATGTGTAATCAATAAGCGGATTCCTATATACTTCGAGCCCTCTAATTTAAAATAGCTCTGGGATCATGAAAAAAACACATCTTATTTCTTTAGTCGCAACTCCACTTGCATTAGTGCTTTGCGGGGTTTATTGGCTCAACTGCGCTCCATCCTATGTAAAAGATGCAGAGGAGCGGGTGGGTTCTTATCTCAGCTATTCCTACGGGCCGACGACATGTATGAGTGATGAGAAAGAGGTGAATGCATGGGCTATGAAATGCCAGATAGCATCAGGTAAGAAGGATTTAAATTACACCGTTTATCCTGCTGAGAAAGCACCAGAAGGTTCATCCAGAACATTTTATATTGTTGCCGAAGACGCAGCCGCTAAACAGAGCGCAAAAGCTGAGTTAATGGTCTATCTCAATATCAACACGCATACTAGTTAATGCATTGATATTTTAGAGAAATTTTGTGAAATGGCAATGTGTCAGTGGTGGGATTTTAGAATCAGTACAATATTATAAATTGAGGTGATTTAACTTAGGTCACCTCAAGTAAGTCCCTTCAATTTGATCGATCAAATAATGAAAGTGTGCATATTTATCAAATGTATTGATAATTAGCATCAACCAAACTAGCACGACAACAACAAGAATTGCTGTTGCTATTTTAAATCCCCATGTCATTGAAAATTATCTTCTTATTTATTTTTATACTATTGCCTGATAGTATCATTTCGGCATGTTATTATTTTGTATTAACCATATCAACAATGTTTAATATCGGTGCATATACCCAAAATAATTCAAGATGCAGGATAAAAGGCTTCAGCCTTTTGAACAGCGCTTGCGCTGGCCCCTTTGGGGCGCTGTAAACAGCGTTCAAATCTGCTCCAGGCAGATTTGTCAGGAGAGTAAACGTAGCCAACGCACATGCAACTTGAAGTACGACGGGTATAACACCGGCAAGGGTATTTATTTAGAGCAATATACGCGGGCATCACGAGGGGTATAAATCCCCAGAGTGATAAAGCCCAGGAAACCGTCAGCAAATGTCTGCTGCACTTCAGTGCGAACAACTTTATCAGCGCCACCACATACAGCTGCAGCATCAACAGTTTTTGTTTGACCAATTCCGCTAACAAAGAAATGGTGTGTAGTGGTTTGCTGTGGTTTCTCAGCAATATCCTTGTTAATCGTAAATGTTTGCTGAGCACAGCCAGATAAAACCATAGAAGCAACAACCGCTATCATTAACTTTTTCATAAATACCTTATTTTAATTATGGTTACCATAAACAGCTTCGCATTGTATATGTGGTTATTAAATCCGACTAGCAATGCTTAAGAATTATCTCGGGTATCGTTTGATTTCCGTTTATGTTCCAAACAAACAGTGGGGCCGACGTTTACCCATGGTCGCTTTATGATTGAAAACTCCAGCGCTATTTTGCCTGAAACTGCCGCCTTGCCACCTCAAATCTGCTAAGATGCGCGCCAGACGCTGTCTGACAGCCCATTAATTGAGAGTATAACTGTGACATCTTTTTCTACCCTAAACGTTCTGCCAGCAGAACAACTCGCCAATCTCACCGAACTTGGTTACCACACCATGACGCCTGTTCAGGCGGCTGCATTACCCGCGATACTGGCTGGGAAAGATGTCCGTGCTCAGGCGAAAACCGGCAGTGGTAAAACTGCGGCCTTTGGCCTTGGTTTGTTGCAACATATTGATGCGAGCCAGTTTATCACTCAGTCGCTGGTGCTATGCCCAACGCGTGAACTGGCCGATCAGGTGGCCAAAGAATTACGTCGCCTTGCGCGTTATATGCCAAATATCAAGGTGCTGACGTTATGTGGTGGCCAGCCATTTGGTGCCCAGCGTGATTCATTGCAACATGCGCCGCATGTTATTGTCGCAACACCAGGCCGTCTACTGGACCACTTGAAAAAAGAGACCGTTAAGTTAAACGCTTTACAAACGCTGGTGCTGGACGAAGCCGACCGTATGCTGGATATGGGCTTTGCAGATGCAATTGATGAAGTCATTAGCTATGCACCACAGGATCGCCAGACGTTATTGTTCTCTGCGACCTGGCCTACCGCGATTGCCGCAATCAGTTCCCGTGTTCAGCGTTCCCCGGAAACTATCGAAATTGATTCAGTAGACGAACTGCCGTCTGTTGAACAGCAGTTCTACGAAATCTCACGTAGCGGCAAAATCAGCCTGCTGCAAAAACTGCTTAGCAAGCATGAGCCCGCGTCTTGCGTAGTGTTCTGTAATACCAAAAAAGATTGTCAGGCCGTTTGTGATGCACTGAGCGAAAGCAATCAAAGCGTGCTGGCGCTGCACGGCGACATGGAACAGCGTGACCGCGATCAAACGCTGGTGCGTTTCGCCAACGGTAGCAGCCGGGTGTTAGTGGCAACCGATGTTGCGGCTCGTGGCCTGGATATCAAAGCGCTGGAAATGGTCATCAACTACGAACTATCCTGGGACCCGGAAGTTCACGTTCACCGCATCGGCCGTACCGCGCGTGCGGGGGAAAGTGGTTTAGCTATCAGTCTTTGCGCGCCAGAAGAAGCACAACGCGCCAGCGTGTTGGCTGAAATGCTGAACTTGTCCCTGAGCTGGCAGCCTGCACCAACCGGTGGCAGCATCAAACCACTTGAAGCGACAATGGTGACGTTGTGTATTGATGGTGGCAAGAAAGCGAAAATGCGCCCGGGCGATATTCTTGGTGCGTTGACTGGCGACATGGGGCTGGATGGGGCGGATATCGGTAAAATCGATGTGCACCCAATGCACGTTTATGTTGCGGTTCGTGAGTCTGTTGCACGCCATGCGTGGAAACAGTTGCAACAGGGCAAGATCAAAGGCAAATCAGTTAAAGTGCGTTTGCTGAAATAAGTCTTTAAAACCTCTCCCTGCGAATCAGACAGGGAGAGGGATCTGTTATTCCTTCGCTACCGCATCCAATACACGTACCAACTGCGTGACAAAACCGTATTCGTTATCGTACCAGGCCACGGTTTTAACCAATTGCAAATCGCCAACTTCGGTAACTTCTGTCTGTGTTGCATCAAACACCGAACCAAAATTCGTGCCGACTATATCGGACGACACAATCTCCTCATCGGTATAGCCAAACGATTCATTGCCCTCAGTTGCTTTTTTCAGCGCTGCGTTAATTTCCTCTACCGTCACCTTTTTCTCAAGAATAGACACCAGTTCTGTTACTGAACCAGTAAGTGTCGGTACACGTTGCGCATGCCCTTTGAGTTTGCCTTGCAGTTCAGGGATCACCAGACCAATAGCCTTTGCAGCACCTGTGGTATGCGGAATAATATTTTGTGCCGCAGCACGAGAGGCACGTAGATCTTTACCTCGCGGGCCATCCACCAGTGATTGTGTACCGGTATATGCATGGATGGTGGTCACGGTGCCAACTTTAATACCAAAGTTGTCGTGCAGCGCTTTCGCCATTGGCGCCAGGCAGTTAGTGGTGCAGGAGGCGACAGAGAGGATTTTATCTTCTGGCGTAATAGTGTTGCAGTTAACGTTAAAGACGATGGTTTTCATATCGCCAGCGGGAGCGGAAATCAGCACTTTCTTCGCACCTGCGTCCAGATGTGCGCTGGCTTTCTCTTCCGAAGTATAGAAACCAGTGCACTCGATAACGATCTCAGCACCCAATTTCCCCCACGGGATATTTTTCGCCTCTTTTTCGGCATACACCGCAATGTTCTTACCGTTGACGATTAACGCATCGTCAGTGTAATCCACTGTTCCGTCAAAGTTATGATAGCTGGAGTCATGCTTAAGCAAGTAGGCCAGCACTTTTGGCGAGGTAAGATCGTTGATAGCGACAATTTCAACTTCGCTTTTAGTTTCAAGAACACGGCGTAATACCAGACGACCAATGCGACCAAAGCCATTGATACCGATTTTTTTCATGATATGAACCCCACTTTTAATCATCAGGAATTGCTCAATCCTTAATCAACTCTAGTGATAGTTCATAAACCGAGGTGCCGCAAACAGGTTTTGTTAGGGGGGATGTTAGATAATTTCACCAGATGTTAATGATTTTCTAAGAATTAGCCGCTATCTTGGAAAAATAATTGTGACTAAGCAGGACACCCTAATGCGCAGCAAATACACCTCGTTACAGATAACACTTCATTGGCTGGTTTTTTTATTGATAGTGGGGGCATATTGCGCGATGGAACTGAAAGGTTTTGCACCGCGATCGTATCGTCCTGTCTTCAACGCAACTCATGTGACTTGTGGGATCAGCGTGTTCTTTTTGATGATTGCCCGCTTGCTGATACGCATTAAATATCGCGCGCCAGCAATTACTCCAAAACCGCATCCTGCTATTACGGGAATGTCCCATTTGGTGCACACGATTATCTATCTGATGTTTATTGTGTTACCGATTCTCGGCTTTACAACAGTGTACTTTAAAGGCAGTGACTGGTCGGTGTTTGGCATTCCTATGCCGCATGCGATTGAACCTGATGAGGATATGGAATTTACCATTAAGAGCTACCACGAGCTTATCGCTAACATCGGTTACTTCGTGATTGGCATTCATGCCTTTGCCGCACTGTTCCACCATTATGTGTGGAGAGACAATACATTGCTGCGCATGATGCCTGGTAAAAAGGGCTAAATTCAACCGAGTTGGCCCTGGAAATCCAGAATGGTTGGAAGGGCCAACTCGCGTAGACTAAATTATTTTTTTCTTATTCTTACGATAGTATTTAGATAAACAGGAAGAATGAGTATTTGAATTTTACGAGAGAGCTTGAATTCGCTTATAAAAGACATTAATGCCTTTTGCAATGCTCTTTGTTCTGACAGCGGAAAATTTGCCTGTTTATTTTTAACCAGAGTGTATTTAATAAAATTAAACACCCTCTGCATGGTAGGGAAAATAATTTCTTTTGCTTCAGGGTTCTCTTTTGAAAGAGATGATAGTTTGGTTGCAACATAAACCAAATCAGAAATATCTTTTTGCCTGAAAGTTTGGGTGATGCTTCTTTTGTGAAAACGGTACCAGATAAGTGATTTGTTAACTCCAAAAATGCATTTACATTTTAAATACAAAGCAGGGACAGTGCTCATGTCCTCGTATAACCTTCCATTTGGGAATTCAATATTGTTGTCCAGAAATAACGATTTTTTGTAAACCCTGGCCCATGGATACCACTTGGAACGCTGAAATGCAGGCTTCAATTGTTCGATTGAAGAGATATGCTTTTTTCCAGAAAAAACTGCACAATCAATATGTTCGACTATGTTCGATAGTTCATTCTCAAACTGTTCAGCATTAAACTCGATGATATCAATCGATGAATCGTTAAGAAGAGGAGGAACTTCACACCAAAATTGTCGATCATAAATATCATCAGAATCCAGGAGTGAAATATATTCTCCGGAAGCTATGCTTAACCCTTTATTTCTGGCCGCAGATAAACCAGCGTTGTCTTGATTAATAATGATCAAGTTTTGATCAGGATAACGCTGCCCGACGTTTTTTATAACGTCACTGCTATTGTCAGTCGAACCATCATTGACAACGATGACCTCCATATCACTTTGGATATTAGGGAGGACGGATTCAAGACAATCTTCAATAAATTCGGCAGAGTTGTAGCATGGGATGATAATACTTAGTTTCATCAATGTGTCGAAGCTCGCTTTTTGTTCTTCTTTAAAATATTGCCACATTTTAACACTTCTTGATTTACGCCGCATCCTAACCATTAGTTATTGGTTGCGTTAAGGAATAGGTCTTCATTTTCCAAGATTTCACGAAAGAATCGACCCTTTATACCGATAAACGAAATGATAGAACTTCGCCAGTTAGCCGCCATACTGCATGGAGGGATGAGAGCGGCTATGACGTTAGCGTTGCACGCACGCAAAAAGATGTGGTGCCGACAGATGGCTCAAACGAAGTAGGGTGAAAGCAGATGAACCTTGCAGTTAGCTATCCCAGTATTACTTCATATTTTGCTGGAATTGATCAACTAAAATGCAAATATGTGAGCTGTTGGATGCGAATCCGCAGGCAGGTATGTACGCAATTAATACCGCTCTGTATGTTGTTTAATCACATATTCCTCAATGTGGAGCACCAAATGCCGGATTATTGTTTTTTTCAACAAGGTAAACAAACCGTTGTATTAGAAAGGTCTGACACGGACGAAACCGCTCGGTTGACTGAACAGGGTTACGAAAAACAATTCGAAGAGGTCAGTGCCATTGATGAAAAACACGCGCTTGCCCGCTTTGCTGATATCCGCCGGGAAAAGCGAATAGACCAGCATAATTTTTTAGCGGGCGCTATAGCCATGCCCCTGATAGGGATTCTGACGGCAGTTGCTATTAATCTCTTTCGCAAAAAGTAGCAGAGCATAAATACCGTTGGTGTTATGACACCGCAACAGCCACAACACCAACGGCTACTTTTTCTCACCTTCTTTCTTCCATTCGCACCATTCCTCAGTGAAACAATCGCTCTGCTATGATTCCATCGTGGTTTAAACATTCGACTTGTTGACGTATTTGCAGACAGACATTTATCAGCGCTGATTCACCTGTGTGTTTATTCTTGAACTTAATTCTTTGTTATTTAACAAAAATAGAAATTCATCAATATTTCTGAAAATAGTGTACCATACCCCCCTATAGTATCAGGAGGTCAAAATGCCACATTCACCTGAAGACAAAAAACGCATTCTGACTCGCGTGCGACGCATACGGGGCCAGACTGAAGCAATAGAGCGCGCCCTGGAAAATGGCGATCCTTGCATCGCCATCTTGCAACAAATCGCAGCGGTTCGCGGAGCGGCGAACGGCCTGATGGGCGAAATGATGGAGATCCATCTAAAAGACGAGCTGGTCGCGGGGGAAACCTCTGAGGATCAGCGTGCTGTACGTATGGCAGAAGTCGGTAATTTAATTCGCTCTTATCTAAAATAAAATCACTCCCACCTGACGACGGAAGAAGAACATGAAATCACGTGCAGCTGTTGCATTTGGCCCAGGCAAACCGCTTGAAATCGTAGAAATTGATGTAGCACCGCCACAAAAAGGCGAAGTGCTGGTAAAGATTACCCATACTGGCGTTTGCCATACCGACGCTTTCACCTTATCTGGTGATGATCCTGAAGGCGTGTTCCCGGCAGTGCTGGGCCACGAAGGCGGCGGTATCGTTATGGAAGTGGGCGAGGGTGTTACTAGCCTGAAACCAGGCGATCATGTCATTCCTTTGTATACCGCAGAATGCCGCGAGTGTAAGTTCTGTAAATCAGGCAAAACTAACCTGTGCCAGGCCGTTCGTGCCACTCAGGGTAAAGGTTTGATGCCGGATGGCACCACGCGTTTTTCTTATAATGGCGAACCGATTTACCACTACATGGGCACCAGTACTTTCAGTGAGTACACTGTGGTTGCGGAAATTTCTCTGGCAAAAGTTAACCCGGAAGCACCACTGGATAAAGTGTGCTTGTTAGGTTGTGGTGTCACCACCGGTATCGGTGCAGTGCACAATACTGCGAAAGTAAAAGAGGGCGATACTGTTGCAGTATTTGGCCTGGGTGGTATTGGTCTGGCGGTGATTCAGGGTGCGGTACAGGCGAAAGCCGGGCGTATTCTGGCCATTGACACCAATCCAGAGAAATTCAAACTGGCGACCGAAATGGGTGCGACCGATTGCATCAACCCGAAAGACCACGAAAAGCCAATTCAGGATGTGATTGTCGAACTGACCGACGGCGGCGTGGATTTCAGCTTTGAATGTATCGGCAACGTCAATGTAATGCGTTCCGCGCTGGAATGCTGCCATAAAGGCTGGGGCGAAAGCGTTATCATTGGTGTAGCGGGCGCAGGTCAAGAGATCAAAACTCGTCCGTTCCAGTTAGTAACCGGCCGCGTATGGCGTGGTTCTGCATTTGGTGGAGTGAAAGGGCGTACACAGTTGCCAGGTATGGTGGAAGACGCGATGGTTGGCAAAATCAACCTTGACCCGTTCATCACCCACCGTATGCCGCTTGAACAAATCAATGAAGCCTTCGATTTAATGCATGAAGGTAAATCGATTCGTACCGTTATCCATTTCGGCGATAAGTAACCGTTAAAAACCCTCACTGATTCTATTTAATAGCGTATCAGTGAGGGGGCTACTCTCTCAACTTCTCACTATTTTCCCGCATCCAGTCTGCTAATGAATCAAGCGTAGGGCGTAGCGACTTTCCTAATTCCGTTATCTGATACTCCACTCTCGGTGGCACTTCTGCGAAGACTTGCCGGGTCACCAATCCTCTGGATTCAAATTGGCGTAGCTGGCGCGTCAACTCTTTTTGAGTAATGGGATGAACCGCACGCTGTAGATCGCTAAAGCGCACCGGCTCACCAATGATTATCAAGCGGTAAAGAATCGGGATTGCCCATTTCCCAGAAATCAGATTCACAAAACTGACCATCGGGCAGCTTTCACCTGCTATTGGCAAGGCCGAAAAATTATTTATCATGTTTGCTCCTGTGAATTGTCAATCCATCCCATCAAGTGCCTTAGTATCCAAACGGTACCTACTATCCAAAAGATACTATAGCGTAAATAATGCCCTGACTAGCCAATCGCGGGGTAACGGTAATGGGCAGACTTCAAGGTAAATACGCATTAATCACCGGTGGCACTAGCGGTATTGGGTTTGAGACGGCGCGGCAGTTTCTTGCGGAAGGGGCGACGGTTACTATCACCGGACGTAGCGAATCAGGATTATTGGCCGCGAAAGAGCAACTGGGAAATGTACATATCATTCGCAGCGATGCGGGAGATATCGATCAACAACGTGATTTGGCTGAACAGATTGCACAATGGTGCCCGCGTCTCGACGTGTTGTATGTAAATGCCGGTGACGTAACGCATCATCCGTTACAGGAATGGGACGAAAGCAGTTATGACCGATTGATGAATACCAATCTTAAAGGGCCGTTCTTCATGATTCAGGCGCTATTGCCACTTCTGGCTAACCCATCGTCGATAATTGTCTGTGGTTCCGTGAGTGCACATATTGGTTTGCCACAAAGCAATGCTTATGCGGCCAGCAAAGCCGCAATCCTTTCTCTCGCGCGAACCCTTTCTGGCGAGCTGCACTCGCGAGGAGTTCGGGTGAATGGATTAAGCCCTGGCCCAACTGAAACCCCGGCTTTGGGTAAGCTTGGCAATGGTGCATCGGAGGAAGTACTCCGCGAAGAGATTCGTGCGCTCGTGCCAATAGGTCGTTTGGGTACGGCTCTCGAATTGGCAAAAGCTGCCGTCTTTCTCGCATCCGATGAGTCTGCCTTTATGGTCGGCAGCGAATTATTAATAGATGGTGGGGTGGGCAATTTGTAAGAGCGATTGAAGAGCTCAGTTCGATTTACCACAGTAGATATTCGTTTAAATCGAACTGAGTTATATCGTCTTAAAGTGGATAAGTCCCCGCGCGGCGCTCCTTCACGTGAAAATGCTGCTCACGAAAATCGGCGGCGGAGTCTTCGGCAGCCTGACGGATTTCGTCACTATCAGCCTGATGGCGTAGTAACATGTCAGCACTTTTGACGACCAAATAAAAATGACCATGTGTTTGCGCTGTAGTCTGGCCGGAAAAGAGCGCCGTGCCTATCAGCAACAAAATCATCCCTAATTTTGACCTCAATTGTTTAACCATTACCATCAACCTCATTAACTTGACGGGCACACTGTATAGATAATTTCGTCTAGTTACTATTCAACTTTTAGAAATAAAGCAAAAGAATTGTCAGCAGTGTAAAAGGTTCAATAGTTAAGATTTGGTTTACGAATGGTTAATAATTGATATGCCATGCTGGCAAGCTTTCGTGTTGGAAAAGACCGCAAACATGGCTATAAAAAGAGGGAATAATGCGCGACCGACTTTGAAAACAAGTTAATGACCAACACGCCAATAATGATCAATGCCATACCCGCAATCGCCGGCCAATCGAGTTTCTGCCCCAAAAAAATCCAGCCCACCGCACCGATTAACACAATTCCAGCACCTGACCAGATTGCATAAATAATCCCGGTAGGGATGGTGCGCATGGTTACCGATAGGCAATAAAACGCCACGCCGTAAAACACAATTGTGACCACGCTTGGCCATAAACGGCTAAAGCCTTCGGAGAGTTTCAGTGAAGTGGTCGCAATCACTTCTGCAATAATTGCCACAATCAGCCAGATATAAGTCATGTTTGTTTCTCCCTCACTATTCAGGCCGTCAATGTAAAGATCAAAGCCATTTCTGGCAAGAAATGCCCCTCACTGTTATAGAAAATTCTCATTTTGTTTCCTTGCTGTATATCCTGTAACAGTTGTAAGTGTCAGTTGAAAACACTGGTTTTAGCGTTGATGATACAATTTCATGGATTGTAAAAAACGTTAATTCTAGATTTATATCCTTCCTGGATTTATCTTATTACACTATGATACCGGTAACATTTGAGGCCTTACTGTAGATGCATCTGACCTCTTGTGGATGGCTGCAACAGGCTTTACGTGACCTTTGGGGTAAAAAATGGACTGGTTTGTTGATTACTTTTCAACGTATCTCTACGGTTTGAAAGTTGTCGCTATTACTCTGGCGATATTGATGTTAATTAGCGGAATTGATGATTTATTTATCGATATTGTTTACTGGGTTCGCCGGGTATGGCGCTCGGTTACGGTATACCGCAAAAATGATTATCTGGACTATAAAGCCCTATATGAGCCGCAAGAAAAAGCGTTGGCTATTATGGTCCCTGCATGGAATGAAACCGGGGTTATCGGTAATATGGCGCGTCTTGCCGCCAGTTCACTGGACTACGAAAACTACCATATCTTTGTAGGGACTTACCCTAATGACCCGGATACGCAACGTGATGTAGATGAAGTCTGCGCACGTTTTCCAAATGTTCATAAAGTGGTATGCGCACGGCCTGGTCCCACCAGCAAAGCAGACTGCCTGAACAACATTCTGGATGCTATTTTACAGTTTGAAAACAGCGCGCGTTTTAATTTCTCCGGTTTTATTCTTCATGACGCAGAAGATGTTATTTCTCCACTCGAATTGCGTCTTTTTAATTATCTGGTTGATAGAAAAGACTTAATTCAGATCCCAGTTTATCCGTTTGAACGCAAATGGACACACTTCACAAGCTTGAGTTATCTGGATGAATTTTCAGAGCTGCATGGTAAAGATGTACCGGTACGTGAGGCCTTAGCGGGGCAGGTACCCAGCGCAGGGGTGGGTACATGTTTTAGCCGCCGTGCGGTTTTGGCGCTATTAGCCGATGGTGACGGCATTGCGTTTGATGTGCAGAGCCTGACGGAAGATTACGATATTGGTTTCCGTCTGCGTCAAAAAGGGATGGAAGAGATTTTTTGTCGCTTCCCGGTTGTTGACGCAAATGACAAATCGGCCAAACCTTTTGGTCAACGTGCTCGAACCGCCAATGTTATCTGCGTGCGCGAATATTTCCCTGACACCTTTGCCACAGCTGTGCGCCAAAAGTCTCGCTGGATAATCGGCATCGTGTTCCAGGGTTTTAAAACTCACCGCTGGAGTTCAAGCCCGGTTCTCAACTATTTCCTGTGGCGCGACCGCAAAGGTGCGATTGCAAACTTTCTCAGTTTCGCGGCAATGCTAGTAATGCTGCAACTGGTTGCCATCATCATTTATCAGCGCATGGTCGATGGGGCATGGCAATTCTTATCAATATTTGTCGGCGGTACATGGCTGACGATGTTGCTGTGGATTAACTTACTGCTGATGTCTAACCGCATCATTCAACGCATGATATTCGTGACAGGCTATTACGGACTGGGGCAAGGTTTATTGGTATTGCCGCGCTTGTTCTGGGGCAACTTGATTAACTTTGTGGCGAACTGGCGGGCGATTAAGCAGGTTATCCAACATGGCGATCCACGTCGCGTGGCATGGGATAAAACTACTCACGATTTCCCGACCGTAAGCGATCAACGCTCTGCTCAACCTCTGGGTTATATCCTGGTGGATTCTGGTGTGATTACCCAGGCTGAACTTGAAGAAGCGCTGCAAAAGCGCATTCCAGGCCTAAAACTGGGCGGAAGTCTGGTGCAATTGGGCTATATCACTGCATATCAGCTTGCTGTTGCGCTGGCAAAACAAGCTGAAGTGCCAATGGAGTCAATCGATCCTCTTGCACTTGATGAATCATTGATTAAGAGCGTTCCTGCAAAAGTGGTGCAGCACCATGCGGTTCTGCCATTGCGCATGGAAGGCGACACCCTTGTTCTGACTTGTGAAAACTCGATCGATCCGGTTTCGCTGTCGGCGCTGGGCCGCAAACTCGGGCGGAATGTGAGCTACGTTATTGTGCCGCGAGGCCAGGTAGTTATTGGCCTGCGTCATTGGTACGGCGATGAACAATTGACGAAGGAAAAGCAATTGCTCGACTGTGCCGTCAAAGAAAACCTTCTCACGAAAGCGCAGGCTGATGAGATTTGGGACAAATATGTCTCCGGGCAACTTCTGTTTGCTGAAGTGTTGAGTAATGAGTCTCACCTCAATGAAGCTGTTCTGCGAGCTGTTCTATTACGTTATGAACGCAGCGATTTGATGTTCGGCGAGTTTCTGGTGCAAGAAGGGGTAGTGAGTCAACACGTTGTTGATCACGCGCTGGCACAGCAAAAGAGATTGCAACCCTCGTTCAAAGGCCTACTGCAAAAAGCAGGTATCAGCGGATTGCAACAGGCTCGACTATACGGGGAGGCAGGATGAAGATACGTCTAACCCCGCTGGCAGCTCTGGTTTGCGGTGTTTTACTTGCCGTACCAGCTTTGGCTGCTAAGGAAGGATCTAAACAAGATCTAGGACTCAATGATTACCTTTACTTCAAGGTTTATCCGCATATTGAGCGGGCACATGAAGCCTTGAAAGCAAATGATGAAACTCGTGCATTGCGTAGTTTTGAACATGCCCATGCAATGGCCCCCGAGAGTGTGCGCTTGTCGTTATGGCTTGCTGAGGCTTATCGGCACTTCGGCCACGATAAGAAAGCTCGGGAATTGCTGGAAACTGAGCTCGCGAAAAGGCCACAAAACGCTGACTTACAGCGCGCACTGGTGGCGATTCCTGTGCCTGCTCCAGAAGTCAAAACCTACGAGCAATTGCTGGCATTCCAGAAAAACTGCGATGCCTCACCGGGCGTTCAGTGTCGCAGTGAAGTAGGCAACTATGCTCTCAAACTCAATCAGTTAGATATTGCCCGAGCGCAGTTGTCTGACACGAAATTCCGTCACTCAAAAGAGGGGCAGCAACTGACGGACAACTACACGCAGCGGGCAATTTTCTTGCAACAGTGGAGTGCAGCAGACCAGGGTTTTGCCCTGTTGGACAGTGAGGCGACACTGACTGACGCACAGTATCAACAATGGTTTGCCATTCTGTTACATATGCAGCGTGACCAACGAATCCTGGATTTGCAAAGCCAGGGAGTGATGAACAGTGCCGGAATGCAACTGGCTTACGCGCAGTCATTGGCTGAGCGTAATGCTCTGACTCAGTTGCGCCGTTATCTCGCAAACCGTAAACCGGTATTTGATTCAGCCATAGAAGAACGTAATTGGATGCGGTTATTGGCAACCTATAGCCAGCAACCAGGGCGCACAGTTGCGGGATGGAGCGTTAAACATCCAGAAAACAAACAGTATGTTTTATCGACGTTAGTACCCATCCGCATCCAAAAAGGTGACTGGAAAGGGGCGAACGAACTGCTCAATACCTTCCCGGAAATGCAGGCGCTCGATCAGCGTTTAGCATTAAGTCTGGCGCAGAAAGACACGCAGTCCAGCATGCAGCTCATTAGTAAAATCACGCAAACTCGCGGTTTATCAGCGCAAGAACTGGAAACTGCCAGCTTTCAGCTGGTTTCTATGGGTCAGGGGAAAGCGGCTACAAAATTGCTATTGCGTTACTGGCCATTTACTCAGGCCGGTAAGTTACAGCATTCACTGAGTATACGTTTGTATAGCCAGCTTGCAGCACATCCGGATTGGTTGACCGCCGAAAATAAAGCTCGCCTTGCCAGACCTTTGCCGACCGCCACGCAACGTATGGCACAGGCACGACTATTCCAGGGGCAGGAAAACTGCACGCAGGTGCGAAACATATTAGGTGATTTATCTGCGCAGTATGACGCTGAAAGCTGGTCGCATCTTGCGCAATGCTATCCGGGGCATCCAGGCCTTGCGCTTTACGCTGCCGAACAAGCGGTTGCGCGTGACCCTTCGCCATTTTACCAACGTCAGGTGGCTTATCTGGCTTACGCTACAGAAGATTACGCACTTGCCAAAGCGAGTTGGGCACAGGTTCCTGCCACAGAAATGGTGGATAACGATGTGCAGGCTGCGGCTCGCAGCGCAAAACTTGCCGGAGACGAAAAGGCCTTTGCCCATTGGCAGAATGTTGCCTCACAGCGTGGAATGTCGGATCTGAAACTGGAATCGACTCCCGTAATGGATGATGCCGCACGTGGTTTTGCACTATTAGCGCAAGGTAAGCATCGCGAAGCCCGCGATGCACTGGAAAAAGCCCGTGAAACCCACACGGACTCGCCAGAGATCTTACGCCAGTTGGTGTATCTCAATGAACGACTGGACGATAAGCCGAAAACTAAGCAGTACAGCGAGCAAGTTGTGGATGACATTGATAACAGCATCACGCCACAACAACAGCTGAGCGACAAACAACAAGAAGACCGTTTTGCGTTCCGCCGAACTCACGAAGATAGCCAACGTCGCTGGACTTTCACCTACGATGGTTCATTCGGTTTAACGCCAGACTCACTTAATAGTGGAGGCAGCAATAACGGGGTTCAGCAGGGGAAAAGTTATCGTAGCTATCAACAATTTGAGGCTGAGTACCGTATCGGTAAAAACCAACTCATCGACGGCGATCAGCTTTCCGTTTACAGCCGTGTGTTTGCAGGTAGCGACAGCAATGGCCAGCAGAACTTTATGCCGGTATATGAGCCAATGTTGGGTGTTGGTGTGCGCTGGAAACCGCTTCGTGACCAGGTTATTTATCTGGCGGCTGAACAACAGATCCCGTTGGATCATCATCACGGCCAGGCTGACGTTATGCTGCGTGCCAGTGCCTCGTTCTTTAACGGCGGTAAATATAGTGATGATTGGCATCCGACAGGAAATGGTTGGATAGCTCAAAATCTCTATCTGGATGCGGCGCACTTTGTTAAAGCGGATTATCAAGTTTATACCGCCGATTACCGCATGAGCTGGCATCAAAAAATCAACGGCAAACAAACTATTGAGCCTTACTGGCATGCCCAGTACAACGCCAGTACTGATACTCCGTATCGTGACAACACCCTTGGTGGTGTCGGTGTGAGACTGAATACCTGGTTTGGGGAGACACACTACAGCGCCTTCCCACACAAAGTCAGTGTTGGGCTTGAGTATCAGCGTGCGTTCTCCGGGCATAACCGCGATACAGACTCCAAAAATAATCTTTTCCTGACTCTGGGAGCCCGCTGGTAATGAAGATCCTATTAACCGCGTTACTGCTGGTTACCCCTTTTGCCAATGCCATGAATGCGGTGATGTATCAGCCGCAACTGCGTGATACCACAGTGACTGATGCCCAGTGGCAGAGCGTGTTGAACAAACTCAAAGGGCAGGGAATTGATACCCTGGTATTGCAGTGGAGCCGCTACGATAATGCGTTTCGCGATGGTGAATCTCGCGCCTGGCTTGAAC
This sequence comes from Buttiauxella sp. BIGb0552, assembly GCF_004366275.1. Classification (NCBI taxonomy): domain Bacteria; kingdom Pseudomonadati; phylum Pseudomonadota; class Gammaproteobacteria; order Enterobacterales; family Enterobacteriaceae; genus Buttiauxella; species Buttiauxella sp. BIGb0552. The sequence goes on from NZ_SODY01000001.1 coordinate 386,142, forward strand.
ATAAAGCGCAACTAACCACTACCAACGGTATGAAGCTCGTTATCGGCCTTGCTGCAGACGGTCAATTTTTCGAACGGCAAAAACAGCCGCTCCCCGCGCTAGAAAATTATCTCAATCGCTTACGTGCTGATGATGTTGCAGTAGCAAAACGTTGGGTAGACGTACTGGGTGAAAAGTCGATTGCGGGTTGGTATATCAGTAGTGAACTCGATGACCTGCGCTGGCGTGACCCGCAAATGCAGCAAGCAGCGCTTAGCTGGCTGAGTAAAACCCGTCTGTCATTGGCGGCAGTTGCTGATAAACCCGTTGCTGTGAGTAGCTTCTTTGCCGGAAATATGACACCTGACTCTTACCGTAAATGGGTAACAACCCTTAGTCATAGTGGCGTAAAAGTGTGGGTGCAGGATGGAGCGGGAACGCAAATGCTGACTGCTGCTGAACGGGCGCTGTACCTGAAAGCACCGTCTGCGGGGAAAGTTATCGAACTGTTCCGTCAGGATAAGCAGGCCAAAACTTTTAAAGCGACCCCTGCACCAGCGGAGTATCAGCAAAAATGGCTTGCGACACCTGTCCCGCCGGGGCAGGACAGAGTCTACTTCTCATTGCGTTATATGAGTGTGGCAAGCGGTGTGTTAGCCAGGTAAAAATCAATGTCGGATATGCGTAAACGTTATCCGACATTTTTATCTCAGGACTTAAACCCGGCGGCTGTCATCAACAGCCGGAATCCCATCCCCACAGCGGTCAAAGCCAAAACACTCGCGCCCCATAACGCCACCATCCATAACAAACGGATCCCGGTCTGTTTCATCAGTGATACCCCTCGCCATGTTGTACTTTTCCGCGAAAAACGTAGTAGCTCCAGAAGGTGTAAACCAAAATGATCGGGATAATAAACAGCGCGCCGACCAGCATAAACCCCTGGCTTTGCGGTGGCGCTGCGGCCTGCCAAAGCGTAATTGACGGCGGAATGAGATAGGGCCAGATACTGATGCCCAGTCCGCTAAAGCCTAAGAAAATCAGCCCCAGCGTCAGCAAAAACGGTGTGCTATGCCAGCTTTCCTCAGAACCGACTGCTTTCCATAACCAGATGCTGCACAACACCACCAGGAGGGGGACCGGCAACAGGAAGTACAGATTCGGCACGCTAAACCAGCGGGCTGCGATTTGCGGATGAGCAAGTGGCGTCCAGATACTGATAATTGCGATAATAGCCAACATCATCACCAGCAGTGGTTTTACGGCTTTACGCATGGTTTTAAGCAATGGATCTTCGCTTTTCATGACCAGCCAACTCGCCCCCAGTAGCGCATACGCCACCACCAGACCAACTCCACAGAACAGATTAAACGGTGTAATCCAGTCCAGTTGCGAGCCACCAAAGGTGCGCCCGATGACCGGGAAGCCGGAAATTACCGCCCCAACCACAATGCCCTGGCAAAACGTCGCCACTATTGAGCCACCAATAAACGCTTTATCCCAGAAAGGCCGATGCGCAGGCGTTGCTTTAAAGCGGAACTCGAATGCCACACCACGAAAAATCAGGCCGATGAGCATTAACGTTAACGGAATGGTGAGTGCATCAATAATAACGGCGTACGCGAGAGGAAACGCCCCAAATAATGCAGCTCCCCCGAGAACCAGCCAGGTTTCGTTGCCGTCCCAAACGGGAGCCACGCTGTTCACCATCACATCGCGGTCATCTGCATCACGAACAAACGGAAACAGAATGCCGATGCCGAGATCAAAACCATCCATCACAATGTACATAAGTGTTGCGAAGACAATAATGACAAACCAGATAACTGACAGATCGACGCCCATTAACGTAACTCCTCTAATGATTGAGTTGCCGCAGAGAGCGGACGAGAAGGTGTGCCGTGCGAAGGAGGTGTATCGTCGTTAAACGGTTGTGGCCCTTTCTTAATTTGGCGGATCATATAGCTATACCCCACGCCAAATACCGACATATAGACCACAAAGAAGGTCAGAAGGCTGATGCTCATCTGCAAGTTGCCGTGTGCTGAAACAGCATCTTTAGTGCGCAGTAGACCATATACAACCCAAGGCTGGCGTCCCACTTCTGTCGTGACCCAACCGGCCAGAATAGCAATGAGCCCGGATGGCCCCATCCACATCATAAAGCGCAGGAAGGTGCGGTTCTCGTATAAACGATGGCGATAGCGCAGCCACAAACTCATCACGCCCGCCAGAATCATCAACATGCCCAGGCCTGCCATAATACGGAACGACCAGAACACTATCGTTGAGTTTGGGCGGTCTTCTTTTGGGAACTCTTTTAGCGCAGGAACTTGCTTATCCAGGCTATGGGTAAGGATCAGGCTGCCAAGTGCCGGGATCTCAAGACCAAAGCGCGTGCGCTCTTGCTCCATATCTGGCCAGCCAAATAGCAGTAGCGGGGTTGGCTCCCCGGGTACATTCTCCCAATGGCCTTCAATAGCGGCAATTTTGGCAGGCTGGTGTTTCAAGGTATTGAGTCCGTGCATATCGCCAATCATGGCTTGCAGAGGCGCAACAATTAACGCCATCCAAAGCGCCATTGAAAACATGGTTTTAATGGCTGGGCTTTTGTTGCCACGCAGCAAATGCCAGGCTGCCGATGCACCAACAAAAAAGGCACTACTGAGGAATGCGGCTACCGACATATGCAACAGGCGGTAAGGGAAGGAGGGGTTAAATACCACCGCGAACCAGTCCACCGGCACCACCTGGCCGTTGTGAATTTCAAACCCTTGCGGCGTTTGCATCCAGCTATTAGAGGCCAGAATCCAGAAGGTCGAGATAAGTGTGCCCAGTGCCACCATACAGGTGGCAAAGAAATGAAGCCCAGGCCCGACACGTTTCCAGCCAAATAACATCACGCCCAGGAACCCGGCTTCCAGGAAAAATGCCGTCAGCACTTCATAGGTCAAAAGCGGCCCGGTGATGCTGCCCGCAAATTGAGAAAAACCACTCCAGTTAGTGCCGAACTGATAGGCCATTACCAGCCCGGACACCACGCCCATGCCGAAGTTAACAGCGAAGATCTTTGACCAGAAATCGTATAGCGAACGATAAGTCGGATTTTTAGATTTCAGCCATAACCCTTCTAGCACTGCCAGATAGCTGGCAAGCCCGATAGTAATGGCAGGGAAAATAATGTGGAAGGAGACAGTAAATGCAAACTGAATTCTTGCCAGATGAAAAGCGTCTAAACCGAACATGCAGTACTCCGCATAAAAATTGATTCGATTCGATTGTAAGGCGCGTCACATTTTGGTTGTAGAAACAGACTTTCAGCATAAAACTATAACAGTTTTCCTTCTTAGGCCTTTTCAGCAGAATTCCTTCCAAACTGTATACCAATCACACCGTAATAAATGCCCATCCTTCATCGTGCGGTCTAAAAGGTTAACGATAAAAAAATCCCGGCCATGCGACTCCGCAATTACCGGGATGAATTCAAACACAGCAATATATATCTTTTTTATGTACACACCATTTATGTGTAATTCAGAAACTGAAAATCCACAATTGAATACACCTTAATTGTTAAGTTTATTTAATATTTATGCGCGAAGTAACACTGTTCAATTGGCTTGTAAATAATAAGGATATTAGTGAGAGGTTAATCATGCAAGGACACTGCTAATAGCCCATAAGAATATGATTTGAAATTAAAATATTAGCCACAAACAAATTGTAGCGGCTAATGGTTTCTATTTCTTTTATGCGACTTTTGAGACAGACACTGAAACTTCATACCCTATTAGATATAAGGCCTGTTCCAGAGTTTCTACTTTCGATGCGTGGCTGACATCCAAAAGCCTGTCAATCTGCGGGCCTTTCTGATTAAGTTTTCTTGCAAGGTCAGCCTTTCTTGTACCGGTATTAATCATCGCGTTGTGAAGAGTTGCCTTCAGGCATGTAAGCACAGGAAGGTGAATGACTAATTCGCCTTCCATCGTTGCGGATGGCGTTGGCACCGGTATGCGTGAATCAATTAACTCGCCAATCATCATGGTGATAGCATCTCTGGCCTCCAGCTCAATATCATCCTCACTAAAAGCGACTGAGTGCAAACTATCAAAGTCACGAGAACGTATTTCGTACTCATCAGTATCTTCATTTAAAGCTGCTGTTACCGAAAATTTAAACATTTACTTGGCCTTGTTTCTGGTGATGCATGCACAGTAACATATAAGATTTTAAACATAACAAAAATGTTGTCTTTTATTTTTTCAAAACAACGATAATCCAGAACGACCTCTTTATGTATCGATGTTTTTTGTCATCACTCGAAGATTTTCGTTACCAATAATACTTGAATTGATCCTATATAGCTCGGAGCTATATATGGTTGATTGTTTTGTTGAATAAACCACTGCATCACAGTAAAAATGAATAACTGACCTTATATAACAATATGGTAACGCAATGACCGACGGAGCTTTGAACGACTCTTTCCATGTGCCATTTCACGGTAAAACAATAATCGCTGAGACGACACCAGGTTGTAACGGGCATATTTTAATGCTTCATGGAGGAGGTAAAGATCGTAAGGTCTTCTCTAAATATCGCCTTCTTTTACAAGAGTTAGGCTATGGAACGACTGTTTTTGACTTCATCGGTCACGGAGAGACTGGAGGGGATTTATATGAATCTTCTCTTTTCAGTCGTACCAGACAAGCAGAAGCTGTCATTGCCCATCTGAATCATCCTTTGTCAGGATGTATGGGTGTAAGCATGGGGGCCTATAATGCACTGCATTTGAGCACTGTTGTTCAACTGCGATCCTTGATTCTCATGGTTCCAGGTGTTTACGCAAAGTCCGCTTACAAGGTCAAATTTGGTCCTGATTTTTCACAAATCATTCGCAAACATCGAAGCTGGGAAGCCACAGATGCATGGGATATTGCAGCTAGATTCACGGGTAACTTGCTTGTTGTTGCGGCACAGAATGACGCGATCATTCCTTCTGAAATACCCCAAAAGCTGGCGAATTCTGCATCGAATGCTGCCAAAAAAGATCTTCTGATTATTCCGGGGGCAGGTCATAACAGCATATGGGACAGCTTAATGCTTTCACCTGATTTATATGAAAAAACCCGTTCTGCTTTTGAAACCTGTTTATCTAAATAAATATAAAAAGCTGCCAGTCAAAAAATGACAATGCGTTGCTCATGAACCGTTGCAGATGAAAAGCTTTATTTGACTATAACAGTTGTTTAAATTGGCGTATTTTTAGTTAACTGATATAGAAACGGTACTGCCAAAAAATGAAAAAATACCAGCAACTTGCGCAGCAGATTATCGATCAAATTGCTCTTGGTGCATGGTTACCAGGGGATAAGTTGCCGTCGCTGCGCGAGCAAGTCGCACTAAGCGGCATGAGTTTTATGACAGTTAGCCATGCCTATCAGACGCTTGAAAGTCAGGGGGTAATTGTCGCTCGGCCGCAATCTGGCTATTACGTGGCCTCTCGCCCGGCAACACGGAGTGCGATAGCTCCTGTAAAAGTGACGCGTGATGAAGCGGTAGATATTAATACCTACATTTTTGATGTGTTGCAGGCCAGTGGTGACTCAACCATAGTGCCATTCGGATCCGCGTTCCCCGACCCACGTTTATTCCCGCTGCAACAACTTAACCGCTCGCTTGCTACCGTCAGTAAAACGGCAACAGCGATGAGCGTTATTGAAAATCTGCCGCCGGGTAACGAAGCGCTGCGCCACGCAGTTGCACGACGTTATGCCCAACAGGGAATGCAGGTGTCGCCGGATGAAATTGTCATCACCGCCGGCGCGTTAGAAGCGCTAAATCTCAGCCTGCAAGCGGTGACCGAACCGGGCGATTGGGTGATTGTTGAAAACCCCTGTTTTTACGGTGCGTTACAGGCGCTGGAACGCTTGCGTTTAAAGGCTCTGTCTGTGGCGACCGATCCGCAAAACGGTATCGATCTGGTGGCTCTGAAACAGGCGCTCAACGATTATCCAGTAAAAGCCTGTTGGTTAATGACCAACGCCCAGAACCCGCTTGGCGTGACGTTGTCACCAAAAAAGAAGCAGCAACTGGTTGAATTGTTGCAACAACACAATGTGACGCTCATCGAAGATGACGTATATAGCGAGCTCTATTACGGACGCGAACGCCCATTACCGGCACGTGCATACGATACGCAGGGTATTACGCTGCATTGTTCGTCATTTTCAAAATGCCTGGTGGCGGGATTTCGTATTGGTTGGGTGGCGGCAGGAAAACATGCGCGTCGTATTCAGCAACTTCAGCTAATGAGCACACTTTCTACAAGCTCGCCGATGCAGTTGGCTCTGGTCGATTATCTGGCGACCAAGCGTTACGACACGCACTTACGAAAGCTGCGGCGCGTTCTGGCTGAGCGTAAACAGCAAACCTTGCAGGCGCTACATCAGCTTTTCCCGGCGGAAGTAAAAATCCATCACACTGAAAGTGGCTATTTCGTCTGGGTTGAGCTGCCAGATTACATGGATGCCAGCGTGCTCAGTGAGCAGGCAATTGCCCATAAAATCAGTATCGCGCCGGGCAAAATGTTTACCACCGGGGGCGCGTGGCATAACTATTTTCGCCTGAATGCTTCATGGGCTTTAGGTGAGCGCGAACAACACGCAGTGCAGACATTAGCGAATCTCATCAGAAATCAAATTAAGGAGTAGCCATGGAGTACCACACCGAACGCCTGATTCTACGGCAATGGAAACAGAGTGACCGCGAGCCGTTTGCCGCGCTAAACGCTAATCCTGAAGTGATGCGTCACTTTCCTAAGACACGTACGCGTGAAGAAAGTGACGGTATGGCCAAGGCTATCGAACAACTAATAGCGCAGAACGGCTGGGGTTTTTGGGCTGTGGAGGAGAAAAGTAGCGGGGTATTTATAGGTTTTGTGGGGCTAAATATTCCTGGCTATGAGCTACCTTTTTCACCGGTTATTGAAATTGGCTGGCGGCTCGATAACGTGTTCTGGGGCAAGGGCTATGCACCGGAAGCGGCGCGTAAAGCATTGGAAGTCGGCTTTGAACAGTTTGGGATGAAAGAAATTGTGGCATTTACCGCGCTGGATAATGTCCCTTCGCAGCGCGTGATGGAAAAAATCGGTATGCAGCGCGGTGAGGAGTTTGATCATCCTCTTCTGGAGGAAGGGCATCCCTTACGGCGACATGTTGTTTACCGGATTGCCAACCTAAAGTGACATCGATAACTCTGCTGCAGCACGACGTAACGGCGGCAATATTTGCGCACGAAGATCGGCCACGGTAAGTTCTGCAGCAGGAACACCTACATTCATCGCCGCCACGACTTTCCCGCCGCGTGCCAGCATGGGCACCGCCACAGACCGCAGGCCAATTTCAAGTTGCTGGTCGTTAATGGCGTACCCCTGGCGGCGCACTAGCGCAATTTCTTCGCGCAATTGTGTAATTGTCGTAATCGAGTATTGGGTGTAGCGGATAAGTTTTGCCCGTCCCAGCCATGCTTCAAGTTCTACCTCCGGCAATGCGCTTAACAGTACGCGGCCCATTGATGTGGCCCATGCAGGCAGGCGACTTCCCCGGCCAATATCGATGCTCACCAGGTTATTGACTGCCGTGCGTGCGATATACAGCACGTCATCCCCATCAAGTGTGGCGACCGAGCAAGATTGGCTCAGACTTTTACTCAGATTATCCAGCGATATTTGCGCAGCTTTTGCCAGCGGCGTACCCGCCAGATAAGCATGCCCAACGGTCAGTACTCGCGGCAGTAATTCATAGCTGCGCCCATCAGGGCTATGCACCATACCCAGTGTCGCAAGGGTATACAGGCAACGGCGTACAGCAGCGCGTGAAATATGGGTTTTCTGACTCAGTTGCGAAATAGTCAAACGCTGGCGCTGGGGGGTAAAAGCGTTAAGCACTTCCAGGCCACGAGCCAGAGAGAGCATAAAATTAGGGTCGCGTTTTGCAACAGATTGAATTTCTTCATTTTCGCTCGCCATAACTTCAATGTTATCAGGATTGCTGCCTGCCATTTAAATGTCCCACGGTCGCGTCAGAATGTTCTTCAGAATGCGCTAACTGCTGCTTAGCGACAATCGTGAATCAATCAATATGAAGAATATTCCACTGGGATCACAAATTAACGGTGAATAACCGAAACGCGTCGATAATCGCACATAAATTCGATTACCGCCGTTGACGCCAGGTCGAGTGAACTCCTATTGTCAGAAAACACCGTTAAGTTTGCAGGGGCTATTCAACCGCAACCGATGGGTGATAACTATCTGATTAAAAGTGCCCAAGGGAAGAGATATGAGCGCCACTATCGAACAACTCGACACCGTGATTGTTGACCTGCCGACCATCCGGCCACACAAACTCTCCATGACCACCATGGGATGCCAGACTTTGGTTATCCTTCGTCTGACTCGCTCAGACGGTATTGTCGGTATTGGCGAAGCGACAACCATTGGCGGCCTGAGTTACGGCGTAGAAAGCCCGGAAGCTATTAAATCGGCAATTGATACCTACCTTGCGCCACTGATCATCGGGCAGGCAGCAGATAATGTGAATGCACTTGTGGCGCTGATGAACAAGTGCGTACGTGGCAATACCTTCGCTAAATCAGCTATTGAAACCGCACTGCTCGATGCGCAGGGAAAAGCGCTTGGTCTGCCGGTAAGTTCGCTGTTGGGTGGCGCACTCACCACGAAACTTCCGGTGTTATGGACGCTGGCCAGTGGCGACACCAGCAAAGACATTGCTGAAGGTGAAAAACTGCTGGAAGAAGGGCGGCATAACGCCTTCAAACTTAAAATTGGTGCACGAGATTTTCGCACCGATATGCAACACACCCGCGCCATTGTGGTCGCACTTGGCGATCGTGCCAGCATTCGTGTTGATGTGAACCAGGCGTGGGATACCAGCACCGCCGTGCGCGGTTGCGCTGAGCTTGATGCAATGGGCATTGATCTGATTGAACAGCCGGTGGCTGCACAAAACCGTGAAGCACTGGTGCATCTTAGCCAGCATTGCCGGGCTGCTATCCTTGCCGACGAAGCGGTTGCCAGCCGCGAGGACGGTTTTGATATTGCTCGTCGTGGTTTTATTGGCGCGTACGCGTTGAAAATTGCTAAATCAGGTGGCCCGGCAAGTGTTTTGCAACTGGCCCATGTGGCTCAGGCTGCGGGAATCGGTTTGTACGGCGGGACGATGCTGGAAGGTACTATCGGAACAGTTGCCTCCTTACATGCCTGGTCAACGCTGCCATTGCAGTGGGGGACTGAAATGTTCGGCCCATTATTACTGAAAGATGACATCGTTGAGAACCCGCTGCATTTTGCCAATAGTTCCGTCGAATTGCCTCAGACTCCAGGGCTTGGCGTGACAATTGATGAAGATAAGCTCAACTATTATCACCGCAAGGATTGAGGAGAATGACATGTTATTTAAAGTTGAAATGACGGTAAATATTCCGCTAGATATGCCGGTAGCAACAGCTACAGAAATTAAAGCTAAAGAAAAGGCCTATTCACAAGCCTTACAGCAAGAAGGTAAGTGGCGACATATTTGGCGCGTTGCCGGGCTGTATTCAAATATCAGTATTTTTGATGTCAAAGATGCTGATGAACTGCATGAAATATTAATGGGGTTACCGCTATACCCTTACATGGATATTCAAGTAGACGCTTTGTGTCGCCATCCATCATCAATTCGTAACGACGATAAGTAAACAACAATAATAATCTATCTTAGCCATGCTCTTTTTCAGGGTATGGCTCCCTACAAATAAGCAATGAGACAATTATTATGACAAAGAACTTCATTAACCAACCAGAAGTACAAGCATTATTAAGAGAGAGCGCCGGTTTAAATAGTACGGAGGGCGATGAGCGTTTTAAGAATATTATTCATCGCATGTTAGAAAATATTTGTGCATTGATTGATGATTTTAATGTCACCGAAGAAGAGTTCTGGCACGCAGTTAATTACCTGCACGAACTGGGTGGCAGCAAAGAGGCGGCATTATTAGCCGCAGGCCTTGGCATTGAGCACTACCTGGATTTACGCCAGGATGCTCTGGATGCAGCAGCCGAGATTGAAACCGGCACACCACGTACTATTGAAGGCCCGCTGTATGTTGCTAATGCGCCACTTTCTCAGGGCCATGATCGCATGGATGACGGGAAGGACGATGGTAAAACCATGTGGCTTTTCGGAACTGTGCGAGACACGAAAGGCAACCCGGTGGCAAATGCCGTTGTTGATATCTGGCACGCCAATACGCTGGGTAACTACTCCTTCTTCGACTCAAGTCAGAGCGAATACAACCTGCGCCGCCGCATTAAAACCGATAGTGATGGGCGTTACAGCGTGCAAAGTATTGTGCCGTCAGGCTACGGTTGCCCACCGAACGGCCCGACACAACATCTATTGAATGGGTTAGGTCGTCACGGAAATCGCCCAGCGCATATTCATTTCTTTGTTTCCGCGCCAGGCCATAAACATCTCACCAGCCAGATTAATCTCAGTGGTGATAAATATCTGTGGGAAGATTTTGCCTTTGCAACCCGTGAAGGATTAATTGCCGATCCGGTAGAAGTGACCGATGCGCAGACCATTAAAACGCGTGGCTTAAATGGCCCGCATACCGAAGTGAATTTTGATTTCACACTTTGCGTTTCTCATTCACCGGAAGAAGAGTCCCGTATCGCTCGCCTGCGCGCCAAAGAATAATAAGAGTGCCAGCGCAAGCTGGCACCGCTTTCACCTCAGGCCATACATTACATCGCGAAATAAAAGATCCCCAACGGGAGATTAAGCTATGCAAAATAAACTGAATTTATTAAAGAAAAAGATCGGTAACGCGTTAATTGTTGATCGTGAAAATGACATTTATCGCTACAACAGAAATATCTTTATTGACGAGCAGCTATTTGAACTCGAAATGAAGCATATATTTGAAGGGAGTTGGGTCTATCTGGCACACGAAAGCCAAATTCCTGAGCCAGGCGATTATTTCACGTTAACCCTTGGTAGACAGCCAATAATTATTACACGTGATAAAAAGAATGAATTGCACGGTTTAATTAATAGCTGTGCTCATCGTGGTGCCATGTTATGCCGCCGTAAAGCGGGTAATAAAAGCTCGTTCACCTGCCCATTCCACGGCTGGACGTTTAGCAATAACGGTAAATTACTAAAAGCTAAAGACGAAAGTGTGGGCGGCTACCCAGAAAACTTTAAGCAACACGGCTCCCACGATCTTAAAAAGTTACCGCGCTTTGAGTCATATCGCGGCTTCCTGTTTGGCAGCCTTTCAGACGATGTGATGCCGCTTAATGATTATCTCGGTGAAACTCTAAAAATCATCGATCTGATAGTGGATCAAGCACCTGATGGCCTCGAAGTTCTACAAGGTGCATCGAGTTACATTTACGAGGGTAATTGGAAACTGGGTGCTGAGAATGGGGCCGATGGCTATCACGTCAGTGTCGTCCACTGGAATTACGCCTCGACGATGTCGCGCCGTAATTATGAAGAAGAGGGGACTCAGGCGGTGGACGCCAATGGCTGGTCGAAAAGCATTGGTGGTGGCTATGGTTTTGAACATGGGCACATGCTGCTCTGGACGCGCGCACTTAACCCGCAGGTACGCCCGGTATTTGCCGAGCGTGAACGTTTGACTGCCCAGTTCGGTGAGTTGCGAGCCGATCAAATGGTGAATGAAACGCGCAATCTATGCCTGTACCCGAATGTTTATCTGATGGATCAGTTCTCCACTCAAATCCGTGTAATCCGCCCTCTGGCGGTGGATAAAACCGAAGTCACAATCTATTGCTTCGCACCTAAAGGCGAAGCCCCTGAAACACGAGCCACACGCATTCGCCAGTACGAAGATTTCTTCAATGTCAGCGGTATGGGCACGCCGGATGATTTGGAAGAGTTCCGTGCCTGCCAGAATGGATATTTGGGGCAAAATCTTGAATGGAGCGACCTGAGCCGTGGAGCACAGCATTGGGTTTATGGGCCAGATGAACATGCCCAAAAAGCAGGGTTTGTACCGCAAATGAGTGGCGTACGTTCCGAAGACGAAGCGTTGTACATCGCGCACCACCATCACTGGCAGCAAACCATGCTGGCGGCGATTGAAAAAGAGCAGCGCAGTTACGATGCCTCCATTACCCAACGTGTGGAGGTGACGCCATGAGTCTGGATATCAACGCTATCAGCCAGTTTCTCTATTATGAAGCGAGTCTGTTAGACGATCGTCAATGGGATGAATGGATCAGTTGCTACAGCCCGAAAGTGGTGTACTGGATGCCAGCCTGGGGTGATGACGATCAACTCACCACCGATCCCTATAGCCAAATTTCACTGATTTTTTACCCAAACCGCCAGGGTCTGGAAGACCGCGTATATCGCATTAAAACGGAGCGTTCCGGTGCCAGTACACCCGAGCCACGGACGACGCATATGCTGTCAAATATCGCTGTTGTCGGCCAAAGCGGTAACAGCGTTGATGTGCGCTACAACTGGGTGACCCATAGCCACCGCTATCAGCAGAGTGGTTATTTCTTTGGCACCACATATTGCACCCTGGATTTGAGCGAAAGTCGCCCGCAAATCACCCGCAAAACTATTCATCTGAATAACGATTACATCCGTCAAGTGATCGACATCTATCACGTCTGAGAAGAGGTAATGCCATGAGCTTTAACATCGCCCTCAACTTTGAAGATGGGGTCACACGTTTTATTTCCTGCAATGTGGGTGAAAAGGTGCTGGATGCGGCCTATCGCCAGAAAGTGAATTTACCGATGGATTGCTCTGATGGCGTATGCGGCACCTGTAAGTGCCACTGTGCGAGCGGAGAGTACAACCTCGGTGAAGATTTTCTTGAGGACGCGCTCAGTGAAGATGAAGCACAACAACGCCTGGTACTAACTTGCCAGATGGTGCCCGACTCTGATTGTGTGATTGATGTGCCTGTCCCCGCGGCGGCCTGCAAAACAGGCATCGGCAGTTTCGAAGGCACGGTAATGCGCAGTGAGGCACTGACGCCCAGCGCTATAGAATTGGTCATTGCCCTGGACAAGGGAGTCGACTTCCTGCCTGGGCAGTACGTCAATATCCAGATCCCTGGTGGGACGCAGGTACGCGCCTATTCGTTTAGTTCGCTACCTGGTGATACGCAGGCAAGCTTTCTGATTCGCAATGTTCCCGGCGGCATGATGAGCACCTGGCTTGGGCAGCATGCGAAAGCAGGGGATGTATTAACGCTAACGGGCCCTATGGGTAGTTTTTATCTGCGCCCGGTGTTACGTCCGATTTTGATGTTGGCCGGTGGTACGGGGCTAGCACCGTTTCTTGCGATGCTCAGGCAGTTGGCGAAAACTCCCGCCGAACAGCCGATTACGCTGCTTTATGGTGTGACGAAAGATACCGATCTGGTGATGGTCGAGGTACTTAACGAACTGGCGGCTCGCTTGCCAAATTTGACCTGGCTGCCGGTAGTCACAGATGAGGCATCCGCCTGCCCACAAAAAGGCTATGTCACCGATCACTTCAGTGAAGAGTTGCTTAACCAGGGTGAGGTGGATGTGTATCTGTGCGGGCCACCACCGATGGTTGATGCGGTTTTACGCAGTTTCCGCGAGCGCCAAATAACCCCGGCGAATTTTCATTACGAAAAATTCACTCCCAGCCAGAATGCAACGGACAGCGCGGCTGCCTAAGGAGCCATAATGCGATTTCATAACAAAGTAATGGTGATTACCGGGGCGGCCCAGGGCATTGGTCGCCAGGTTGCTGAACAAGCCGCTAAAGAGGGCGCGCGACTGGTTTTGATTGACCGTGCTCGCTACGTTCACGAACTTGCGCAAAACTTGCGTCAACAAGGTCGCGAAGTGCTGGCCATTGAGGCTGACCTTGAACAATGGCAGAGCACTGAAAAGGCGATGAGTGAAGCGCATCTGCACTTCGGCGTAATTGACGTGCTGGTTAATAACGTTGGCGGGACTATTTGGGCTCGCCCTTTTGCTGAGTATCAGGCTGAGCAAATTGAAGCTGAAATCCGACGCTCGTTATTTCCTACGCTGTGGGGATGTCGCGCCGTCTTACCTTTTATGCTCACCCAACAACGCGGTGCGATTGTGAATGTTTCTTCTGTGGCAACCCGTGGAGTTAACCGCGTGCCATATTCCGCCGCCAAAGGTGGGGTCAATGCGTTAACGCAATCGTTGGCGATGGAATATTCCGGAAGCGGCATCCGTATTAATGCCACGGCACCAGGTGGTACAGATGCGCCCGCGCGCCTGACTCCACGTAACCAGGAGCAGCCAAGTCCACAGGAGCAAGAATGGTATCAGCAGGTAGTAGACCAAACCAAAGAGAGCAGCCTTATGCATCGTTATGGTTCGCTTGCTGAGCAGGCCAATGCAATTTTATTTCTGGCAAGTGACGAGGCAAGCTACATCACGGGAACTATCTTGCCAGTCGGCGGTGGTGATTTAGGTTAGCGTTTAAAAGAAAAGAGGCCGGTTAGCCGGCCCTGGTTTTATTTCTTCACGGCCAATAGCACGGAAGAGGCTTTGATCAGCGCAATTAAACGGCTGCCATTTTTCAGCGCCATTTCATCTGCGGCTTCGTTGGTTACCACCGCTGTTAACTCTGTACCACCATCGGTTGCAATATTTACCGTGGTATTAACTGCGCCACGCAGCAGGGAAAGTACAGAACCTGGGAACTGATTACGCGCAGAAAACTGGAAACCGCAGTCTTCTGTAGCCAACATCACCCATGGTGCTTTGATCAGTGCTACGGCCTCTTTACCTGGATTTAATCCTAATGCTTCCCGGCTGGAGCGAGTCACAACTGCCACCAGCTTGCCACCGCTATTTAGCGTAAGTTCTACTTCGTCATTAATCGCGCCATCCGCGATATGGCTAACCGTGCCAGTGAGTTGGTTACGTGCGGAAATAGTCATTTTCTCTCCTTTTAATGATTAACAGTTATTCTAAGCGTAGAGCATTAGGAAGTTATCTCAATCAGCTGGATATTCAGGGTTGCAATTACAGTCTTGTAAATCCGTCACCAGCCCATCGAGCGTCGTGAACCTGAGCAACCTGCATTTCTCTTCACCATCCATATGAAATTTCAATAAATGCGAAAATTGATAGCGCAGATTAGCAGCCTCGCTTACACCTTATCTACACTTTAAAAATCATCCAGTTATCTTACCGCAGGAAAAATTTCAGGTACGCGCTTTACTGCGCTGTCTATCACATCCTGGTGAAATTTCCTTGCAGCCCTGTGCTTGCCATATTTACGCAGACTATTGTTTTTGTACGGGGATTTTTTTGGACTTCGGCACTGATTGTTTGAGCGTGCCGCCTTTATCTTTCAGACAGGAGTAGCAGCAATGCGAACAAAACAGGCTATATGGTCTCTTTCCGCCCTCTGTTTGACCGTGCTTTCTGCACAGGCGGCGGGGCTTCCAGACAAAATAGGTGCCGGTGAAGGGCAGCTCGATATTATCGCCTGGCCGGGTTATATCGAACGCGGTGATACCGACAAAGCGTACAACTGGGTTACTGATTTTGAAAAAGAGACCGGTTGTAAGGTGAATGTGAAAACCGCCGCGACCTCTGACGAAATGGTCAGTTTAATGGCGAAAGGTGGTTATGACCTCGTCACCGCTTCGGGCGATGCATCCTTGCGCCTGATTATGGGCAAGCGCGTGCAGCCAATTAACACTGCGCTGATCCCAAACTGGAAAAACGTCGATCCACGGCTGGTGAAAGGCTCCTGGTTTAACGTGGGCGATAAAGTTTACGGCACGCCGTATCAGTGGGGGCCGAACCTGCTGATGTACAACACTAAAACTTTCCCAACACCGCCTGACAGCTGGAGCGTGGTGTTCGTCAAACAAGATTTGCCGGATGGTAAAACTAACCAGGGCCGTGTGCAGGCCTACGATGGGCCAATTTACATCGCCGATGCCGCGTTATTTGTGAAAGCCACACAGCCACAACTGGGCATTACCGACCCGTACCAGCTCACCGAAGAACAATATGCCGCAGTGCTAAAAGTGCTGCGTGACCAACACGGTCTGATTCACCGTTACTGGCATGACACAACCGTTCAGATGAGCGATTTCAAAAACGAAGGCGTGGTCGCTTCCAGCGCCTGGCCATATCAGGCGAATGCCCTAAAAGGCGAAGGCCAGCCGATTGCCACCGTATTCCCGAAAGAGGGCGTCACCGGTTGGGCAGATACCACCATGCTGCATGCTGATGCGAAACATATGAACTGCGCCTACAAATGGATGGACCACTCGCTAAAAGCGAAAGTCCAGGGGGACGTGGCTGCGTGGTTTGGCTCACTGCCAGCGGTAGCGGAAGGCTGTAAAGCCAGTACGCTTCTGGGTGACAAAGGCTGTGAAACCAATGGCTACAACTACTTCGATAAAATTGTGTTCTGGAAAACTCCGGTCGCCGAAGGCGGTAAATTCGTGCCGTACAGTCGCTGGACCCAGGATTATATCGCCATTATGGGTGGCCGCTAAGCCTGGAGGAGTTATGTCGTACGCTGTGCAGTTCAGAAACGTCTCGCGCCTTTATGGTGATGTTCGCGCCGTAGATAACGTTTCAATTGATATTGATGACGGGGAGTTTTTCTCCATGCTCGGGCCTTCTGGCTCGGGCAAAACCACCTGTTTAAGGCTGATTGCCGGTTTTGAACAGGTGACTTCCGGCGAGATAGCTATTTTTGGCAAACCGGCACAAGACGTGCCGCCTTATCAACGCGATGTGAATACCGTCTTCCAGGATTACGCCTTATTCCCCCATATGACCGTGCTGGAAAACGTCGCATATGGCTTGATGGTAAAGGGGATTGATAAAAAAACACGCCTTGCCAAAGCGCAGGAAGCGCTCGAGCGAGTCGCCCTGGGTTTTGTTCACGCCCGTAAACCTTCGCAACTTTCCGGCGGCCAGCGCCAGCGTGTGGCACTGGCTCGCGCGCTGGTGAATCGCCCACGTGTGTTGTTACTGGATGAGCCGCTGGGGGCACTGGATCTTAAACTGCGCGAGCAGATGCAGGGCGAGCTGAAAAAACTCCAGCGCGAGCTGGGCATCACCTTTATTTTCGTCACCCACGACCAAAGTGAGGCGCTGTCGATGTCTGACCGCGTTGCGGTGTTCAATAACGGGCGTATCGAGCAAGTGGATACGCCGCGCCAATTGTATATGCAGCCGCGTACCGCATTTGTGGCCAGTTTTGTCGGTACTTCAAACGTGTTACAACCGGCTCTTGCCGGGAAAGTGTGCGGTGAGGAGGGGCTATTTTCTCTACGCCCTGAGCATATTATTCTCAACGATCATTCTGGCCAAAGCGGCGGAATCAGCGTTAGCGGCATGATTCAGGAGATCCATTATCAAGGGGCGGCGACGCGACTTGAACTGCGCCTTGCCGACGGCGAAAAACTGCTGGTCAGTGAAGCGAACCCGCAGCGGATTATCAGCGTAGAGCGCTATCAAATTGGCCAGCAGGTCACCGCAGTCTGGCCTCGCGCGGCGATGGTTCCGCTGTTGGGGGAAGGATGAAATGGATATGAGCCTCCCCACATCGCATCCTGACAACCGCCTGATGCGGCGCATTGCCACATTTTTGTGGCAGCGCCCTGGATTCTGGTTGGCCTTATTGCTCCTGCCACCGCTGTTATGGTTCGGTGTTGTCTATCTTGGTTCGTTACTCACGCTACTGTGGCAGGGGTTTTATACCTTCGATGATTTCACCATGTCGGTCACGCCTGACCTGACATTTGCCAATATTGCGGCCCTGTTTAACCCGGCTAACTACGACATTATTCTGCGCACCCTGACGATGGCGATTGCGGTGACGCTCGGCAGCGCAGTGCTGGCGTTTCCGATGGCGTACTTTATGGCGCGCTACACCACCGGCAAGTTGAAGGCGTTTTTCTATATCGCTGTGATGCTGCCAATGTGGGCCAGTTACATCGTTAAGGCTTACGCCTGGACGCTGTTACTTTCCCGTGATGGCGTAGCGCAATGGTTCCTTAACCATATGGGGCTGGAGCCGCTATTAAACCTGATGCTCACCATTCCAGCGGTGGGTGGCAATACGCTCTCCACATCCGGTTTTGGGCGCTTCCTGGTGTTTCTCTACATCTGGCTGCCGTTCATGATTTTGCCGATTCAGGCGGCACTTGAGCGCCTGCCTCCGTCGTTATTACAGGCATCTGCTGATTTGGGCGCGCGCCCATCGCAAACCTTCCGCCATGTGATTTTGCCTCTGGCCATTCCTGGTGTAGCGGCGGGATCGGTGTTCACGTTTTCGCTTACGCTGGGTGATTTTATTGTGCCGCAGTTGGTGGGGCCGCCGGGGTATTTCATCGGCAATATGGTCTATTCCCAGCAAGGCGCGATAGGCAATATGCCGATGGCGGCTGCGTTTACCCTGGTGCCGATTGTACTGATCGCTATTTATCTTTCACTGGTGAAACGATTGGGGGCCTTCGATGCACTCTGAACGCGCACCATTACTGCTAAAAATTGCCGCCTGGGGTGGGGTCATCTTCCTGCATTTCCCGCTGCTGATAATCGCTCTTTACGCGTTTAACACCGAAGAGGCGGCATTTAGCTTCCCGCCAAAAGGGCTGACGCTGCACTGGTTCAGCGTGGCGGCATCGCGCAGTGACATTCTGGATGCTGTGACGTTGTCACTTAAAATTGCCTCACTGGCAACTATACTTGCTTTGATCCTTGGCACACTGGCGGCTGCAGCACTGTGGCGGAGGGAATTCTTCGGCAAAAATGCCATCTCGTTATTGCTGCTGTTACCGATTGCTTTGCCGGGAATTATCACGGGGCTTGCGCTGTTAACCGCCTTCAAAATGATGAATTTTGAACCGGGCTTTTTCACCATTGTGGTGGGGCACGCAACGTTTTGCGTCGTTATTGTGTTTAACAACGTCATCGCTCGTTTTCGTCGCACCTCTTACAGCTTGATTGAGGCGTCGATGGATCTTGGCGCCGACGGCTGGCAGACCTTCCGCTATGTGATTTTGCCTAATTTGGGGTCTGCATTACTCGCCGGAGGCATGTTGGCGTTTGCGCTGTCGTTTGATGAAATTATCGTCACAACCTTTACCGCCGGACATGAACGCACATTACCGCTGTGGCTGCTCAATCAATTAGGGCGCCCACGCGAAGTTCCGGTCACGAATGTGGTGGCACTGATGGTGATGTTGATGACAACCATTCCGATTTTAGGGGCGTACTGGCTGAGCCGTGGTGGAGATGAAGTCGCGGGCAGCGGTAAATAATGTTGAAAAGGGTATCACTATGCAAAGCCAGCTATTAATAAACGGCCAGTTAGTGCAAGGCCTTGGGGAAAAGTTGCCGGTGTATAACCCGGCAACCGGTGAGGTTCTGCTGGAGGTAGCGGAAGCCACTGCGGATCAGGTAAACGATGCAGTCCTGGCTGCAGATATTGCTTTTGCTACCTGGGGGCAAACCACGCCAAAAGAGCGCGCGGAACATCTGTTAAAACTGGCAGATGTTATCGAGCAAAATGGCGAAGTGTTTGCCCGTCTGGAATCGCAAAACTGCGGCAAACCTTATCACTGTGTGTTGAATGATGAGATCCCGGCGGTGGTGGATGTGTTCCGCTTCTTTGCCGGTGCAAGCCGCTGTTTGAATGGTTTGGCGGCGGGGGAATATCTCAGCGGCCATACATCGATGATTCGCCGTGACCCTGTGGGCGTGGTGGCATCTATCGCACCGTGGAATTACCCGTTAATGATGGCGGCCTGGAAACTCGGCCCGGCACTCGCCGCGGGTAATTGCTTGGTGATCAAACCATCCGAAATCACACCGCTTACCGCTTTTAAACTCGCTGAATTGGCAAAAGATATTTTCCCGGCTGGCGTATTGAATGTGCTGTTCGGACGCGGGCAAACGGTGGGTGATGTGCTGACCGGTCACCCGAAAGTACGCATGGTTTCCTTAACCGGCTCAATTGCCACTGGCGAACACATCATCAGCCACACCGCACCTTCAATTAAGCGCACCCATATGGAACTGGGCGGCAAAGCGCCGGTAATTGTCTTTGATGATGCGGATTTAGACGCTGTGGTTGAAGGTGTGCGTACCTTCGGCTATTACAACGCCGGGCAAGACTGTACGGCCGCGTGCCGTATTTACGCCCAGAAGGGTATTTACGACAAACTGGTGGAAAAACTGGGGGAAGCGGTCAGCAGCCTGAAATATGGTGCGCCAGACGATGAATCCACCGAGCTTGGGCCGCTAAGTTCTGCCGCTCATCTCGAGCGCGTAAGCCTTGCGGTGAATGCCGCCAAAGCGCTGGCACACGTAAAAGTGGTGACGGGCGGGGCGAAAGTAGAAGGGCCGGGATATTACTTCCAGCCAACGCTACTTGCTGGTGCGAAGCAGGAAGATGACATCGTGCAAAAAGAGGTGTTCGGCCCGGTGGTCAGCATCACGAGCTTTGATGATGAGGAGCAGGTGCTTGGCTGGGCGAACGATTCGAGCTACGGGCTGGCGTCTTCAGTCTGGACAAAAGATGTCGGTCGCGCACATCGCCTGAGTGCTCGTCTGCAATACGGCTGTACCTGGGTGAACACTCATTTCATGCTGGTTAGCGAAATGCCACACGGTGGGCAAAAACTTTCGGGTTACGGCAAGGATATGTCGTTATTCGGGCTTGAGGATTACACCGTTATTCGGCATGTAATGATTAAGCACTAGCGTTATCTCACCACCTCAGGGAGAGGTGGTGATTATTTTGCAACTTAATGATCCAGATACAAATAGTGCATCCAACTGGTCATACGCAGCAAAACCTTACGCATAACAGACACATGGGTAAAGTGGTCGGAATAGACGGCAACTTGTGCAAAAATACCGTCGGGTAAGGCATCCACTTGTGCATCAGGCGCGAGCTCAATCACCGCCAGTACGCCATCACTCCCTGGGGTTAACGTCAGAGACTGCAAAGTCCCCTGAGCCTGATAAGAACCCCCCGGAACCACGGGCAAAACCGTTGTCAGCTTACCCTGGAAAACCTGCCCCGGTAGCGCATTGAACACCACTTCGGCTTGATCACCCGCCTCCAGACGTAACAGAGAGTTCTGCCTGAACTGGGCAATAATCTGGCGTTTTTGTTGCGGGATAAACACCATCACCGGACGTAACGGCAGGGCGGCTGCATAGGTTCCCGGACGTATCAGAACTTGCGTGACATAACCATCGCTGGGGGCACGAATAACGGTTTGGTTGAGGTTATATTTGGCTTCGGCAAGTTGGGCGCGCAGGCTGACAATTTGTGATTGTTCGCCATTCACCATGCTGTCTAACTGGCTTCTGATTTGTGACTGTTCAGCAACTGAGCCTTTTACCAGCGCATCTTGTGCGAGGTAGTTTTGCCGTGCGTTATCAATATCGCTTTCAGAGAAGGGATTCACACGGGCTTTACTGCCCTGAAGATAACGTTGGTAGTCCTTATATAGTCTGTCGCGTTCGGCGGTGACACGGGTCGTGTTGGCCACGGCGGCGTCAAGTTGTGATTTGAGTGACTGAGTACTGTGAATTGCCGTCATTAAATCAGCTTGCAACCTGTCGACTCGAGCTTGATAGCGCGTAGGTTCTATTTTAAATAGTACTTCACCTTTTTTAATCATCATGTTTTGTTTATCGGTCACTTCACTGACAATTCCCGTTACTTGTGGAGTAAGTGGAATAGAAATAACCGCTTTTTGCGCTAAGTAAGTATATGGATGGTTGTAGTTCATTAATAAAATAAGTGCGCCAATTAAAAACACCCCACCTAAGGCAGCGGTTGGCACGGTCCATTTATTTACCGGTATTTTAAAAATCTTAAATACGGCCCACGCAAATGCCACATACGTCAGGATAATGAGCAGATCCATGATATTACTCCGATGGAGTTATTTTGTTGTTATCCAGTTTCTGTTCCAGTTCGCTTACGCGTTGCTGTAACGAAGCCAGTGTTGCGTCGGCATCTTGTTGCATGCCCCAGCCCCGTTCAGGGCGGTAGAGCGTTGCCCAAATCCATAAGAATGGCCATATAACATGAAGGGTAAATAAACTGACCCACCCGGCGACGTGAATCGCATCGGCGTGAGGGTGGTTACGGGCTTTGGCTATCAGGTAAGGAATGTCGTGAAGAATAATAATCCCATAAAAAATAATGAGAAAGACAACGATCAAAACACCCAGCGCGAAATAGTTGAGGAACATAGTGACCTCGTTTGAGAAACGGCCGTTTTTACTAAAGATAGTCGTTATCTAACTCAGGGTTTATGAATCAATAAAAATTTACCCGGAATAATTAATTACCACCCAAATGAGCAGGATAACGCCGGTATTTTCTTTCCTGAAAAAGTCGTAATAATGAAAGCTGGCGTCATCCTTTTTTCTTTTGTTAATTACTCAGTTTCGTCGCGTATATCCGTCGATGAGGCATTTTTTTGAACGGATTCAATCCCTTTATGGGCCGCCGCTTTTGATGAGTACATTTCGCTTTGTGCAATAACTTGCCCGTTTGACGCTTTTAACACGAAATAAAATGGCTCAGCTGTCGCTTTCGTTGATTTCTTTAAAACATAGTGTCCCATAGAAGATCTCCGCAGATACCCAAGGCCCAATGCCTGTGGGATAACTTAAATATAGTGCAATCAACAAGCGAGACGGTCATGGGAGTTTGATGGGGGCAAAAACTTGATCTGAGTCATAAAAAAGAGCATATTTTGTGGGAAATTTTTCAAACTACCCATTATAAAAATGACTTTTTATCAATATATGCTGGTTTTTTACGCTGCAATGTCGTTAATCACTGCTTTTGTCACCTGGTTTTTGGCTCGCGATACCAAACGAATTAAACTATTAAGTTCTGTGCTGGTGGGAGCAACCTGGCCGATGAGCTTTCCGGTGGCTTTGATGTTTTCTTTGTTCTAAAACCCGTCATAATTCAAACCGAATCACTACAACTCGAATGATGTTGGGTTTAGCCAAATAGGTATTCCATGAATGACATAACTTTTTTCCAGCGTTTCGAGAACGATATCGTCGCCGGGCGCAAAACAATCACATTGCGTGATGCATCTGAATCGCACTTCACCGCAGGCCAACAACTGCGCGTTGGGCGTTATGAAGATGATGTTTATTTTTGCACTATTGAAGTGGTCAGTGTGACGCCAGTGGCTCTTGACCAACTGACCGATGAGCATGCAAGGCAGGAAAATATGACGCTGCCTGAGCTCAAGGAAGTGATTGCTGAAATTTATCCGGGCCTGAATGAGCTTTACGCGATTGTATTTACGCGTGTCACCAAAGCCTAGTGCACAAAAACAGGAAGGGGATCGCCCCTTCCTGACAACGAACCTAATGACTGGCTTTCTTCAACATCTGATACAACTCATCTTTTAGCCGCAGCTTCTCTTTTTTCATCTGCACGACCTTTTCGTTGTATCCCGTCCCTTTTGGTCCCCCCTGGCGTAAAATCTCATCGTCGAGTTGATTGTGCTTGTCAAACAAGCTGAGGAAACGTGGGTTAGCGGATTTTAGTTCGTTGATCAATTCACGGTACTCAGGAAACATTGCGAACCTCCTGGACTGTTCTACCCGTCATGCTTCAATTGCGAATTATTTGGGTAGAGGGTGGGTGAATGGAATTTGCTGGCAGTCACTGCCAACCCCAGTGTATGCACCACTTAAAGCAAATTGAAAGCGCCGCTTGGTAAGGGTTTGTCAATTTGCGACCCGTGAGACGAGTCAGTTAAATTGATTAAACTTTCAGCGGAATGCGGCTTGTATAATCGCAAAAATTGATAACGACAATCTCATGTTCATGTGCTAAAACATATCTATGATATATCTTACACAATGAATAATGAGAAACCGATGACCATACAAACCAAACCTAAACTTCCTAAGCGCGTAAAAAACGAGCTTAAATTCCGTGAATTAACCGTTAAAAGCAAACAAACGGTCGCTGGCTGCTTCCACCGTATTGTTTTTACCAGCCCCGACCTGGTTGGCTTTTCTTCACAGGGGTTTGATGACCATGTAAAAGTCTTCTTCCCGCCTGAAAACGGCGACTTTGCGCGCCCATCAGTTACCGACGATGGTATTGTCTGGGGCGAAGGGCTGCGACCAATTTCACGCGATTACACGCCTTTGTCCTTTGATGCCGCACGTAACGAATTGACGTTGGATTTCTATATTCACGACGGCGGTGTGGCAAGTTCGTGGGCTGATAACGCCGCAGTGGGCGATACATTGCTTATCGGCGGGCCAAGAGGGTCGCTCGTGATCCCAACTGATTACGCATTCCAACTCTATATTTGCGATGAAAGTGGTTTACCCGCAGTCCGTCGCCGCTTGCTCTCCTTACCCGAACACATTTCACCTGTCGTGCTGGTCAATAGTCACCATGCACAAACTCACGAATATCTCAGCGAGTTTGAACATGCGCGCATTGAGTGGCTTGATACCGCATCCATCGCAAGCAACCTCCGTACCCTTGAATTCCCGGAGACTGACTATTTCGTCTGGATTACCGGCGAAGGGCACGATGTGAAACAACTGAGCGATGAGCTTCTGGAAAGCCGTGGACTGGATGCCGATTACGTCCGCGCTGTCGCTTACTGGCATAACAAATAAGGAAACGAACATGAGAATCCAACATATTCATCATCGTTTTTGCGCCAAACATGAACGCCATGAACAGCATGGTTTACACGGTGGCCATCATGGTCATCACGAACACGGGGGAATGGAAGGTAAAGCGCGGATGCGCCGTGAACGCTTGTTTGATGCCAACGACATTCGTCTGCTGATCCTGCACTTCCTCTCAGCCAACACAGCCCACGGTTATGAGCTGATTAAATCCATCGAGGCCACGGCAAAAGGTGAATATGTGCCAAGCCCTGGCATTATTTACCCGAACCTCTCATTGCTTGAGGAGATGGGGTTTATCAGTGCAGTGCAGAGCGAAAGTAACAAAAAAGCGTGGATGCTAACCGAAGAAGGACATGCCGAACTTGCTCAGCAACATGAGCACCTCGGCCATATTATCTCGAGGCTTGAATCGTTAGGAGTATTAGGCGATAACCGCCGGCTTCCTGAAATACAGCGTGCCATCCATAACTTCAAAATGGCGCTCAATACCAAACTTGGCCAGAGCGATTTGCCGAAAGAGACGCTGTATAAAATCATCGATACCCTTGATCAGGCCGCGAAGGATATCGAACGCAGTTAATTTCGCCAGTTCTCGACAATGAAGCATAAAGATTCGCCCAAATCTGCCGAAACTATATGCTTCTGTTGCCATGAGAACAAATTAGCATGTTAAATCGCATAAAAGTTGTAACCAGCCTTCTGTTTGTGCTGGGTTTATTCGGCATTTTACAAATGACGTCTGGCGGGTTGTTCTTCAACGCGCTGAAAAACGACAAAGAAAACTTCACCGTACTGCAAACTATTCGCCAGCAGCAGTCCACACTCAACGGCAGCTGGGTTGCGTTATTGCAGACTCGTAACACGCTAAACCGTGCCGGTATCCGCCATATGATGGATACCAACAATATCGGTAGCGGTGCGACGGTAAATGAGCTGATGCTGATTGCCAGCCAGTCGTTAAAGCAGGCCGAAAAAGAGTGGGCGGCATATGAATCCTTGCCACGCGACCCGCGTCAGAGCGAAGAGTCAATCAATGAAATCAAACGCAACTATGTGATTTACCACGGTGCGTTGGCCGAGCTCATTCAACTGCTTGGCGCAGGCAAAATTAATGAGTTCTTCGACCAGCCAACCCAGAAATATCAGGATGGTTTTGAGCAGCAGTACGTCACCTACCTGCAACAAAATGACCGCCTGTATCAACAAGCGGTAGACGACAATAACCAGTCTTACTCGCAGGCCATCTGGATCCTGGTTGTAATTCTGGCGCTGGTTGTTGCGGCGATTATTACCGTTTGGCTGGGTATCAAGAAAACCCTTATCGAACCTTTGCATCGCTTGATTGATAACATCCGTCATATTGCGGACGGTGACCTGATGCATTCTATTGATGTGCAAGGGACCAACGAAATGGGCCAACTGGCAGCAAGCCTGCGTCATATGCAGTCGGAGCTGGTGAGCACAGTGAACGAAGTTCGTAATGGCGCACATGCGATTTATAGCGGTGCCAGCGAAATTTCTATCGGTAATAACGACCTTTCTTCCCGTACTGAACAACAAGCCGCTTCGCTTGAAGAGACTGCTGCCAGCATGGAACAGTTAACCGCGACCGTGAAACAGAATGCGGAAAACGCCCGTCAGGCAAGCCAGCTGGCCTTAAGCGCATCAGAAACCGCGCAGAGGGGCGGCAAAGTGGTGGATAACGTGGTGCGTACCATGAATGACATCGCCGGTAGCTCGAAGAAAATTGCTGACATCACCAGCGTGATTGACGGTATCGCTTTCCAGACCAATATTCTGGCGCTGAACGCCGCCGTTGAAGCTGCGCGTGCCGGTGAGCAAGGACGTGGTTTTGCGGTTGTTGCCGGTGAAGTGCGTAACCTGGCGCAGCGTAGTGCACAGGCGGCGAAAGAGATTAAAGGGCTGATTGAAGATTCCGTCAATAAAGTGGATACCGGTTCAACGCTGGTTGAAAGTGCGGGTGAAACCATGGGCGAAATCGTCAATGCGGTCACGCGTGTGACGGATATTATGGGTGAGATTGCCTCTGCATCTGATGAGCAAAGCCGTGGTATCGACCAGGTCGGGCTGGCGGTTTCTGAAATGGACCGTGTAACGCAGCAAAACGCCGCTTTGGTTGAGGAATCTGCCGCTGCTGCATCAGCGCTTGAAGACCAGGCAAGCCGTCTGACTCAGGCGGTTGCCGTGTTCCGTATTGGCCAGGAAACCAAAAATGAACCCCGCACTGCTGAGCCGAAACTGGCCAGTAGCCCGGTGATGAAGCGCAAAGCACCGGTAAACGATTCAAACGAGAACTGGGAAACCTTCTGATTTTTGTGATGTGAAGGAGGGGATGACGCTGCGTTTATCCCCCTCGAAATTGAAAAACCAGGTCGGATTAGCGCAAGCGATATCCGACTTTCCTCTCTTATCCGCATAATCAGTACAGCCAGTTGTACTACCGCAGAATAAATCTGCGTGTTTTCTCACATATTTCTACGCAAAAATCTTAATTCCCTGCCACCAGACAGAAAAGTTTGAGCTTATTCACATAAGCCCATCGTCTGCGCCGCCACACTTGATTCCATCAGAACAGACTGGAGTCCAGCCTAATGGAATTGAAGCCAATTGAATCAAGCAAAGTCCCCGCACTGACGCGATCTATCGAAATTATTAATTTCATCGCGCAGCATGGGCCATCAAGCGCCTCAACCCTGATGAATGAACTGGGTATCCCCAAAAGCACGCTTTATCTGTTGCTGGCGGAATTAAAAAAACACCGGTTTTTAACCCTTGTCGAAGACAACTACTGCCTGTGGACAAAACTTGTTGAACTCGCAGAACACGCGCTCAGTAAAATCGACCTGCGAGATATTGCCCGTAAACGGCTGACTCAGTTGATGGAGCAAACAGGTCTGCTTTGCCATCTGGGGATTATTGATGGCGGCAATGCCTATTACATTCTCAAAATTGAATCTTCCTCCACCATCAGTGTGCGTTCGCATGAAGGAAAAAGTCTTTCTCTGAGCCGTTCGGGGATTGGCAAATGCCTTCTTGCCTGGCAGCCATCGCCGCTGCGTGAAAATATCGTGGCCGGGCTTAATTTCAGCTCACGCACGCCGACCTCAATTACCACCCCAGAGCGGATGCTCCAGGAAATAGAAAAAATCCGCTATCAAGGATGGAGCTATGACCGGGGCGAAGATTATGTCGACGTCCGCTGCGTCGCCGCTCCGGTGTTTAACGGGCACAACAATCTTACTGCCGCTATCTCAGTGGTAGGAACCCGACTCCAGATAAACGATGACAATCGCGACCTGATAGCCAGCCAGACTATTGCCTGCGCCAAAGACATTTCCCGTTTACTCGGTTGGCGCAGTCCATTTGACCTGAAAGCCTCTTAACGTATTTCATAAGGAGATAAACAATGAAGTTACCTAAAATCAAACATGTTCGAGCCTGGTACCTGGGTGGTGCGACTGCTGAAAAAGGCAGCGGCGGGGCGGATTACCACGATCAGGGTAATCAGCACTGGATTGATGACCATATCGCCACACCGATGAGCAAATATGCGCAATATGAGCAGTCACGCCAGTCGTTTGGGATCAACGTACTTGGCACCTTAGTGGTGGAAGTGGAAGCAGATAATGGCCAGACCGGTTTTGCTGTTTCCACTGCAGGTGAAATGGGCTGCTTTATCGTTGAAAAACACCTCAACCGTTTCATTGAAGGGAAATGTGTCAGTGACATCAAACTGATCCATGACCAAATGCTCGCTGCCACCATGTATTACTCCGGCTCTGGTGGTCTGGTGATGAACACCATCTCTTGTGTCGATCTTGCGTTGTGGGATCTGTTCGCCAAAGTGCTGGAAGTGCCGGTGTATAAGCTCCTTGGCGGTGCCGTGCGCGACGAAATTCAGTTTTATGCCACGGGTGCACGCCCGGACCTGGCGAAAGAGATGGGCTTTATCGGCGGGAAGATGCCAACCCATTGGGGGCCGCACGATGGTGAGGCAGGAATCCGTAAAGACGCCGCCATGGTAGCGGAATATCGCGAAAAATGCGGGCCAGACTTCTGGCTAATGCTTGACTGCTGGATGAGCCAGGATGTGAATTACGCAACCAAACTGGCTCATGCCTGTGCGCCTTACAATCTGAAATGGATTGAAGAGTGCCTGCCGCCTCAACAATACGAAGGATATCGCGAGCTCAAACACAATGCTCCGGCGGGCATGATGGTCACCAGTGGTGAACACCATGGCACGCTGCAATCCTTCCGCACGCTGGCGGAAACGGGCATCGATATTATGCAGCCTGATGTGGGCTGGTGCGGCGGGTTGACGACGCTGGTAGAAATTGCCGCCATCGCTAAATCCCGTGGTCAACTGGTGGTACCGCATGGTTCCTCGGTGTATTCCCATCACGCGGTGATTACCTTCACCAATACACCATTTAGTGAATTCCTGATGACCAGCTCGGACTGCTCAACTCTGCGTCCGCAATTTGACCCAATCTTGCTTAATGAACCGGTGCCAGTGAACGGGCGTATGCACAAGTCGGTGCTGGATAAACCAGGCTTTGGCGTTGAGCTGAACCGGGATTTAAAACTCAAACGTCCTTATAGCCATTAATCATTCAGTGTCACGTTTAACAGGGTATTCATATTCTTTAATCGTGACACTGTAACTTTTATTTGCCTCATTCAGAGGGAAACTATGATGGATTCTGCTATGAATTCCGTATTGAACAGCGCAGTTAAAAAGAACCGTGCACGTCTGATTCCCTTCATGCTCGCGCTCTATATTCTGGCATTTCTTGATCGCTCCAATATCGGGTTTGCGAAAGAGACTTATCAGATAGACACCGGGTTAAGTAACGAAGTGTATGCATTGGGGGCGGGGATCTTCTTTGTGGTGTATGCCTTCCTTGGCGTACCCGCCAATTTGCTATTGCGTAAATGGGGCGCCCGGCGCTGGATTGGCGGCACAACCTTGTTATGGGGAGCGCTGTCGGCGGCGATGGGTTACGCCGATACCGAAGCGAAGTTTCTGATTGTTCGTACGTTACTGGGTGCGGCTGAAGCCGGCTTCTTTCCAGGCATGATTTATCTCACCTCCCAGTGGTTCCCGCAGCAAAATCGCGCCGCCATTATGGGGCTGTTTTATATGGGGGCGCCGCTGGCGTTAACGCTCGGTTCGCCGCTTTCCGGTGCGTTACTGGAAATGCATGGGTTTATGGGCAGCCCAGGTTGGTTCTGGATGTTCGTAATTGAGGGGTTGCTGGCCGTGGGCGCGGGTGTCTTCACCTTTTACTATCTCGACGATACCCCACAGAAAGCCCGTTTTCTGTCGGAAGAAGAGAAGCGGGTATTGCTGGCGCAACTGGCCCTTGAAGACGAGAAAAAAACAACATCTCGTTTTGTCGATGCCATCAGCAATAGCCGTGTCTGGCAGCTCGCCATCATCTACATGACCATCCAGATTGCGGTATACGGACTGATCTTCTTCTTGCCAACGCAAGTGGCGCAATTGATGGGCACCAAAGTGGGTTTTACCGCTTCCCTGGTCACGGCCATTCCGTGGATAGCCGCGCTGTTTGGAACCTGGTATATCCCGCGTTATTCCGACAGAACCGGCGATCGCAAAAATGTGGCGGCGCTGACGCTGCTCGCGGCGGGAATAGGAATTGGGGTTTCCGGTTTAGTCAGTCCTGTCTTCGCTATTGTCGCGTTATGCGTCGCAGCCATTGGTTTTATTGCCGTACAGCCGGTTTTCTGGACGATGCCGACACAACTTCTTTCAGGAACAGCGCTGGCCGCAGGGATTGGTTTTGTGAACCTGTTTGGTGCGGTTGGCGGATTCCTCGCTCCGCTGATTCGCGTCAAAGCTGAAACTTTTTTTGCCAGCAATGCCGCTGGACTATTAGCGCTGGCGGGCATCGCCATTATTGGCTCATTGATTATCTTCACGCTGCGCGTGGCAAAACAGGCACCCCTTGCCACAATTAACGAAAAGGAATCGATATGAATTCAATTTTAACTAACCCTTTCAAGCAGGGCATCCTCAATAACGAGGTGCAGATTGGGCTGTGGCTGAGCAGTACTTCCTCATATTTAGCTGAAATTGCGGCGACTTCCGGTTATGACTGGCTGCTTATTGATGGTGAGCATGCACCGAATACCGTGCAGGATCTTTATCATCAGTTGCAGGCAATTGCCGCTTACCGCAGCCAGCCAGTTATCAGGCCGGTTGAAGGGCAAAGAAGCATCATCAAGCAAATGCTGGATATTGGTGCGCGCACGCTGCTTATTCCGATGGTGGATACCCCGGAACAAGCCAGGGAAATTGTCAGCTCGACACGTTATCCGCCGCTCGGCACTCGAGGCGTTGGCGCAAGCGTTGCACGTGCGGCACGCTGGGGGCGGGTCGATAATTATATGGCGCAGGCGAATGATGAACTGTGCGTGTTAATTCAGGCTGAAAGCAAAACCGCGCTGGATAACCTTGACGCTTTACTGGATGTCGAAGGTATCGACGGTATTTTTATCGGCCCGGCAGATTTGTCTGCCTCACTTGGCTATCCAGACAACGCCAACCATCCGGAAGTGCAACGCATCATTGAGCAGAGCATTCGGCGTATTCGTCAGGCGGGTAAGGCCGCCGGATTCCTGGCCGTTAACCCGGAAATGGCATTCAAGTGCATTGAGTGGGGAGCGAATTTTGTCGCGGTCGGCGTTGATACCATGCTGTACACCCAGGCGCTCGATTCACGCCTGGCGTTGTTCCGCAATACCCCCGTGAAAACCAGCAATAAAAACAGTTATTAATATTCCTTAATTGTAGGCCGGATGGCGCTGAGCTTATCCGACCTACAACTCTGCTTCATCTAATCGCATCATACGATCCAGGCGCTGGTGGTAACATTGCAACGTCGCTTCCACATCTTCTGCGGGCATAAATGAATCACGATATACGGACTCAACAACCCGGCTCTCTTTTTGCAAATCGTTAAGCAGTTTCACAATCAGCTTCTCGGTTAAGCCCATGCCTAACCCAAGCTCCCGGAAATCCATTCCCAGATATTCTCCATATGCCGTTTTAAAACCTGGGGCCAACTCTCGGTCGCCTTCTTCACAGATAAGCAGAGGCAGCGCCATAAATCCGGAACTAAAAATAGCCGGATAGGGTGCAACAGAGACAAAGTCATAAACTGGGGATAGCGTGGGTACGCCGACCCTCGGGTGCATCAACCCGAAATTGCGCAGATGCATATCGTTATTACCCAGCAAATACGCATAGGCGATACGGCGGAACAAGTCGATTTTAAAGGCGAGGTTGCTGTTTACATGCTGGGTCAGGAACGCAGCCAGTTGCTGATAACTAACATATTGTTTTCCGTCACTGCCGATTTTGCCGTACTTTTCACCGACATTCATCGCCGCATCAAGTTGTTCCTGGTGAATAGCCACCCCGGTTATCATATCCCGGTCAAAGCGGCGGATAACAAAGGCCAACTCACGCTCGGTATCATTTCCTTCGGGCGCAAAACTCACTAATCCATGCGGCGGTACGTCAAACCCCAGTCGCGCCATGAGTGTCATTGTGGCGTGTTCGTTTTCCGCCAGATGAGGAAATTCGGCCGGAGAGGGTTTGAGTATGTATTCACCCTGATGCTCTACCACCGCAAATTCGCCATCGCGTACCACCATTTGCAGTTTCGGCTGATACCCGGAAATACTCATTCCGCGCTGGGCTTTTGGCAATTCGTGAATAAATTCACTGCGCGTAAAACTCAGCTGCGGGTTGACCTTACCGGAGCTGGTCAGATGCTTGAGGCCTTTGTTCGAATAACCTGACTCGCGCTCTTTGGTCTGCACCAGCGGAGTCAAAAGAATGTGGCAGCGCATTGTTAATCCTCCTGAATGTTGACCAGTTGTACTGCGCCAATCAGGTTTTTGCCGTTATCAATCAGCATACCGAGTAGATCCTGCTCATCGCGTTGTTGTAGTTGGCTGTAACGCATTTTCAACCAACCTTCAGGTGCTAATGATGCAAAAAAGGGCGGTAGTGTTCGGCTGTGAAAATGGCCGACACGCACCGGTAAACTTAAGGAGAGCGGCGGCCCGATATAGTCGGCATGGTAACTAAACGCAAAACCGTCATCGTCCTGGCGCAATTCACCCACGGATTCACCGTATAACCACACTCCTACACGGCGGCGCACAGTTTTACTCCTAATGCGTCAGCAACTCGCAATACGGTACCAAATTTGACCTGGTCGGGATCTTTAAACAGGCGTTTCAACGTTGATGCCGACACACCCGTTTGCAGTTCAAGGGTTGCCAAATCTATCTCTAATTCTTTGCGCCGTTGGTTGAGTTGTTGCCCCAACTGCTCAGACTCAGTAATGATCTGCTCGGTTAGCGCCAGGTCCGATTCTTGTGCTCGCAACGCCACCGCTTTTTTAACGTCACTCAATAATTCGCTCATGGTATGCAGTTTGGCTTCGAGCGTTGCATTGTCATAGTTCATATATGACCCTTAGATTGATATTTTTATAAAAATAGGTTTTTTATGAGCCACCTTTCATCAAAAGTGTCATAAATGGTCTTTTTACTAAATTAATAATAAAAATGGGTCATTTATGGACCAATGTCAATCAAAGGTGTCATAAAAGGTCTTTTTATGATTAAAAAAAACCAATAGAGACCAAATGTGAGCTATTCAAATGTAGCGGAGGGGCTTATCCAGTTTTTGGCTAACTAAATGTAAATTAATTGTTTCACTCGTGTTGGCGAAAACCTTATTAATTAAGGCATGTTAAACAATACGAGTTTGTCGCATGTCTTATCGAATCAGCCTGCTGGATAAAAGTCCGGTCGCAAAGGATGGCACTCCTGGCGACGCTCTGAAGCACACATTACATCTGGCTCAACAAGCCGAAGACTGGGGTTATCACCGTTTCTGGATTGCCGAGCACCACAACACTTCCCGTCTGGCAAGTCCGTCTCCTGAGTTGCTTATTGCCTGGATTGTTGGGCAAACCAGCCGCATTCGTGTCGGCTCCGGCGGGGTGATGTTGCAACATTACAGCCCTTATAAAGTGGCGGAAAACTTCAATTTATTAGCAAGCCTTGCTCCGGGCCGTGTGGATCTCGGTGTAGGTAAAGCGCCGGGGGGATTGCCGCTTTCCACGCAAGCATTGCAACGTGCCGGGCAAGATAAAGAGTCGTTCGCGGAAAAACTCACTCAGCTTGATAACTGGCTCTCACTACCAGCAGCGCAGGATGACGAGGAAACCTTACGCGCAACACCGGTTCCTGCACAAAGCGCTGAGCGCTTCTTACTGGGCGCAAGCCTTGAGAGCGCAGAGCTTGCCGCAAATCTTAACTGGAATTTCGTCTACGCCGCCCATCTGAATGGCGATAAAACCCTAATGCGCGATGTTCTTAACACCTGGCGCAGCAAAAGCCAGCGCGACACGCAAGTGGCGGTGCAGGTGATTGTGGCCGCTGATGCGGATACCGCCGATGAACTGGCAAGCCTGGTTGAAATCTGGAGCGTTGAGCTTGAAAACAACCAACGTGTTAGTGTCGCCAGTGAAGCGCAGGCTCACGCATTTGCTCGCCAGGCAGGCAGCGCCATCAAAAAAATCGAACGCCGAGAACCTTCGCTGCTTAAAGGCACCGCCGAGGTCGTTCAAGCCGGGCTTGCGGCATTAAGTCAGCAGTTTGGCATCGACGAATTTATTATTGATACCCCAATTGCCGACCCGGTTGCACGTTTGCAGTCGCTACGTTTGTTGGCAGGTAAAACAACCGAGAAACCCATGTCTGATTTTGCCACCTCCTTTACTGCACAGCATGAAGCCTGGTAAGGGGATGACAATGACATTCGCCACACAGACATTCGAACAACAGCTTATCGACTGGCGACGTGAGCTCCACCAGAACCCTGAACTGTCCGGTCAGGAAGTGGCGACTACCGCTCGCATACGTCACTGGCTGGAGTCCGCAGGGCTGCGTCTGTTGCCGTACACACTGGCCACTGGTGTGGTGGCTGAAGTAGGGCACGGCGATAAGGTGATTGCGCTGCGTGCTGATATTGATGCACTGCCTATTCATGAAACCAGCGGTGTCTCTTTTAGCTCACAACATGAAGGCGTGATGCATGCCTGCGGGCATGATGTTCACAGCAGCGTCATCCTCGGCGCAGCCTTGTTACTTAAGGAGCGTGAAGACCAATTGGCGGGTCGCGTTCGCTTGCTGTTTCAACCGGCGGAAGAAAATTTTACCGGCGCAAAGGCACTGATTAAGGCTGGGGCTCTGGAAAATGTCTCAGCTATTTTTGGGATGCATAACGAACCCGGTTTACCGGTCGGCACCTTTGCCACCAGAGGCGGCGCATTTTATGCCAATGTCGATCGTTTTGTTTTGCGGGTGAAAGGGAAAGGTGCGCATGCCGCTCGCCCACATGAAGGCCACGACCCGATTGTGTTGGCAAGTCAGTTGGTTATCGCGCTGCAAACTATCGCCAGCCGCGATATCGATACGCTGGATTCAGTGGTGGTGAGTGTGACACGCATACAAGGGGGGAATACCTGGAATGTGCTGCCTGAAAACGTCGAGCTTGAAGGAACGGTGCGCACTCATCGTGGCGATATTCAGAAACAGGTCGAGAAACGTATCCGCGAAATTGCTTCCGGCTTAGCCAGTGCATTTGGCGCACAAATTGAAGTGGAGTGGTTTAACGGGCCGGTGACGTTAATCAACGATGAGAAATGGGCGGCGTTTTCTATGCAGGTCGCAGAAAATGTGGGTTACAAGACACAAACCTCCGAATTGCATATGGGGGGCGAAGACTTTGCTGTTTATCTGCAAACCATTCCCGGTGCGTTTGTCAGTATTGGAAGCGCCAGCCCTTATGGTTTACATCATTCGGCGTTTAATCCGGATGAGGCATTAATTGAGAATGCGGCGCGATATTTCGCGACACTTGCTGAACAGGCATTACTAAAAAATTAACTATTGCTCATTTGCAGGGGTATCACTCCCCGGGATGCGTGCAGCCTAAATAAAGGGGTACATATGTCAAATAATCGACAACTGCGTCTTGGAACAATCTTACATGGCGCATCAGGAAATATGTCGGCATGGCGTCACCCGGCAGCTATTGCTGATGCCAGCATTAGTTTTGAATTTGTGAAAGAGACAGCGTTAAAAGCAGAAGCGGGCAAGCTGGATTTTTTATTTGTCGCAGACGGTTTATATATTAACGAAAAATCGATCCCTCACTTCCTCAATAGATTTGAGCCATTAACGGTGCTGTCAGCATTAGCCAGCGTCACTAAGAATCTAGGGTTGGTTGGCACACTTTCTACCTCCTATAGCGAACCCTTTACCGTCGCTCGCCAGTTTGCAAGCCTTGACCATTTGAGTAAAGGACGTGCGGGCTGGAACGTGGTGACATCGCCACTGGAAGGCTCGGCGAAGAACTTCTCCCGGGAAAAACATCCGGAACATGCGCTGCGTTACCGCATTGCTGATGAATATCTGGATGTGGTGAAAGGGCTGTGGGACTCCTGGGAAGAAGATGCATTTATCCGTGATAAAGCCAGTGGGCAATTCTTTGACCCCAATAAATTACATACGCTGGATCATCGCGGAGATTTCTTCCAGGTAGCAGGGCCATTAAATATTTCCCGCACACCGCAAGGGCGTCCGATTGTATTCCAGGCTGGCGCATCGGATGACGGCAAGAAATTAGCCGCCCGCCATGCAGATGCTATTTTCACCCATCATGAAACCCTTGAAGAAGCGCAACATTTCTATCGGGATGTTAAACAACAGCTGGAAACTCATGGCCGCCGTCATGAAGACCTGCACATATTCCAGGGTGTGAGCGTGATTGTAGGCAAAGATGCTGACGATGTGGAGAACCAATATCAAACGACCGCCGCACTGGTCTCAATTAACGATGCTCTGAATTACCTCGGCCGCTACTTTGAGCACCACGATTTTAGCCAGTATCCACTTGATGAACCGTTCCCTGATATTGGTGATCTGGGGCAGAACAGCTTCCGCAGCACTACAGATGAAATCAAACGTAATGCTCACGTTCGCAATCTGACACTGCGCCAGGTCGCGCTTGAAGCCGCATCACCACGCCCACGTTTTTCCGGAACGGCACAGCAGGTGGCAGATGGTTTGCAGCAATGGTTTGAAAGCTATGCTGCTGACGGTTTCATTATTCAGGGCGGTACACCAGATACCTTCCCACGCTTTGTCGATGAAGTGGTCCCGGTACTGCAATCCCGAGGTTTGTTCCGCAAGGAGTATCCCGGCACCACGCTGCGCGAAAGTTTGGGCCTGGCAGAACCCGTAAATCAGTTTTCGTAACAAACACCAAACATCACAATAAAAAAGAGAACCTGCTATGCAAAAAATATCGCTAATCCTTGCTATCGCTCTGGCACTTTCTTCGGCACAAACTTTGGCGCAAGAGGTCACCATTAATGGCACTGGCGTCAGCCTCGAAGCCAATAAAACACCAATTAACACGACCGTGAATCCATCGGCAGTAGCACAG
This sequence comes from Buttiauxella sp. BIGb0552, assembly GCF_004366275.1. Taxonomy (NCBI): domain Bacteria; kingdom Pseudomonadati; phylum Pseudomonadota; class Gammaproteobacteria; order Enterobacterales; family Enterobacteriaceae; genus Buttiauxella; species Buttiauxella sp. BIGb0552. The sequence continues at coordinate 423,488 of NZ_SODY01000001.1, forward strand.
CTGCCAAAAGATCATCATTTTGCGGTTCCCGGTAAATTCACCGTGGCAGTTGCAGCGCTTAACTCACCCCCACTGACCGTGTTTGCTGAAGACAACAAAACGTTGCTCGGCAGCGAAGTCGATATTGCACGTCTGGTGGCTGACAGCTTAGGACTTGAGCTCAACGTCGTACCCACATCCTGGGAGGACTGGCCATTGGGTGTGGCATCAGGGAAATACGATGCGGCAATCAGCAATATTACCGTGACCAAAGAGCGCAAACAGAAATTTGACTTCGCCACCTACCGTAAAGACTCGCTCGGGTTCTACGTGAAAGCCAACAGCCCAATCAAGAAGATTGAGAAAGCAGAGGACATTGCCGGGCTACGCATTATCGTCGGCTCGGGAACCAACCAGGAATCTATTTTGCTGGCGTGGAATGAAGAGAACCTGAAGAAAGGGCTTAAACCTTTCACCCCGGTTTATACCAAAGACGATGCGGCACAAACGCTGGCATTGCAGTCCGGTCGCGCCGATGCGTTCTTTGGCCCCAATGTAACGGGAGCCTGGAAGGCAGCACTCACGCAGAAAACCCAATTAGTTGGTGTAGTTGATGGCGGCTGGCCGAAAGCTGCGCATATTGCCGTCACGTTGAAGAAAGGCAGTGGGCTCGTGGAACCGGTACAAACCGCGCTTAATGGCGTCATCAAAAATGGTGATTACCACAAAGTACTGAACCGCTGGGGAGAAGGTGTAGAGCAAATCCCTTCATCTGAAGTTAACCCCGCCGGTCTTGGCGATTAAGGAGCAAAATATGCGTGAACAATTTCGTGATGTTTCACCCGAGGCGCCAGAACTGCAGCCGATTATTGCTGGGCTATTTGGCGAATATGAAGCGCGCTATGGGGACTATTTTTCCCGTGATGCGGAAGTCGAACTGACCGAATGGTATCTGGCGCCTCAGGGGTTATTCATTGTTCTGGAGCGTGACGGCGAGATTATTGCCACCGGCGCGTATAAGCCTTTCGACGAACAGACAGCCGAAGTTAAACGTATCTGGACGCATCCTGCACTACGCCAACAAGGGCTTGCTCAACGAGTGATGCGTGAACTGGAAAGTCGGGCGCAGGTTGCCGGTTATCGCCATATCTATCTGACTACCGGTTTTCGCCAGCCAGAAGCGGTGAAGCTTTATCTGAGTCTTGGCTACCAACCGCAGTTTGATATTCACCGTAACCGGGAAGAATACAGTGTGGCTCCGTTCGACGGCCGCTTACGTTTTACCAAAGAGTTGGCTCGTCTGAGCAAAACGGCCTGAGGAATACTTATGCATACCCCATCAACGATTAAAGTGGTTCCTGCGCGCTATCCACTCAGAACACTCGGTGCAATTATCGCTCTGTTTGTGCTGGCTGTGGTTATTCAGTCGGTTGCATTTAACCCCCGCTGGGAGTGGAGCGTATTTGCCCGCTGGTTCTTCGACCCGGTAATTCTTGAAGGACTGGCGCAAACTTTACTGCTGACGCTAATAGGGACTGTGCTGAGTGTAGTGATTGGCGGAATGTTGGCGCTGGCACGGCTTTCATCTTCGTGGCTGCTAAATAGTCTTGCGTGGAGTTATATCTGGCTGTTTCGTTCACTGCCACTGATCGTGGTGCTGATTATTCTCTATAACTTCTCTTATCTGTACGACACGCTCTCGATTGGTATTCCGTTTACCCAAATTCAGTGGGGAAGTTACCAAACGATAAACGTGCTAGGGCAGTTTTCTACCGCCGTGGTTGGGCTGACGTTAGTGCAAAGTGCCTATACAGCCGAGATTATTCGCGGTGGTTTCCTTGGCGTGGATCACGGCCAATATGAAGCGGCAGCGGCATTAGGGTTACCCGCATGGCGACGTACGCTGCGTATTATTCTACCGCAGGCGCTGCGCACCATCTTGCCTTCAGGTTTTAATGAAATTATCAGTCTCGCTAAAGGCACGGCGATGGTTTACGTGCTGGCGATGCCTGAGCTGTTCTACACCATTCAGATGATCTACAACCGCACCCAGGAGGTGATCCCACTGCTAATGGTGGGGGCGGTCTGGTATCTGGTTATCACCAGCGTACTGTCGCTGATTCAACATCTGGTCGAACGTTGGCTGGCACGTAGTGAGCGCCGCTCGGCGATTAATCAACAAACTCCCGCTCGTAATCCGTCACATCAACCGGTGCTGCAGACTCAGGAGACCGCCCATGTACCAATCCCATAACCAGACTGGCCAAATTTCGATTACCGGTGTGAGTAAATATTTTGGCCGCCATAAAGCGCTGGATAACGTCTCACTGGAACTGGAGCCTGGTTCAGTCACGGTGATACTTGGACCGTCAGGTTCCGGTAAATCTACCTTGTTGCGTGCGATTAACCATCTTGAACGTGTAGATGAGGGTTTCATCCAGATAGATGGTGATTACATTGGCTATCGTCAGGCCGGGGACAAGCTGTATGAACTGAAAGAAAAAGAGATCCTGCGTCAGCGCATTAACGTCGGCTATGTGTTTCAAAACTTCAATTTGTTCCCGCATCTCACGGTGCTGGAAAACCTGATTGAAGCGCCGATTGCCCATAAACAGCTGAGCCGAAAAGCGGCGATTGAACAGGCCTATCAACTGCTCGATGTGGTGGGGCTGCGTAATAAAGCGGATGCCTGGTCGCGCCATCTTTCCGGTGGGCAGCAACAACGTATCGCCATTGCCCGTGCGCTGGCACTGCGTCCACGCGTGATGCTGTTTGATGAACCTACGTCCGCACTCGATCCGGAGCTGGTGGGAGAAGTGCTGGATGTGATTAAAAAACTGGCCCGCTCTGGCACAACGCTTGTGGTCGTAACCCATGAGATAGGATTTGCCCGTGAAGTGGCGGATAACGTGGTGTTTATGGTCGACGGAAAAATTGTTGAGCAAGGCAGCAGCGACGAAGTACTTAACCATCCACAACATTCGCGAACGCGTCAGTTTTTATCAAAAGTTCTCTAAGGAGCAGTTATGAAATTTGTCCCACTGGCGCTGTTGATAGTGAGTTCGGCGAGCTTTGCACAGGGAAGTCTCGATCTTAAAGCTAATGAAGTGCCGATACATACGGCTAAAGACCCGGTGGCTATCAGTAAAATTCCTCAGGGCTATAAATTTGTTGAGCCGGGTACGCTTACAGTCGCCATTTCAGCACTAAACTCGCCACCGCTTGCCATGCTTGCGAGTGATAACCGCACAAGGATCGGCAGTGATCCTGATATTGCACGTTTGCTGGCCGATAGCTTAGGACTGAAGCTCAAACTGGTGCCAACCGCCTGGGAAGACTGGCCGCTTGGCATTACATCCGGTCGCTACGATGTGGCTCTAGTCAATATAGCGGTAACCGAGCAGCGTAAGACCAAGTTTGATTTTGCGACCTATCGCGTAGATTCGCTGGCATTCTCGGTGAAGTCAGATAGCCCGATTCAAAAAATTGAAGGGCCTGCAGATGTTAGCGGGTTACGGATTATTTTAGGTTCCGGTACTAATCAGGAAAAAATCCTGTTGGGCTGGAATGAGCAAAATGAACAAGAAGGGCGCAAACCGGCTCAACCGATTTATTTAACGGATGATGCTTCCGGTAACCTTTATATTCAGGCCGGACGTGCTGATGCGACCTTCGGCCCGCAGAGTGTGGCGGCCTATAAAGCCGCGTTAACCGGGAAAACGCGTGTTGTTGGGCTTGGGCCTAAAAAAGCCTATGTTGCTACCACTACCAAAAAAGGGAACGAGCTGGTTTATGCATTACAGGCAGCCCTCGACGGTGCAGCGAAACGTGGTGAATACCAGCAAGTTCTCGACAGATGGGGAGAAAAGGGCGAAGAAGTCGCTTCGTCTGAAGTGAATCCTCCGGGGATCACTTACCCGTAATTAAAATCTGACTGATAAAAGCCTGGATATCTTCTAAGGCCTGATCGCGGGCAAGTGGCGCGCTGTCTATAATCAGTTGATCCGAATACCCGTTAAGCAATGCACCAAGCTGACGGGTTACTCGCAAGACATCGGTCTGACGGAAAACGCCGCTTTCAATACCCGACTCAATAATACTCGCCAGCAAAGCATCCCATTTTTCGGTCAAAGTTAACGCCAGTTCCGCATAAACCTTGTTATGCACCGCGAGGCGCCATAACGATCCGTACAACTCCCACACGGCATCAGCGCGGTCGGGTAAATAATCTTCCACAAAAATATTCAAACCCTGTTCGGGCGGCAAGGCGCGCGTTTTTTGGCTAAAAGCTGCCAACTCGGCGTACATAAAGCGCGAAAACGCTTCAATGCATAACGTCTGCCAGTCTGGGAAGTAGTGGTAAATGTGGCTACGGGCTATCCCAACCTGTTCTGTTAGTTCGCGAGTGGTGACCTTTTCCACTCCTTTTTCAGTAAACAGGGCGATCGCTGCATCAAGAATATTCTCTTTCAGAACAGACGCTTTCTCTTTCATCACGGCACCTTCGTTGACTTTGAGCAAGTGCTCAAATAGACTTCCTTCACTCTTGAGCAACCGCTCAAGAATAACAATTTAAGAATATAAAGTCATGCATACGACCCAAACCGCGGAGCTTAAACCATCACGCGGCGCAATGAATACATTAAAAAAACTCGCAAAACTCCATAGTAAAAAATTAGTTATTACGCTGATGCTGGTGGTCGCTGAAAACATCATCTATTTGCTCTATCCATTAATGGCCGGATTTGCCATCAACGCCATCATTAAAGGGCAACCGCTACATGCATTGCTGTATGCGCTGGTGGTCTTTGTGATGTGGGCGATAGGCGCTGCACGCCGCAGCATGGATACCCGGACATTTGCCAGAATCTATGCCGGTCTTGCCGTGCCGGTGATCCTTGCGCAGCGTGAGGACGACCATAGTCATTCGACCATTGCCGCCCGCGTGACGTTGTCACGTGAATTTGTCAATTTCTTCGAAACACACCTGCCGCTACTGATTACCTCTGTCGCTTCGATTATCGGCGCAGTGATTATGTTGCTGACTATTGAGTTCTGGGCGGGTGTCGCTTGTTTTGGCGTGTTGATTTTCTTCGCCATGTTCCTGCCGAGCTATACGCGTAAAAACGAAATGTTGTATGAGAAGCTCAACGACAGGCTGGAAAAAGAGGTGGGTTTTGTCGGCACAGCCAGTGAAAACACACTGAATAAGCATTACAACTTTTTGGCGCGTGTGCGTATTCGTTTGTCCGACCGGGAGGCATACGGCTATTTATCTATTGGTATTGCCGCAGCGTTCCTGTTCGCGATGACCATTTGGCTTATGACCGTGAAAGGTGTCGGGAACGCCGGGCATATTTACTCTGTCATGACCTACATGTGGATGTTTGCCATGAGCCTTGATGACGGCCCATCTCTGCTTGAGAAGTACTCGCAGCTTAAAGAGATAGGCAAACGCGTCAACACAGGTCTTGTCTAATTAACCCACTTCCGGCAACGCGCCGGACGCAATCATCGCCTGAATCACAATCACGGCGATACCGCAGGCAAACACCAGAATCAACAGCGGTTTGCCGCCAGCAACACGGTAGCCAGGCTCTTTTTGGGTCTGGCGACTTTTCCAGACCAAAAGTGACGGGATGATTAGCGCCAGTATTGCCAGCGCAACACCGGCATAACCCAGCGCCATCACAAACCCTTGTGGGTAAAACAGGGCGAAAACCAACGGCGGTACAAACGTCATCAACCCTGTTTGCGCACGTCCCGATGCATTACGTTTACGGTTGAACAGGTCGCTCAGGTAATCAAACAACCCTAACGACACTCCCAGGAATGACGTTGCCAGCGCAAGATCCGCAAACAGATGCACCGCCAATTCGACGTGCGGCGAGGCCACCACTTCACGAACCGCCTGCAACAAACCATTCAGACCCGAATGATTGGCTAACAGCCCGCTAAACACACCCGAATCAATCGCACCCAGCGTAGCAACTTGCCAGAAGATATAAGCCACTAACGGGATTGCGCTGCCGATGATAAACACCCAACGCAGTTTGCGCAGGTTGCCATCAAGGTAACTGACAATACTCGGCACGCTGCCGTGGAAGCCAAACGAAGTGAAGATCACCGGAATGGCTGAAAGCGCGAGGCCTTTCTCCAGCGGCAACGTCAGTAAATTAGTGTGATGGATGTGCGGCATCATCAGCCCCAGCATCACCACCAACATAATCACCTTGGCGCTAAACAGCACGCGGTTGAACATATCCACCATATGGGTACCGATGCAAACAATGCCACCGGCAACAATCGTGAACAGCAAAACCCCACTTGTAACGGAGATGGAGGACGCAAACCATTGGTTCAAACTTGCGGCCAGCAGTTCACCGGCACCACTGATGTACGCCGCCGTCAGCGCATACATCAGGAACAACATGCTAAAACCGGTAAGCCATTGCCCTGGTTTTCCAAGATAACGGCGGGCAAGGGTGCCAAGCCCGGTGTCGGCGGAAACGTGTTGATAAACTTCGACCAGAAGCAGTGCGGTGTAACACATCAACCCCCACAGGCCGATGAGCAACAGGAAGGTCACCCCAAATCCAACACCTGCTGAAGCCAGCGGCATTGCCAACATTCCTGCGCCAATAGTGGTACCGGCGACGATAAAGATACTGCCAAGAGTGCGATTCTTCACGCTTCCCTCTGAATTTACGCTTGTAATAACGAGATTATGCCGCGCAGGGTAAGGGATTGTTATGACTCCGTCAAATGAGGGTTACATGAGGTGTAATTTTATGTTTACGTTTTTTGTTGGTGTTCATATTATTCAGACCGGTAGTGAATACGAGTCTTTATTTATTGCACCAGGAAGATTCTTGGGGAAATTGTAGTTAAGGAACGGTGAAATACATACCCTACCATTATTGGTGTTTATCCTATTGATTGCTTGACCTTTTATTCATCATTAGCGACATTACTCCGTCTTAAATTCTCAAGCGTAAATAAGTGTCTTTCAGATGCTTGTGGCTTTTTGCGTGCAAAAAATAAAAATACACAGCTTATATAAAAGGATTTGTGCAAATGAAAACTAAAAATTTATTTCTCTCTGCCTCTGTTTTAGCCGCATTACTTCTCAGTGGTTGTGCAAGTGTCCCTTTGGCTCCAGAGCAAGAATCTATTAATGCCAAAACATTCCCTGCTCCAGAGCAAGATAAAGCTGGGCTATATATTTATCGCGATAGCTTTGCGGGTAAATCGCTTAAAAAAGATGTGTATGTCGATGGCAAATGTGTGGGTGAAACTGCGGACAGAACGTTCTTCTATACGCAAGTAACAGGTAACCAGACGCACAAAATTTCTACTGAGTCCGAATTCTCTCCAAACGACCTGTCGTTATTCATGCAAGCTGGGAAAAACTACTTCATCAGACAATATATCAAGATGGGGGCTTTTGTCGGCGGTGCAGGTTTGAGCGAATCTTCTGAAACCGAAGGTAAGCGCGTAGTTTCCAAACCGGAAGTGAAACTGGCCCAGCAAGGCCACTGCGATAACTAAATAGAAAGGTCCCTTTGATTGCGTGAATTTTGCCGTACTGAATGATTGTCTCAGTCTTCAGAATTCACGCATCACCTTTAGTTTTATGCTGCGAAAAGACCAGGTACTGACTCCGGCTTACGAATATTTTATCGACTGCATGGGTCAGGAGCTAAAAGTTTCTGCTTTATAGCCATCGAGCAAAGTGCAATTCCCAGCGTGATAAGCAGTGCGCTGACGAGATGAAAACCGTGTAACGGTACATTGAGGAACAGCACGCTAAACACGCCACCACTTAGCGGAATAAGGTGCGAATAAACTTCACCGCGTGTAGCACCAATCGCCTGAATACCTTTATTCCACAGTAAATATGACAGCCATGACGGGAAGATAACCAGGTAACCCAGCCCTAATAAGAAGCCTGAATTAAAGTAGACTTTCATCTCAGATGCATAGTGGTCCGCCGAATAGAGTGATAACATCGGCAGCAGCACTATTGCTCCAATTGCGGCACTTACCGCAACAAATGCATTCCCACCAACCTGTTTTGGTTTAAGGCGCAAGAACGCGCAGTACAACGCCCAACTGACAGCCGAACCCATGGTCCACACATCACCCCGGTTTAGGTTTTTAAGCGTATCCATATGTAGAAGGTCGCCTTGCATCACCAGATAGATCACGCCCAAAGAGCTAAGCAGCACACCATAAATATTGCGCCGTGAAATAGCCTCTTTGAAAATAAATTTATTAATCAACAACACTAATGCGGGCGTGGTGGATAAATATATCGCCGCATTTAATGATGAGGTGTATTGCAGGCCGATATATAGCGTCACTGGGAATAACACTTGCCCGCATAAAGCGAGGAAAAACACCGTGTATTTCGCCTCAACCATCGCCTGCCATTGCGCCTTTATCTGCCGGAAATAGAGGCTGATGAGCAACAGGGCGGTGAGCATCCAGCGGGCCTCGGACAGCACAATAGGGTCAACCTGCGCGACCAGTTCGTGGCCCACAACGTAGTTTCCACCCCAGAAGCAGGCGGCAAGGCTTAACAGTAAATACGGCATAATTTGAGTTCCAGAAAACGGTTTAATACACTCAGGTATAGATTCAATGCATATAAGCAATTTCATGCAGCTGATAAAGACTGCGTGGATCTAGCGGTGGACACCAGCGGATTATTGAATCACCGGTTCACTGAGGACTATGGTAGGGTTGCGAGGCAGCCGAATCTAATTCATCTTTTTCATGGCGAGGTATAGTTTAAAACTATGAGGTTCACACTGCGGCAGCTGGAGTTTTTCATCGCGCTTGCGCAAACACAGCAGATTTCCAAAGCGGCATCGCGCTGTAATATCTCGCAGTCGTCTATGACGGTCGCCATGCGCAACCTTGAATCCTCGTTAAACAACCAGCTGTTTTTGCGCCAGCCAAAAGGTATTGAACTCACCGCCGCAGGAGAGCGCTTCCTGCATTACGCTCGTAAGATTATTAATGACAGCCAGCTTGCCATCGACGATTTGCTACACCAACCGCAACTGGAACAAGGCACAGTGAATATTGGCATCGCCAAAACGCTTTCCGCCTATTTGCTTCCGGCGATTATTCTTGAAGTTGAACAGCACTTCCCATTAATGACGATTAATTTCATTGAGGAGAATCCACAGGAATTAACCGAATCATTAAAACGTAAGAATATTGATTTCTCGCTGCTATTAACCTCAAATATTGCTCACGACAACACCCTGGAAACAGAAATATTTATTCGCTCACCACGCCGACTTTGGGCCGCACAAGGCCACCCGCTATTGAACCAGTCCGTTATTCATCTGGCAGATATCGAAAACCAGCCATTCTTGCTGCTGGATACAGACGAATATCCTGACGTGATTAAAGAGCACTTGCGCACACGTGGTGGCAGCCCAAATATCTTTTTCACCACCACATCGTTCGAAACGGTGCGCAGTCTGGTCGCAAAAGGAAAGGGCGTGACGATATTGTCGGATCTGGTTTACCGCCCTTGGTCGCTCGAAGGGTTACGCGTGATGCGCCGCAGCATTGCTGACAGCACCACCTACATGGATGTTGGCGCGGTAACGCTTGCTGAATCCTCGTTGAGCGAAACGGCAACGGCAGTGCTGACTTATTTGCGCAGGGTGATAACGCGGTTGGGTGAGGAGGCGTGATAGTGACCAGAAACCAATGCGGATTATTCGAACCAAGAGGATATAAAGCAACATGAAAAATAGGGTGAAATATAATAATAATAAATATGTGGATATATATCGCATGACAGTTTATTGATCTGCCATTATCAGCGTGGCATCATGTTGGCACAAAAGATATATAGGGCTTACGATGAAAGACGTTATTGACGGTTTTTTGAGGTTTCAGAAAGAAGCATTTCCGCAACGTTCCAAACTCTTCAAAAAACTTGCATCAAATCAAAATCCTAAAACACTTTTTATTTCCTGTTCTGACAGCCGACTCGTTCCTGAATTAGTGACACAGCGTGAACCGGGTGAACTGTTTGTCATTCGAAACGCAGGTAATATTGTGCCACCGTTCGGGCCTGAGCCTGGTGGTGTTTCAGCTTCGGTAGAATATGCGGTGATGGCGCTTGGCGTTCGTGACATCGTGGTTTGCGGGCACTCGGACTGTGGGGCAATGACAGCTGTCGCCAACTGCCAGTGTCTTGACCATATGCCAGCCGTTGCCCACTGGTTACGTTATGCAGATGCCGCAAAAGCCATTAACGAAGCTGAAGAGCATAGCTCAACCCAATCTCGCGTGGACGGCATGGTGCATCAAAATGTTATCGCTCAACTGGGGAACTTACGTACTCACCCTTGTGTTGCGTTAGCGCTTGCTAAGGGCAATATCACGCTTCACGGCTGGGTTTATGATATTGAATCGGGATGTATTGAAGCTTTTGATAGCAAATGCGGGAAATTCATCTCGTTATCAGACAATCCTGGTGTAACGGCGTCTTAATCAGCCATTTATGAAAACTTCCGCCACGGACAATAACCGGGCGGAAGTTTTCAGTTGGTCCGTTAAACCCTTCGCGCAACCAGTGTCAGAATGGAATAGAGCGCCACGGACTGTTTATCCTGGTTCAGCACTTCAACTGCCCACTCCACCACGCCAACCGGTTTGTCTTCCGTGCTCTTTTGCGGTTTGGCAGTTTTGCGCTTGCACGTCAGGCGCACTTGCAGAGTGTCGCCAATTTTCACCGGTTCGATAAAGCGCAGGTTTTCCATGCCATAGTTGGCGATAACAGGCCCAACCCCCGGATCAACAAACAACCCCGCGGCAGCTGATACCACAAAGTAGCCGTGAGCTACGCGCTCGCCAAAGAACGACTCGGCCGCACCAATTTTATCGACGTGAGCGTAGAAGTGGTCGCCACTCAGATTGGCGAAGTTGACGATATCGGCTTCGGTGATGGTCCGGCGTGCTGTAAGTAAACTCTCGCCAATTTCCAGTTCGTCAAAATGCTTACGGAAAGGGTGAACCGGGCTTTCCTGCACCGCCGCGCCGTAGCTCCACTGTTTGCTTACCGCCGCCAGCATTGATGGACTGCCCTGAATCGCCGTGCGCTGCATGTAATGTTTCACTGCTCGTAGGCCACCAAGCTCTTCGCCACCACCGGCGCGTCCTGGGCCGCCATGAACCAGCATCGGCAGCGGCGAGCCGTGGCCTGTGGACTCGACAGATGACTCCTGGTTTAGCACCTGAATGCGCCCGTGAGCACGGGCGGCACCCAGAACAAACTGGCGTGCAATATCGCCACTCGCAGTGACCAGCGTTCCCGCAAGGCTACCCTGGCCTGCACGTGCCAGCGCCATCGCGTGTTCTGAATCGCGATAAGGCATTACGGTAGCAACTGGGCCGAACGCTTCCAGCTCATGTACCGCAGGTGTTTCATCTGGCTGCTGGCACAGCAATAACGTTGGCGGGAAGAAGGCACCGGGATGAGAGCCATCCGCTTTGCCACCTATCACAATCTGGCAGCCAACGGCAACCAACTGATTCACTTTGCTTTGCACATCGTCACGCTGCTCAAGACTAACCAGTGCACCCATTTTCACGCCTTCCTGAGCAGGGTCACCGGGTTGGATCTTCTCAAGTTTGGCTTTCAGCGCCTGAATCACATTTTCCAACTGATCCTGCGGGACGATGACACGGCGGATTGCGGTACATTTTTGCCCAGCTTTGGCGGTCATCTCACGCACCACCTCACGAATAAACAACGTAAATTCAGGCTGTTCCGCTGCCACATCTTCACCCAGCACGCAACAGTTAAGGGAGTCAGCTTCCATTGTGAATGGGACTGAACGGGCAATAATATTTGAGTGACAACGTAACTTCTGCCCAGTACTGGCTGAGCCGGTAAAGGTCACCACATCTTGTTCATCCAGCAGATCAAACAGGTTACCTACGCCACCGCAGATAAGGCTGATTGCGCCCTCTGGCACCAGCCCGGAATCGACGATGGATTTCACCATCACTTGTGTGAGCTGCGCGCTGGCGGTGCCGGGTTTTATAATGGCTGGCATTCCAGCAAGCCAGGTCGGGGCCAGTTTTTCTAACATTCCCCAACAAGGGAAGTTAAATGCATTGATGTGCAGCGCCACGCCAGATTTGGACGTCAGCACATGGCGGGCGGCGAACCCGCCTTGTTTAGAAAGCGGGATCATTTCATCTTCTGGCCACAGTACATCGTCAGGCAGTTCACGGTTTCCCATACCGGCATAGGCGAAAAGGGTGCCGATACCACCTTCGATATCAACCCAGCTGTCTGCGCGGGTCGCACCGGTCTGTGCGGAAATTTCATAAAACGTTTCTTTGTTTGCCAATAGGTGTTTTGCCACCGCTTTCAACATGGCTGCACGTTGCACAAAGGTCAGAGCGCGTAATGCCGCACCACCTGATTCAATAGCAAAATGACGTGCCTGCGCCATATCCAGCCCTTCGCTGGTAACCTGATACAGCGCCTCACCGCTAATTGCATGATTTATAGTGCGTTCTTTGCCACGTCCCATCACCCATTGGCCTGCCAGATAACTAGTTAACTGCTGCATCAAACACCTCGTTAAGAATTACATTTAATGACACTAATGTTTAATTTGTGAATCATAAAAAGCAAGATGTAATTTAATAATTTATTAACAACGTGATTGCATGCCTTTTTGGGTTATTTCATAACTTAATGAATAATTTGGTTTATTTAAAATTTATCGTGATAATGCTCACAAACCATACGTGTTAATTTTGCCGTTTTAGTTAACTTATCTGTAACTTTAAATCATTAAGTGATTCACAATGTCGCATTTAGTGAATCTAAACCGAATCATAAAGGTGATGCCGTGACCGAATTACACCGTTTTGATGAGCGAATTGCGCAGGAAATTGCGATTGAACCGCAGGACTGGATGCCGGATGAATACCGTAAGACATTGATTCGCCAGATAGGGCAGCACGCCCATTCTGAAATTGTTGGCATGTTACCGGAAGGCAACTGGCTGACTCGCGCACCGAGCCTGAAACGCAAAGCGATTTTGCTGGCGAAAGTGCAGGACGAAGCTGGACATGGACTTTATCTCTACAGCGCGGCGGAAACCCTGGGCTGTGCGCGAGAAGACATCTACCAGAAGATGCTCGACGGCAAGATGAAATACTCCTCGATCTTTAACTATCCGACGCTGAACTGGGCCGATATTGGCGTGATCGGCTGGTTGGTTGATGGCGCGGCGATTGTGAATCAGGTGGCGCTGTGCCGCACTTCCTACGGCCCATATGCCCGGGCGATGGTGAAGATCTGCAAAGAAGAGAGCTTCCATCAACGCCAGGGTTTTGAAGCCTGCATGGTGCTGGCGCAGGGCAGTAAAGAACAACGCCAGATGTTGCAGGACGCGATCAACCGTTTCTGGTGGCCTGCGTTGATGATGTTTGGCCCAAACGACGACAACTCCCCAAATAGCGCCCAAAGCCTTACATGGAAAATCAAACGTTTTGGTAACGACGAACTGCGCCAACGTTTTGTCGACAACACCGTACCGCAGGTGGAAATGCTCGGCATGACGGTGCCGGATAGCGATCTCACTTTTAACGAAGCAACAAGGCATTACGAATTCGGCGAAATTGACTGGCATGAATTTAACGAAGTGATTGCCGGGCGCGGGTTGTGCAACGAAGAGCGTTTGAGCGCCAAACGTAAAGCGTGGGAAGAGGGTGCATGGGTGCGTGAAGCGGCGCTGGCGTACGCAGAAAAACAGAATTTGTAGGGTGGATAAGCGCAGCCGTCATCCACCATTTACATCGGATATGAAGGATTGATTTATGAGCAATGTTCACTGGCCGTTATACGAAGTGTTTATTCGCAGCAAACAAGGGTTATCGCACCGCCACGTTGGCAGCCTGCACGCTGCAGACCAACAAATGGCGCTGGAAAACGCCCGCGATGCTTACACCCGCCGCAGTGAAGGCTGCTCAATCTGGGTGGTAAAGGCGAGCGAAATTATCGCTTCCCAGCCTGAAGAACGCGGTGCCTTCTTTGACCCGGCGGAAACAAAGATTTATCGCCACCCAACGTTCTACACCATCCCTGATGGCATCGAGCACATGTGAGGCGTGAAATGACTTATTCCCCGTTAACTACTTACACCCTGCGCCTTGGCGACACCAGCCTGGTACTGGCCCAGCGCCTGAGTGCCTGGTGTGGGCATGCACCAGAACTAGAGATCGATCTCGCGCTGGCGAACATCGGCCTGGACTTACTCGGCCAGGCACGCAATTTCCTGACCTACGCCGCAGAACTTCAGGGTGACAAGCTTGATGAAGACAAACTGGCGTATGGGCGCGACGAACGTGAGTTCCACAATTTACTACTGGCAGAACAGCCGAACGGTGATTTTGCCGACACCCTCATGCGCCAGTATCTGCTGGATGCCTGGCATGTTGAACTGTTTAGCCAGTTGGCGCAAAGCCGCGACCGCCAACTGGCGGCAATTGCCGCAAAAGCCATCAAAGAGGTGCGTTACCACCTGCGCTTTAGCCGTGGTTGGTTAGTGCGTCTGGGCAACGGCACTGAGTTTTCTCAGCAAAAAATGCAGCAGGCGCTCAATAAACTGTGGCGCTTTAGCGGCGAGATGTTCCATGCAGATGAACTGGAAATCAGCCTTGCTGAGCAAGGGATTGGCGTTGACCCGCGCACCTTGCGTGCCCCCTGGGAAAAAGAAACGTTTAACGGCCTGATTGTGGCCTCACTGGTTAAACCACAAGAAGCGCAATACCGCACGGGTGGCAAGCAAGGGCTACATACCGAACATCTCGGCCCGCTGCTGGCAGAAATGCAATATCTGCAACGCGCTTACCCCAATCAGCAATGGTAGTGAGGTAAAAATGCAAATTTTCGATGTGGTGGAACCGGCTAGAGTCCGCGATGTATGGCGCATTCTCGGGCAGATCAGCGACCCGGAAATCCCGGTACTGACTATCACCGATCTGGGCATGGTGCGCAGCGTTCACCACCGTGAAGACGGTTGGCATATCGGTTTCACGCCAACGTATTCCGGTTGCCCGGCGACCGACTTTTTGCTGACGGCAATTCGTGACGCGATGGAAGACGCGCACCTGAGCCCGGTCCACATCGAACAAATGCTGCACCCGGCGTGGACAACCGACTGGATGTCGCCCGCGGCCAAAACGCGGCTGCGTGAATACGGCATCAGCCCACCGCAAGGCCATGCTTGCCACGCCATATCATTCAGCGGCGATGTGGAATGCCCACGCTGCGGCAGTTTGCATACCTCGCTTATCAGCGAATTCGGTTCCACGGCCTGTAAAGCGTTATACCGCTGCGACAGTTGCCGCGAACCCTTTGATTACTTTAAATGTATTTGAGGTAGCCATGACGACGTTTCATTCGCTAAAGGTGGCGCGCATTGAGCAGGAAACTCCTGACGCGGTTGCCATCACTTTTGAAGTGCCAGGAGAATTACAGACGCATTTTGCTTTCAAACCTGGCCAGCATTTGACTCTAAAAACTCGCCTCGGTGGTGAGGAGTTACGCCGCTGTTACTCCATTTGTCGCGCCGAACAACCCGGCGAAATCTGTGTGGCGGTAAAAGCCATCGACGGCGGGCGCTTTTCGCAATATGCGGTGAGCGATTTGGTGGCGGGTATGGCGATGGACGTAATGATCCCGCAGGGAACATTCGGCTACCAACCGCAGCCTGAAACTGAGGGCAATTATTTGGCGCTGGCAGTCGGCTCCGGCATTACGCCAATGTTGGCGATTGTCGCAGCAACGCTTGCCACCGAATCCAATAGCCGAGTAACGCTGGTTTATGGCAACCGCAGCAGCCGCAGCATGATGTTCCACCAGGCGCTGGCCGACTTAAAAGACCGCTACCCACAACGCCTACAACTTATCTATCTGTTCAGCCAGGAAGTGCAGGAAAGCGAATTGCTGAGCGGAAGACTCGACGGCGTGAAACTCAAAGTGCTGGGCGATAACTTGCTCGATGTAAAAGGCTTTAACCGCACGTTCATCTGCGGCCCACAAAGCATGATGCAGGAAGCTGAAGCCGCACTGCTGGAAATGGGCGTGGCGGCTGAAAACATTTTTATCGAACACTTCAACACGCCCGGCAGCGCGCCGAGTCTGCGCCGTCGCGAACAGGCAGCAGGCAAAACGGTGACGCTGCGCCAGGACGGACGCGACCGCAAAATCACCCTCGATTCCCATGACGAAAGCATTCTCGACGCGGCGTTGCGCCAGGGTGCGGATTTACCTTACGCATGCAAAGGCGGGGTGTGCGCCACCTGCCGCTGCAAAGTTGTGAGCGGTGAAGTGGGGATGGGCGTCAATTACAGCCTCGAGCCAGACCAACTGGCGGCGGGTTACATCCTCAGTTGCCAGGCACTGCCGAAAGGTGACGACGTAGTGCTCGACTTTGATGCGCAGGGGCTGTGATGAGCGAATTATTGGTTAGCCAAAACGGGCGCGTACTGACCCTGACTTTAAACCGCCCCGAAGCGCGAAACGCTTTAAATAACGCGCTGCTTGATCAGATCGCCTTAGCGCTGGAAGCCGCGCAGCAAAACGAAAGCACAGGGGCAGTCGTTATTACGGGCAACGATCGATTTTTCGCCGCTGGGGCTGATCTTAAAGAGATGGCGAGCCTTGATATGCCCGCCACGCTTAACGATCCACGCCCACAGCTTTGGGCTCGTATCGAACGTTTTAACAAACCGCTGCTGGCTGCAGTAAACGGTTATGCGTTGGGTGCCGGGTGCGAACTGGCGATGCTATGCGACATCGTAATGGCGGGTGACAACGCACGCTTTGGCCTGCCTGAAATAACTCTCGGCATTATGCCCGGCGCGGGTGGTACACAACGTTTGATTCGCAGTGTTGGCAAAGCGCTGGCATACAAAATGGTGTTGACGGGCGAGGCGATAACCGCACAACAGGCACAGCAGGCAGGCCTGGTTGCAGAGATGTGCCCTGCGGCGTTAACGCTGGAATACAGCGAAAAGCTGGCGGCGCGCATCGCGCAACATGCGCCGCTGGCATTGCAGGCTGCGAAAACCGCACTGCGCCAGGCACATGAACTGTCTCTCAGTCAGGGCTTAGCCCACGAACGGCAGCTTTTCACGCTGCTTGCCGCCACCGAAGACCGGCAGGAAGGCATTGTCGCATTTCTCGAAAAACGACCCGCTGCGTTTAAAGGACGATAGCCATGACATTCATTCTTAGTGATGTGCAAAACGGCGTGATGACGCTGACGTTAAATCGCCCGGAGCGCCTGAATAGTTTTAATGACGAAATGCATCGCCAGCTTGCTGATGTGCTGACGCAAGTCGAACGTGACGACACCATTCGCTGCCTGCTGATAACGGGCGCGGGCCGTGCGTTTTGTGCCGGACAAGATCTCAATGACCGCAATGTTGACCCAAGTGGAGCTGCTCCAGACTTAGGCGCCTCGGTTGAGAACTTCTATAACCCGCTGATTAAGCGCCTGGCCGCATTGCCAAAACCAGTTATTGCGGCGGTTAACGGTGTCGCCGCCGGTGCCGGGGCAACGCTTGCCCTGGGCTGCGATATGGTGATTGCGGCGCGTTCAGCAAACTTCATTATGTCTTTTAGCAAATTAGGCCTCGTTCCTGATTGCGGAGGTACCTGGTATTTGCCGCGCCTTGCCGGGCGTGCTCGTGCGATGGGGCTGGCGTTGCTGGGCGATAAACTGAGTGCGGAGCAAGCCCATCAGTGGGGCATGATCTGGCAAGTGGTGGATGATGAAGCACTCAACGATACCGCTCGCCAGCTCGCCGTGCATTTTGCCAGCCAGCCAACCTTTGGCCTGGGACTGGTGAAGAAGGCACTGAACGCTTCCGAAATAAACACCCTTGAAGAACAGCTCGATCTTGAGCGCGATTACCAGCGCATGGCCGGGCGTAGCGAAGATTACCGCGAAGGGGTGTCGGCATTTCTGGCTAAACGCACACCGGTGTTTAAGGGGAAATGATGATGCTGACACCACAATCAATTATTGCCGTGATTGGCGGCGGCACCATGGGAGCTGGCATTGCGCAGGTTGCCGCACAAGCCGGGCACCGGGTCAGAATTTACGATATCCATCCCGGTGCTGCGGCGCGTGCCATTGATGCAATTGCCACAGCGCTGAGTGCCCGCGTGGCAAAGGGTAAAATGACGGCGTCCGAAAAGCATGACGTTGAAAGTCGTTTAAACACTGCACAGAGCATCAGCGAACTGGCGGATGCGGCACTGGTCATTGAGGCCGCAGCCGAACAAATCGACATCAAGCAGGCCATCTTCCGTGAACTGGCAGCGGTCTGTTCCGCGGAGGCGATTTTCGCCAGCAATACATCGTCGATTTCCATTACCGCGATTGCCAGCGGCGTTGAACAACCACAGCGTGTGGCAGGGCTGCATTTCTTTAACCCAGCACCGGTGATGAAACTAGTGGAAGTGGTGAGCGGGCTGGAAACTTCACCTGCGGTTCTCGAAAGCCTGACCGGCTTGGCGATGCGTTGGGGCAAACAACCGGTGCATTGCCACTCGACACCGGGCTTTATCGTTAACCGCGTGGCGCGCCCATTTTATGCTGAAGCCTGGCGCGCGCTCGAAGAGCAAGTAGCACCAGCGGGCGTGATTGATGCGGCACTCCGCGACTGCGGTGGGTTTCCGATGGGGCCGCTTGCGTTGACCGACCTTATCGGCCAGGACGTGAACTTTGCCGTGACCTGTTCCGTATTCAATGGTTTCTGGCAGGAACGCCGCTTTCTGCCTTCGCTTATCCAGCAGGAACTGGTGTTTGGTAAACGCCTTGGCAAAAAAACCGGGCAGGGCGTATACCGCTGGCCACTCAATGAATCATTGCCTTATCTGCCCACCGAGCCTGGCGAATCAGATGCGCAAGAAATTCAGCACCATGGTTTTGCCGCATGGCTGAATAATCACGATTCAGGTGACAGTGTCACATATTCGTATATTGAACTGGACGATGTTCTGGTGCAGATGACGCAAGGCGAAACAGCGACTCAACTGGCTAAACGTCTCCAACGCCCGGTCGTGCTGCTCGACCTGGTCAACGACTGGCAAAGCTCACCGCTGGTAGTGCTGGCGGCTGCGGCAAGTAACACAGTTGTGCAGACTGCCAAAGCGATTCGTTTCTTCCAGCAGCAGGGTAAACAGGTGCTGATGATCAGCGACTACCCTGGAATGCTGGTCTGGCGCACGGTCGCTATGCTCGCGAACGAAGCGACCGATGCGGCGCAAAAAGGTGTCGCCAGTGAAGAGGATATCGACACCGCGATGCGCCTTGGCGTGAATTACCCTCATGGCCCGCTGGCGTGGGGCGCGGAACTCGGCTGGCAACAGGTACTGCGCCTGCTGGAAAACCTGCAAAAACATTACGGCGAAGAACGCTACCGCCCAACTTCACTGCTGCGCCAACGCACGCTTCTGGAGACACAACATGAGCATTAATGCATGGGCGAATGCCCGGGAAATGTACGCTCGCGACAACTGTGCGCAGCAGATGGGCATCGAGATTCAGGACATGGGGGATGGATTTGCACGCCTGACCATGACCATCACCGACGTCATGCTCAACGGCCATCAAACCTGCCACGGCGGGCAACTGTTTACGCTGGCTGACACCGCATTTGCCTACGCCTGCAACAGCCAGGGGCTGGCGGCAGTGGCTTCCGGTTGCAGTATCGATTTCGTCCGACCTGGAAAAGCCGGTGATGTGCTGACAGCCATTGCTCAGGTACGCACTCAAGGCCGGCAGACCGGGGTATATGACATTGAAATCATTAACCAGGATGAGAAAACCATCGCTCTGTTTCGTGGGCGTTCGCACCGTATTGGAACCACAGTTTCAGGAGCCAGACTATGAACGACGTATTTATCTGTGACGGTGTCCGCACGCCCATTGGCCGCTACGGTGGAGCACTCTCTTCAGTTCGTGCCGATGATCTTGCCGCGATCCCGCTAAAAGAGCTGATGGCTCGCTACCCGAACCTTGACTGGAACGCAGTAGACGATGTGATTCTCGGCTGTGCCAACCAGGCAGGGGAAGATAACCGTAACGTGGCGCGTATGGCGACGTTACTTGCCGGGTTACCGCAGACAATTTCTGGCACCACAATTAACCGGTTATGCGGTTCCGGCCTTGATGCGTTAGGTATGGCCGCGCGGGCAATTAAAGCCGGTGATGCCGAACTGATGATTGCCGGAGGCGTAGAGTCGATGTCCCGCGCACCCTTTGTCATGGGCAAAGCCAGCACGCCTTTTCAGCGCCAGGCGGAGATGTTTGATACCACGATCGGCTGGCGTTTTGTGAACCCGCTCATGGCTGAACAATTTGGTACTGACAGCATGCCAGAAACGGCAGAGAATGTAGCGGAGTTGTTAAATATCAGCCGTGCCGATCAAGATGCCTTTGCCTGGCGCAGCCAGCAACGTGCGCAGCTGGCACGTGAGAATGGCGTTCTGGCCGAGGAAATTGTGCCGGTGCAGTTGAAAGGAAAAAAAGGCGCGGTGACTGAGATTCGCGAAGACGAACATCCGCGACCGGAAACCACTTTGCAGCAGCTCAACGGACTAAAAGCACCGTTTCGTACCAACGGTGTGATTACTGCCGGAAATGCATCAGGTGTGAACGACGGTGCGGCGGCGCTCATCATCGCCAGCGCGTCGGCAGCTCAGCGCCACGGTTTAACGCCAACAACGCGCATTGTCGCGATGGCAACTGCCGGTGTTGAACCGCGCCTGATGGGGCTTGGGCCAGTGCCTGCCACCCGTAAGGTGCTGGAGCTGGCAGGGCTTTCCATCAACGACATGGATGTTATCGAACTGAACGAAGCCTTTGCCGCGCAAGCGCTGGGGGTTTTACGACAGTTGGGGCTGCCTGACGACGCCCCACATGTTAACCCCAACGGCGGTGCGATTGCTTTAGGCCATCCGTTAGGGATGAGTGGAGCCCGACTGGCGCTTGCCGCCAGCCACGAACTTCATCGCCGCAACGGGCGTTATGCCCTGTGTACGATGTGTATCGGTGTTGGCCAGGGCATTGCCCTGATCCTTGAGCGTGTGAGCTAATCAACCCTGCGAGTACCCTATAATGATAACCTCTACTACAAAGCTGGAACCGATTGAAACCGCATCAGTTGATGAGCTGCAGGCACTCCAAACGCAGCGTATGAAATGGACGCTGAATCACGCTTATAACAACGTGCCGATGTACAAACGCAAGTTTGATGCGGTGGGCGTGCACCCTGATGATTTTAAAGAGCTGAAGGACATTCGGCTTTTCCCCTGCACCACTAAACAAGATTTGCGCGACAACTATCCGTTCGACACTTTTGCGGTGCCGATGGAACAGGTTGTGCGTATTCATGCCTCATCTGGCACAACGGGCAAACCTACGGTAGTCGGCTACACGCAAAAAGATATTGATACCTGGGCTGATATTGTCGCCCGTTCGCTTCGTGCCGCAGGCGGTACGCCAAAAGATAAAATTCACGTCGCTTATGGTTACGGGCTGTTTACAGGCGGACTGGGTGCGCATTATGGCGCTGAGCGCCTCGGGGCGACCGTTATTCCGATGTCCGGTGGGCAAACTGAGAAGCAGGCGCAACTGATCCGCGATTTCCGCCCGGACATGATTATGGTTACTCCGTCCTGGTGCCTGAACTTGATTGAAGAACTGGAACGTCAGATGGGTGGCGATGCGCGAGATTGTTCGCTGCGTGTCGGAGTATTTGGTGCTGAGCCCTGGACTCATGCGATGCGCCGTGAAATTGAACGCCGCCTCGGCATTACCGCTCTGGATATTTACGGCCTGTCAGAAGTGATGGGACCGGGCGTGGCGATGGAGTGCCTGGAAACCACAGACGGGCCAACTATCTGGGAAGATCATTTTTACCCGGAAATTGTTAACCCGATAAGCGGTGCCGCGCTGGATGATGGCGAGCAGGGTGAGTTGCTGTTCACGACGCTGACCAAAGAAGCGCTGCCGGTGATTCGTTACCGTACCCGCGACCTGACGCGCTTACTGCCAGGCACCGCCCGTACTATGCGCCGTATGGACCGCATCACCGGGCGCTCAGACGACATGCTTATCATCCGTGGTGTGAATGTGTTCCCATCGCAACTGGAAGAAGAGATCGTAAAATTTGAACACCTGGCACCGCATTATCAGCTGGAAGTACATCGCGATGGCCATCTCGACACGCTGGCGGTGAAAGTTGAGCTCAAAGAGAGCAGTCTGCATTTGAGCCATGAACAGCGTTGTTCCGTTTGCCACCAGTTGCGTCACCAGATTAAGTCAATGGTGGGGATTTCAACCGATATCAGCATTGTTAACTGCGGCAGTTTGCCTCGTTCGGAAGGGAAAGCGATTCGCGTTTGTGATTTGCGCCAGGCCGCGAATCAGTAATCACAACCACTATTGGGTCGGTTATATCAGACGCTGCAGCGTTTATCCGACCCGGAAAATCTGTATTTCTAGAAATTGTGAATCGCATTGTTAATGACCTGATTTTTATTGTCTTTGTTGTGCTATGTTTTGGCTAATGTGCGTTAAAAACGGAATTTCTGGCAGATGATGAACAGCAAACTGGAACAGTTTATTGAGCAGGCGGTCAGCGCCGTTCCCATTAGCGGAACGTCGCTGATTGTTTCTTTATATGGAGATGCACTGGCGCATCGCGGCGGTGAAATTTGGCTCGGTAGCCTTGCGACCATGCTGGAGTCACTGGGCTTTGGTGAGCGTTTTGTTCGCACTTCACTGTTCAGGCTTAATAAAGAGGGCTGGCTTGATGTGGAGCGCGTCGGGCGACGGAGTTTTTATCGCCTGACAGAAATGGGCCAGCGCATGACGCGCCGGGCAGAAGCGAAAATCTACCGTGCCGGGCAGCCTGAATGGGACGGCAAGTGGTTGCTTTTGCTCTCCGAAGGGCTTGAAAAAAGCACACTTCAACAAGTGAAAAATCAGCTTATCTGGCAAGGGTTTGGCACACTTGCCCCCAGCCTGATGGCGTCGCCATCGCAAAATCTCGCCGATGTACAAAACCTGCTACATGAAGCTGGTGTGGCGGATAACGTGATCTGTTTTGAAGCCAGTTCACCGCTTCAGACATCAAAAACCGCACTCAAAGCCCGCGTCGAAGAGTGCTGGCTACTCACTGATAAAAATGAGCGCTACGGTGAGTTTATCAACTCGTTTCGACCGTTGTTGCCGCTGTTGCGTGAGGCAGATGCCAGCGAACTGACGCCGTTGCGTTGTTTCCAGATTCAACTTTTGCTCATACATTTCTACCGCCGCGTAGTGCTGAAAGATCCGCTGCTTCCTGATGAATTACTGCCGCCACACTGGCAAGGGCAAAGCGCCCGCCAGCTGTGTATCAACATCTATCAGCGTGTCGCACCGGGCGCACTGGCTTTTGTCAGCGAACATGGTGAAACCTCAGTGGGTGACTTGCCACACCCGGGAAGCGGCTACTATCAGCGCTTTGGTGGGATCAATACCAAGCCGTAAGGAGTTATTATGCCCGTATATCAAATTGATGGACTCACACCCGTGGTGCCGGAAGACAGCTATGTGCATCCCACGGCCGTGCTGATTGGCGATGTGATTCTTGGCCACCGTGTGTATATCGGGCCGAATGCCAGCTTACGCGGTGACTTTGGGCGTATCATCGTCAAAGATGGCGCTAACGTGCAGGATAACTGTGTGATGCATGGTTTCCCGGAGCAGGACACAGTTGTTGAAGAAGACGGGCATATTGGCCACGGTGCGATTCTGCACGGCTGCTTAATTGGTAAAAATGCGCTGGTCGGTATGAATGCGGTGATCCTTGACGGAGCACAGATTGGCGAAAACAGTATTGTTGGCGCAACGGCGTTTGTTAAAGCCCGTGCGGAATTTGGAGCCAACCAGATGATCCTGGGCAGCCCAGCAAAAGTGGTGCGCGAGCTACGCCCGGATGAACTTGCGTGGAAAAAGCAGGGGACACGCGAATACCAGGATTTGGTGATCCGCTGCCAGCAAACGATGCACCAGGTTGAACCACTGCGCGAAGTGGAGCCTAATCGTCACGAAAAAGCTGTGGGTGTCGGTTACAATGTAAAACCCCAGTAATAAAGAGTATCAGGGAAGTTTGGTCACTTCCCTGATGGACAAATAAATAGCCTCGGATTATTCCGGGGTTTATTTTTAATTAGCGATAATGGTGATGATGCCAGCCGTGGTGATGGCCACCATCCCTGTAAATACACCCAGACAGGCTCATGATAATTACTATGCTACTGATAATTAGTATAAATTTCTTCATGGTTGATACCGTTTCTCACTATTAACATTACCAGTGATTATCGGTGGATATAAAACTGGAACAACCAGATAAAACTCAATTTCATTCCCTTCACATTATCCTCAATATTGCTCAATTAATACTCACCCCATAATTCAATATAAAAAATAATTAATGTGGCGGAATTGATTCGCCAATCGCTGAAAACAAGATCATTTCGATTGGCGTTTTTGAACCATAGCGAGGATACAAAAAGAGATGGGCAACGCTGTTTCATGTTAGGAATAAATGAAGCCTAATTTTTAGATGCATTTACGTGAATTCTGCTGCACTGATGTACTGCCAAAACAGCAGAATTCACGTAGCGACGTCATTTTAAAACAAAACCATTACATTCAATATGTTATGTAGTAGATGTTAACTGCCCCAGCGGTTTTTAAGGTAGCTAACGGCTTCTCTGGTCTGTGGCTGGTTGAGATTGTTCTCTCTGAACAAAATGGTGCCGCTGATTTGTGGCAAAGATTCGTTCAGATCGAGCTGTTTTTTCAACTCGGGTACACCACCGTTTACAGTCCAGTCCGGCTCTTTCCTGGACGGTTCACCGACTTTGTAGAGCGCAACGCCAATATAGAGCCGCGTATTTGTGGGTTTCACCACATCGGCCCACCATTTTGCGAGCACATCATAACGGGCGGCATCTCGCGCGAAAGGCCAGTACAACTGCGGGGCGATGTAATCCAATAGGCCCTGTTGCACCCACTTTCGTGTATCAGCAAAAGATTCATCATATGCCGCTGCACCTCTGGTATCGGAGCCTGCCGGATCAAATGAACGGTTACGCCATACGCCAGCAGGGCTCACACCAAATTCGACACCTGGCTTTAACTGTTTGATAGTTCGAGAAACTTGTTCAATTAATTGCTGCGTATTGTGCCGACGCCAGTCCGCTTTTGAATCAAATCCCTGGCCATATTTTTGGAATGTCGGTTTGTCATTGATGAAGGAACCAGGGGACTCTGTATAGAAGTAGTCATCAAACTGCACGCCATCAACGTCATAACGCGATACCACTTCAGCAACGACACTGGTAATCCAGTCACGAACTTCTGGAATGCCGGGATCTAATACATAACGATCGCCTGATGTACGAATCCAGTCGCGATGCAGCACAAACACGCTCGGTGGTTGGTCCGACAAAGTGTTGTTGAGTTCTGCAACGGTCGACGGTTTAGTATTTGTGGAAACACGGTAAGGGTTAAGCCAGGCGTGAACTTTTATGCCGCGCTTGTGTGCTTCATCGAGCATAAATTGCAGCGGATCGTAACCTGGGTCTTCGCCAATTTTGCCTGTCAGTACATCTGACCATGGCAAAATTTTTGATTGCCAAAGCGCTGTGGCATCGGGTTTGATCTGGAAAAATACGGTATTAATTCCAAGACTTTTCAGGTTATCTAATTTGTTTTTTAGCGCCTGCTGTTGCTGGCTAACGCGAGTGGAAGCGTTATTGGGATTCACTGATGCAACAGGGGGCCAATCAAGACGAGACACCGTCGCGAGCCATACGCCTCGTACTGGTTCTTGATTTTGCGAATGCGATGCCGGATGCGTCTGTTTAGTCACCGGGGTCACGAGTGAGACCGGTGGTTTTGAAGAGCAACTGGCAAGTAACATAGCGGCGATAACAAAGGCGCCTGACGTTTTCACTTTTCTTGTCATAAGCGGAAAGTTACGAGAGCGGCTGATGGTAGACTCCAATTTTGCGGCACATAGTCAGGAACGAATATTCTCTTCTGATTCGCATTTAAGTCAATGATGTAGATTATGTTAATGGGCATCGGGAAGACTATATAGAAGGCAAGTGGCACTATGGCCACTCGCCTTAAATAGGATGGCATCAGTATTCCTTAAACGCCAGTTCCAGACGCGCGATTAATGGCTTGAACAGATAGCTCAAGAATGTGCGCTCTCCGGTTTTAATCGTCACACTTGCCGGCATGCCCGCTTTAATTTTGTAGTCGCCCAGCAAACGCACGCCTTCTGTAGAGACCTGAACTTCTGCCAGGTAATAGGGCTGCTGCGTGGCTTCATCGATTAAGCGGTCAGCAGAAATAGTTAACACACGCGCAGGAACTGATGGCAATAAAGCATGGTTAAGGGCAGGGAACAGCACATCAACCATCAACCCGGGAACCAGTTTATCAATGGCATGTACCGGTATTTTTGCATCTATTTGCAAAGGTTGCCCGGCAGCAACAATATCCATTAAATGCTCTCCTGGCTGAATAATACCGCCCACAGTACTGACTTTTACATCCAGAACTATGCCATCAATTGGTGAACGAATTTCCGTGTTATCCAGTTCATGCCGAGTCGAAACCAACTCATCTTCAAGCACAGAGACTTCTTTTTGTTTTTCCGTAAGTTCGGACTCCACTTCTCGCAAATATTGGTGACGCACTTGATACGCTTTGATTTTTAGTTCATTTTGCTGTGATTTTAGCTTAGCGATATTCAGAATATCCTCTGATACGCTGCCGGATATTTCAGCAGCTTCGCGTTCAAGCACTAGTAATTGTGCTTTTGGGTAGTAGTTTTTTTCGCTCAGGGCTCTTATGGCACCCAACTCGCGATTGATTAGATTAGACTGATGATCCCGAAAACTTTTTATTTTATTTAAATTATCGGTTTGTTCTACAAGGCCATCGAGCGTCTCCTGAATCATTGATAATTCATCCTGGATATTTTTTCTGCGTGTATCGAATAACTTTTCTTGAAGATTCCTGACCTCAATCAGCCGTTTATTCTCAGCAAATTTTTGTGTCAATGTATTATCAAAAGCAATGGTTTCCAGGCCGCCTCGTTCTGCCAGCAAACGGTCTTCAATACTTTTTGCTGACATATATTGTGCATTTAACGTGCTATAACGCATGCCAAGCTGCATTTTATCCAGCCGCACTAACACCTGATTTTTTTTAACTAAATCGCCTTCTTTAATAAAAATATCGGTGACTCGCCCACCACTTAAATGCTGAATAGTTTTACGGTGGCTTGAAACCGTCACTGTCCCGTCAGCCACCACACCGGCATCTAAAGGAGCTTGCACAGCCCATAATAAAAAACCGCCAACGCCAAGCGTTATAACGATGATCCCACGTAGTATTGGAGGCCAGATATTGGTATCAACGCTGCCAGAACCGGGGGTTTGCGCGTCTTTATTATTCTTTTTCATCATCAGGCCTCTCGTTGCTGTTCAGTGCTCGATGGAGAGGAGGTCGCTACCGGTTTTAATATATTTGCCTGCCTTAGATTGGCAAAAATCTGGTCACGGGTTCCGAACTCTTGCATGGCTCCGTCATTAAGTAATAAGACTTTATTGACTAC
Organism: Buttiauxella sp. BIGb0552; assembly: GCF_004366275.1. Taxonomy (NCBI): domain Bacteria; kingdom Pseudomonadati; phylum Pseudomonadota; class Gammaproteobacteria; order Enterobacterales; family Enterobacteriaceae; genus Buttiauxella; species Buttiauxella sp. BIGb0552. The sequence continues at coordinate 451,238 of NZ_SODY01000001.1, forward strand.
ACCGAGCAGCGTCGGGCGGTGCGAGATAATGACGGTTGTTTGGCCTTGCGTACGCAAGGTATTAATCGCTTTAACGAGAGCAAACTCACCCGCATCATCCAGATTAGCGTTTGGCTCATCCAGCACGATGAATGCAGGATTGTTATAGACCGCGCGTGCCAGCCCAACACGTTGCCGTTGCCCTCCGGACAATTGGTGTCCGCCTGCACCCAGAGGCGTGTCGTAGCCTTGGGGGAGACGTAAGATCATGTCGTGCACACCAGCCAAAGTTGCGGCAGCAACGATAAGTTCGCTGTCGTTTTCGGCAAAGCGGGCGATATTTTGCGCGATGCTGCCGTCGAATAATTCAACATCTTGCGGGAGATAACCGATGGATGGGCCAAGCAACTCTTTATCCCACTGGCAAATATCTGCACCATCAAGGCGAACCTTACCGGATAGAGGTTTCCAGACGCCGACCAGCAGCTTCGCAAGTGAGGTTTTCCCTGATGCCGAAGGGCCAATAATACCCAGCACTTCACCTTTCTCGAGTTGAAATGAGATATTACGTAGCAGTGGAGCATGTTGGCCTGGTGCAGCAGCAAAAATACTTTCAACACTGATATTTCCTTTCGGACGCGGCAGGGTCAGAACCTCTTTTGGTGCCGGGTACTCCTTCAGCAGTGTTGATATCTGATGCCATGCACTACGAAATTGCACAAACTGCTTCCAGCTTCCGATGATTTGTTCTACCGGATTAAGTACGCGCCCAAGAATGATAGAAGCGGCAATCATCAGCCCTGGGGTAATTTGGCCTCCGATCACCAGTAAGGCCCCGGCACCCAGCGCAATAGATTGCAGCAGCACACGCACAAAGCGGCTTAAACTGTTTAATCCGGCCGTTTTATCGGCAATCTGAGTTTGTAATACCAGCACTTTGTCATGCTGCTCCCCCCAGTGGAGTTTTAGGGTGGAAAGCATTCCCATCGCTTCTATTGTGTCGGAGTTTTGTAATTGCTTATTGAGTTTGCTGGCGTTATTGATGGTTAACGCATGTGCTTGCTGAATAGGGCGTTTGGTCGAAAATTCAGAAACCAGGGTCAGGATAAATAATATTGTTATTCCTCCCAAAGAGAGGTACCCCAACAGCGGGTGGACAAGAAAGGCAATGAATAAATATATCGGTGTCCAGGGGATATCCAGCAGCGCAAATAAACTACTGCCGGAAAGAAACTGCCGAATTTGATCCAGTTCGGCTAACGCCTGAGCAGGGTTACTATCGCCTGTAGCAACTTTTCGTTTAAATGCAGCATTAAAGACTAACTTATTCATTTTGACATCAAGCCGGTTGCCAAGCCTAATCATGACGCTTGAACGGGCCGATTCAATCATCGCAATAACGATGTATATGCCGACAATAAGTAACGTCAACATCAATAAAGTCGTCGTGTTTTTACTGACCAAAACACGGTCATAGACCTGCAGCATATATATTGCCGGCGCCAGCATAAGCATGTTAATTACACAACTAAAAAACAACAGCATTATAAAGGTCGGTTTAGTACCCTTTAATGCACTCTTCAGTTCTGTTGGCGTATGCTGGCGCGACATAGTCTTCTCCTTACGCAATCAGTGAGTTATTGCCATTATTAGCGGCAAAGGTTGATGGTAATTCGAGAATGAAATCACCAATATTAACGGTGATTGAGTTCACGCCGACTAAAGTAATGACATCAGCACCAACGGTAACGACGGTATTACCGTTGTTTCCCGTAATTGCGACATTGCTGTTAAAACTACCCGAAGTAATACCTAACAAACTTAAATCGAGGTAGTCCTGCCCGCCAACGGCGTTACTATCAAAACCAGTGATGCGGTCTTGCCCAAAGCTTGCGCTGAAAGCGAAGATGTCATTACCGGTGCCGCCGTCCATTGCATCATTACCCGTTTGTCCGTTGAGGATATCGTTGCCTATGCTGCCAGAAAGAACATCAGCACCTGCTCCACCAATCATCACGTCGTTGCCAATCCCACCCTGGAGGTTATCGGCACCATCGCCACCATCAAGGAAGTCATTCCCCAGCCCACCAGTTAATTGGTCATTGCCTCCCATTCCAAACAAAAAGTCATTCCCGTTGCCGCCAGTAATGGTATTGGCAATAGCATTCCCGGTACCGATGAAGCTGCCCTGGCCGGTAAACACCAGTTCTTCGATGTTATCGGTCAAGTCGTAGCTTGCGAGGCTGGTTCGGACAATATCTGTCCCGGCATTGAGACCTTCGATAACGATGTCGCCAGCGTTATCAACGATATAGGTATCATTTCCGGCACCGCCGGCCATGCTATCTGCTCCCAGACCACCATCGAGATCATCGTTGCCAGCATCCCCTTGCAAGATATCTTGTCCCGCTTCACCTAACAGGCTGTCATTGCCTGCACCACCAACCAACAAATCGTCACCCGCACGTCCAAGCAGGGTATCGTTGCCGCCTTCACCACGAAGGATGTCACTCCATGCGGTGCCGATGAGAGTGTTACCAGCGTTAGATCCAATAATAAGATCGCCAACAGGCTGGGTAGTGGCAGATGTGAGGACAACAGGGGCGTTTCCTTCATCATCTGTGACTGTCACCACCACTTGTAGAGTCCTGCCAACCATCGCCTGAGCCGGAGTGAAGGTGGCCGCTGTGGCACCAACAATATTCACAAACCCGGTCGCGGTACTCATTCTCCATTGATAATTAAAGTTACCGCCGGTCAACCCGTCCGCATCAGCAATACCCGAGACAACAGCAGTAAGTGTCACGCTTTCGGTCGGTGTCAGGTCATTAATCACCGGGGCACCCGTAGTCGGCTGGTCGCGCACCATAACGGCCTGGGTTTGAGCCGAAACCAGGGTTTCAGCATCTCCCATACGGTCATTGAAACTGGCAACCACACGCAGTGGAGCACCCAAAATAGCGCCAGGTACTCTGAACTCCTCACCGACGGCTTGATCACGCCATTGACCATTGGTAAATGCCTGCCATGTCAGCGTGATAGCGGCGTTAGCCGCAATACCGTTGCCATCCTGCAGATTCGCCAGGTTGACTCGCAGGAGGTCGCCAACTTCTGGTGTTGGGTTATCAATGGTGAGATTGCCTGTAGCCTGTTGTGCCGTTACCCACAACTGTTCACCGTTACCAAACTCCACTTTTTCGATGTTCAGTAGGCGGTCAACACCATCATCAAAATTCAATGCGGCGTCGGGGGTAGCATGGTCAACCCGGAGGCTGCCATCTGGCATACGGGTGAAGGCATAGTTGCTACTGACATCGCGGTAAACTGCAACGTCGGTTTCAGAGCCATTACCCTCACGCAAGATCTCACGCACTATCGAGAGTTGATGCGGTTTTAAGGTGCCTGCCAGCATGTAAGATTTCAGTTCGTTCATGCTGTCTGCACTGGTGATACCCGGCATTCCGCTGACCGCAATTCGCACGTTCAGCCACGAGTCACCATCAATAATGTCGTTGCCCGCTTTACCGGTTATGCGGTCGCTGCCACCGCCACCGAGTAAAATATCGCTGCCATCATCGGGGTTAAGCAACACTGCATTAGGATCCGCAGAGTGTTCAACACCGAGAATGGCCTGCAGACCGCTAATCCTGTCAGCACCTTCCTGGGTAAGATTGTTGGAGAGCGGGGTGCCCAGTACCGGCGCGGTCCCAAGCGGTTGTTCGGTGCCCACTAATATGTCGTTGTGTTTCCAGCCCGATAGCCCCTCAACCAGATCGAAGCGATCCCGCAGGATAAACTCTTGCTGGTTAACGAAAATCGGAATGCCGAGGTCAGAGTTAGCACCATGCGGGTCGCCCTTATGGATTGCCCAGTCGAAACCAGCCATGCCATTGTTGCGCTGAATCCCCGGGCCCTGAACCATGATGTCGTCGCCAGCTTCGCCATCGTAGTCCGTGTCGTTACCCTGGCCGTTAAGCACATCGTGGCCAACGATCGTACTGTTGAAGAACAGCTCGGAGTTTTCACCTGTCAGTGAGTCAAACCCGTCACCACCTTCCAGCCAATCATCGCCTTCGTTACCAAGCAGAGCATCAGCGCCGGAGCCACCCAGAACAAAGTCATTGTCCCGCCCAGCAAACACTTCCTGGGCATCTTCGCCAACAACTACAAAATCACTGCCGCTGCCACCGAATACCAGATCGTTACCGTTACCGGAGAAGATGACATCATGACCTGCGTCGCCGTGCAGGAAGTCAGCATCGCCAACTGGCGTGCCGGTGTCGGTAATAATGTCATTACCATTACCACCGTGAACCACATCCGCCTCGTCACCACCATCAAGGCGGTCATCGCCACCATCGCCCCATAGACTGTCGATACCTTTACCGCCGATTAACGTATCGTTACCAGCAGAACCACCGAGTACCACATGCCCATCGCCGGTGTATTTAAGGTAAGCGCCGTCAGCCGCACCATCGCCGTTTACATCCTGAGTGGCAGCGCGCCGTGTCAGCAAAGGCGTTAACAGATCTTTAAGCGGGTTACCCCATTTCGGGTCTATTTCCGTTTGCAGCGCCCGGTTCACTTCGAAAATATGGTCTGGAGTCTGGAACAGGTTAGCGGGCAGGTGAGATGAGCCATTTTCCCCGAGGTCGCTGTTACGCATAACCAGCGCGGAGAATGAGTTGGCTTCCAACTCATTGAGCATGTTTAGCCCCTGAACTCGACTCAGATAGTAGAAACGGTCGCCGTCTTGTAGCATTTCCATTTGCGTTTCAAAGACAAAGTTGAAGGTAGAACCCAGCATCCCCCCAAACTCGTTCTTACGCTCGGCAAGCCCGCCAATCCAGAAGTCGACCATATTCAGGCCGGACTCTTTAGTGGCCCATGCACCGGTACTGTTGAAGAAATCCATCGCATCGGCAGGCGGTTGGGAAGTGCCATCGCCAAACAGCAAGAAGTTCACCGCATCGCGTTTGCCTTCAATGGTGGTAGCGCCAAGAATCAACTCATGTTGGCCATAGGCAGCCATAAAGTTGATGATGGAAGCCGGGTTTTTCAGGTAAGTCGTGAAGTCGGCCCAACTGGTATAAGGGCGCAGCTCACTGTTGCCGCTGAGTTCAAAGAACTGCTCACGGGCCTGGTTTAGTGTTGGCATTGCCGTATCACGGCCACGAGCAATGTTAAGAGCGCCTAAATCAAGCGGTAACCCGATAAGGTTGTTGCGCAGCGCATCGGTAATAAATTCATCAATTTCGTTACCGACTTGCCTTGTCATACCGCGAACAATTGCGCCAATTGCTTGTTCATCGGAAACCGTGCCACCGTTAATTTCATTAAAGGCGACCGGGTTCAGGAACGCTTCAATCAAGCCAATGTCACCGTTTTGCATATCAATATCGGTACGCGCTACGGTTTCTGTCAGCATCGAGTGGCCAAACCGGTAAACCACGTGTGCGAACTCAGCAAAGATCAGCGGGTTAATATCTGCCGTGTTGGAGAAGACAAACGGGTCGACAGCAGGCTGTACGGTGCGGGCGAACTCTTCGAAGACCAGGTGCTGATACTGCATCTCTGTGGTGAAACGGCCTGCCTGGAATAAATACTCACCGTTCCAGACCAGGGTGCTGGTATCAGCTGGTAGCTCAGTTATTTGGTGTGCTGGCAACAGCCATTGGTTGATAAGATCGATATCACCAGTTGCCAGCAAGGTAGTTTTATACTCTTCCACCAGACGGTTATGCTCGCTGTGGAAGACGGCATGCACGGCGGTTAAACCGATGTTTTCGTTGCCGCGCCCATCACCGGTGATGAAGTGGCGGTCGAGAAGCTCGTCATCATAGGTTCCGGCTGCCTGAACACCACCAATCACATCATCATCATCATCGGCCAACAGCCCGGCTTTTGGCGCCGCGGTGTGGGCAATGTCGTCAAGGAAAGAATGCCCGGTGCGCAGCGTTCCTGGGGGTAGGAAATCACCATTCGCTTCAACCAGCCCGGAAGTGGTAACAATCTGCACTTTGCCGTTTTCACTTAAGATCAAGTTGCCGTAACGGTCAGTAGCCAGCAGCGGAACATTAAACACGTCCTGATCGGTGAGTTTAATACCGAGCATGGTTTCAGCCTGGTTTTTGACATCGGCCCAGGTTGCCAGCCCGCCGTTCGCGCCACCGAATAAATTGCCGGTAGGTTCGGGCTTGCCATCAATCATGACGTATTCGCGAATGAATATCTGATGTGAAGGGTGGGAGGTATAGGTTTGGTTTTGATCGATGAAGGGGGTGGTGAGGTTGACAGTTTCATGGTTAGCATCAACCTTTGCCCTGGTTAATACCATGAAGTTAGTGGGCGACCCTTCTACATATAAGGGGTCATCAGGTTGCAGCGGAATAAATACAATGCCGTTTCCCTCCTTTGGAATTAGATCCAGGCCGTGGTCAAAGAACTGCCCGAATAGTGTCATCCAGCCATTGAAAGCAGGGGACAAACCCACATCCGGAGACAGGTTAGGAATCGACAAACTACCATTTTCCGATGTGGTTCCTCCTCCTGGGGAATCTTGTAAGCCATTATGCGCTTCGACTGCTGCCGGGTTTGACGCGGTTTGGTCCGATATCAAGTTACTGATAATACGCGGGTCTGCATCAATGACCGTCCCACCGAGTTGGGTATAACTGGTCATGGCATCCGCATCTTGCCAATTCAACTCGGTTAGTCTTGGCATATTTTGATCGGCTGAACCGTATAGTTCCTGACCCGGAAGAAGGTTATTCCATGAGCCATCTACGGTACGGATACCGTAGGGTAACAACGGGCTGGAAACTAAATCTCGAAGTGCATCGCCGTTAACACTTCCGTCTGGGTTTGTCGCTGCTTCAGATATCTTTATCTGCTTGAGAATAAAAGCAAGATCGTGCAGCGTGACAGTAAAGTCATATTGTGAGGCCATAAATAATTACCCCTATCTTTACCTTGAACTAGCTATCATCACTCGTACCTGTCGTTTTCAAAAAAAGGCAGGAGAATGTACCGTGTGTGTTGAAATGAGTTATCGGGTTGCAATGACGCAACCAAGGTCCATTTTTATATAATTTAAAGTATTGGATACCTTATAAGAGTTATTCTCCCTGCGAAAATAGTTAGCTGAATAAGTTTATTTCCTCGTTCGTAAAAATAAATTTAAGTAAGTTACAGGCAGCCTCGGCCGTTTGAATTTGCAGGTGCATTCAAGGCGAAGGGTTTTAAATATTGATGAATCGTGTATATGGCTGAGGTTTTTACCCTATATGACACTTTTGTTATATTCATAACTATGGTTTTTTCTTTGTGTTACTTCTCTCATACTTTTTAATGAGAAAAATAAAATTTGAAACAATTCTGTCGGGCAGTAATCACAATACGTGACTTTCTTAATGAGAGAGTGGTGGTTATCAAGCTTTTTCCTGCTGAGCTAGGTACGAAATACCAACTTACTAAATTGATAAATATCATTATTAAATTACACGCCCATGCTTTAGACGTTTAGCATTTCTCCCAGAATAACCAAATGATAAAAAATCGCATCATTTATCATGGTAGGAGATATTTTCATTTCTTTACGTTCTGGTTTTATGTCGACAAGGTATTTATGCTGTCATTTTCATAAATCAACAACGCTATTAAAATAGCGTGCTAATTAAATATATTATTTATTCGAATCAAAACCAACAACACCCATAGCATTAACGTTGTGTCGGAAAAATAACAGTAGCAAGAGGGCTGATACCAACCTATCACACATTTCTGGTGATTCATCAAATTGACTTTATTACGTATTGATTAAAAGAGGGGGTTAATTTTAGAGTCAGCGGTGTGTTAACACTGTGGTGTTGACTGGAGATTCTGCAGTAAATCGATTCCCCGAGCGGAAAATCTTATCCGAATACCGCAAGATTTGCTGTCATCCCGGAGCAGGGATGACAGCGTACTTCTCTATTTTCTGAAGCCGACCATTCAAGAGATGTAAAATTGATACTATGGCTTCACGATTAAATATCATCAAAAGTATGGTCAACGACAATCTCAAGGGTTTTACGCACGATGTCGATGGTGACGACATCATCAGTGGATTCGATAGCCTCAATCAAACGTTGAATTATAGCTTTATTAGTTAAATGTCCATCAGTAGCAAGAATGCTGCGTATTACCGCTCCGAGTAATACGGCCTCATCAGCCAGCATGTCGCCAGCGTTACGAAAATATGCGGTCAAAGCTGTGTTTGGCAGGGTGGCATAAATTTCTGATTTATGAAGCGTCATCTGGGTCATTTACTTTCACCATGAGTAAGTTGAGTGTGTAGGGCAGTCAGTGTTTTTTACTGCTGCCAGGATCAGGGCTATCGTCGAATAACGGATATGCCTTGTTTTTTTGTTTTATCGGGCTCTCCATGTCCCACTGCTGTTGACTCGGAAGCGAATTACGTCGCGAAATGCCCAGGCGTTGGTGACTGATATCGGTAATCACATCCGCTATCAGATTTCGCCTCTGTGCATCTCTCTCTGACGCTTCCATTGTTTGCAGTCTCTCAATCAGCGACCGGGTACTGATTGGCCCGTTATCGTAAAGGATTGATAAAACTGCTTCTCCAATCAGTTGATCGATCAATTGCTCTCTTTTACTTCTGCTCATAACTGCGTCTCTTCTTGCCACCTTGTTTCGTTACCGAAATGTGGCTTGAAATCAGCCCTCACTCAGGAGGTCAGCTGAAGGTTGCCAGGCTTTCTATATTGCCCGAAATAATGCTCCCGCAAGTGTTAATCTAAAAAGCCAGTAATTTGCGCTATAGGGCCGTTTGAACTTAACGGTCAAAAAGCAGGCCAATCAAAGTGTGGTAGTGACTCTCTTCTTCAGGACCTGATGCTTCTTCAACCCGACGTAACAATTTTGTACAGATTGCTTTGCGGTTCAAACTGCTTCCGTCGCTCAGGATCTCCACTACGATTTGTCCCAGAGTTTCCTGCTGGGAAGGCAGGGCTGCTTTGGAGAAATATCGGGTGATAGCGTTAGCTGTATCGGGTACGTAGTTGTTCTGTTGCATCAGTAACTCCTGTAAATATGCAGTATCAAATAAATGTACAAATAAAGTTATACAATGATTAAAAACTTGTACATAGAAAAGTGTAAGGATTTTTCTTAAAAGCTTAAGCATTAAATGCTATACATTTAATTTCAACTAGTTAGCGTGATAAGTAGTTTGAGTCTGCAACGTTTGATGTATAGGTTCAGAATTTCATGGCCTCAGGCATGGCCAAAAACCTGCGAATTCGGGCGTACATATGTTCAATTATTGTTAATAAGTTATTAATTTTAATGTATTTTAAATGGGCGGTTTGGCAGGTCATCTGCTACTGTAAATGCCTAAACAGTTTTCTATTGGACACAGCATGCTTACTACCATCATTTACCGCAGCCATATCTGTAAAAACGTACCGTTTCACTCGGTTACGGATATGGTTGCTGCTGCAAATGTAAAAAATGACCAGGCCGACGTGACTGGCATACTGCTGTTCAACGGCACGCATTTCTTTCAGATGATTGAAGGCCCGGAAGAGACCGTTTTAAGTATTTACCAACATATTTGCCAGGATAAGCGCCACTACAACATTGTTGAGTTGCTTTGTGATTACGCTCCCGCGCGGCGGTTTGGAAAGACGGGGATGGAACTCTTTGATTTAAGAGAGTACGACAGGGATGAAGTGCTGCAGGCGGTGCTGGATAAAGGCACCTCAAAGTACCAGTTATTTTACAATGACCGTGCGCTTAAGTTTTTGCGTACATTTGTTGAAGCCACTGAAAAAGAAAACTATTTTGAAATTCCGCCAGCGGATTCCTGGGTGTTTATACCCGATAAAAAAAGAGTTCATACCGAAGCGGTTATTGCTGATAACACGGCAGATTGTAGTTTTGCTTTTCAGCCTATGGTTGACCCGTTTGCTCAGAAAATCTTGTCCACTGAAGCTTTGCTGCGCACACCAGGCGGAGATTCAACGGCCACTTATTTTGCTGGTTTAAGCGGTAAAGCGCTCTACGAAGCGGACCTGAATAGCAAGAAAGTCGCCTTTGCGATGGCGAGTTCACTCAAACTTGGCGAGCAGTCTATTTCCGTTAATTTGTTACCCATGACGCTGGTGATGATTCCTGATGCGGTTGATTTCTTGTTAAGAGAGATTCAGACAAATGGACTTGTTCCGGAGCAGGTAACCGTAGAGTTTACTGAGAGCGAGGTGATATCGCGCATCGATGAGTTCACCGATGGCATCAGACAGCTGAAAGCGGCAGGGATAAGTGTTGCGATAGACCACTTTGGCGCCGGATTTGGTGGGCTTTTGTTGCTGTCTCAGTTTCAGCCAGACAGAATTAAAATTAACCGCGCGCTGATTAAGGATGTCCATAAAAGTGGCCCACGGCAGGCAATTATCCAGGCCATTATCAAATGCTGCGCATCGCTTGAGATATCCATTTCGGCCGTTGGAGTGGAGAAGGCAGAGGAGTGGATGTGGCTGGAATCAGCCGGTATCTCGCATTTTCAGGGCAATTTGTTCGCACGCGCCCAATTAAGTGGCATATCCGCCGTAGCCTGGCCTGAAAGGAAAGCAGATCTCTAATTCAGGTTGTACAATGTAAAAAAGGTTGTACAACCAGCACGGAGTCGTTAGTTTCGACATGGACGTTTTAAGCTCACAACGAGGGATTAATGACCTTATACAGTATCGGTGAAGTTGCCGAACGATGCGCAATCAACCCTGTCACGCTGCGTGCGTGGCAACGCCGTTATGGATTATTCAAGCCGCAACGCAGTGAAGGCGGGCATCGGCAGTTTGATGACGAAGATATCCTGCGCATTGAAGAGATTAAACGCCTGATAAAAAGTGGTGTGTCCGTAGGGAAGGTGAAAGCATTGCTGGAAGCGAGTCAGACGACGACTCATGACCATGAAGCATGGCGGTCACAGCAGGAAGAAGTGATGACTGTACTACGCCTTGTACAACCCGCAAAACTCCGCACAAAAATTGCAGATTTAGGTCAAGTATTTGCTGTTGATACCCTCATAGACCATGTTTTTATCCCGGTACGTCAGTGTCTTGGCCTTGATAAAAATACCGCAAGGGCAATGATTAGCCTTCTTGATGGATTGCTGATTGAGTATGTAATCCAGCGCCTCGCTGACTCTCGAAACAAAGAAGGTAAAGATACATTACTGATAGGCTGGGAAAGCGAGGATAGAATCCGCCTTTGGCTCGAGGCCTGGCGTCTTTCACAACATGGCTGGCGTCCTGATGTGCTGGCCGATCCTCTTGAGTCACCTCGACCGGAGTTATTTCCAGGCCAGCATATTTTTGTCTGGACAGGGAAGGTACTAACTTTGCGTCAACAGGAACAACTGGAACACTGGCAGAAACAAGGGTTTGCCATAAAGATTCATTCAGGTCAGTAAACCAAGTTATAACCAATCGTGAGCTATGACCCTCTATAAAAACGCGGAACGTGGTTAATAGGTAGCTGTCAGTTACTTCAGTTCCGTTTTATTTCCAGGTTGTCACCCAAGGTGAAGGGTATACGAATCAGGAGAAAGGTGAGAGGAGGAATGTCCACTTCACTCCATTATGCGTTTAATAGCATATAGTTCTGAGTAAAATTTGATATCGACCTGACTACGTTATAAATCAGTGCCGACGAAGTATAGCTGGCTGATGTTGTCTCCCTCCAGTAATAGCAAGGCAAGCAAGGGTTCGCATGAGTTCAATCACTTTAATCAGCAGCACTCCTTCGATGTATTACTGCATGTCGTGACGACACCGCTGTTTGGTGCCATCCGTTATCTCGATTATCTGCTACACAGAGTAAGTGATAATATATTCAAGTTCTCTCTCAGAGATTCGTTAGCATCTTAAGATCGCAGTGACTTAGTTAATAATATTCATACTTATCATCGTCAGTTTGGCATTTTTCTATTAATAATAATCAAATGTGTATAGTAATGCAGATTCTATTTTCCCTGGTTGAACCATATCATTGGTGCGATAATAACGAGCTTTTAAACTTTTGTGAAAATTGTTTGAATCCGTTGTTGTTTTATATATGGCATTGTTCGCATCAATCTCATTATTATTCTCGTCGACAATTTGAATTCCATAACCTTTTGCTGCCCCTGGCCCCGTAAGTTTATTATTTAATATTGATTTACTTGAATTGTAAAAATCGCTTGTAAGCTTAAATGTAAACTGAAATTTTACATTTCCTGAGCAATTACTATCGATGGAAAATGGTTTTTCACCACTTACGGACCCTGCACTTGGAAAGGCTGAAGCTCGCACTTGTGGTAAATTAATAGTTGGTGAGCCAGGCTGTGAACATGTCGAGTTCGTGACAGTTACATTGGAAGAGCTGCTAACCATATTGGGTTTGGGCCAGGCAGTGCCGGTATGGTTATATGCATTTACTGTTACAAGGGGGATGGTGTTTATAGTATTGACCGTACCAACATCCCCAGTTTTAACAAACTGAACTGCAAATGGCATGGAGAAGCTTTTTGTACCCGTTTGAGAGGCACGTGTTAAATTCCACGTAAAGGATTTATTCTTAATAGTATATTCACCTGTTTGTGATGAACCAAAAAAAGAATCACTACTTACTGTTAAAAAATATCGTATGCCAATCCCTTGAGTGCCTGTCGCATATACATCATCGCCATAAGCAAGAGTGGCAACAGTTGCGAAGACAATTGACCCAGTAGTGCCAGTATCATTTGTAAAATTGACACTTCCGGAATAAGGAGAAGGTGCTATAAATTTTTCGGATATAACAGTTCCATTTGGAGTATCATTTGTAACATTAACTCTCCCGGTAACAGTAAATGTTGGGCCAGTCGCATCAATTTGAACGTTAGCATACGAAAACTGAGTTGCGAAAAAAAATATGAAAACAGAAAATGTAAGATGAAAGATTATCTTAAATGACATGTTTGCCTCCGAGACAATGATGATTTATTATTAAACAATAAGTTGATTTTATTTCCCTAATTTTTTTTCAAACTGAACTATTGCACCATCATCATTAATAGTGGTGTATTTTACTCTTGTGTCATTGACCACTCTGTTTTTTAATGAAATATGCTGGTTTCCTCCTGGTGCAATGAGAGCTTTATCGAGAGGTAATTCAATTTTATTGCTGCTAATATTAACTTCATTAAGTGACACAAAATAAGCACTTTTGTTTTTATAGGTCAATGTATCCCTAATACCATCATGCACAACACTCCATTCGAGATCGCTTCCGAATGTATTGTTTTTTAATGAATCAGGTCTGTACAAAAGCTTCATCCGTGTTCGCGTGGCTATCTTAATTTTATTATTACCATCATCAACTGAAGTAGGGATTTCAAGAACATTTAACCAAAATATTGATTCTTTATCAGAAGGAAGTGAATTTTCATTAGTATTACGTATACGTAACACCTGTCCCTTTTGGCTGTTAACTCGTGTTACAGGTGGAGTAAGGACAAATGGAATATTGATATCCGCAGGGTCGACTGTAGGATCACCATTGTCGATCCAGGACTGAAGCAATACAGGACTGTCACCATTATTTTTCAATTTTACCGTCACTTCACGAGCATTACTCGGATAAATGACACGCGTTCCTGTCACAACAATAGAAGCTTGTACTAGAAACGGAAAACAGAAAAAAAAGGAAATGATAATTTTTGTACTCATTATGATATTCGCCTATATAGCACAATTCTTAGCGTGGTATTGATTTAGTTTGTAGCCTTCAAAACCGACATTACATTATTTCAGTATAATTATGCCGGAAAACGCCAGGCAAAAATGTAGGGCCATTTACAGTTTACGTAGGAAGCTTCTGACTCTGAAGTCATGAACATTATTTGAAAACCAACATAAAATCATGGGTATAACATATTTTAATATCCACGACGTCAACAACTGAAGCTTAAATCCTTATGTTCAACTCTTTCCGGCAAATAAAAGGCCATGAAAGAATATTCTTACAACTTTACAGAATCAACCGACAGTCAAAATCTCAATTTTAAATTAAACTCAGATTATTACCGAATCCATTTCAACCTGAGCCATCTCCGATGGCTCTTCGAGGGTTCGTTTCCGCGTTTTGCTTGAGGTTTTAAACTTGAATATTTATATGCTGACAAATAATAACTACCTCTACCTTGGGCTCGATTTTCTGATTAGGGAAAAGTGTGAATACCAGTGCACCATGCTAAGTCAGAATAAAATCCATGCATTCTTTACATATTACACACCGAATTGCAATGATGTTTTCGTTGTTTCGTCGGATATGTTTGCAAAGAATTTCAATTACTTACTAAACATTAGAGACCTGGGATTGACAATTGTCATTGTCAACAAATTAAGAAACTCACCACTGGCCTCTTTGTTTGGCGTTTGTGCTATTACCTATCATTTTAGTGTAGAAGAACTATTCAATTGTATAAAAAAACACAAATCTAGCATTACGCAACAATTACCCCAAATGCCCCGACTTACCAACCGTGAACGCATTGTGCTTTTTAACATTACAAAGGGGGTAGATATACATTCGATCAGTGACTCGATGGGAATATCAGAAAAGACAGTGTACTCTCATATGGCAATTATAATGCGAAAAATAGGGTTAAAAAAACGCGTTAACGTTGGTTTACTGCCTTCGGTTTATATCAACTATTTATGTGCAGGCAACCAATCTCGCGTCATATATTAAAGAGTTTGATTCATTTTCATAACAAATCATAAAATATGAATGAAGGAATTTTCCTACAGCAAAGGTATCACTGCTTACATATTTATTTTACTCAACACGCCATAGTAAGACATCCTTCAGCGACCCTTTTAAACAGTGGTAAAATGAAGGTTATAAGGTTTATTTAATCGATGATGTGTTTATGGATGATGTGAATATGAAAAAATTAAATTTTGCATATGCTGCAGTTGTAATGGCTATAGCGTTTGGTCAGCAAGCAATGGCCTCTGACGGTACTATTAATTTTACAGGCAAAGTTACTGATGTGACTTGTACCGTTACTGCTACTAGTTCGAGTGGTTCAAATGTGACGTTACCAACGGTTTCTAAGACTGCATTAGCCAATATTCATGATACGGCTGGTGCTACTCCGTTCAAGATTTCCTTAACCGGTTGCACAGGCTCTCTTGCAGATCCCGTAAACGTTGCTGTTTACTTCGAACCAGGTGGCAACGTTAACACAGACGGTCGCCTGAATAATACTGCTGTGGCCGGTGCTGCTCAAAACGTAGATATTGCTCTATCCCTTGCGGATAAGGTTTCTGAAGAATTGAACCTAGGTGTATCACCAACGGTCAAATATGCCACGATTGATCCTGACGACAAAAATGCTGAGATGAACTTCGTGGCAAAATATTATGCCACTGGTGCAGCAGAAGCTGGTGCGGTAACTTCAAGCGTAACTTACTCCATCGTATATCCATAATCTTTAATTGCTAACCACACGGTGAGTCAGGTACGTGATTCACCGTTTTAAAAGTAAAGATCCGAGTTGTAATAAAGGTAAAAGTAACATGACTATTTTTATTCACGGTAAAGGTATGCAATACACCTTACTCCTTTTGAGCATCTTATTAATTCCTGTTGCAACGCAGGCCTCTGTTGTTGTTACAGGAACCCGTGTTATTTATCCGGCAGATGCCCGTGAAATTACCGTGAAACTGAATAACGATGGCAATTCACCATCATTAATTCAATCCTGGATTGATAATGGCGATCCTAAAGCAACGCCAGACGTTGCCAGTTCTCCATTTATTCTTACACCGCCTATTGCTCGTATTGACAGTCAAAAAGGGCAAACATTACGCATTCGCTTTGCCGGTGATAAAACACTGCCACAGGATAAAGAGTCTATATTCTGGCTTAATGTTCTTGAACTACCCCCAACAGTAGATAATGGTAAAAATAAATTAAAAATAGCCTTTCGCACGCGATTAAAAATCTTCTATCGCCCGGTAGGTTTGAACGATGATGTAGCTAAAATGGCTGGCCAATTGGAATGGCGTATGGTGCGTAATGGTAATCAGATGGATCTGGATTGTTATAACCCAGGGAGCTATTTTGTTTCTTTAAATAGCGTGCACATAGAAAATAAAAGTATTTCCTTAAATATGAATAATGGGTTGATTGCACCGAAGCAACATCAGCATTTTAAAATCAATACCAGCGCCTCACCAGGGGCCAAAATTAAGTATGCGACAATTAATGATTATGGCGCAGTCACAGCCTGGGAATCATCATTGAAAAACTAATAATAATATTTTCCTCAATGGGCCCTGGGGAAATTTTCGCCTTGATGTGTAATGAGCAAGAGTTATCTATGAACAAGTCTATCAGTAAGTCGAAAAGACATTGTCGTATTTGCCATGACCTTCAGCTCAGTCCTTTAAAGATTGCAGTGACGATGGCAGCGAGTCTTTGTCATATATTCTCTCCAGTTTTTGCGGACTCAGGGGATGAGTTGCTCATTGCCAATTTCGATAAATCTATGCTGTGGGGGCAAGGTGCTCGTGCAATTGACTTAACACGTTATGCGGCAGGCAACCCAATTGATGCGGGTGTACAAACACTGGATGTGACTGTTAATACACTTTCATTCGGTCAGTTCGATATTAAATTTAATGAGGTTGACCGCCCGGGTCGGGCAACTCCATGTTTCAGTGCAGCATTACTTGATAGCTTTGGCGTGAATACCGACAAACTCCCGGCTGCTGTAGGGGTTAGTGACGGTGGCGTGTGCGTGGACTTTTCCAAAATCCCTAACGCTAGCTATGAAGTGAATACCGGCGATCAAAGTTTGATGCTGAGTATCCCACAAATTTATATGCGCAATAATCCGCGTGGATATGTCGGGCCTGAACGTTGGAATAATGGCGTCACGGCTGGTTTTATTGACTACACGGTAAACGGTTATCAAAACAGCCGTAATGGCCAATCAAGTCAAAATATTTATGCCGGTTTCAACATGGGGCTGAATCTCGGTGCCTGGCGTTTACGCCAACGTTCGACTCTCAACTGGGACGACGAAAACGGCAGCAAGGTTGATGCTATCAGCACCTATATTCAGCGGGATATCGACGCATTACGCGCCCAACTTACGCTGGGTGATACGTTTAGCGACGGTGACCTGTTTGACTCCGTATCTATTCGCGGAGCCAGAATCGCCTCCGATAACCGTATGTTGCCTGACTCTCAATCAAACTATGCCCCAGTGGTACGTGGAATAGCGACCACGAACGCCCGTGTTACGGTGCGCCAGCGCGGTTATGTGATTTATGAAACCACGGTATCACCAGGGAATTTTGAGATTTCAGATCTTAACCCCGGCAGTAATAACGGGGATCTCGACGTTACTGTGACCGAGGCTAATGGCGAGGAAAAACATTTTGTCGTGCCATTTTCATCGGTAGCACGTTCTCTGCGCCCTGGGGTTTCACGTTTCACAGCGAGTGCTGGATTGGTGCGTAATCTCCAGTACAACAGCAATCCTCACCTTGTGCAGGCAACCTGGCAACGCGGGCTGACTAACATCATGACGGTTTATGGTGGGGTGACCGGCTTTGAAGATTATAAAGCGGCGCTATTAGGGGTTGTACTTGGCACGCAGTGGGGGGCTGTGGGTCTCGATGTGACACAGGCAAACACGGACTTAGGGAAAGAAAAATTCTCAGGCCAATCAGTTCGAGTCAGTTACAACAAAATCCTGACGGATGTTGGGACGGACGTGACTCTTGCCGCTTATCGTTACTCCACCGATGGCTATTTTGGTCTGAGTGATGCCTTGTCTGCCACCGATCAGGTGAAGGCCCAAGGCGATGAGACAGCAAATAGCATCCGTCGATTGCGCACTCGCAGCGAAGTTATTGTTAACCAGCGTCTGACCGACAGCGATTATGTCTATATCAGCGGTTCGCGTCAGGATTACTGGAATGACTCTGGTTATGACACTCAATTGCAGGCTGGCTATACGCGTAGCTGGAGCTGGGGAAATACCAATATCAGTGTGGCTCGTACCCAGGATCCGTACGGAAAAGACGACAACCGCGTGATGGTCAGCTTCTCGTTGCCTTTTGGAACCCGTAGTTATCTGACGACAAGCGCCAGCCAGGGTAGTGATGGCAATAGTAATCTGCAAACCTCCTTTAACTCCACGGTTGGTGAAGATCAACGTCTGAGTTACGGGATTAGCGCTTCGTACGATCGCGCCGATGCCCAGAGCAGCAGTAAATCGCTCAGCAGTAATGCGCAGTACCGGACGTCATTCGGCACGCTGAATGGTTCACTGAGTAAAAGCGCTGATTATCACCAAATATCTGCGGGGATTAGTGGTTCAGTGGTGGCCCATCCTGAAGGTGTCACTTTTGGTCAAAGCCTCGGCGATACCATCGGAATTATCAGCGCGCCTGGTGCCAAAGGCGCGCAGGTACTAAATGCCCAAAACGTTGAGCTAGATGGCAGCGGCCAGGCCGTGGTGCCTTATCTAACTGCCTATCGCCGTAATGAAGTTTCACTTGATCCAATTGGCCTGTCAGACGATGTGGAGCTTAAAAATACCAGCCAGGAAGTTATTCCAAGAAGCGGGGCGGTGATGTTGGTGAAATATGACACGGTGAGTGGGCATGCAGTGTTGATTAAAAGCCGCCGTCAGGATGGTAGTCCATTGCCGTTTGGTGCCAGCGTATTCGATAAGCTGGGTCAGGAAGTGGGGGCTGTTGGCCAAGGGGGGCAAATTTTTGCCCGCGTAAACGACGAGAGCGGCGATTTGTTTGTCAGTCTAAGTGATAAGAAAAATAGCCTGTGTGTTATTCCTTATCGACTAGCTACTCACTCAGAAAAGAACATAAGCAGGATTGATGCTGTCTGTCGTTGATAAAATTTGCCAGCAAAAAGTGTAGTGCCGTTTCAAAAATAATGACTGAGTTATATATGACTTTAACCGAAAACAATCTGGCGGACAGTAGCAACACGCTAGCGACCTTTACCATGAGTTATCAATAATCATGTGTGCTCGTCTGCATTGGGTGCTGTGGTTAATTCTTGCGCTGCCGCTAAGCGTTTTTGCGCAAGCCACACATTCTTCTTTTGCCCAAAGTTCCATGCAACTCAAACTTCTTGGTCGTTCAACCGCATCCGAGTTGAACTTTCGGCTTTCCGCAGAGCAGTGGCAATGGCTGCGTACTAAGAAGGTTATTCGCTTCGGTACGGCGGTTCCGGATTACCCGCCCGTTGATATCACCGCCAGCCAAAAAGAGTATGAAGGGATAACAGCTGATTATTTGTGGATCTTGCGCAATGCGTTGAAAACAGAAGTGCAGGTATTTGTCTATCCCTCACGTGAGCAAGCTATCACGGCTTTAAAACGCGGGGATATTGATGTGATGGGGCGCTGGAGTGGCCGCGAATCTGCTGTTCCAGAGTTACTGAGCACGCATCCCTATCTCAAAAACCAACCAGTTCTGGTCACCCGCCTGGATGATCAGCGAAGCGTCAGCACAGATCTGCAACAACGCCGCCTGGCGATGACAGAGAATTATGTCGCCGGTACTGAGCTAAGTAGACATTACCCCCATGCCATCGTTAACACTTTTGCTTCTGTCCGGCGTGCGCTGGAGTCCGTTGCGTTCGAACAATCTGACGTGTTCCTCGGCGATGCGTTCACGACCAATTATCTGATTAATCAGGGCAGCCTGGCGCGTCTAAGGGTGAGTAACTTCCCAAAATTTGATGGCCAAGGTTTTAGCTTCGTACTTCATCAACGCAATGCGCCACTCAGGCAAATTTTCGATAGCGTTCTGTCGGCTATTCCGTCAGGCGAAACAGCGAATATCCTTCACCGCTGGAGTGGTGGCGCACCCATCTCATTGGATGACCAACATCTGGTGCTCACTGTGCAAGAAAGCAAGTGGATGAAAATGCATCCTCACCCACGCTTACTGGTTGATACCTCGTTTGCGCCGTTTAGCTATTTTGACGGTGAGCAGCTCAAAGGAATGTTGCCTGACTTACTTCTGCTGATACAAAAACGCACCGGTTTGACGTTTGATATCGTCAAATCGCCTTCCATGAGCCAATCGTCCAGGTATCTGGAACAGAATAAAGGCGATGCTGCAGCTTCACTGGTGAACAGCATGGACCCCGGCAATAGCATTGCCCTCACGCGCCCTTATCTTAGTAGC
The DNA here is from genome assembly GCF_004366275.1 of Buttiauxella sp. BIGb0552. NCBI lineage: Bacteria > Pseudomonadati > Pseudomonadota > Gammaproteobacteria > Enterobacterales > Enterobacteriaceae > Buttiauxella > Buttiauxella sp. BIGb0552. The sequence goes on from NZ_SODY01000001.1 coordinate 471,487, forward strand.
TCATTTGTAGTAGTCGCGGGCAGCGATAACCTCAAAATACATGATGTTGCCGATTTAAAAGGTCAGCGTTTGGCGGTTTGAAAAGAGCTGCCGTTCATTGATTTATTGCGTTCGCGCTATCCGGATATTCAGATAGTGGAAGAGGATAGCCCTGAACAAAGGATGAAGCTGGTTGCCACAGGTAAGGTTGCAGCGAGCGTGAATACGCTTATCTCTGCCAATTATTTAATTTCTCACCGTTACCCGCGAGAGTTACGTATTGTCACGTCGCTTGGTCGCGACCCCGGTCGATTTGCCTTCGGTGTACGGGCAGACCAGCCTGAGCTACTCAGTATTCTGGATAAGAGCTTATTGGGTATTTCCCCGGACGAAATTTCTGCTATTGCCAACCGATGGTATCTATCAGAAGAAGCCGAAAGCACGCTGTGGGAAACACATCGGACGCATATCATATGGATGATTGCAGCCAGTATCATATTGATTTTAATCACACTTCTTTGGAACTGGAATCTACGCATCAAAATTGCGGGCCGGCAGGCAGCGGAACGGGCATTGAATGACCGACTGGCATTTAAACGCGCTCTATTGGATGGCATCCCGCTGCCGGTTTATGTACGTGATTGCGAAGGGAAGATGATCAGCTGTAACCGTAGTTTGTGTGATGTTTTGGGTATTTCCCGTGAGGAAATTTACGGTAAGTACATTACTGAAGGGGATTGGTTATCTGCTGAAAATGCAGAAATTTATCAGCGCCAATACCTGAATGCCGTCGCGAATGCCCGCCCGACACTTTCCGACCAACAGCTGGTTATCCGCGACAAGACCCTGGATGTCTATAAATGGCTCGTGCCATACCATGATTCTCAGGGAAAGATGATTGGCATGATTGGGGGATGGGTCGACATGAGTGAACGTAATCGTCTATTGCTGGAACTGCGCACCGCTAAAGAACAGGCCGACCGCGCGAACCAGGCTAAAAGTATTTTTCTTGCCACAATGAGCCATGAAATTCGCACACCTATTAGTGCGGTTATCGGCATGCTTGAGCTGGCACTACGGCGGGGAGATGAAGGGGAGTGGGAAAGGGAACCTATTGCGGTCGCTTACGAGTCAGCTAAATCCTTACTCGAACTGCTAGGCGATATTTTAGACATCGCTAAAGTTGAATCCGGGCGCTTTGAACTTGACCCTGAACCCTGTAACCCGGCTATGGTAGCCCGGAGCATTGTCCGTGTGTTTGAAGGGTTGGCAAAAGATAAGGGACTAGATCTGAGGCTGACGATAAGCCCTGAAACGGATACTGAGGTGATGGTGGACCCTCTGCGCTTAAAGCAGATTTTGAGTAATCTAGTCAGCAACGCGATTAAGTTTACCGACCGCGGTATTGTCCATGTCCAATTGGATAACGAAAACAGCCGAGCCGACGAATTAGCCTTAATAGTACGAGTAATTGACAGCGGCATTGGTATTTCTGAGGAAGCGCAACGCCGTCTGTTCCAGTCATTCTCGCAGGCACATGATGCAGGCCAGTCTTCTCGCGGTGGTACCGGTTTAGGTTTAGCCATTAGCCTGAAGCTCGCACAGATGATGTCAGGGGATATCTCGCTGTCGAGTGCGCCTGGCAAAGGGACTACCGTGGTCGCTAAGTTGCTGTTACCACGGCTGGCTACCAACCCGCAGCCTGTCCAGTCGGCCAAAAAAGTACTTTCCGCCAGGAAGTCATTAGTGGCATTAAAGGTGCTTATTGTTGATGATCACCAAACCAACAGGCTGTTACTAAGTCAGCAATTGAGCTATCTCGGCCATCACGTTGATATCGCCTGTGATGGCGTAGAAGCCTATGAATTATGGTGTAAAAACCATTACGACTTGTTGATTACCGACTGTAATATGCCGCGCATGAACGGTTATGAACTGGTGAAACGTATCCGTCAGGATGAAAATCGAAAAGGGAAAGTACATTGCAAAATCTTTGGTTATACGGCCAACACGCAAACAGAAGAAATCGAACGTTGCAAACAAGCCGGCATGGATGATTGCCTCTTCAAACCTATTGGCCTTGAAGAACTAGACGCACGCCTGGAAGCACGAGTAAGCACTACTGCTGTATTTCATCCGCATCAAAACGTTTTTGACCCAGGTGTAATCCAACAATTTACTGCCGGGGACCATGCTAATACCCAGCGTTTTCTTGAAAGCTACATCCATGAAAATCGACAGGATCTGGAAGCTTTATGCGCGCAATATCCAATGGCTGACACATCACAACTTTGTCAGCACATTCATAAAATGAAAGGGGCTGCACGCATTATAGGCGCGCAGCAAGTGGCAACATTATGCCAACAGTTGGAGACTTTGGTCAGAGATGAAGATGATGAGAGAATTATAAATAATTCAGTTGAAGAACTCGTTAGGGCAACTGAAAAACTTGAGTTGGAAATTACCTGCTATCTAAATTCATTAATTCAAATGGCATAATCATGAACAGTCAAAAGTTACGCGCAACAAACTCAGACAGCTCGATAATATTTTTGGCATTCAATTTTTGCATCAAGCGCATTTTATAAGTACTGACCGTCTTGCTACTAATAAGTAAATCGCGAGCAATTTCTTTATTCGTTACACCGCGAGCAAGATAGCGCAAAACCGTAACCTCTCTATTTGAGAGTGATTCAATTAACTCCTGGTCATAAACCGGAGTAGCATAATTCATCATACTTGCAGAGACGGTAGTAGGGAAACAGCTAAACCCCATTTGAACAGCTTTAATCGCCCCCACTAAATTAGTTAAGTTATTATCCTTACTGACAAAACCTGCTACACCAGCGCGAATACAACGCCCAACATAAATCTCTGCACTCAATCCCGTCAGAACAATAATTTTTGCTTTGTTGTCGGATAATTGCAGGCGTTCAATGACTTCAAAGCCATCAAGGCCGGGTAAACCAATATCGAGAACAATAATATCGGGCTTTAACTTACGCGCCAAATCGATAGCAGTAACGCCATTACTAGCTTCCCCGACGATTTCATACTTCTCTTTTTCCAGCAGCATATGCATAGCGAGCCGGATAATGGGGTGGTCATCTACAATTAGAATGTTACACATCGCTGTTCCTCAATCAGTAAGCCTTCCTGAAAGCAGGTTGGACTACAGAAATAATCCACACTATGAGTAGTGTTTCGCAGAGTATGACAGCGTAGTCATTGTCAATATGTCAGTCTTGTCTCGTTAGATGTAGGATTATTCTGATGCTTTAGACGTGATGAGAAACCTTGTTGACAACGATGCGTTAGGTTGAAGTTCATGTCTATAATTATAAAAGATTATCAATGCGCGCTGGATTTAAAGAGGTGTAAGAGTGAGTAATGTGTTGATAGTTGATGATCATCCGATGATACGCTTCGCTGCAAAATTACTGCTTGAACGACAGGGGATGACAGTGGTTGCAGAAACTGACAATGGCATTGATGCCCTGAGTTTAGCGCGATCAAGCCATCCTGATATTGTGGTTCTGGATATTGGCATACCTAAACTTAACGGGTTGGAAGTTATTGAGCGTTTACGAAACCAGGATAGCAAGATAAAGATAGTTGTTCTTACTTCCCTGAATCCTGCCGTCTATGCCAACCGCTGTATGTTAGCCGGTGCTGCTGGATTTGTTTGTAAAAGTAATAATTTAGACGAGTTGGTCAGCGCCATTCGCGCGGTACTTTCTGGGTTCAGATATTTCCCTGATTTAACCACAGTATCCATGCGCAAGGACGATGGGGCATTAGACGAGTTGCCATTGGTGCAGTCGCTTTCTGGCCGAGAGTTGAGTGTCTTGAAATATCTTGCTGATGGATTAAGCAATATCGATATTGCCGAGATGATGCTGATCAGTAATAAAACGGTAAGCACCTATAAAACCAGACTGATGATTAAATTAAATGCGCGATCGTTAGTTGATCTTATCGAATTTGCCCGCAGAAATGCTGGGAATCTTTAGCTCAATGCCATGGATAGTGTAATGAATAACACACAGAAGGCATATTTTGCTTTATTTGCCGATGTAATCCCCATCAATGCCAATGCCTCTTTATCTGAGCGAAGTGTTCTTTTGAGTATTGCAGATTGGCCATGGGAATATTGGGTATGGTTATCTGCAGTACTTCTACTTTGTGTCATTTTGTGGAATTCCTTTCTCTGGCGACAAATATATCGCCGTAAATTGGCAGAACGAACTCTGCAGCAACAAGTTAATTTTCAACAGACGTTTTTCGACAATATTCCTCATCCCATTTACATTCGTGATCGGGAAGGTCGGTTAGTAACTGCAAATCGCAGTTTTTGTCTGAAGACGGATACTGATCTTAAAGCGTTGGTTGGCAAAAAAATAACCGAACTGGGCTGGTTTTCATCAGAGGAGGGTGAGGCTTTCCAGGCAAGGTATATTGATGCTTTAGACAGCGAACAAACGCTGTTCGGCGACTTACAACTAAAAATGAAAGACCAAACCATGGAGGCCGAAGTTTGGCTCATTCCCTATCGGGATGGTCAAGGCAACATTGCCGGTATGATTGGAGGATGGACTGACGTTACTGAGCGTTCACGGTTGTTGCTCGAAGTGAGGCAGGCAAAATTAATTGCAGAGCAAGCACGTGAACATGCTGATGGAGCAAGTAAGGCAAAAAGTACTTTCCTGACTACGATGAGCCACGAAATACGTACGCCAATAAGTGCCGTCATCGGTATGTTAGAGCTGGCCTTACATCAAAGTGAAAAGGGGATTTGGGATCGTGAATCGATCGTAGTCGCCCATAATTCCGCAACGTCATTACTTGCTCTGTTAGGCGATGTGCTGGACCTGGCTAAGATTGAGTCTGGCCAACTAACTTTTACTCCACAGCGTTGTAATCCTCAGAAACTAACTGAGGGGGTTATTCATGTTTTCAATGGCCTGGCGCGTGAAAAAGAAATCACGCTTGAACTTGAGACCGATAATCACGTTACTGACGATGTTTTCATGGACCCATTACGTTTTCGCCAAATTCTCAATAACTTAATCAGCAATGCGGTGAAATTTACCGATACCGGCGGTATTAAAGTCAACTTGTCGACACGCCTTGCGGACAACGAACAGGTGCTGATTAACGTTCGCGTCAAAGATACAGGTATCGGGATTGCGAATGATGAACAGCATAGATTATTCAAGTCATTCAGCCAGTTATCTGAAGCCAGTGGTGTAACTCGTGGCGGTTCTGGGCTGGGGTTAGCTATCTGCAAAGATATTGTCCAAATGATGAAGGGAGAGATAACTCTCAAGAGTCAGCCAAGAATGGGCACTCAGGTTGAGGTTAATCTTTGTGTACCTGTGGTTACTGTGCAAGCACCTGAACCCGCAGCATCAGAGAACTCATCATCCTTTTTATATGCTAACTCTCTCAAGGTGCTCGTCGTCGATGACCATCCGGCAAACCGCATGTTACTTGATAAGCAACTGACATATCTTGGGCATCAAGTGTGGCTGGCAGAAGATGGAGAGAAGGGATTAATTCAATGGCGGCAACGTGATTACGACCTCGTACTTACCGACTGTAATATGCCTGTGATGAATGGCTACGAACTTACCCAGCAAATTCGTAAAAACGAACAAGGTACTAAAAGATGCTTGATCTTTGGCATTACCGCCAACGCTCAACATGAGGAAATTGTACGGTGTAAAGAGGCGGGTATGGATGACTGCCTGTTTAAGCCTGTAACACTTGAGCATTTACGCAGACGCTTGAACAATTGGGACACGTTATTATCAAATCCGATGTTTGATGATATCTCTGGCATTGAAACTATTACCGGTGGCGATCCCATGATGGCGATGCAATTAAGCAGGGGCATCATAAAAGAAAATCGAGAAGATCTAGATAAGATCAAGAAGGCGCTACAAAAGGGCCACATCGCGGAAATATCGTCTATAGCCCACCGAATTAAGGGGGTAGGGAAGATGCTTAATGCGCATGCCCTAACTAATAGCTGCGAGCAATTGGAGATAGCCTGTCATTCTCAAAAAAACATCGACGCAGCTGTTGAAAAATTGCAGGAGGCAATCAATATTCTCGAAACGGCATTAAGGGTATATGACGTCTAGGCTATTAGCTGCATGGCTGCTGCATATAAATTAGGGTGACGCATTGATCCTTAACTAACCAAATCGTGAGCTATGACCCTGTATAAAAACGCGGAACGTGGTTAATAGATAGCTTCGCCCGAGTTCAGACTTAGCTAACAGGATGCAATATGGAAAATTACGCGAACAAAAGCGGTGATTCAGAAGTTGTCAGTTTCCAGATTGATACCAACTCGATCAAAGTCCGTTTTAAAAATAATCACGTCTATCTCTACGATCTTCGCCATCCAGGACCTGAACATCTGGAAAAGATGAAAGAGTTGGCTCGAGCTGGATGGGGCCTGAATACTTATATAGAAAGCGAAGTAAAATCCGATTACTCATCAAAAGTCTTTTAACACGCAATACGGAACTGTGGATGGCTGCCAGTCAGCTACTTCAGTTCCGTTTTGTTTTCAGGCAGTCCACCATGGGCGATGGCATGCGAATCTGGTAAAAGGCGAGGAGAGTTAGCGTGGTGAGTTCTGAGATGGTATCGAGTTTGTATCCTGATATTCAAGTTAACTTATGTTGAGAGTGAACTTGGTTCATGAGTAGTGCGGCGATTAACTAGATGTTTTCCCTATAAAATTCCCCTCAAAAATGACATGTTTAAAAATCACCTTCATGAACTAACATGTCTGTTCAGGGTTGTGTTACACAGTTCAGCCCGATTTAAATGACTACGAATGAGCTGATACGACCTGTTGTCTTCAGAGTAAAATTAACTGAGAATATTCTTATCTTGGTGGTTCTGGCCTATCGCACAAAACCACGTATTAAAGGACTATCCCATGTCAGGCTTTATTCGAGACCCTCTTAGTGATATTCAGCTCATCGCCGATAACTTACGAGACCGTTATAAAAGCGGTTTTCCCGTACTGAAAGAGATCGTTCAGAATGCGGACGATGCCAGAGCGGAGTCGTTACTACTTGGCTGGCACGAGGGGCTTGGAGGTGCTGAGCACCCTTTATTACGTGACCCGGCAATCTTCTTTGTCAATGATGCCAGGCTGAGCGATGCGGATGCTAAGGGTATTCGCTCAATAGGATTGGGTAGCAAAGCCGGTAATCAGCATGCAGTTGGCAAGTTTGGCCTTGGAATGAAAAGCCTTTTTCATCTGGGTGAGGTCTATTTCTATATCGGTAGCGACTGGCAGGAAAAAGGACAGGACGCTAAAGCGGATGTGCTAAACCCCTGGAGCGATCAACGACCAGACTGGGAGCATTTCAGCGAAAACGATAAACGTCTACTGCAAAGTACAATAGATTTACTGGATTCCGAATTTGCCTCTAAGCCCTATAGGTTTATTGTCTGGATCCCACTACGTTCGGAGTTCATTGCCGCTGAACGAGGTGAGAAATACAATTACATCATCAATAGCCCTGATTTTAAGCGCACGATACCTTCATTTATTACCGCTCCCCACCTTCCTGTGCAGCTGGGCCACTTATTGCCCATGTTGAAAACACTCAAATCTGTCTCCGGATACACTGTTACAGGGGCGCGTGCAACACCGCTTTTTGCCGTGCGGCTGCAGGATGGTTCTGGCAGATGTACCTTCCCGGATACAGGACAGGCTCAAAACTGGCAGGGGAAGATCTCCCTTCAGTCCGGGCAGGGCGAAATGCTACCTCATCTTAACTATGTTGGTGTTGAGACGATGCTGGGGTCAGAGCCTTTCATACAACTGAAAGCCCATCAATTTTGGCCGATCAGCTACGGGCGAAATTCTGCGGGTGCAGAACAGAAAATTGAGGACAAAACAAAGCCTCATGCGGCGGCGGTGCTGATTGCCAGAAAAGCTGAGAATGAGCAATCGACGCTTACCGTTCGCTGGGCGGTATTCCTGCCACTGGGGGATCAAGATGTCTTTCAATCGAAACAAACGTTTGTGACCCACATCGCCGGCAATACCTGCTTTGAGCTATTCCTCCATGGCTACTTCTTTATCGATGCCGGACGCGTTGGGATTCACGGTCAAAAGAGTATTGGTGAGAATGTTTCCCTTGAGCCCAGTTCTGAAGAGTACGTCACTCATGAATGGAACCGCCTGTTGGCCAACGAGGGAACGTTGCCGCTGATTTTGGCCTCGGTCAGCCAGGGGGCTGCTCGGTTATCTTTGACGTCTGAACAGACGATGGCGCTGAGCGAGGGATTACAAAGATATTTTAGTAGTGAAAGGGGTCGTTACCAGAATCACGCCACCGCAAAAAATCAGTGGGTTTTCCAAATGTTGCCAGGGGAACGAAGCCGTTGGTCACTCATTGCGGGGCAGCAACAAACACGACCACTCCCGACTCCGGCCTCTAATGACTATGATCGCGTATGGGATACTTTACCTGGGCTGAAAACGCTGGCTGAAAATTATGCACTGTTTGAACTGCGTAAACCCAATATCCTGGCACCGCAGAATTCTTACTGGACGAGTGAAGAGGTTAGCACGCTTCTGAAATCAGTCTCCCCGCGCGTGTTTGAGTCTCAGATCCAACTTGGCTATCTTAACGACTTCCTGGAGAGTCTTCCGGAGCCGTTTCTGAAGAATAATGAACGTTGCCTGAATGCCTTAATACGCCTGGCTAAAAGCTTTATGAGTGAAATTAGATTACCGGCGTTATCCGCAAACAAATCGGCGGTCTGGCGGTTCCTCTGTTTCATTCCGGGTACTTATCGCTGGGTATTTGGAATTGAAAGGGATGAGCAGCTCTTGTGGGACACCCTTCCGCTGAGTGAGACAGGTCGATTGATCATACCTGCTTGTATTGTTCCTGACGGAGAGCCTGGCACAGGTACGCTGAATGTTGATGATGCAGAAAAATGCCTGGTCGCGATTGCCCAAAGCACCATTCAGGATGAGCGAAAAGAGAAAGCTTCGCTTGAATTTCTCTCTGCGCTGACACCATTCGACAGAGATGAAATACTTAAAAAACGCGATACGATAAAGCTATTCAGGGTTTATCGTCCGGGGCAATCCAGGGCATTTCTGGAGTCCCGACGGACGCTCCAGGAACTTTTCCAGCAGCGCCGCTTATTCCGACGCGGTGAGGTCGGAAACTATCAGCTTGGTGAGTTTCTCGAAGGTGCCTTAGCGGATCGTCAGGTTGTCTTCATCAATAAAGACGTAAACGACAAGTTGTTTAGCGGCAAAGTCACCTTGTGTGACACGCGGGCCGTGCTGCATTTACTTGAAAACAGACCGACGCTGGCAGTTGCAGAACGGCGCGCTCAACTGGTCTCGAAGCTCCAGATTGACCACGCGATAAGCGCCGAAGAACAGCTTGCTGTGCGGTATTTACTTCATGCCAGCAAGCTGGATATCGATCCGTCATGTGAGCTCTGGTCCGTTGTCCATGAAAATCCAGTCTGGTCCTTGCTGCATAAAGCGACGCTGGCCAGTAATGAGGACTGGCATATCATTCCTTCTGCTCTTTCTCGCGCCCTTAGGTTTAGCTACCAGGAAAGAGAACGTATCAATCTTAAAGAGATGGATGCCCACAATGTACTGGAGGCACTTGGCGAGGATATCCTAGCCGTAGATTTTTCTTCGCTGGTGCATACGCAGGAATATGCGGAGGAGATTCTGCGTTACATTGAAGATGACTCCATCTGGCGAAAGCTTCCTCTTCACAAAACGGTCAGCGGTGAATTTGTAGCCATTACAGACCAGTGTGCGCTTTACAGTGACTATCCGCTTCCGGAAACGCTGGCACAATCGGTCATCTGGATTGAACGCGCCTTGTCGCGAGAGGTTCAGAAACAGCAGGACAACTTTTTGCAGGGGATTGACGCGGATAAAGCGATTGCCCTCGCTCTCGGCCAGCAGATGCCATCACAATACAATCACTTTATTATTGAACAACTAAACCAGTCCGGTAGATTGCCAGGGCTGGACGAACTCAAAACAAAGCCCTGGCTACTGGCCAATGGCCACCCAATAGCACCTGCTTATGTCATTGCCGGGCAACCTGAAAACTGGCGATCGTGTTATTTGCTGAGCAAAGAGAGCAACCAGATTTTCTTCGCCGGACAGATAGATACTGCCAGTACACATGATCTTGCCCTGATTACGCCACTTTTGCTAAACAGCGCGGATGAGATCGCTGCCGCTGCACTGAAAATAGCGGCAATCACGCCGGGTTATCAGATTGGCCAGTGCCAACCGACAGCGGAAGTGCTGAAACAAGCGGCGAATTATGCTGACGTCTTTAGCTCTCTCAGAGGCTGGAAACTACTCATTGAGTGTTTTAACTTTTCCAGCGAAGGCGTTATTCCGCCAGCTAGCGCGGGAGTGCTAACAGGAAACCAGGTTGATGCTGACCAACTGGTGCAGGCGCATGAGCGTCTGGTCTCTCTGGGCATCCCGGCAGAGGAGGTTGCGCAACTTCGGAGAGCCCTGCTGACCGCCATATGCGCCACTCCCAGGGTGCGTAATCTGTTGCCAACATTAACATTGCGCACCCAGGCGAACAGCTACGTGAACGCCACGCAGCTCTGTTACGGCGTTATCGGTGCAGCAGGGAAAACGCTGCTCCATGAGCAGGACTGGCAAATCATCAAATCAGCGCTGCCGGAGAGTGTACAAGAGTCTTCAGCGATGGAATCGTCCATCGGCCTGGCTGATAGTACGGCCTTTTTGGGCACGGCCGGTATTCTGGAATCCTATTTCTCTCAATGGCACAGTCAGGTCACTAATGGGTTAGCGGTCGCGGTCAATATGCTGTTGATGTCCGGCACTCCGGGCGTCGAACATGTGAGTCTCCCCTATCTTGGGCAACATACTCCCGATGATCTTATTGGCAAAATGGGGGAAAACTGGAAGGTACTGACTTCTACTCCGGATAATCCTGTGCTCTTTCCGGGGAAATCGCTTCGGCAGGCTGTCTCCTCTATGACGTTTTCTCTGACCCAGTTTGAAGGTGACAGGGCAACGGTTCACTCGATCATGAACACCCCGATCGAAATTGAACTGGAATCCGACGCCCGGACGTTGTTCATCTGGGAAAGGCACCGCTTCGCAAGTTCGACAAAAATAGGACTCATGCTACGCAAGCTGCCGGTAATGGAAATGGGGGAGGCGCGTCTGCTTGAAATTCTCAAGCAGAGTGCCGAGCTGCTGTTAGAAAAAGTCTACGGTCAGCGACTCCCACTAGACCATATCTGGGGTAAATTCACAGGTGCCGAGCAGTTGGATATTTTGACAGCCAAAATAACCATGCTCGACAGTATCGTGTATCAGTTAGAAGAGCTTCGTCTGAACGATGCGCCACTGGCAACGCTGATAGAAGGATATTACCGGGCACGCGTTCCGGAAAAAGGGCGCTTCAATGAAGTTGAACGTGCTCGGGCGCTTGAGAAAATTAGCTCTGAAATTGAGCGTCGTAACGACCTGCAGATAGCAATTCTGGAGGCTGTGCGCCATAAAATTACCCAGGCACAGTACCATCCGCAGAGTATTCCCTTCGAATTATTCCAGAATGCGGATGATGCGGTCATCGAACTGGCAAAATTGGGTGTTGGAGCGGATGAAATCAATGACCGCAGCGTGTTCAGAGTGCGATCTGGTCACGGTGAACTGCAATTTTTTAACTGGGGACGAGAAGTTAACCAGTTCCGGGCTGCGGGCAGCGCGATTGATGGTACAGAGTTCAGATTTAAAACCGATCTGGAGAAAATGATTGCCCGGAATCGGTCGAATAAAGATGAGAAAACCACCGGTAAATTTGGTCTGGGCTTTAAAAGCTGCCTGCTTGTTACCGACAAGCCGCATATCGTTTCAGGGCGTCTGGCTGTTCAGATTGAGGGCGGGATTTTACCCAAAGTCAGCGAGGATCATGATGCCTTGTTCAGGTTGGTACGGGAGGAGCGCCTTGAGGGAGTCTACAAACCGACGTTGGTGTCATTACCACTGCAGGAAAAGTTTACTCCTGATATCGTGCTGCAGGCTTTCAACCGACACGTCGCACTACTGCCGGTCTTTGCCAGACAGATTCATACTATTCAACTCAACGGCGAGTCGTATCACTGGAAGCCAAAATCCAGCGAACTCATTGAAGGCTTGAGTTTTGGATCAGTGCGGGTTTCATCCTCAAAGCGTAAGAGTGATATGGCTATTGCAGCCCTGAAAACAGAGGCGGGGAGCTTTGTTTTCCGCCGGGGAGCGAAGGGCCCCATTCCATTAGGAAATAATTACAGCATACCGCGTCTCTGGAATCTCGCGCCGCTTCTGGGAGAGATCAAACTCGGCTTTGCGATCAATGCGAATTTCGATGTGGATATTGGCCGAAATCAGTTGGCGATCACTTCGGCTCATAACCGGCGACTCTTCACTCTTCTTGGCGGTAAGCTTGCGGTTTTCCTGGCACAGTTATTCCAGCGCAGCCAGCAAAACTGGCGGGCGATTAAATCGGAGTGGGAACTGGATGATGAGACTGACTTCGTCACGTTTTGGGGAAACCTGTGGCAGGTGCTGCAGGAGAGCATTCCCGGCGTAAAAAGCCAGGCGGGGAGTGACGGCGATGTTGATTCGTATGCTGATTTGATTCTGCAAATGTTCAGCGCTGAGGCTGGAGGGATCTTGTCGTTCTATCACTCGCATAAAGCGCTGCCCACCGATATGAGCGATGCATCAGCTCCTCTTATCTCGATGACGACAGTAACCCACCGGGCAAGCGAATTACTGAGTAATATCTCTTCACAGGTTTCAGGGCTTTCAGCCTTACAGCGCTACTTCAAGAATGAGCAATTGGTAAGCTATACGGTAGGGCGTTCCCTTTTCGATTTAGGCCTGCCAGTTCCTGCACTGGAACTGGAGACATTACTGGACGAAGAGCTGGATGACAGCTACCTGTCACCGTCTAAAGCCGCGCAGCTTCAGCCAATTTTTGATGAAACCTTTGATAACCTGCTAAACAAAGAGAAGGCGACTCAGGAACAGGTTGAACGATTCAAAGAACGATTGGCGAAAGTGACCTTATTGATGGAAAACCATGCCCACCGACCGGTTAAAGAAGCGCTATTGCGGCAGGTACAAAATCCCGCTGGGGATGAAAATTTAGTCATTGATTTTGCTCCACAATCTTTCATTTTGTCGTCTCAGTATAGTGACAATGATATTCGATTTATCGAGAGATGCCGGCGTGCTACCCGGCCATACGATGCAAAAACACTGGATAAGTGGGCGCAGTTACCGGAGGTTGAATCTGATCCCCGCAAACAAAAAGCGCTGTGCCGGTATCTTGTAAATGGGTTGTACGGTGAGGCGCTCGCCGATGGCTTCAAGGCAACACGCGCTCCTCACTGGCTGTTTACTATCGATGTTCAGCATTTGGATAAATGGGGCTGGAAGAAAAAAGATATAGATATCTTCCGTAACGTTCGTATGGTGACGGACAATGAACGTAACAAACGAATAAATGAGCAGCTCATTAAAGAGGGCCGATCATCACTGGGCTTAACTGATGCACTGGAGCATATTTATGATTGGTGGGAGAAAGAGGCTCCAGAACGCACAGAGTATGAAAGCCAGCTTTATCCGGATGGCCAGTTTGACTGGTTAGCGATTAAAGAGGATGACAACCCTGAACGTTTCAACAAGGCATGGCTCCAGCTGCTGTTTTTGGGCTCCTGCCAGACTTTGGGACGTACACGGGAGTATCAACATCGTGATGCGCTGAAATACTTCAGCCAGCAAAAATGGTGGGATGTTTTCGTCCGTACGGATAATGCGGATGAGTGGTTTGAGGTTATGGATCGCTATCTGGCTAAGTCCATCACCGGTGAGGCGTACCGGGTATGGCTGCAGATACTGCCGCTGTATCGTTTCTCCAGTAACATGACGGATTATATTGATCTCTTTTGGTCTGCAGAATCGGGGTTGCCGAACATTAACAACCTTATCCGGCCAGGACAGAGTGCAATGTTGTCCGGTAGCAATTTTGCGCCACCCGAGTTGAAATCAACGCTTGGCATCGGAGTGAATTTTATCTTACGTGAGCTGTGTCGCCATAATGTTTATGAAGATCACTCACTCGCACCCCATTGCTATATGGCCTCTGCTGGGGTCCGTGATTTGCTAAGTCATCGGCTACCGGAAGGGGGATTACAGCTGGATTCAGCCTCTGCGGAACATTCAAAGGTAATTCACGCTTTTCTCTGTCAACACATGGGTGAAGAAAAGGCCACGTTTAACGGTGCTTTTGATATTCCGTTACGCGTCCTTGCCAGAAGTGAAAATCGAGAGTGCCTTGCAGATATTCTGAAAATTGGCAGCTGGAACGAGAAAAATGATGAGTGATGACGAAATTATCTTAAGTGCAGGCAGCCAGGTCAGACATCCTCGCTTTGGGATTGGCGAGGTGCAACTGGTCCGAAATGGAACTGCGCTGGTCCGGTTTGAAAGCGGTTTTCAGGAACGCCCGGTTAACGAGCTTGAACTCGTTAAAAGTTCCATTGATGCCATCGCCGAGGGCCAGTTTGATAACCTCCGTGAAGTCATTGCCCGCTGTCAGGCACTGGCCATTCGCTCGATCAATGATAGCTGGGGAGTCTTTTCGACGTCACGTATCAACCTGCTGCCGCATCAGCTATGGGTATGCCACAACGTTCTGCGGAAATGGCCGGTTCAGAAATTAATTGCAGATGATGTTGGCCTGGGAAAGACCATTGAAGCCGGTTTAATCTTATGGCCGCTGATTGCGAAAAAGCGAGTGCGGCGTTTGCTGGTGTTAACACCGGCTTCGCTGGTATCGCAATGGCAGGAACGACTCCGTCTGATGTTTGATATCAGGCTGACGCTATATTCTCCGGATATCGATACGGAACGTTCTGATTACTGGAATACACACGATCTGGTCGTGGCATCATTGCCCACATTGCGCAAAGACAGCCATGGCCGGCATGATCGAATGCTCAATGCCGAAAACTGGGATCTGTTGATCGTGGATGAAGCCCATCATCTCAACAATCAGGAAGATACGGGTGCAACACTGGGCTATCGTTTTATCCAGAACTTAATAGAGCATAATAAATTTGAGTCACGGCTGTTTTTTACCGCCACGCCCCATCGCGGCAAAGACTACGGCTTTTTCGCATTGCTGCACCTGCTGCGGCCCGATCTGTTTGAACCTAATAAAGCGGCTGACGCTCAGCTTCAGGGCGTTAAACAAGTCGTCATCAGAAATAACAAGCAGCAAGTCACTGACATGGAAGGGAATAAGCTGTTTAAACCCGTCCAGGTCGGTTCCAGACCGTATATGTTCTCTGCCGTCGAACAAGCTTTTTATGACAAATTAACCAACTTTATTCTAACCGGCCAGGCTTACGCATCCTCTCTGACGAAAGTCGATCAGCGCGCTGTTCAACTTGTGCTGATCGCGATGCAAAAACTTGCTGCCAGCTCGGTTGCCGCAATTTACGCGGCAATCAGCGGCCGTATTCGTCGACTAGGAGACAGTAAGCTTCGGTTACAGGACATTGGGCAGGCGTTATTGCTTCTTGCTGAAGAGCTTGAAGCTCCCGAACTGGATGACCATTACGTCGAACTGGAAGAAGAGTACGCCAGTGTGTCGGTACAGGTGGCACTCATGGAGAATGAGCTGCCAATGCTTGAAGAGCTGCAGCTCCTGGCCTCAGAGGTTCAACAGGAAACAAAGATCCAAACGCTAATCGATGTGCTTGAAAATGAATTCAAGAACCGAACGGTTGTCTTCTTCACGGAATATAAGGCTACCCAGGCACTTATCGCCAATACTTTACATCAACGCTACGGCTTTGGTTCAGTCGGTTTTATCAATGGAGAAGGGCGTCTGGAGGGCATTTTTAATGAATCTGGAGAGCGCTTCAGTTGGACGATGAACCGCTATGATGCTGCGGGGAAATTTAAAGAGGGAAGCATCAGATTTATTATTTGTACCGAAGCCGGTGGGGAAGGGATCGACCTGCAGGATAATTGCTATTCCATGATTCATGTTGACCTTCCATGGAATCCCATGCGCCTGCACCAACGTGTTGGACGACTTAATCGCTATGGCCAACGCCAGCAGGTAGAAGTCATCGCTTTACGCAACCCGGACACCGTAGAGTCAAGGATCTGGGATTTGTTAAATACAAAAATTGAAAACGTTATGCGCTCTTTAGGCGCTGCCATGGAAGAACCGGAAGACCTGTTGCAGCTCATTCTTGGTATGACGGATAAAGGCTTTTTCAATGCGCTTTTCTCAGAGGGATTTGCTGAGGATCCTGAAAGCTTAAAAAAATGGTTCGACTCCAGAACGGGAACGTTTGGCGGACAGTCTGCCGTGAGTGTGGTTAAAAATCTGATTGGTCATGCAGAAAAGTTTGAATACCAGAATCTCGACGAGGTCCCCAAACTGGATCTTATCAATATGCAGGGCTTCTTTGACAATATGCTTAAGCTGAACGGACATCGTCTTGAGATGAGTGACGAGGGTCTAATGAGCTTTAAAACGCCTAAAATCTGGAGTAATCAGTTTGGCATCAGGCGCCGGTACGATTGTCTCTCATTTGACCGTTCAGTGAAGGATAAAAAAATCGAAATCCTTGGAGTCGGCCATCCCATTTTCGATAAAGCCATAAACCAGGCAGAGCAATTTGATGCCACAGCGGCTATTGCAAAAGGTATAGAGGCTCCGCTATTCGTATATTTGCTGCGAGATCAAGTTACCGGTGATAACGGCAATCAGTCATTTACTATTGTTGGTTTGAGTGCAGGCCCAGAATTCAAACTGCTTATCAATGAAGAACTCATGCTTGAACTTTCCAGTCTTTACGAAAATATTCCCAGAAATGTCAGAGATGTGTTCTGGGATACAGAATATCTCTTTGATCACACGTCGTGCCTTGCCGGGGTAGAAAAAGAGCTTGAAGAAAGGTTACCAATGATGAGTCTGCCCTATGAGCATATCACTTACTCGTTGATAGCGACTTTTTTGCCTTATGAAGACAATGAGACAAACTCTGATCACTCAGGCTAACCGAGCGCGTTGTCTGTAAACTCGGATCAAGGTAGTCACTATACCAGCAGGAATTTCAGACAGTTACTGTGGTGATATCAGATAACGCAAAGCCTGAGTCGCTACGCTCTTCATCTATCTGCCGGATATCCGCAAGGCCATCTACACAACAAACGCTATCGAATCGCTGAACTTCGTGATCCGGGCTGCCATCAAGAAACGCAAAGTGTTCCCGACAGATGACTCGGTACGGAAAGTTATTTATCTGGCGATAAAGGATGCGTCGAAAAAATGGAGTATGCCGATCCAGAACTTGCGGCTGGCGATGAGTCGTTTTTTTATCGAATTCGGTGATCGCCTGAGCGACCACCTTCAACGAATGGGCAGTTACACAGAATTACTGACAGGCTTTCCTTTTTGTTTATGGTGCAACGAACAATTCGACAGAACTGACCTGTTCACCTTTGCCCCAAAGTTGCTTAGCTCTACAATCTTGACTCGTTACAGTTGTCATTTAATGACCTACTTTCGATAATAGTAAACTATGTACATAGTTTACTATTGTGTTAGACCGATAATGTCTGCATTTCATGAGCTGCTTATCCAATCGCTGAGTTCTATACAGATAGTTGTGCAAAGCTTGGCCGGGATGAATGGTTGAAAGGATTACGTAAGGAGTTTTAGATGGGCAAGCTCAGGTAGACGTTGTCTGTCTAATAACTGTTACGCCTCACATCTAAATAGAGAAGAGTTCTACTAATGCCAATATTTATAAGTTACTCACATGAAAATAAGGACTTCGTGGACAAGCTTGCAATTCAGTTGGTCCGTAGAAATGTAAATGTATGGCTTGATCGATGGGAGTTAAGTATTGGTGACTCGATTATCGACAAAGTGCAGGATGCTGTAGATGGAGCAAGCGCACTTCTAGTCATTCTGTCAAAAGCATCCATTGCTTCCGCGTGGTGTAAAAGGGAACTTTCCTCAGGGTTTCTACGTGAGCTTGAAGAAAAACGAGTTGTTGTAATGCCTGTGTTACTGGAAGACTGTGATATCCCTCTTTTTGCCAGAGGTAAACTATACGCTGATTTTCGAACTAGCTTTGATGATGGTTTAAGAACTGTTGTCGAGGGGATAGCAAAAGTAACTAGTCCTTTTCTCGCTAGAGCAAAAGAGCCGGAGTATCACGTTGATTGGTCAATCGACTGGGGTGACGTAAATGGTCTGTTCGCAATAATTCTTAACTTTGTAGAGCAAGCACAGAATCAACCATACACTTGCCTCACAAATATCGAAGTATTGTGTTCACCGGTAGCAACAGAAAAATATGAAGCCAAAAAAGAATCAATTGGTGAGGAGCATGCACGAGCTTATATTGTTCGTGTGATCAATGAGTATTTTCAGGCCAGACCAGACTTTCGTCCACTGTTAGTGACCGAAAGAGAAAAAGTAGAAAAAGTCATAGTGGCAGGATCCGATAATGGAGAAGAATACCGACTTAGAATTGGTGTTCGTAGGCTAGGTGAAGATACAGGACGCGATGTTCTGGTTAATACTACAACGCTCATTGCACAATCATATGAACACATGAGTTCAGTGCTCAAGCGGCCGGACTCAGAAAAAGCATAAAGAGAAGGCAGTGGATGCTTCGCGCCGCTTAGTTGGGTGTTAGCTTAATTAGTGATCGGGGGCAGGTCAAGGCGTCATGTTGACTTTCCCGCTCTAAAACGTGTTTCCTGGAATGATCCTGAGATGGCATATAACAACCTGTTACTAAATTTTGGAGGTTATCTGGCTGCTTTCTTGTGCAAATGCTACAAAACATCAACAAGAAAGCACTCTTCTAACGTGAAGAACATCAAAGCTTAGGTTGGAAAGGTATAACACCATTGTCCGGATATTCAGCTGCACCACATCACACTCCAGCGCTTTCAACTTCACCATGAACCATAAAGGAATCAAGAAAAAAACCATGTTCAAGCTGACCAATCAGGTTTATGTGGACTGACCCCGCCCCGGCAGACAATCCAGCCCTATTGGTGGAATTTCAGGGTGTGAAGTCATCACGACCCGAGAAGACCGTAACAGATTTAGCCCCCCTGGAGAGCGCAACATACAAATCACTTGCCCCCATGTTTCCCACATCCAGTATCAGCGCGTGATCGCATTCCAGCCCTTTCAGAAGAAGAGTTGAGCCTATTGAACGGTGCGATACGCGTCCTTCCCCTTGGTATCTACGTTGTTCACGAATAATTGATGCTGACTCTCTAATGCTTTTGTCAGGTGAGCTGATGGACAAATTTATCGCATCTTTTAGAACTTGCAGAGCTCCGACCCTAAAGACACGCGTTTCTTCCTTTTCCTCGAGCAAAAGGAGTGTCGTTCGCATATTTTGTCGGGTGGGAGCCAAAGTAAGCTCTACCAATAAATTCTCAAGCAAAGAAGGGGCTGTCCTGTTTCGTCCAGCCTGAATAGAACCAATTCTGCGTAAGGTTGTACTAACGCCAACATTTGTCATCAGCTCAGCAGCAGCCTGTAAAAGATTTGGCATCACTTTGGCGGCATTAGCTTCGTCAAGGGATGCGGCCATTCTCATCACGTCACTCAGATCTACTGGTTCGACAACATTAAGACCATTGATTCGTTGTGCAAATTTATGCCGGGATGATGCTCTTCGTGAATCACCCATGACTAAGACTGAATCGTCGGGAAACTGGCGAAGCAGCGAGTAATATTCGCGCTGCTGGCGCTGGATATTGTCATTGTGATTTCGTGAAAGAGGATGAAAACGGACATAGTCAGGACAGGAACTTAAATCGATACGCTCCCGGCGAAGTAAACGATGCCTTTGCTCAAGGATCCATTGACCCAAATCTGGCGTTTGCGCATTGTTCCAGCGCCAGGGCGTTTGTAAGGTTGCCAGAGTAGGGAAAAAAGTTTCAACTGTTCGGTTCCAGTCTGGCATAGGGCCGCAGAAGCTGAAGATACACTGCATCGGGTCACCAAAGACTATCGTTGGTAGCAAACGTGAAAGCGCACAAGTCAGTTCATGTTGCTCGCTATTGCAGTCCTGGTATTCATCGACCAGCAAACGCGAATAAGTAGCTGTGATGATTTCGCTAATATTACCGTTAACAACCAGATTCAGTACGGCACGGCGAAGAGAAGGGTAGAAAACGGCTGGATCTTCAGGACCCACATCAAGCGGGCATAGTCCCGGGAAGCATCCAGCTATCTTCAGAGCCCATCCATCTATTGTTGTCACAATATAGTTCTGCGGAGAAACTGCAAAACGGCTCAGTCGCTTTTTGAGTGCTGTTACCCCTGCTGTTGTGTGTGTGAGCACGAGATACGGCTTACTTTGTGCAACACCCAGAGTTTCAGTAATCAGGTGTGTTTTGCCACATCCCGCTGGTGCAACAATCAGACCTTTAGTGGCGTTCAAAACCGCATCCACACTCATCGTAGGTCACCATTTTTTGCAGCCCATGCCAGCAGAGCTCTGATAATATCCCGGAAGGGTAGTGAAAACTGATTGATGACCGGACTGACGACCTTCTCCGCTAAATCTTCAGCCTTCCCGATCGTTTTAAACCAGCCATATTTGCCAGCAGCGTGAGCCACTGGCTCTCTCATTTCGTCTGTTGGCTCACCAGTGCATGCTTCAAAGTTATAAGCCCCCTGGGAGCAGTTCTGAATGTGCTGATCCACCTGTTGCTGGCTGTTGAGAGCCGCAGCAAGAAGAACGATGTCACGGATAGTCTCAACAGGGCACCAGGCTAGCAGGGCACCCTCTGTTGAAAAACCATTACCCCATTCAAAAATGGTCACGCCACTGGCCCGGCAGTGTTCAGTCTGCTGCCTGTGTGCAGGTGTGGTGATATCTGAATCTTTTAATAGGGCAGTACGATATCCCAGTTGTGCAAAAACCTCCGCGCGTTTGAAATACTTGTCCCCGCCGCCACCATCTGTAGCAAAGGCCCCCTGATCCTGAAAGCCCGTTCTTCCCCTGCGTTGTCTGGATAAGTCTAGCCCTCTGATAAAACCAACCTCAGTTCCACCTTCGCCCACAATTACGGCTTTGCTGAAAAAGGCTTCAGCGCAGGCCCTTAAGGTAGCTTGTTCCTGATCGTCTCCACTCAGTGTCAGGAAATTGTGTGAAGTCTCTTGGGCCGGTTGATCTACTTTTCTCAGTACACAGAGCTGGGTTGCCTTGAGTTCCCTGAGAACATATGGGGAATGGGTGGTGATGAATACCTGTGAAGCGGGTTCATCATCACGAGAACCTAGTTGATGCAAGAGTCGGCTGATTCTGTAGGGCTCCAGCCCGTACTCTGCTTCATCAACAAGTATGATCCCCGGACGTCCGACAGCTTTTTGTAACCCGCTAACCAGCAATCGGGTTGATCCTGTTCCAAGCATTCTCAGTGGCGTGTTATCACTGTTATGCAGGCTGATTGCACTGTTAGATAGGGAGACTCCATTCACATCCAGCAGCGCTTTTAGTTCTCCGACCTGAACACCTAACCCATTTGCAATGGTTCTGACCTCGGTCAGGATGTTATCCAACTGCGGTAGTTGCCGGGAAGCAAAGTTGTGTCGTGTCTGTCGGGACAGTTCGGCCAACGTTGCACTGATATCAAAATCTTCTGCAGATAATTTATTCAGTACTGAGCGGTTGCCCCATGCCAGATGATGATGCGAAGTTGCCCCGAGGCGAGTAGGGCTTAACTGTTCGCGATGTTTCCACAGTAACCTTTTATCCAATCCTTCCGCTGTTGCTCGTTCTGAAAATAAGCACCAGTCTGGTTCGAGATCTGCACCGACGACCATTCTCAGTGTGAGTACGGTTTCCTCTCCTGTCTGAGGTTCATCATGGATTTCCTTCGTTTCGCTGTTGAAACCACGAAGATAACGCCCATAGATCTCGAGATTCCGAAGTCCGTCATCAAGCTGTCCGAGAGTTACACTGATGCAGACTGGTGTGGCCGAATTCATGAGATGAAAATCGGCATCACTGAATGTGAACGATCTTCGCGCTCCGAGCACCAGGTCAATAGCGTCAACGAAGGTCGATTTTCCAGAATCTCCGGGGCCAATCAGACAGTTCAGCCCTGGACCTGGAAACCATTCAGCCTGCCGTATTGCGCGAAAATTCTGAATGCTGATGTGGCGGATAACAGCCATGTGTCGTTCCCTCGTAATCCACTAATGTAGTATTTACATCGAAATGGCAGCAATTATGACACACCCTTTCTGATTTAATTGTGATGCAGTAAATGAGCTACGAGCGTTGTCAGGAACTGTGCGTGAAATACGTTATCCGGGCACCAGATCAACTACGAAAAGCAATTCGTATTGCCAGAAACGCGCTGGATGAAGGAACGCTTTCCGAAATTGAAACGACAAATGGCTGGAATTAATATAGCTTCCACG
Source organism: Buttiauxella sp. BIGb0552 (assembly GCF_004366275.1). NCBI lineage: Bacteria > Pseudomonadati > Pseudomonadota > Gammaproteobacteria > Enterobacterales > Enterobacteriaceae > Buttiauxella > Buttiauxella sp. BIGb0552. The sequence goes on from NZ_SODY01000001.1 coordinate 494,040, forward strand.
AGTGTGCTGAGAAGATGGTGTGGAGCGTTATAGTTGATTATCATTTCGCATGTAACTATTGCCGAACTCAGTTCGTTCTTGGCGCAGAAACCTATCATAGCAGCGGTGGCTACTGGTCACCCGAAAATGAAAAGCCATCTGAAATAATAGACTGCTCGCAATAACAGTAAGCAGATACACCAGCGAGTACGGAAGACAAAAAACCATGAATCCATCACTTTTGACTCATTTTACCGAAAATCATTGTCCGAACTGGGCATGTCCATCCTGTCACTCAACGTCTCTGGCCATACAGGAAGGTACTTTTCATTACGCAGCGCTTCCGGAGTCTGTCGCTCGTTGGAAAGAACCTGAGGGGGAATACGAGGACATTTATCTGGTCTTCAGCTGCCTGCTGAAATGTGAACGTGCCCGTTGTGAAATGGTTGTCGCTGTCAGTGGCAGCGGTGGTGTTCACCAAAATTACGGAGAAGACGGTGATGAGCCACATTATGAGCTATTCCAGGCCAGACATTTTATTCCGCCGCTACCGGCCTTTGCTGTTCCGCCACATTGTCCGGAAAATGTGGCTCAGCCCTTGATGCAGTCATTCGGGTTGTTTCTTAGCGCTCCTAATGCGGCGGCAAATGCGATACGCATTGCTCTCGAAGAGTTGATGACTGCGTTAGGTGTACCGGTAATGCGTTCGCTCCACAGCAGGATTGAAGCACTCCCTGAACAGTTCAGTGAACATAAAGCGGCTCTGATGGCGATTAAATGGCTGGGTAATGCGGGAAGTCATGCGCTGGACCGCGTCAATGCTTTTGATATCGACCAAGCCTATCGGATTATTGAGTTTGTTCTCAGTAAGCTTTACGCAGGTTCAACGAAGAGTATTAAACAGCTGGCGGCCGATCTGGATAAGCGTTTTCGTCCGGAGCAAGGGAACTGAATCGGGTCAGGTCATTGGCCGCAATTAGACTGTAACATCTGTATCATCCGGCGCTGTCTTTTGTTTGTATTCGCAAATCGGGAGTATAAGAAGAAATATATGTGAATCAACCGGTCTCGGCTTGGCAGTCACTGACGATAAGCTGGTGCCTTTGATCAACTTAATGGTTCTATTCTTTCGATGGCTATTATCCAAATTGGGTAAATATGATGTTCTGATCCTCGGTTGGGCACCGATAGCAGAAATTCATGATAATTTGGTTTAAATAGTAAAATCAATAAGGTAGGGATGTTTTAGGCTGGGACTGAAGAAAAAGTAAAAGGCGTGATAAACGGATGGGCGCTCAGTGAGCCGATGTCTCCGCCAGTTCTCATATTGTGGTCTTGGGGTTTGATGTCAAAGCAGAGGGCATGATCCCAACTGAAAAATTAGAGAGCCTGATTGCTCAACTGAAACGTAAAACGACAAAGTATGTGTTATTGCGGATCCATTGAAGCAGTTGGACGTTGCTGGCAATGGAGGAATCACCCTCATCAATGTAAGACACGCTGCTAGTCTCGTCTTCAACTACGAGCACGACTTTGAGGGTTCGGTGGAGTCTAGGAAAAGTCACACGGTTGTGGGACCTACGTGATGTGCGTGAGGGAAAGTGCAAATCTGACTGTTATGAGCAGTAATCAGCCGACCACTACAACCGTCGGGTTCACGGTGATCTGAATGAAAGCGGAAATCCTGCGAAAGAACCGTGTGAGCCGTATTATGCAGCTATCGCGACGAGTCTTATCTACGGAGCGGCATGGACTTGGCGTGCCCCGTGGTGATTCACACACCTCGAGGTTAGCCACGACTGATAGGCAATTTGCAGAATGGGTGTCCAATTGTTAGTTCATTGCGCACTAAGCCAATGTGACCTGGTCAGGGAGGCTATAGCCATGATCCATGCATTAAACAAAAAACACGGGTTGGTCTGTCAGAAAGTGTTCGTGTTGCCAGATATTTCACCCATTCATGAGCCTCTTTTTTTTAGATCTGAATTATCAAAAAAATCCATTTTATTCATAATGTTAAGGCAATAGATCTTTGGCATCACAATTGAGTACCTCAGCAAACTGGTAAAGTTTCTCAAGGGTTATGTTTACCTCACCACGCTCTATTCTTCCCACATAGCTCCTGTCGATATCAGTAAGCAAAGCTAGCTTTTCCTGTGAAATCCCCAAGTTTTTTCGCTTGGCTCTCAGTTTTTTGCCGAAAAGGACGGTTAAGTCACTCATCTTTATCTCTTTAAAGACAAAGACTATCCAAATTTGCGGCTTTTAACTCCACGGATTATAATCCGTTTTTGTATTGTTTTTTTAATGTTGAGAGACTAATGCCCCAACTGAAACACAGAAACTACTTTCAGATACAACTCGTACTTTCGAACCAAGGTTTTGATGGTTTTACAGTCAACTCGCTAATAGAAAAGTTGTTACAGCAAAGCGACGAAGCAAAACTTGTTACAACTGACCGTAAAGCGATCTACAGAACACTTCGGGCCATGGTCGAAAGAGGAGAGCTATCAAAAAAGATCTCTTCAAATCCACAGAAGTCTACCTTTCATAAAACGTCAAAGTTCATCTTAATTAACTCAAAGAGTATGGAGGTTACTATCCAACCAGTTGATACAGTACCCTCTGTAAAAATTCATTCCGTTTCAGATAAGCGATCAGTAAATTATCTTGAATCTCAGTTGAAGGAATATCAGATTTCACTGTTGGTAAGTATTGGTGAAACTGAAGAATATAAAACTCTTTTTGAAGCGCTACCTGATATGCGTTCGGAACTTGAAGACTTCTACATAAAAGCTCGTGAAAAGAGTTCGACGTTGATCGGACAAATCACAGCTATCAATAATTTACTTTCTCATTGTAAGAGCGCACCTGCTTTATGAAGTTAAGACAATGGCAGCAAGATTGCGTAAAAGAAGCACTGCGAGTTTACCAAAATGATCGTCATTTTTTATGCTTAGCAACGCCAGGAGCTGGCAAAACTTACATGGCAGCAGAAGTCGCGTATCGACTGTATCAGGCTGGTAAAATAGATTTTGTTCTATGTTTTTCCCCATCTGTTTCCGTATCAAAATCAATTAACGATACATTTAGCCAGCGTTTTAACGCACGTTTTGATGGTGTTATTGGTGCAGTAGGATGTTCATATACCTACCAGAATATGCTTTTTTTTAATCAGAGCTTCTGGAGCATCTTAAAACTCAACCGTGTACTAGTGATTTTTGATGAAATTCACCATTGCGCTGGAAGTTCTATTGAGAATGCAAATAGTTGGGGTGAGGAAATCATCCTAAATATTCAGGATAATGCGGCATATACTCTGGCATTAACGGGAACACCTTGGCGTTCTGATAAATCACCGATAGCCATGGCGAGTTATAGCGGTCCAGAAGGACTAATTCGCTGTAACTTCTCCTACGGACTGAGAGAAGCCACGCGCGATAATGTCTGCCGTTTGCCAAATGTTGTGCTAGTCGATAACGACCAATTAATTCTGGCTAATGATGAAACACCGAACCAGACATTCAACAGTCTACAAGCTCTATTGAGTGGTTCTAGCATTACTTATCAGAATGTTATCAACAACGACAGGGCTATAAATCACATACTCACTCTGGCTGTCTCTCGGCTCATAGCTATTCGTGAAGACAATCCAAAAGCAGGTGGGTTAATAGTTGCGTCATCAGTTCAACATGCAATGTTTATTTTACAAATATTACAGGAAGTATTTTTTCAATCTGCAATTCTTGTAACATATAAAGACCCCATGTCCGCCGGAAAAATTGATCAGTTTCGATACAGTTCAACTCAGTGGATTGTCAGCGTGGGGATGGTAAGTGAGGGCACTGATATACCCCGACTGCAGGTTTGTTGTCATTTAAGTAGAGTTAAAACAGAACTCTATTTCCGCCAAGTTCTTGGACGGATATTAAGAATTAATAATGCGGTTAACCAAGAGGCCTGGCTATATACTTTTGCTGAACCCCAATTGTCTGAGTTTGCTCATCGCTTGAAAGAAGACATTCCAGATTCCCAGGTTATTTTTGACATAATCTCTCAGCCAGATATCCTTAAATCACAAGGAACTAACAAGGCAAACAGTACCGATATCACTCGTCAGAATGAAGCATCTCAACAATTCATCTTCACTTCCGGTGACGTAAGTTGCGCCCATTTATACTCAACACCTCTGACTCTCTCGGAACATTCTCACAATGAAGTATTGATGTTTCTCGGGCGCTTTAAAGAAAAGATGATCAATGTGTTTGATTCACCATTTCAGACTTAACTAGAATAATTTTAAATGGGTTATCATAAAATTATTCTAGTGCTTGGGTAGGGTTTAGAATTCATTATCGCTTCACTAACTCACGTATGACATGTGGTGCCAGAAGGCTTTCCACTGAGATAACCGTGTTGATTTTTACCGCCTTGACTATTTCAATCAGTGACATTGTATTCTGAGCTAGTTGCTCGCGAAGCTCTGTGTTTTCGTCTTGCAACTGTTGATTCCGGCCAAGTAAAGCCTGACGTGTCTTACGATTGACATATTGCTGCTTTTCTTTAGGCCGCAGATTCAGTGGCGAGAGCTGTTGATCGGTATATGCTGCAATCAAGCGTTTTCGATCAAGGTTGCTCAAGGTGCTTAATCCACCATTCACAATGCCTTTTGCTTTAAGACGTGTGTGCAGAGCTTTGGCGGATATAGGGGACTTATCGAAGCCCTCGACCAGCATCAGTTGCAGTTCGTGTTCAATCTGGGTATTTAGTTCCTTACCGCGCATCAGGATTTGTCCTGTTTTAGTTTTTGGTGTTCAAGGGAAAAAAGTTGTGCCAGAGTGCGTATTTCACCTTCGACTTTTATCTCTCCGGACATAATAGTCTGCGCAGTGACTAGCTGTTGTGAGTCTGCTCGGCACCGCAATTGTTCATTTAGAACATCAAGTTGTAGTAAGTTTTTTTCAATGTCACACTGCGTAAGTTCACTATCTGGGTGATCTGTAACGAACTGCTCTATTGTGTTTTTCGCGCGTTGCAATGCATGCTTTTTGGCAGTAATTGCGGGGTACTCATCTATGCGGCCAGTCAGAGTAAAGTGTTCACAGAACTTCAATGCCTGACATTTCATACGATAAGGGCATCCCCATAGGTTAATATCACGCATACAAGAGCCTAACTTCATTGGATGCAGTACAGCATGCCTTTGCACCATATCAGATGCCTGCTGTCGCCCCTCACTCCGATTGATCTCTTCGAATGCAGCAGCAATATCCTCGAATAAGCCAGTATCTAAAGATGCTTCGATAAACCCTGCAATATCATCACGGTCATCGAATGTATGTAGGTTTGCTTTTATATTGTTGTCTAGACTTAAACCATCAGTCACTGCCATATAACCGGTATGTTTCATGACAGCCAATGGAGTATCTATGTCCAAAGCGACGGGCTGCACTTGGCAGGTAAGCGAGGATGAAGTTGGTTGCAAAGAAATCAGCGATGCTGCTTTTCTTCTCTCGCGGAGGGCAAGATGCTGATAGTGTTGATTTTGAGAAATATCCACGCGCCCCATCAACATGGCTTGTAAGTGGTCGGAGATTTCCGCGATTGCGAGAAAAGTGTTGATATTATGTCGGGGAATATGAGTGCGAAGACGAGTAGGGTGACCATCATCTTCCAGTAGCTGGTATTTACTAAACACCGAACAATCACTAGTCACATTACCAAGAAACTTGTTCATCACTCTGTTATCAAGTGGCAGCGGAGTGGCCTTCAATACCAGAGTACGCCGAAGTGACAGTGAACCTTTGGCGTATAGAAACAACGAATCTTCGTATTTAACCTCATAATGTTTACCATTCTCCTCCCAAGCATGTGTACAAGGCTCGCATGTAGCAATGATGTCAAATTCGTTTTTAAGGTAATGACTAAGATCGGTTTTGGAAAAATAGATTGCTTTGCTATTCCTCGGCCCAGGTATTTGTTGTGTTGGTAGGATGCCTTGTTTCGCTAACGCCTTGGATGCTTTGTCACGTAGACCAGCACGTCCCCGAAAGTTCGAAGTTGTTTGGGCAATATGAGTAACAACGTCATCTAATTCAACCATTTCGCCATGCAAATTGCTGATAGACTGGGGTAGATAATCAGTAAATTTTTTTGACCGTAGGTTGATGAGATGGTTGCGCATTGGCGAGGTCAGCAGTTTAACCGTACTAAATATACTCTCGACGAGTGGAACCGCCAAAGGTTCGACCCAATGTGTACGTTCGCCTGCACCCTTGACTCCAACATAGCGAATACCCAAGAAATAATCTGGCAATCCCTTATCCTGTAGCCGACTACGTATTGCCGGGTCATCTATTTGACGCTTGATCAAGGCATCCTTCCTGAGGTTAAAGGCCTCGATTGAGCGGAAGCCCGTGATAATTAGTAATATCAAGCAATTCAGCGCAATCTTTTCAGAGTCGCTTTCTACCCGCTGGATTAGTGAAACAATATTAAGGAAACCCCGAATAGTTATCAGTGCTTCTTCGCCATTAGTCGTCGTATCATCAAGCCGATCTTGCTTTTTTAGATCCATCATTTCCCGAACTTTGCGAGTAAGATTGACCGGACTGGTATACTGTCCATCAAAAACATATTGCAGCGTTACCAGTGTGAAGGCGTGATGATTCACAAGTTTTTGCAGGGTGACACAACGCCCCTTGTAATTATCTGTATTCGTGTCTCCAGGTTTGGAGGCAGCAGTGAGCACTTCCATCGCCCTGGATATGACATTAGTGGTCAGATAGAGAGGATGCGTCTGCCCGGTCAACTCAATTAATGAGCAATACCAACGTTTTAATATTACCAAAGTCGCCATAGCAACGGCTGGAGAGATGCTGTTATTTCTACCTCGATAGACAACTACCAGCATGGCTTTCATGAACAGTTGATACGGTTCCGCCACAGCATGGCGTTCCACAATTCCTTTTAAACGACTAATTTCATCGAAACGTAGTGTCGATTTACCATTCCCGCGTAGCCACCCTGACCCTTTACTACCACAAGTCCAGGTTGGACCATCCCATGACTCAGCAAAATCAGCAGCTAGATGCTGCTCAAACCAAGCCTTTTGTTCGGTAATGAAGGTCCAAAAATACTCAAAGTTTGTTTTCATTTTTCACCTTTATTGCTCTGATGTATACGACAACGAGTCATCACAGACTGGATCTCAAATTGAGTAATTTCATGGACTGAAATCAGAGGATTTCGGGCATCACCTACACTGTCGGAAATGGCAATCAGTTCATCAACTTCTTTATTAACGCTTTCCAGCACTGCCTGGTGGTCACCATCGGTGAAGGGCCGATAATACAGACAGCCATAGCAGCAACGCACTTCGCTGAACGGGCATTCGCTTTCTTTTCTGGTGCAACCTCCAATCTCGTAGTGCAGTTGGTCGCCAACCATACCCACCACGCGTCGGCCTTGCCACTGCTCAGAAGGAGTTACTTCTCCAGTCAACATCATCGCCACCATGTTTTGCCACACAGGGTTGACGCCGAGCGCTTTGGCCCGAATCAGTGCTAACGCGGGTGTTGCCAGAATGTAGTACTTAGCTACGACCAAAGATGTATGACCAAGAATATGCGCAATCTCTTCGGCACTAGCACCTTGCATGGCCAGCGAATGACCAACGTTGTGGCGCATGTCGGTTGGTGTCAATATAGGAAGGGCGGCTTCGCCAAGCGTGACGGCGGTCTGATAGTCCAGAGGGCTAAAGCTCAGGATTGCCTGATTGATGGATTGAGAAACGAACATCGGCGCAGAACAGCCCATCTCAAAAAGTTTGCTGCCTGATTGAAGTTGTGCACGCCTGATATAGTGCATTATTAGCTCGCCAATTTCTGGCGGAATTGCCAAAAATAGCCGTCCAATTGTGACTCGTCTTTGCTTCGCGTAGGGCAAAAGGAGGCTATAGCGAATCAGGCCTGTTTTGGGATTACGTGTATCGATACGTATGTCGCCAGCAGCCAATCTGGCTAGTTGCACCGGGCGGGCGCCTGTTACGTAGCTCAGACCTAGGATGGAGGCATTACGAAGGACTTTCAGATCATAGTTGTTGCCTCTGGAGATAGCTTTGGCCATTTCGAACAGACCTTTGCTGATCATGTTTTTTTCTAGTGGATCCAGGACGTTGTCTATTTCTTGGTAGATACCTTGGTGGTTTGAATACGGGCGAGGAATGAACTCAAGGTCTTCGTAGTCATCAAGAGTAAAACCTGGGAATGTTTCTGCGCAGAGGATTTTTAGGCCGAATAAAACTGAGTAATAGCTTCTAGAGTCGATGTTGTTTCTTTCCAGATAACTTCGGAGTACAGGAAGAGAAAAACCGCCATTTTTTCTACAGTAATCGATTGCATTCTTCCAATCACAAAGTAGTAATGGAAGATGGGTCGGAAATTTCGTAGATGCATATTTGAAGCAAAAATACTTTGTTAACTTATTTGACACATCATCCTGATTAAAACACAAATAACGACGACTCCCAGAGTAATCGAAAGCCCATTTATTGATTGCATTTATTATGTGCCTATCATCAAATTCCATTGCAGTTTTAAGATAAATGCGTTCAGGAATTTCAAGAGCAAGAATGGATTGAACTAATTCTGGAGGGTAAATCGAAATTCTATTTTCAGGAACAAATTCATTTTTATTAAATTTCATCACTATACTCATCCAAAATATTATTTAACACTTGATTCAGTTCGACATTATCTTGAGCAATACGTTGGATATTTGCTAAGTTGGCCTGCTCAGATAGAAATCGCTTTGCATAAAGGTTCGGCATTTGGCTTTTCGGACTCCATCCGCCCATTAAGCGCAATTCATCTTTAGCTTCTTCCATTAATCCTGTGATAGGGAGATCAACAGTTAGGTGCTTTCTTGTTGATTTACTCTTTAAATACCTTAAATGATATATCCTTTGCAAAGTCAGGTAAGCCCAAGTATGCCGGGTTACATGTGGTGTTAATCGTTGTAGCGCATCAAAATAGAACTGTGATTTGTACTCAGGATAGTTGCTAGTAAATACATCATCGATTTTCGAAAAAATAGAATTAATAGTCGTATAGGACAATGGTTTTCCTACACCCTGACTCGACGTAAATATAAAATCGTGATTATCACTTTCAGCCCGTATTTTTTCTATATAAATATTCAGAAAGTAATAATCCTGCTTATCAAGTTCTAATACCCGATTTGCCCATACATTCTTAAGAGAAGGGGCATTTTTCCTTGGGTCGTATCCTTCCTCAACTGTTGTGACGATCAGGCTAAATTTATCCCCTTTTATATTTGATTTTATAGAACTGCATTCGAGCAGTAACAATTCACCTATTCGTAATCCATAATTCAATAATAGCCGCACAATCAGAAAGTTGCGAAACTGAATATGCCCAGAGGGAAAGGGGTTTAACGGGTTATGTTTTCGGGCAGCGCAAGGAGCAATAATGTTGTATAGACTGACAACCATCTCACTGGTCATGCTCTGAAATCCTTGAAAGCACTGGTTGTGTTGCGATTTATTCCCGGGTGTCAATGCTCGATAGTTTTCTCGACAAAGACGCAATCGTGCATGTAAACGTGAAGCCAAATGTGATAAAGCTTTGGGGGAATCATCACGATATGCTGGTGATATATATGTGCTAATCAAAAAAGAAATAAACTGAATCACTGCACGAAATCGCGCTGCGTTAGTAAAACCATTGGAAGTAGGGATTGCTTTAAATGCCAATAAATTTGATTGGGGTACGCGACTGTTCTCAAGATAGTGTGAAAATGTTGCCATTTCCTCAATGGCAATGTACGGGTTATGGCCAGATGAATAGAAGCTATAACAAAATGTGACGCCATATTTGCATAGCCAGAATTCGTAAAAGAACTTAACGGCCAGTAGCGAAGCAGACTGCGTGGACAATGAACGATATGACAAATGGTCAATGTGGTACCTGAGGGGATACCATAATGGCAAACAGGTTTCCGTATCCATCAGAACCCATTGCCGCTTACGGTCGTAAATGACCAACTGGTTAAGTGAGTACATAAAAATTAACCCCTAAAGCAACATGACTATGAAGTAAATGTACTATGTACTTAATGCACGAAACGGGAGGGATGTCATAAATCTCTAATGCATTGATTTAGTGAGAAGTTGCTATAGAACATGAAGTTGTTTGTCGTGGTAGGCTTTTTAACATAATATACATTATGCGCACCAAGGTCATCTAAGACAGAATCTAGTGATTAATCAACCTGATTGCCCTGGTTGCTGATAGCCTCTGAAAGTTCTTTCTCCAGCGCTGATACAATTACTCTGGCCATCTCATCGTTCGACTGACCACCACGATTTGTTTCAGTATTTGAAGGTGCTCAGATTTTTTCCTGGTTAACCCTAGTGGACAACTCCTGATGGCTTTCTTTCCTTTCGCTATAGCGGTCGGCCAGATACGCAGTATGTCCTTTCAGGATTAACGTTATTTTGAATAGTTCTTCTGCGACATCCACAATCCGGTCATACCAGGCTGAGGGTTTCATACGTCCTTCATCATCAAATTCTTGCCACGCCTTCGGTACCGATGACTGATTTGGAATGGTGAACATTCGCATCCAACGGCCAAGTATTCGCATCTGATTTACCGTATTGAATGACTGCGAACCGCCGCTAACCTGCATTACGGCCAGCGTTTTCCCTTGTGACGGACGAACAGCGCCTTCGCTCAATGGTATCCAGTCAATCTGGGCCTTCATCACTGAACTCATAGCTCCGTGTCTTTCCGGAGAACTCCACACCATTCCATCACACCACCTGACCAGTTCCCGTAATTCGAGCACTTTCGGATGGGTTTCCGGTGCATCATCAGGTAAAGGCAGGCCGGAAGGATTAAAGATTTTCACCTCGGCCCCCATTTCGCTAAGTAAACGCCCTGCTTCTTCGGCTGCAAACCGGCTGTACGACCGCTGCCGAACTGAGCCGTAGAGGATCAGAATACGCGGCATCGTTTGGGTGTCGTCTTGCAGTTTGCTGGCAATTTCATCATCAAAACATTCCCGTTCGATTGCTGATAAACGCATCATGAAATTTCTCCATCTTAAAAACTAAGCTTCAAAAGCCAACATATATGATTTAACATATGTATCATAAATTCATAGCGAGGTTCAACATGCTACAGCCTGTTCAGCTTTTTAAACTGCTTGCCGATGAAACCCGTTCGACCATTGTGATGCTACTCCGGGAGTCCGGTGAGCTGTGTGTCTGTGATATCTGCGCAGTAACAGCAGAATCCCAACCCAAAATATCCCGCCACATGGCGCTGTTACGCGAAGCGGAGCTGGTCGCCGATCGCCGTGAAGGAAAATGGGTGCATTATCGCCTGTCACCACACATGCCAGCCTGGGCTGCGACTATTATTGAATCGGCATGGAATAGTGAGCGAGATAACATCCAGAAAAAACTCAGTGCGGCTTCATTATCCTCATGTTGATAACGAAGAAACACATTCACTTAATCAAATATGAATGGAGTCTGAAATGTTAGTGGCGAGTGCGATTTTTTTGCTCACTCTTGTTTTGGTCATCTGGCAACCCAAAGGTCTTGGGATTGGCTGGAGCGCCATACTCGGTGCTGGTCTGGCATTACTAATAGGCGTCGTTCACCTTGGGGATATCCCGATAGTGTGGCAAATAGTCTGGAATGCGACTGCCACCTTTATCGCGGTGATAATCATCAGCCTACTGCTGGATGAGTCTGGTTTCTTTGAATGGGCCGCATTGCATGTTGCACGCTGGGGCAATGGCCGGGGCCGACTGCTTTTTACCTGGATTGTTTTGCTGGGTGCCATGGTAGCTGCACTGTTTGCCAATGATGGTGCCGCACTTATCCTGACTCCGATTGTTATTGCGATGCTGCTGGCGCTGGGTTTCAGCCGGGGGGCTACGTTAGCCTTTGTCATGGCTGCAGGGTTTATCGCTGATACGGCCAGTCTGCCGCTGATTGTCTCGAACCTGGTGAATATCGTTTCGGCGGATTTCTTTAACCTTGGATTCACGCAATACGCAGCCGTAATGGTGCCGGTTAACCTTGTCGCCATTGCAACAACACTGGTTATGTTGCACCTGTTTTTTCGTAAGGACATCCCCGCCGTTTACGATGTATCCCTGTTAAAAGAGCCGAAAGAGGCAATCCGGGATGCCAGTACTTTTAAAGCCGGTTGGTTGGTCCTTCTCTTGCTACTAGTTGGGTTCTTTGGCCTGGAACCACTCGGTGTACCAGTCAGTCTGGTCGCCGCCGTTGGTGCACTGATTCTGCTTGGTGTGGCAAAGATTGGTCATACCATTAATACCGGAAAAGTACTGCGTGGTGCGCCCTGGCAAATTGTGATTTTCTCACTGGGAATGTACCTGGTGGTCTACGGTTTGCGCAATGCGGGACTGACTCACTACCTTTCCGCCCTACTCAATCAACTTGCAGAGCAAGGATTGTGGGTGTCGACATTAGGAACAGGGTTCCTGGCAGCCTTCCTGTCATCAGTTATGAACAATATGCCAACTGTTCTGATTGGGGCCCTGTCAATTGATGGCAGCGTAGCCTCGGGTGTTATCAAAGAAGCGATGATTTATGCCAATGTTATAGGTAGCGATCTGGGGCCGAAAATCACCCCTATTGGCAGTCTGGCGACATTGTTATGGCTGCATGTTTTGTCGCAGAAAAATATAACGATTACCTGGGGATATTACTTCCGAGTAGGCATTGTCATGACTATTCCGGTGTTGTTCGTCACGCTTGCGGCATTAGCCCTGCGGTTGTCAGTAGCACAATAACTGTTGTTTAAAGTACGGCCCTGGAAGAAATATTTTATGGGCCTCAACGAGAGATCATCACGATGAGCAATGTAACTATTTATCATAATCCCGCTTGTGGAACGTCCCGCAACACATTGGAATTAATTCGCAATAGTGGTACTGAACCCACAGTTATTCTGTATCTGGAAACGCCGCCAGCCCGTGATGAACTGAGAAAGTTAATCACCGATATGGGGATCTCTGTCCGTGCTTTATTACGTAAGAATGTCGAACCTTACGAACATTTAGGTTTGGCAAACAACACATTCAGTGACGACCAGTTGATTGCTTTCATGTTGCAGCACCCAATCCTGATTAACCGGCCAATTGTTGTCACACCATTGGGTACCCGGCTATGTCGGCCTTCAGAGATAGTTCTGGATATATTGGCTGATGGGCAACGTGGCGCATTCAGCAAAGAGGATGGTGAGCCGGTTGTTGATGAGCAAGGTAAGAAGATCGATAAATAGAGAACAATAAATGAACTATTAGCCGCTGCAGGGTTTAAATCTTGCAGCGGCTATCTGCTGCGTTTGTGCGGCAATAGAATTCCAAGGTTCACCATGCTTCTGGTTCGCGAAGCATATGTACAATATTGCAGGGACTCATGACCCATCCTCCTTTAAACCCCTCGGGCAAAGGCTCGACAGCATCACATCTGACAACTCCACGCTTCTCCATATGTGTTTCAGCTGACTTAAAATCGGGTGTGAACATTTCAAGCCAGACCTCAGCCTGGCTCAGACCTGGTGCTTCATCAATCCACAAACGGTTCGGGCCAAATTCAAATCCGGTAGCAGGTGATTTATCCGTGATTTCCTTAAGTCCGATGGCATTACGATAAAAATCAAGCGTCTGCTGGTATTGGTGTGACGGCACTTTAATCGCGATATCAATACCACCCTTAATTTCTGCATTCATAAAACTTTCTCCTGACTAAACGTTGCAAAAAAACAGAACAGTTCAAGACAGATTTTGAGGAAAAGACGAGCCATTACGCTCATCTGTCAGGATAGTCGAGAGGGAGAAAATTGGGTGGGCTACAGCTCAATGGACATGTCCATACAGCGCAGGTTTGCCTGAGCAAGCGCAGAAGAATAGAGGTTTTCTCGTAATAGAATAAAGCCATGTTTTTCATAGAAAGATTGCGCATTTGGCGTCGAGGACAATGTTAATTGTTTAAAGCCACGTTTACGCGCCTCGTCTTTAATCACTTCCAGAATAAGTCCGGCAAACCCTTTGCCGATATAATCGGGCGAGGTAAAAATAGCCTCAACACTCCCCTCGGAAAGATCGAGATAACCTGTTGCAACGGGTCGATTGTCTTGCCCGTCAACGACGAAAAATGGATTGGTCTCGATAACCACTCTGTAATTTTCAGGCATATCTTCAGGTGTCCATGCTGCAATTACCGCAGTGCTGTAGCTATTCTGGCATCCATGACGAATAGCTTGATTTCTGATGTTCCAGCACTCTTCTGCCTCTGCAGGCGTTGCCAGTCTAACTTTCATCGCTTCACTCCCCATTTGCGCGAATTTACCTAAATCATGCTCTTCACCCGAACCTTTACTTTTTTCATACCCTATTTAAAATGTCCATAATCATTTCTTCTTTAGAGGTATTCGTCCAATGCGCCATTGATGCTGCCGTCTGTGTGACGGCCAATTTACTTGTCCCGGATTATCGGGCCAGTTTCTGGCATCTATGGAGTAGTTATATGACGAATTCATTCATTACGCTTGAAAGCGTATCTTTTGTATTACCTGACGGCACATCGCTGTTCTCTCAACTCAATGAATCTTTCGACTCACGCCATACAGGTCTTGTTGGGCGAAACGGTGTGGGTAAAAGCGTTCTCTCGCAAATTCTTGCCGGGATAATCCCTCCTTCATCGGGCAGATGTAACTGTTCCGGTGTTGCGTATTATCTGGCTCAGCAAACCCACTATCAGGCAGAAATGACCGTTGCAGAACTCGCGGGGGTTCAATCCATTATTGGCGCACTTGAGCGCATCGAAATGGGTAGTATCGCAATGGCAGATTTTGAATTGGTCGGCCAGCAGTGGGACATACGCCAGCGTTTGGACATTGAGTTAGAGCGGTGCGAACTGGGGCATCTTGCGCCATCAACACCTGTCAGCCAGTTGAGTGGCGGCGAAGCCATGAGAGTGTCACTCATAGGGGCCTTGCTTTCTCAGGCCGATTTTTTGATTCTCGATGAGCCCAGTAACCACCTTGATAGAGCAAACCGTCTTGCATTAATTGCTCAGCTACAACGCTGGCCCGCCGGGCTATTGGTGGTAAGCCATGATCGAGAATTGCTGGAATCGATGCAGCGGATTGTTGAGCTGTCATCCATCGGTTTGAACAATTATGGCGGCAATTATTCGTTTTACGCTCAGCAAAAAGCGCAAGAAACACAAAGCGCACTTCAGCTGCTGGAACAGCGAAAACGTGAACGTCAGCGCGAACAAAAGAACCTTCAGGATCAGAAGGAACGCTTTGAGAAGCGGCAATCACGTGGTCATCGCCAGGGGCGAGAAGCCAATCAGGCCAAAATTTTGCTGGGCGGGCAAAAGCAGCGTAGTGAAACATCGGCCGGGAAATTAAATCAGCTCCATCTCGCAGCTCAGGAATTACTTGATCAACGCGTGCATGAAGCGGCAACACGCGTTGAAGATAATGCTGAAATTGTTGTGCATTCGCTTGCTGTTAACTCTCCTTCGCGTCGGCTGGTTTTTGAACTCAATCAGATACAACTGCCCTTCGTGCCAGCCTTTTCTTCACCATTGAACCTGTCGATATACGCCCAGCAACGCATCGGTATCGTTGGGCGTAACGGCTGCGGAAAATCGACACTATTAAACGTGCTATCAGGCAAACTTGAGCCATCGAGCGGTGCTTTCCGTATCCCACATGGTCATACCCTACTTAATCAACATCTCGACAATCTTGATCCGCAACGTTCAGTTCTGGACCAGATACGTGAAGCCAACCGCAATGCCAGTGAGGCTGATTTGCGCATGCGGCTTGCGCAGTTGGGCCTGGATGCTCACAAAATTCAGATTCCCAACGGATGCCTGAGTGGTGGTGAACGACTGAAAGCAGCGCTGGCGTGCGTGTTGTACGCTGACCCTGTGCCACAACTATTGCTGCTCGATGAACCCAGCAACCATCTGGATTTGCCTTCTATTCAGGCACTGGAGACAATGCTGCGGACTTATCAAGGGGCATTGGTGGTTGTTTCGCACGATGAGACGTTCCTGAAGAACCTGAACTTAACAGAACGCTTATCTATCACCGACGGTAGCTGGCAACTTGAGGCGTGTTAACATTTTAAGGGTAGTAAACGGTTATCAGCATGAAATCTAGCGTGTGACGCTTGATTCGATCATCATGTTTTTAATACGCTCTTTGTCGCTACCACAATAGCTATCGCGCAATCTTGCAATGCAAAAGGTGAATGATCGTTGAATATGAATAAATATGGTCAGCCTGTGGGTTTCCCGCTTCCCGACTGGCAACCTGCACCCTTTCCAGCCCGAGCTCAGCTCAGTGGCCATCACTGTAATCTTTTAACTCTTGAAACCAGCCATTGCGGTGATCTTCTCGAAGTCTTCTCACAGGCGCCTGATGATAGAGACTGGACCTGGCTTGGCGCTGAGCAGCCTACCTGCTTACAGCAAATGCAGCTTTGGGTTGAGAATAAAATTAACGATCCCGGGCTGGTTGCATGGGCCGTGGTGGACATAAACAGTGGTCTTCCGGTTGGTGTCGTCTGCTTTAGCAATATTGATGTTGTTAACGGTGCGATAGAAATAGGACATGTCACTTGGTCACCCAAGATGCAACGAACCGCCATGGGCACAGAAGCCATATTTTTGTTGCTGAAAAATGCATTTTCTCTGGGCTATCGCCGCGTGGCATGGCGTTGTGACTCGCTCAATCTGGCTTCCAGAAATGCTGCAGACAGACTGGGTTTCAAGTTTGAAGGACGCTTCCGTCAGGCCATGACACGCAAACAACGCAACCGTGACACGGACTGGTTATCCATTATCGATATTGAATGGCCAACAGTGGAAAGCTCACTTTCAGGCTGGCTTTCGCCGGGCAATTTCACAGCCAGCGGAGAGCAAAAGCGCAAACTTGCAAGTTTCCGAAGTCACCCATAACGTTTTCAATACTGATGCAATATGGTCGCTGGTGCGGCCATATTTGCTCCATCGTATTACGCTATTGCCCGCTATCAGTGATTTCAGCCCTAAGCCATTGCTCGAAAGCCTGTAGTGCAGCGTCATTTATTCCAGTCTCTACTGGTTTCACCAGGCAAAAGCTTTTACTCAGCACTTCAGATTTGGGCCAGGGCGCTGCAAGTGCCCCGCTGCTGAGATCTTTTTCAACATACATCCACGGTACTAATGCCACGCCATCCCCTGCCAGCGCCGCTGCGATTGCCATTTCGTGAAGGTCATATCTGACCCCTTGAGCCGGGTTATCGAGGACAATTCCACTTTCACAAGCGTAGCTATACCAGGCCTCTGGATTTTGTCTGCGATGAATTCGCGGTAGTTCGTTCAACTGGCTGGAAAGATCTGTATTTGTCAGCAGTTCAGGATGACATACCGGAACCAGATTCTCCTTAAACAGAAAATCCATGCGCATACCCGCCCACGCGGGGTGATCAAAATGCACTGCAGCATCAAAGCCACTACCAGTAAGAATAAATGGATCGATTCTGGCCGCTATATTCAGTGTGATGTCTGGATGCTGTTTTCTGAAACCGCTTAAGCGAGGAATGAGCCAACGGCTGGCAAAGGTCGGCAGCGCAGCTAACTCCAGACTTCTGTTTCCTTCCGGCATTCCGGTTATGTATTGAGTATCTCGGTCCAGGCGCTCAAGCGTTTCACCCACGTGACGCGCATAGCGCGCCCCGACAGGATTGAGCTTCACGCGACTTCCCGTTCGGTCAAATAGCTTACATTTCAGTAGCGATTCGAGGCGTGCAATTTGACGGCTGATGGCACCTTCCGTCAGCGAGAGTTCTTCTGCCGCACGGGCAAAATTACCGTGTCTTGCTGCGGCTTCAAAAGCCAGCAACGAAGCGCTACTGGGGATGTTTCTACGCATAACCGCTGCCTTTTTAAGTGAGGGTGGGTTTTATCCTCAGTGACAAAATGTCACTGAATGATGAAATAATATCGATTCAGAAGCGATAATACAGCGTGTAGCATGACGAAATGTCAGTTGAAGGATTATTCCTTCTCCACAATTTGTCTTGCTCTCAAGAGGAACCGTTCATGAGCTATCCATCTTTTGCATCTCATCAAATCGGTGATTATCGGGTTACCGTCCTGAGTGACGGCAATATGTCTGCGAGCCTTGAATTATTGTGCGGTATTGATATTGCTGAGGCTGGTGAAATACAGCGTAATGCCGGGATTGCTGAACCAGGCAATATTCACATCAACTGTTATCTTATCCGTGGCGCTGGGCGAACCATTTTGGTTGATGCTGGTACAGGTGGTCTGAATAATGCTGGAGGGAAGCTCAAGGAAAACCTTTATGCGGCCGGCAGTAGCCCAGAAGAAATCGATACCCTTCTTTTAACTCACGGTCATCCTGATCACATTGGCGGCCTGCTCGATATTGAGGGGCGCCCGGTTTTTAAGAATGCGACAATCCATCTTAATGCTCTGGAAGCAAAATACTGGCGCAATGATACCTGGCAAAAACAAGCAAGTGAGCGTGGTCAACGCAATTTTGCATTGGCGCGCCGAACGCTGGATGCCTATGAAAAGAGTGTCAGATTTTTGGATGGGAATGAGATTGCTAAGGGTATTCACCCGGTCTGGCTACCGGGTCACACGCCAGGTCACACCGGGTTTCGCATTGAGTCGGATAATAAAAGCCTGGTGATATGGGGAGATATTGTCCATTTCCCACATATTCAATCTGCACAACCGGCTGTTTCTATTGCGTTTGACTGCGACCCTGTTCAAGCCGAAGTGACCAGGAAAAAAATTCTGGAACAAGCAGCCCGAGAAAATTGGCTCATTGCAGGAATGCACTTTGCCAGACCGGGATTTGCTCACGTTATTCCTGAAAATGATGGGTATCGTATCGCATACGTTGAAGCCTAACAGGCTGCTGTAGAGCAAAGGATTGCTCGGAATCAATGCTTTGAAACTTTCGTTTTATTCAATTCACAGTGAGCTGGAATAACCGTAAAAAAGCGACTTTGCCCTTTTCTGTAATTACCACCTCTCTGTAACCCGCGATTTTAGTTATCCACCCCTTTTGTTCAAAGAACAGCATCAGTGCAGCACCGGCACCGCCTCCAAGGTGAAATCTTCTCTCGCTCCAGTCAAGGCAAGCACAGGAGCTTTTGCGCCTGCTATTTGGATCGATGAGCACGCCCATATTCTGAAACTGAAGCGTTCCCGTCGGCGAAAGCAGATTACCATCAGGAGAAAACCAGCCTTCTTTGAACATGAAGTTATAGATTCCAACAGCAACTTCTCCGGCCATATGGTCGTAGCATGTCCGGGCAACACGTAAATGTGACGGTGTTTTGGTCTCAAGCGTCTTTCCACTGTGCACTGATACCACCATCAAAGTTTCAAGAAGAGCTGCAATATCGCTTCCAGCCAGGCGGTAATAACGATGCCGCCCTTGAGACAGGCATGTAACTAAGCGACTATTAAGCAGTTTTGCGAGATGCGCGCTTGTTGTTGATGCGGCGATATTGGCAACCGTACTTAATTCTGTTGCCGTCCATGCCCGACCATCCATTAGCGCACAAAGAATGCTGACCCGCGATGGGTCAGCAATGGCTGATGCAACAACTGACATGGATGTTTCGAGATAGTCAGTTTCATCAACAGCAGTTTTTGAAACTTTTAAATTCATTCCGCAGTCACTTCCCATTGTTTGGTTACTTTAGCGGCAAGGTCGTTATTGTCGGTCAGAAGAATCAAACGATTATTATGATCGCTATATTGTACATTGATATTAATTCCATTCAGAGCAATGACCTTGGCAATTTCACCGAGCTCTCCAGGTTTTTCTTGTTTTAATTTTCTGATTAATGGCAATGTGATATTTTTAACATTCAGACCAGCCTCGCTAAGCACTTGTGTCGCAAGCTCACCATCTTCAACCAGAAAATGAGCATGACTTTCATCACCGATGGTAAAAACACCTCCGCCTTCAAGTCCTATCCCACTTTGGCCGAGTAAAGATCCCAGCGATGACAGTGCACCCGGAGTATTGGTAAGAATAACGTGAATATCATACATGGCCAGAATCTCTATTTTCAGATGAATAATCGCGCAGGACATGTGCAACTCTGATTCTGTAAAAAGAAAATATAGATTCCCGCCCTTCAAATTGAGCAGCCTGGTGTTTTAGGTTTTGTTTCCACGCTACGACAGACTCTTCACTTTCCCACCATGACAGCGACAGGATTTTTCCTACGGTATTCAGACTTTGAAAGCGCTCAATTGAAATAAAGCCTGCAATTTGCTCCAACTCTGGCTTTAATTCTGCAGCCAGTTGTAGATACCGCTCTTGTTGTGTAGGTATGGCATTCGCTTCAAAAAGTACCGCAATCATAATACTGCTCCTGAATGTACGCTTGTGAAGCCTACTATAGGGATTCAATAAGATGATGCTTCGTTGGTAAGCGAAGTATGAATGTTCAGGAGAAGTTACAGTGGTTTTCATCGCCATTACGTGCGCTGATTTGTAAGCTCAGCGCAGGTTCTTTGGCGCAATTCGCCAGAGAGAATCTTCATAAAAGATGAGGATTGCTGGCGTTAGCCGCTACGATCTGTGGGCAACAGTATTAGCGAGGTACAACAAACAGTGATTTGCATTTTGGGCAGAGCAATGTTTGCCCCTGGCGAATTTTGTTGGCGGGAAAAGAGGCTTTATTTCCACAGATTGGACATGTCACAGTGCCATTTGTGGCGTTACTAAAGCGCTTCATTGCATAATCGAATATAGACATGAGGATTAGCCTTTCAATGAATGAGGTTCATCGTATCACGCCCTGATCAAATAGCGCACAAATTATCCAGTAGACGATTGAATCTTAAATTAATAAAAATATCTGCAGCCATATAATCAAAAATTTACCATTAAAAAACTGCACCTTAATGCGTTGAATATCCAACAGTTGGGGTGCAGTTCAGGTCGTTAAATTATGATAATTTAAAATGTCTGCCAGTGACCTTCTGATGCATGTTTTCCCTGCTTCGTTGGGACTAAGAGCGGAGCCACAGGCATCGTGTTTTTATCTTCACCATTCAAGCGTAAATTATTGGTTCTTTTTTGAAGTTCTACCACCTGGTTTTTTAGAACATCTGAGGATTCTGCGAGTTCCACAACGACTGCAGCATTACTCAGAGTGACTTTTTCCAGCTCGGACAAAGCAATGGTTATTTGTTGAATACCTTTTTCCTGCTCATTCGTAGATATGAAAATATGCTCCATCAGCATGTTAAGATCATCTGAGCCTGAAACGATGTCGTGCATGTTTTTTTCTGCTTCAGATACAAGTTTTGCACCCTGCATTACATTGGTATTTGTTTTTTCAATCAGCGCTTTTATGTTTTTGGCAGACTCAGAGCTTTTTTGAGCTAACACCCGGACTTCACCCGCCACCACTGCAAATCCTTTGCCGTGCTCACCCGCTCGCGCGGCTTCAACTGCTGCATTAAGCGCCAGGATATTCGTCTGAAACGCTATCCCATCGATAATGCTAATAATTTCGGTCATTTTCTTCGAACAATCAGTAATGGATACCATATTCTCAGTGAGTTTATGCATCAACTCACTCCCATGACCTGCAGATTTATGGGCTTCATTGGTTATATCGTTTAACTGGCGGGTGTTTTCTGCATTGCTCTTTGTCCCCGCTGAAATCTCTTCCATGCTTGATGCTGTTTGCATCAGCATGGCCGATTGCTGTTCAGTTTTGACTGAGAGTTCGGCACTTTGGTTAGCCAGCGTGCCGGATAAAATGCTGGCCGAATTGGATGATTTTCTTATATCCATGACCAGACTGGATATTTCTTTTGCGAGGCTATTTATCCCTGGAATCAATTTCCCCGCACAATTATTGCCAAACTCGCGGATAGAAATTGATAAATTCCCTGAGTTGATTTCATCAATATTTCTTTTAACCTCGTTAATCGGCCTCACAAGATATTTAGTCATGTAAAACCATAAGGTTGAGATCAATACAACGCCGACGATGTTCAACATGAGGATGACACTCACGTTTGCTACCAGAAGGAATGCCATAAGATCAATAAAGACAAAAGAGGCAGATATAAAAACAAGGATAACGGTTCTTACGCTGTAGTTGTTAAGCATACCTAACCCTATAACATGTTTTGCTGGTTCTTTATTTATTGTCGGTATTGATGAAAAAGCCAGTGCATAATTGAAATTGAAGCTATGTATTGCCATAAGCAAATGAAATAGTTTTTTACACTTCTTTACCCTTCTGCTTTTGAAGCTGAAAAATTACCCTATAAAAAAACGGCACCATCGTACCGTTAGCTTCTCTAGATTATTTACTGTTCAGAGCGTCATCTGGCCAGTATTTGTAACCATTAACCATGGCTTGTGCGGCAAGACCCTTCTCGGTGAGTTCGTAAACATCGACTGATTTAGGCACTGCCACACTGTCCGGAGCAACGGCACTTGCCGAAGCCCCCAACGCAGGCAACCCTTTATCGTCATATTTGGCCGCGGCATTTGCATCAGCGCCAACAATATAGCCATTCTTAATAAAATCGCTCAGCGCTTTGCTGTCCTTGAACACCAGAACGGTTCGCTGTTGCTTCACGCCCATCCCCAATCCTGCCCCGGCCTGTGCCATTTTCATATAGGTGTCTTTCCCTGACCGGAGGTCTTTCACAACACCATATCCACTGCCAAACCCAAATAACAAAATCTTGCTACTGTTATTGGAGAACACCGCATACCCTTTTGACTTCAGGATCTCACTGCGGGCTTCAGGGTGGACCTTATACAGTTTCATCAGCGTATCAATTCGCATCTGCTGAATGGCACTTCGTTGCTGGCTAGCCGTATCGCCCTTTGCGCTACAACCTGCAATGGCCAAAGCGGCAATTAGAATTAGCTTTTTGTACTTCATGTATATCCTGATTCAAAAAATAGGCGGCAAAACGAACAAATTCTGTTGCCAAATACCAAAAATAAGAATGCGGATTTTATGTTTCAGCAGTGTTGCATGTTATTTAATTTGTGCTGATTTTTATTTTCTTTGTTTATTTTTATACAAGATTTAACTGGAAATGATTTTGATATTGAAGGTCAGTGCGGTGTGCGCAAAAATCAGCCACATAGCGTGGCTTTCAATTTTAGTATGATTAATTCCGCACGGCATGGGTATTCCTTTCAGCGAAATATAAAAACCAGTAGGAATATAGCAAGAGGGAATAATGCTAAAAAAAGATAACTCCCCGAAAATTGACTTAACGAATCAAGATTATCCTGCGAGTTTTCGTTAAGTTTTTTGATGGCTTCTTGCTTACTATCTGCATCAAATTCCAGTTGGTACTTTTTATATCCTTCTTGTTTTAACTGCTGGACACTACTCTTGGAAAGCTCACTTTTAGCAAACACTTTTGTGGCGCTACCATTGACATAAAAAACGTATTTTTCCATTTCAGATTCCCCTGAGAAGTTGAATACGAACTCATCGTTATTATTAGCTCAATAGCGAGTCATACTATGCTATTTTCAGTTGAAAAAAAGTTAACCATGTCAAAGTGGTGGTTAAATTTTAGCATGGAACTTAATAACATCATGGTATCCAGGAACTACCCCCATGACTGGCTACAACCTTCAGTTAGCAATAAAAAACAGTATTATTAGACGGTGTATTCTCCATGACTCTTAAGGTTCAAAATCAACCCATGAGATCTCCTTTACCTTTGCTTGCTGCCGGCAGTTTACGACTGGCTTTAACCCCGCTGCTTAACCATTTTACCCAACTCACAGGGATTGAGGTTGCAGCACAATATGGCCCGGCAGGGTTGTTGAGAGAGCGCATTGAAGTTGGAGAGCCCTGCGCCCTTTTCGCTTCTGCCAATCGGGAGCATCCCCAACACTTACTTGCGACAGGTAAAGCGACCAAAACCCAGACCTTCACCTGGAATCAACTGGTATTAACTACGCAAAAAAGTGGCGACTGGCTAGATTTGCTCACTGACCCAGCACTACGGATTGGTACTTCCACGCCTGGGTGTGACCCGTCTGGTGATTACACATGGGCACTGTTTGATAAACTCGAACAGCTTCAGCCAGGTCTTGGGCAGCAACTGCGCCTGCGGGCAATTCCGCTGGTTGGTGGCCGTGATACGCTCAGCGTCCCGCCAGGTGAACTGGCTAGCGCCTGGATTTTACGCCACGGCTTCGCCGATGTGTTTATTGGCTATGCGCATTATGGCAAAGCGTTGAGCGGGCAGCTGGATATCCGTTGCGTACCAATTGCGCCAGAACACAATATTCGCTGCGAATATCAGTTGGCTGTGCTCGAGAATTCCGCAGAGGTAATGGCACTGGTTGAATTTATTCTTAGCCATGAAGGACAAGCGTTTCTGACTAGCGCTGGTTTTTTACCACTCACTTCTCAATCGTAAAGAGTGGCGCAACAAACGGGGTGGCATAGTTGTCCATCCTGATTTTCCGCAACGTTAAACCATAAGCTTGAGACAGATTCTCTTCAGAAGCGATGGTATCGGTCGCGCCGGCCAACCATTTCCCTCCAGGCAAAAGCAGCAGCGTATGGGTTGCAACCTGCAATGCATGAACTGGATCATGGGTGGTAAAAATGATGCCGCGATGCTGGCGGTGAGCCAGATCGCTAATCAGTTGTAACACCACCTGTTGGTTGGCTAAATCCAACGCTGAACAAGGTTCATCCAACAATAAGATTTGGCTGGCAGTCACAAGCGCGCGGGCAATCATCACTAATTGCTGCTGCCCGCCAGAGAGAGAAGTAAAAGGTGTTGAAACCAACTGTGCAATATTTAACTGCTCCAGCGCCTCGATAACTTTCTGCTTATCCGCACTGCCCGGTTGTGAAAATAGCTTCACATGCTGCGCCCTTCCCATCAGCACCACATCGCTTACCGAGTACGGAAAGGGCAAGTGCGAATGTTGCGCAACAATACCAATGCCACCCTCATTTTCTATATTCCCAGCGAGGGGTTTTAATGTACCTGTCAGCGTGTCTAGCAAAGTGCTTTTCCCCAAACCGTTGCGTCCGAGAACTGCCCAAACCTCCCCTTGCTGGCAGTGAAAGCTGAGCGGTTCAAACAACGGCTCTTTATGTCCGTATAACAGTTGCTGAACACGTAATTCACCCGTTTTCATCGACGGCCTCTACGGCTTGAGTGTATTAGCAAAAAGGTAAACAGCGGTGCACCCAATAAAGCGGTGATGATTCCCAATGGAATTTCGGCTTGCATTAACGTGCGGGCAATATCATCAACGACAATCATAAAGCCGCCCCCCATCCAGAATGCTGTCGGGAGTAAACGGCGATGGTCAACCCCCACCAGAAGACGCGCCAGATGAGGAATGACTAATCCCACCCATGCGATACTGCCACTGACAGCGACCTGTGCTGCGACCAAAAATGCACAGCAAACCAATACGCTGCGTCGAAGTGGTACCACGGAAATACCCAACGCCTGCGCGTCTTTATCGTTAAGTGACAATAGGTTAATGCGCCAACGTAACTGGAACAAAATCGCGGTAGAAATCATGACCGGAACAGTCAGCATCAAAACTTTATGCCAGTTGGCGGTTGCGAAACTCCCCAACAACCAAAAAACGATGTTAGGTAAAACTTCTTCTGTATCGGCCTGATATTGAATAAGGCTTACCAGGGCTGCAAAAAAACCACTCAGAATGATACCGGAGAGAATCAGCACCAATGCGTTTTCTCGCCCCTGCAAAGCGGCAATCGCATAGACCAGAATCAATGCGCTCAGTCCGAAGAAAAATGTCGACCCCATCATCATTAATGGTTCAAGACCAAGCAGAATCGCCAGCGTGCCACCAAAGGCTGCGCCTGACGTCACACCGATGATATGTGGATCAACCAGCGGGTTATGGAAAACCCCTTGCAGTGTTGCTCCACATAAACCCAGCGCACCACCGGCAAGCAAAGCCATCAGAATACGCGGTAGTCTTACCGTCCAGATGACCTGGTTGGCAATGTTTTGCGTATCGGAGAAATGAGTTAGCTGATGGAGAACTTCACTTAGCGTAAGTGAATATTGACCTAAGCAAAGTGAAGCAACTCCCAGCAACAGCACTGAGATAATCAGTACCAGTTGCTGGGGAATAAATGACTCACTACTTAGCATCGGGCTGCCAGTTCACACGATAAAAGTTCTGGTAGTAATCTTGCGCCTGGGCATCGACATCGACGTTTTTATAGGCATCCGGATAGAGTTTTTTCGCCATCCACAACTCGCCAATCGCCATGGCTTCCGGCATTGGGTAACCCCAGGCTTTCGCATATTCCGGCATTAACCAGACACGATGGTTTTTCACGGCATCAATACCCTGCCAGTTCGGGTCATTCAGAATTTCAGTCACCACCTGCGGATAGCGATCCTGCACGAAGATAACTTGTGGATTCCACTGTAATACCTGTTCCAGAGAAACCTGGCGCGCGCCTTTTACGCTGGCTGCGGCGACGTTCAACGCACCTGCATGCTTCATCATAAGCCCAGTGTATTTACCTGAGCCATAAGTCATCAAATCAGGGTTCGCCATGTAGACACGCACTTTCTGCGTATCAGGGATATTTGCAACCGGAGCGTTAAATTTCTCACGCGCCGTAAAGGTATACTTGATGAGTGCTTCACCCTCAGGTTTGCGCCCCACCACATCTGCAATGAGACGGATACCTTGTTTTAGCCCTTCGTTGTAGGCCAGCTCTTCATCCGCCATCGTCGGATTCATTTTATCCTGTTGCCCGTCAGCATCCTTTCTCAAAGAGACTGCCACGACAGGGATTCCAGCACTCTGAATCTGCTGAATCATCTCAGGGGGTGCATAGTTGGCGACGAATACCACTTGCGGGTGAATGGCCAACAAGCTTTCGATATTTACCGAGGTGAGATCACCCGGAGTCGGCAGCGAGGTAATCTTAGGCATAAAGCGTGAAAACTCAGGGCCAAGCTGTTTTTTCCAGCTGGTCATCACACCTGCTATTTCATTTTGTGCATTAAGCTGAACCAATAGATTCAAGGTCTGATGCTGTAACACCACCACTTTTTCAACATGATCAGGAATAGTGACCTGGTGACCAAGTTGGTCAGCGATGATTCTGTCTGCCTGAGCGTTCAATGCGAAAAACATACTGGCAAGAACCAGTACGATATTACGAAGGATTAACATAGTTGCCATCTGGGAAAGGAGTAAATTCGATATATATTAAATTATATAGCGATGGCATTAGCAACTGATTATCGATCCTTACTGCTTGCCTGGCAAAACATGGCTGCTATCCTAAGCGCCATTTTCAGCTAATGATATTGCCAATGAACGCGCCTGAAAGCCTACTATCTGTTCGTGACCTAACCCACTGCTT
Source organism: Buttiauxella sp. BIGb0552 (assembly GCF_004366275.1). NCBI lineage: Bacteria > Pseudomonadati > Pseudomonadota > Gammaproteobacteria > Enterobacterales > Enterobacteriaceae > Buttiauxella > Buttiauxella sp. BIGb0552. The sequence continues at coordinate 521,550 of NZ_SODY01000001.1, forward strand.
TGCCGGTAAAACACCACAGGTGAATGCGGTGTCATTTGATATTTATCCCGGTGAATTTGTTTCGATAATAGGGCCAAATGGTAGCGGGAAATCGACTGTGTTACGGCTTATCATCAGCGAGCTGCTACCCGCTCACGGCGAGATTGTGATTCAGGGTAAAGCGTTAAGCACCATGAAACCCATTGAACGCGCGCGCTCTGTCGCTCTACTGACCCAGCATGACAATGCAGATTTACGTCTAACAGTGCGTGAATATGTGGCATTGGGGCGCATTCCTTGGCAGGCCGAATATCCAAATGTTGAACATGAAAACGCCATTACCGAGGCGATTAACGATGTTGGCATCACGCATCTACAACAGGTTTCGTTGGGGAAATTATCCGGTGGTGAGCGTCAGCGAGCAGGTTTAGCCCGTGTTCTGGCCCAACAACCCGCTTTGCTGTTGTTGGATGAACCGACCAATCATCTCGATCCACTCGCCCGTCATCAGTTGCTTAGCCTCGTCAGACACAAAAACATCACCACCATTGCGGTGTTGCATGATCTTGAATTGATTCAACCTTTTTCAGACCAGGTTCTGATGATGAACCAGGGGCAACTGATTTGCCGAGGTACGCCGGCGCAGGTTCTGGACTCACCCTGGCTTGCAAAAATATTCGGTATGCAGAGCCTGCATGTTACACATCCCAACAGTGGCAAAACACTACGCATCTTCGAAGCCCTGCCATCACAATTTGATTGAAATACAAATAACTAAGCATTGTTTGATCTGACCAGACCTATTCACCCAATCAATTCCTGTATGGTGCGGCGGTTTATCAGGAAGCGAGAGTTTCGCTTTCGGTTCTGCCGTTTTAGCGCACGTCGCTATCCGGGATAGTGTGCTCAGGTGAGGTTCCATTCTGGACACCCTGTCCCCGCTATTCATGTCCGCAAGGTCAATCATTTGCGGCAATAGTGAATCAGGAGTATGTGTGAAAAAATTAATTCTAGCGGCGTTACTGACCGTGATTTCTGGCGGCGCGGTTGCCTCTGGCTTCCCGGTCACCGTCGATAACTGTGGTAAACCAATGACGTTTACCGAGGCGCCTAAGCGCATGGTCGTTCATGACATCAATATGTCTGAAATGGCCTTCGCTCTACATCTGCAACCAAAAATCGTAGGCGTCAGTGGCATTTCTGGCTGGTATAAAAATATCCCGGCATTTACTCGTTTGCAGGGTTCTATCCCGGAAATTGCGCCGAAATACCCGTCGATGGAAACGTTACTGGCGGCAAAGCCCGACCTGTTCTTCGCCGGCTGGAACTATGGTTTACGTGGCGATGTCACGCCCCATGCACTGGCGAAATTTAATATAAAAACGCTGGTCCTGACCGAAAGCTGTATTCATGTAGATAGCCATCGCCCACGCGCCAGTATGGATTTGCTGTATAGCGATATGATGCGACTGGGTAAAGTATTCGGCAAAGAAGAAGATGCCGTTAAGTTGGTCGATAGCTGGAAAAGACACGTTGCGAACTTAACCCAAAAGATTGCCGGGCATAAACCAGTGCGCGTTTTCCTCTACGATTCTGGCGAAGATAAGCCTTTCACCAGCGGTGCGTATGCCATGCCAACGGCAATTATCGAAGCTGCCGGCGGTAAAAACGTCATGGATACGATGGATAAAAGCTGGGCCGCGACCAATTGGGAAAGTGTTGCCGCCGCGGAGCCTGAGTTTATTATTCTGATGGACTATCAGTCTGACTATAACGGTGGTGCTGATGGGTTACGGCGTTTCCTGGAACAACATCCGTTGATGAAGAATACGCCAGCGGTGCTTCATCATCGCTATCTGAAACTGAAGTATCAGGAACTGACACCAGGGCCTGCCAATATCACAGCGATTACTAAACTTGCCCGCGCGTTTTATCCGGCAGCATTTAACTAATGTTCGCTAACAAGCGTTTTTTGCTGGTGTGGCTAGTCGCCCCGCTGTTGCTTGCGGGGCTCGCTCTGGCAAGTGTTGCGAATGGCAGCGTAGCACTCTCTTTTTCACAAGTGTTGACCTCCCTCGGCCTGGTGCATGGTGAGGTTGCCCCGATGATAAAAAGCATCGTGCTCGAATTACGGTTGCCGCGCACGATACTGGGCATAATTGCCGGTGCCGGGTTGGCCCTGGTCGGTTCCTTGCTGCAAACCACCACGCGCAACGATTTAGCCGACCCCTTTTTATTCGGCCTATCTTCGGGTGCTTCTGCAGGCGTGGTGCTGGTGATAACCCGTCTTGGCGATAGTCTGGGTTCGTGGACATTGCCCATAGCCGCATTTGTCGGTGGGATGCTGTCTGCCGCTGCCGTGATGATTATCTTTATGTCTCAATCACATAAAGGAACTGAAAAGCTGATTATATGCGGGCTGGCGGTGTCATTTTTATTTGGGGCGTTGACCAACTTCCTGATTTTTTCCGGCGATCAGCGGGCCGCCAGCAATGCACTTTTTTGGGCGCTTGGCGGTTTAGGTTTTGCACGCTGGGAAAATCTCGGATTTGCCGCGACCGCACTGATCATTCTCATTGTGCTTATATCCCGACGCTGGCGAGCCCTCGATGCCCTGTTGGCAGGCGAGCAAACCGCCTGGTCACTGGGTATTAACGTCAATCGCTTACGAACCGAGGTTTTCCTCTGCTGTTCTATGGCCACCGCAATCCTGGTTTCACTAACCGGGGTGATTGGTTTTGTTGGGTTGATGGTGCCCCATCTGGCGCGACCATTTGCTGGTGTGCGTCACCGGAAATTATTGCCACTAGTGGGAATAATGGGGGCAATACTTCTCTCTGCGGGCGACATTCTTAGTAGAACACTCACCGCCCCTCAGGAGCTGCCAATTGGGATTATCACAGCCGGTGTGGGCGGCGTGTTTGTTCTGGTGATACTGCTACGCCGCGTCAGCTAAATACTAAGCGTCGCTACGGCGACGGCCTATCCACTCTTCAATTTGGATAGGCAGCGCTTCCGGCGCTTTTCTAAACATTCTGCGCGCCAAATCCAGCACGGTGTGCTGAGCAAGAGCTTCTTCCATACGTTGCTGCGCAACCTGCATCACATGGCGCACACCACACACGCCTTCACATGCCCATGCGGGAGCTGGCTCATCAAAGATAGCCATGCGCTGGCGAATTTCTTTACAGTCAAAAATCGATTTTTCACCATCGATAGCCGCGACTATATCCAGCACTGTTATCTGATCGGCAGGTTTCGCCAGGCGAAATCCCCCACCTTTTCCTTCGGTACTTTCAACCAACTGAGCTTTGGAGAGCTTGGTAAAAATCTTCGCCAGATAGTCGTACGGAACGTTTTGTAGCTCAGCAATTTCCCGCACGCTCATCTCGCGGCCATCACCTTTGCTATCAACCAGACACATCAGGCTATGGATACCGTACTCCACGCCAGAACTGTAAAATGCCATAAATGCTCCGCTCCGTTTATTCTGAGTTAAATAATAAATCCTTCCTTGTTTTGAAGCAATTCCTGTCAGTTACCATTATTAATTTGTTTTTAAATATCAATTAATTTCAAATGATTAAGACGTAAATCATTTCTGACCACCCTAAAGCCCTTGAAAATCTTAACTACGACAAATATGATCGTAGTTAAGATTTTCAATGACCGCAGAAAAACCAGGGATAAATTATGAAACAACAAATTCTTATTTTAGGCGCAGGGTTTGCCGGAATGTGGGCAGCGTTGAGCGCTGCACGTTTAACCGATCTTCACGATCGCAACGATATTGAGATAACAGTCCTCGCACCGCAACCAGAGCTCCGTATTCGCCCACGCTTTTATGAGGCGGGAGTTGAAAATTTTGCAGCGCCTCTATTACCGCTGTTTGCTGCTACAGGAGTGAAGTTTATTGCCGGGTCCGCCAGTGAGATTGACGTCGCGAGCAAACAAGTGTGGTATCACACCGCGCAAGACCAGTTGGCGGCGCTTCACTATGACCGCCTGGTATTAGCCACCGGCAGTCAAATCAACCCAATTTTCCCTGGCGCAAATGAGCATGCTTTTGATGTCGATAAACTTGAAAGCGCGGCTCATCTTGAAAAACACCTTCACCAGTTAGCGGAGCAACCCGATAGCCATGCGCGTAATACTGTTGTGGTTTGTGGCGGTGGTTTCACGGGCATTGAACTGGCAACCGAGCTCCCTGCTCGTTTACGTACGATTTTGGGAAATGAAACTCCGGTGCGTGTGATTATTGCAGACCGAAGCCAAGTAGTTGGCGGCCGTTACAGCGAAGAGTTGTGTGAGGTTATCAAACAAGCAAGCGACGAACTTGGCATTGAATGGAGGCTTGAAGCAGAAATTACTGCTATCAATGAACATGGCGTTAAGTTTAAGAACGGTGATTTTATTGCTTCCAACACAGTGATTATGACTATGGGCGTACAGGCCAGCCCACTTACCGCGCAAATTCCAGCCACGCGCGATGCACAAGGTCGCCTGCATGTAGATCAAAACCTGAAAGTAGTTGGTCATGAAGATATTTATGCGACCGGTGATGTGGCTTATGCCCGTACCGATGATACAGGCAACACTGCCCTGATGACCTGCCAGCACGCGATCATGCTCGGACGTTTTGTGGGCAACAACGTTGCAGCAGACATCATCGGCGTGGCTCCCCATCCTTATAGCCAGGTCAACTACGTCACCTGCCTGGATTTAGGTGAATGGGGTGCGGTTTACACCGAGGGATGGGATCAGGTGGTGAAATCTACCCGCGCGGATGGCAAGAAAATTAAAATCGCTATCACTAGCGAACTGATTTATCCGCCTAAACCGGAGAAAGAAATCGCCTTTGCGGCAGCCGACCCATTAGCGCCGTTTGTTTAACCTAAGAATTGCCGTATCTGAGTTAGCCATGTTGGCAAATGGCTGCGATACCAATCGATATATTTGCTGAGATCGGCCTTATGGTTGCGAGAAAGAATATCGAGGACTTCGGTGACTATCCATAATTTGCAGATAGCAATCTCCTGAGCCAGCGCAGCGGCATCAGTGGATGGTGAAACTTCCTGATATCGTTTTGCGATATGAATGTAATCAGAGATGTTTCCCATTCCTTTAATTAAGGGGGCGAGGTCAATTGCCGGGCTGCCGGTACTGAATCGCTCCCAGTCATATAACACCACATCTCCCTGTTCTCTTATTCCCCAATTACCTGCATTGGTATCACCAGAGATAAGCGTTTGTGGGCTAAACAGACATGAGCCATATTTTTCAATATCGAGAACAATCGCAACAGACTCACTCGGTAACTTCAGTAGATCAAGCGCGTTTGTAGTTTTGTTCTGCATCCAATGGTGGTTTTTAAAAGCCCATTGCTTATCGACGGGATATTGATGAATACGTGTAATTGTCGTCAACACGTCGCGGCGCTCCGCTGACTCATGTTGACTCATAGCGTGGGGAATATATTCCAGCGTTAATGTCTGGGTTTCGGCATCACATGCTAACAACTCGGGGATAGCGATACCAGCGGAGCGAAATACCGGAGCAACATATTGATAGAATTGAAACTCGACTGTACTGCTCGGGCTTTTTTCAATGCATTCGATACCATGGAATGACGTTCGACGAACACGGGCAGCCCCCATTTTTGCCAGACAATCACTCATCACTTCACCCCGCTATTGGTTACTACTCCTGGTCTTTCTTGCTCTGCCAGTTGGCCCACGGGCTATCAGCTGGAAGGTCTTGTGACGCCTCGTTTGTGGTCTCTACCATATCGATATACAGATCTTCGACTTCTTTACGTGCCCATGGCGTGCGGCGCAAAAATTTGAGGCTGGACTTCACGCTTGGGTCGCTTTTGAAACAATTGATATTGATAAGTTTTGCTAGTTTTTCCCAGCCGAAATGTGCAACTAACGCATTCACAATAGTTTCAAGCGTCACACCGTGCAGAGGGTCTTTTGATGAGTGGGTCATAATGCGTCCAGTAGATCTAAATAATTGCGCATAAGATAACAAAATAACGCGGCCTCATCTTTCTAAACGAGAACTTTCCTTACAAGCGTACGACATGTAGCCTACCCGGGCATACATTCATCAAGAGAATGATAAGGAATACGTAATGAAACATGCAGTATGGACCCTGTCGCTTGCCCTGCTAACCAGCACTTCCGCGCTGGCAACTGAGGCTAAACTCCCTGCCCCAATTACCGCCTTACAGCAGCAAGGATTTGAACTCAAAGGTGAATTTAAAGGCCCCGGCGACCTACCAGGCTACGTGATGCAATTCCAGGGGCAAGGCACAACAGTGTTCCTGACCCCGGATAAACAGCATGCAATTATGGGTAATCTGGTTGATGCCACCGGGAAAAACCTCAGCGATGCGCAAGTCGAGAAATGGGTTTATGCGCCCATGGCCAAAGAGATGTGGCAGAAACTTGAGAAAAATCACTGGATAGCAGCAGGAAAAGCAGATGCCCCGCAAATTGTCTACGCGTTTGCCGACCCATACTGCCCGTACTGCACTCAATTTTGGCAGAATGCGCAACCCTGGCTGAATTCAGGAAAGGTACAGCTACGCGTCTTAATGGTTGGGATGTTACGCCCGGACAGTGGGCAAAAAGCCGCAGCCATCATGATGGCTGACGATCCGGCTAAAACATTGGCTGAATATGAGAGTAGCAAAGGGAAATTGGCATTAAAAATCCCGGCAACCATCAAACCAGAAATCACGAAAGCGCTGGAAGATAACCTGGCGTTAATGGATGAACTGGGCGGGACGGCCACTCCTTCTATTTATTACCTCAATAAAGATGGGCGTCTGCAACAACATCAGGGCCTGCCAGATGAAGAGACCATGAAAACGATCATGGGTGGCGATAAGTAACCATTTATGGGTGACGTTGTCACGTAACATCGCCAAAACTGGCGGAACCAGAGTGCATAATTGTGCATAAAAAAAGTGCCTCTAAGCTAAGCCTGGAGGCACTATATCAAGGTTTTCTACCGGTTTGGCACTTAGCAGTAACGAGCTACTGCGGCACGCATACCCTGAGTCAGAATAACCTGCAAATCTTCGCTAACTTTAGCAACCAGACCTGGAACCTGAGTCAAATCCTGGCCCCAATGGTCGCTATCGCACAGTACCGCTTCAACCAACTGCTGCTCGGTGATCTGTTTGTCGCCAAGTGAAGTCCACAGTTGCTGATAACGTACCAACCAATGCTCGTCATCCTGTAACGGATAGCTTTCGTTGTTACGCTCGCCTTTGTAGAAGGCAATCAGTGCTGCCAGTGCGAAAGTCAGACGCGCAGGTAAAGTACCGTTAGCCTGCTGGCCTGCCAGCAATTGCGGCAAAATACGGGTACGGAACTTGGTCATGCCGTTCAACGCGATAGACAGCAGTTGGTGCTGAATATACGGGTTCTGGAAACGGCTGGTTACCGCTTGTGCGAATGACTGTAATTCGTCACGTGGCAGATCCAGTACTGGGATGATTTCTTCAGCGATGGTCTTTTCTACGAAGCCACAAACTTCGGCATCGTTCATCGACTCGCCAACAGTGTTCAAACCAGCCAGATAAGCAACCGGAACTAACGCAGTGTGAGCACCGTTCAGGATTGCAACCTTACGTTCTTTATAAGGTTTGATGTCATCAACGATCAGCACGTTAAGCGGATATTTATCCAGACGCAGTTCTTGTGCCAGTGACGCAGGCCCCTGAATAACAAACAGGTAGAAGTGCTCGGCAGCGGCCAGGAAGCTATCTTTGTAGCCCAAAGATTTTTCAATGTCGGCAGCTTCGTCACGCGGATAACCAGTAACGATACGGTCCACCAGCGTAGAACAGAATGTGTTAGCGTCGTTCAGCCATTGGATGAATGCTGCAGGCAGCTCCCACTCTTGTGCATAACGCAGAACCAGTTCTTGCAGTGCGTCACCGTTGTAGTCGATCAATTCGCAAGGAATGATAACCCAACCTTTATCCGCAGCACCGTTGAAGTGGGTAAAGCGTTCGAACAGCAAACGGGTCAGTTTAGCCGGGTAGCTTACCGCTGGCGCATCTTCAAACTTATCGCCTGCGTGGTAGCTAATGCCCGCTTCGGTGGTGTTAGAGAATACGAAACGCATGTCTGGGTTATGTGCCAGTTTCAGGTAAGTTTCATATTCTTGATAGACGTTGATTTCACGGGTAACGGAGCGAATCAGACGCGAGTCACTTACCGCTTCGCCCTGCTCGTTCAGACCACGGATAACCGTAGTATATAGCCCATCCTGGGTAGATAACGACGGCGGGAATGCGCTGTCGATAGGACGTACGATAACAACGCCCGCATTTAAGTCCGTGTGTTCATTAAGAAGATCGACTTGCCAGTCGATGAAAGCACGCAGGAAGTTGCCTTCACCAAACTGGATAATACGTTCAGGGTATTGGGCGCCAGGGAATTCTTGACGATTAAGTGTTTTCACTATGTTGTTCCTTGGTGTGTACAGGATGAGCGACCATAAAAATCCTGTCCAAATTACCAGAACTCAACGAAGTGAAACCCCGTTTTGATCAAGTTAGAGTTGTTATACCAATTATTTTTACACCCATTTTTGGTAGAACAACTCTCTATCTGTGACTAACTATTGATAGCCAGTTCTTTAAAGGTGGCGGTGCTTGTTTGGTTGCGGCCATTGCGCTTGGATAAATAGAGGTATTTATCTGCCTCTGCCAACAGCGAGTTAAACACATCAAGCAGCGGCTCATTTTTAGGTGTTGCGACAGCAAGGCCAATACTGACAGTAATAAACAGAGTTTGTTGCTGATAACGAAACGCCATGAGTTCTACGCTCTGGCGAATCTTCTCCGCAATCTTATATCCTTCATCTTCGTAGTTAGTGCTACAAGCCACTACAAACTCCTCGCCGCCCAGACGGGCCACCAGCCCCTCTTCACCCACAACCTTTCTTAATTGCCCGGCAAACGCGCTTAATACGACATCCCCACATTCATGACCATAGTTGTCATTAATACGTTTGAAATAATCGATATCCAGCAGCATCACAGACAATTTTTGCCCGGGTTTATGCATTAACGGCGCGTTGATTTTCAGCGCTTCATAAAGACCTGAACGAGAATGCACACCGGTAAGATAGTCATAATCGGCCCGCAGCGAGGTCTGTTTAATCAGGCGGTTAATGGCATCTACACTCACCGACACAATCAGCGGGCAAATCGCCATAGTGGCAATACCCAGACGTGCAGAGAACATCTCATTCACCACCAGCGGCTGGCTATGGTGAAAGACCACTATTGAGTTGGCAACCAGAACAATCTCCATACCGCCCGTTAAAAACGTAACCAACGCAGTAATCGGCAATGGGTAGCGGATCGCACACCAGATAAGGGCTGGCAGCGGGAACGCAAGACTCCCTGCACCTCCAATCACTACTGAGGCAATCACCGAAATGATAACGCCCAGCAGCGGGTAGAGTTTCGAAAAATGAAAAGCGGGCATCTTCCCCCACTGCGGCCATTTAGCCATAAGCAAAAATGGCATCATCAGAACCCCGGTAGAGAATTGCTCACTAAACCAATCGCCAAACAATGGAAGAAGCTGACGATAGTCTGATGAAGGGCCAAGGGAGCCCAAAGATCCTAATAAAGAACTGAGCAGCGAACCAATAAGGCAAAAATAGAAAAGTTTAAAGGCATTAATGGCCCAATTATTTTCATCTTCATCTCGGGAATAACGGAGTAATAGCAGGGCTACAATGATAATAAACACCATATTGGAGAGATTTATTATCGCTGATTGCCAACCCCAATGCGTGGTAAAAGCGTCGTAAACCACCATCGCGCTATAACAGAGGAAATAATATACAGGGCGATTCAGGAACGGGTTGCGCACAAACACGGCAGCCAGCACGGCATTCAGCGGCCAGAACAAAGACAGCTCATCAATCAGGCGAAGTGAAGCCCCAAAGAAGTAAAACAATGTAGTAATAAAAAATATATTTATGGCGTTAGCCAGCCATTTTTCAGGCGAAAAGATCTTAAATTTATTTTGATTAGACATGCTGTTTTAACTCATATTTATGCATGCACTGCTTAATAAAATAATACAACGAGATGAGTGCAAAAAATGAATTTTAGCTTAGCATATTTTATCTGGTACGACCTGCGGCCAACGAGATAAAACTTATAAGCCTGATCCATTAGGCTCTAATATGCCTGGCTTACGAAAATCTTAGAAAATTGAGCGGCCAATTCGCTGCGCCAGAATCTCAAGTGCTGCCGTTCCCGCAAGCGAGTTCCCCGAAGCATCCAATTCCGGGCACCAGACAGCAATCGACATCTCATGCGGCACAACGGCAATGATTCCCCCGCCGACACCCGACTTACCCGGCATCCCGACACGATAGGCAAACTCACCGGCACCATCATACATTCCGCTGGTGACCATCAATGCATTAATCTGCCGGGCTTGTTGAGCCGTAATAACGGGATCAGCAAGATGCAATGCGCGCCCCTGGTTTGCCAAAAACAGGAAGGTTTTTGCCAACTCAGTACAGCTCATTTTCAACGCGCAGTAGTGGAAGTAATTTTGCAGGACGGTTATGACGTCATTGTCGAAATTGCCGAATGATTTCATAAGCCAGGCAATAGCCGCGTTACGGGCAGAATGTTCAAACTCAGATTTCGCTACGCGTGAGTCATAAGCCAGGTCGGGTTGCTCCGCAAGCAAACGCACCACTTCCAGCATACGTTGCTTCGGCGCACTCAAGCGAGTCTGCAACATATCGCATACCACTAACGCGCCGGCATTAATAAACGGATTACGGGGTTTACCTTGTTCAAGCTCCAACTGGAGTAAGGAATTGAATGGTTGCCCTGATGGCTCTTTACCCACGCGTTGCCAGATTTCGTGCTCGTCATAGCGCGCCATTGCCAATGCCAGACTCAGTACTTTAGAGATCGACTGAATGGAGAAGCGCTCTGTCGCATCCCCTGCGCTAAATACCTCACCGTCTACAGTGCAAACTGCAATCCCGAGCTTATCTCCTGGAATTTCCGCCAGTGCAGGAATGTAATCCGCCACTTTACCGCGACCAATTAATGGCCGTACCTGTGTGAGAATATCTTCCAGCAATTGATTATCTAACAGACCTGGCACTGCAAACTCCTGATTGGCGGGTATTTTACGCCCGCCATTATATCAGACCACCGCCACGTCAGGCAGATGAAAACGCGCAACAGCGCTTTCCAGCCGATGCGTTTCAAGTGAAAATAACTCAGCTGCGCAGGAATACTTTCCCAATCAAATAAGTTGCTGCTTTACCCGCTATAAGCACTCTGTCGCCAACGAGTTGACATCGCAAATCACCACCACGTTGGGATACCTGGCGAGCGAGCATCTGCGTTTTACCTAAGCGGTCCGCCCAGTATGGAATGAGCATGCTATGTGTTGAACCTGTCACCGGATCTTCCGGTACCGATTCACCTGGGCAGAAGAAGCGGCTGACAAAATCATATTCGCCGTCACCCGGGGCAGTAATACAGACCATTTTTTCGAGCGGTATCATCGCATTGATATTTGGACAAACAGCCTCTACCTGTTGCTGATTCTCCAGCACAACCATGTAGTCCCGTGCGACACGCACTTCCTGGCATTGCGTAATACCTAACGTTTCCAGTAGCAACGGAAGCGCCATAACGGGTTCAGATTCCCAGGCCGGGAAATCAAGCGTCAACCAATCCCCGTTACGTGTCACCGACAACGGGCCAACAAAGCGTGTATCGAAGTGAATCGTGGTTTCCGGGTGATTGAGATATTCAAAAATCACATGTGCCGCTGCAAGGGTTGCATGGCCACAGAGATTAATCTCCCCTTGCGTGGTGAACCAACGTAACTCGTAACCACTATCGGTGGTAATAAAAAAGGCCGTTTCGGATTGATTATGCTGGCGAGACATTGCCAGCAGAGTTTCATCAGGCAGCCATTCAGTAAGCGGGCATACTGCTGCCGCATTGCCGCCAAAAGTGGTATCGCTAAACGCATCTACCATATAAAAATCAATTTGTTGCATAGCCTCTCCTCCCGGATAACTCAATAATGCGCGTTAAATCATAACGTTGGCTGGCTGCGCAGTAATACTTTGCCGACCAGATAAGTCACCGCCTTGCCCGACATCAACACCCTATCACCGACCAGTTGGCAGCGAATATCGCCTCCACGGCTGGAAACCTGACGAGCCAACATCTGTGTTTTGCCTAAGCGGGCCGCCCAGTAAGGAATCAACATGGTGTGAGTTGACCCGGTAACCGGATCTTCGGTAATTGCCGCAGCAGGTGAGAAGAAACGGCTGACAAAATCGTAACCTTCAATTTCGGCAGGTGCCGTGATGCAGACCTTTTGGTTGAGCTTGAGCATCAATTGAATATCAGGATTTACCGCTTCAACCTGCCGTTGATTCTCAAGCAGCACGGTATATGTGCGCCCAAGTCTGACTTCCTGGTAATCACTAATCGCCAGGCAATCGAGCAGTAATTGTGGCGGCTCAACAGGCTCGCTGTCGGTTGCCGGGAAATCCAGCGTTAACCAGTCACCATTACGCGTAACAGTCAGTGGGCCAACGAAACGGGTTGTAAAGTGGATTGTGGCCTCAGGGTAATTGAGAGACTCAAAAATCACATGCGCCGTTGCAAGCGTTGCGTGGCCACAGAGATTAATTTCCCCCTGCGTGGTGAACCAGCGCAATTCAAAGCCATCATCTGTAGTAATAAAAAAAGCTGTTTCTGACTGGTTATGCTGGCGAGCCATTGCCAGCAGGGCTTCATCAGGTAACCACTCAGTAAGCGGACACACCGCCGCTGCGTTGCCACCAAAAGTGGTATCGGTAAAGGCATCTACCATATAAAAATCAATTTGCTGCATCGCTTTCACTCCACCACATATCCCAATTACATACCATGCCATGAGAGTCAGGTTTAACAGCACAATTAAATGAGACTTAAATCACAAAATGGGTTGTATGGCTGGATCGATGGTTTTATGATCACCGCCTCTCCTAACAGTTCATTTATCAGCGCGAAACCAATCTATGACAATAAGTAATGTCTCACGTAAAACGGCATGGTTACGCGTCGTAACACTCGCGGTTGCGGCCTTCATTTTTAACACCACTGAATTTGTTCCCGTCGGTTTGCTTTCCGATATCGCCAGTAGTTTTGGAATGCAAACTGCAGAAGTCGGGATCATGCTCACTATCTACGCATGGGTCGTTGCGCTGATGTCACTGCCATTTATGTTATTGACCAGCCAGGTTGAGCGTAAACGGCTACTGATTGGCATCTTTACCTTGTTTATCGCAAGCCATGTGCTGTCTTTCGTGGCCTGGAACTTCACCGTGCTGGTAATAAGCCGCATTGGTATCGCGTTTGCTCACGCTATTTTCTGGTCGATAACCGCATCTCTGGCGATACGCATGGCACCTGCGGGTAAAAAAGCCCAGGCTCTGAGTTTGATTGCAACCGGCACAGCGCTGGCGATGGTTCTAGGTTTGCCGCTTGGGCGCGTGGTCGGTCAGTATTTCGGCTGGCGCACCACCTTCTTCGCCATCGGCGTGATAGCCGCCCTGACACTATTTTGCGTTATCAAGCTGCTGCCTAAATTACCAAGCGAACATTCTGGCTCACTGAAAAGTTTGCCACTGCTGTTCAAACGCCCGGCGTTAATGAGTCTGTATGTGCTGGTAGCCGTAGTCGTAACCGCGCATTACACCGCCTATAGCTACATTGAGCCGTTTGTACAAACGGTGGCAGGCCTTAGCGCCAACGTGGCCACCTTCTTGTTGTTGGTTCTTGGTGGTGCCGGGATTATTGGTAGTGTTATGTTTGGCAAGTTGGGCAACCGCCATTCATCAATGCTGGTTAGCGGCTCAATCGGCTTGTTAGTTCTTTGCCTTGCATTGCTCTTACCCGCAGCACAAAGCACAGTGAACCTGACGATATTAAGCCTGTTCTGGGGCATCGCTATTATGATTATTACGCTGGGTATGCAGGTGAAAGTATTGGCGCTGGCTCCGGATGCAACAGACGTCTCGATGGCGCTATTCTCAGGGATTTTTAATCTTGGGATTGGTGCGGGCGCGTTGGTTGGAAACCAGGTCAGCCTGCATTTTGATATGTCGAGTATCGGGTTGGTCGGTGCGGTTCCAGCCCTGGCAGCACTTATCTGGTCGGTGTTGATATTCCGTCGCTGGCCCGTGTCGCTGGAAGAACAGCAAAGCCACTAAGTGAGTTAAGGGCAACGGTCTGCTACCGCGGCCCTTATTAAACTTACTGCGCCGGGAAGTGGGTAATAATTTCCAGCACGCCGTTAATAATAAATTGCACACCCATACAAACCAGCAAGAAGCCCATCAGACGGGAAATTGCCTCAATACCGCTTTTGCCTACCAGACGCATAATCGCGCCAGAACTGCGCAAACTGCCCCATAAAATTATTCCCACCAGCGCAAAAATTATCGGTGGCGCCACCAACACAACCCAATTAGAGAAATTGACGCCGTGTTCAATCGTTGACGATGAACTGATAATCATCGCAATGGTACCAGGACCTGCGGTGCTTGGCATCGCAAGCGGCACAAACGCGATATTGGTATCCGGCTCTTGTTCCAGTTCCTCAGCTTTCGAGTGTGCTTCGGGGGACTCATGTGCCTTTTGTTGCGGAAATAGCATCCTGAAGCCAATAAACGCAACAATCAAACCACCCGCAATACGCAGACCGGGTATCGAAATACCGAACGTATTCATCACAACTTGCCCAGCGTAATACGCAACCATCATGATGATGAAGACGTTGACTGACGCCATCAACGCGGTTTTATCACGCGCTTTTTTGTTCATATCTCCGGCAAGGCCGAGGAACAATGCCACAGTGGTCAATGGGTTAGCCAGCGGCAGTAGCACCACTAATCCAAACCCTATGGCCTTAACCAATTCCATCATCTTTTACCCTTTCATTCGGTTGCTTTATGCGCTGCTGAGTATAGCAGCCAACCTTCTGCGTTTACGTTATCGGATTTGTATCAATGTTAAAAACTGAACCGTTTTAGCTATTCGTGTCATCGCAGAACCATCACGTTGACTTATGGTTGCCTGAGCAATAATATCTGCCGTGATTAAATATACTTGCCTGGGCAATCATAGTGAAAAGCACCAACGATCTGTTTAACGAAGTCATTCCTTTGGGGCGCCTTATCCATATGGTTAACCAGCATAAGGATCGCCTGCTAAACGATCACCTTTCCCCTCTCGATATCACCGCTACGCAATTTAAGGTGCTTTGCAGCATTTATTGCGAAGGGTGTTTGCAACCGGTGGAATTGAAGAAAGCGTTGTCGGTAGACCTCGGTGCGCTCACGCGCATGTTAGATCGCCTACTGTCCAAAGGATGGATCGAACGCTTGCCCAACCCAAACGACAAACGCGGTGTGCTGGTACGACTGACTCCAGAAGGGAAAACGTTGTGCGAAAAATGCCACCAGCTTGTGGGGCAAAACCTGCATCAAGAGCTAACTAAAAACCTGACAGATGACGAAGTGAACACACTTTATCAACTGCTGACAAAAGTATTACCGTAAAACCTGAAAAGAGGTGAAACGATGTCCAGACGGAACAATGATGCCATAACAATTCAAAGCATTTTGGACTGGATAGAAGAGAATCTGGAAAACCCTCTGTCACTTGAGAAGGTTTCACAGCGTTCTGGCTACTCGAAGTGGCACCTGCAAAGGATGTTTAAAAAAGAGACTGGTCATTCATTAGGCCAATACATCCGTAATCGCAAATTGACCGAGATCGCCCTCATGCTTAAAGAAAGCAACGAGCCGATTCTCTATTTAGCAGAGCGTTATGGGTTTGAGTCACAACAGACACTCACCCGCACGTTCAAGAATTACTTCTCTGTGCCACCTCACAGATACCGCGTTGCGTGTTCAGGTGGCGAAGGAAAGTTTATTCACCCGCTAAATCATTAAAAAATTAACAAACACTATGCAACCGTCTGGTTAAAACAGACACCGAGGATTTATGAAACGTTTTATCGGCGCTGTAAGCCTGGTACTGATTCTGGCTTCCGCTAACGCTCTGGCGGAGCAGCCCGGCAGTTTTAACGCCACCCAAAGCAATCACGGCGGGATGATTCTCCCTCCTTCTGACAGCCATACCAATTGCAGTTCCCACGAAACAATTGGTGATAAATCAGAGTTATTGGGTACGCCTTACTACCACGAAAGCACGCGCTAATTTCCGCATCTGGCGGGCGCACTTACGCTAGCCCGCCAGATGAAATTAACTCACTATCGCTCGTCTAATCCGCAAGCCAAAAACGTTAATATACAAGCCGCCCATAATCAGTAACGCCCCAGCCAACTGCGTGAACGACAGTGTTTCATCCAGTAACCACACAGCACTCGCCATCCCCACAACGGGCACCAGCAATGACAATGGCGCAACTCGCCAGGTTTCATAGCGCCCCAATAAACTTCCCCAAATGCCATAACCGACTATCGTCGCCACAAAGGCCAGATATACCAGCGACAAAATCGTCGTCATATCAATGGCAATCAGGCTTTGCCACATCACGTTTGGGCCATCAAGCAAGTAACTGGCGGCAAAGAACGGCAGTACTGGTATTAATGCGCTCCACACCACCAAAGACATAATGGGTGGACGAGGTTCAAGCTGCATGATTTTCTTATTGAAGATATTCCCACATGCCCAGCTAAGTGCCGCCGCTAACGTCAACATAAAACCGAGCAAAGCAACATGCTGCCCACCGAGACTACCCTCAATCAACACCAGCACCCCGATCACCGCGAGCGTTATTCCCGCCAACTGTTTACCTTGCAGGCGCTCCTGAAACACAAACGCACCAAGGATAATGGTGAAAAATGCCTGCGCCTGCAGCACCAGTGAAGCAAGTCCAGCGGGCATACCAAACTTGATAGCGCTAAACAGGAACGCAAACTGCCCAAAACTGATAGTCAGCCCGTAAGCGGCAAGCAGGCGAAAGGGAATTTTAGGACGCGCGACAAACAGCAATGCGGGAAAGGCAACCAGCAGAAAGCGCAAACCAGCCAGTAACAGCGGCGGCATATTGTGTAATCCCATCTTAATGACTACAAAATTAAGCCCCCACACGACAACCACCAGCATCGCCAGTAGCCCATCTTTACGCGTCATACCCTGCCCTCGTTTTATTGCAATTTTGTTAAAATTTAAGGCTATATCCAATCTGAAAACAGATACAGATCGCACTTTTAAGCATAAGCACAGAAAGCATTCCATGATAAACGCCATCTATACTTTGCCGATTCTTCATGCTAAATGTGAAACACATCTTCGTGAACATACTAAAAACACACAACAAAATGGTTTCTTTAGCGGCGCGTTTTTCTGGTAAGCAACTCTCCATCAGCGTTTTACTGCTCTCTTCGCTACTACTCACTGTAGGGCGCGGTCTGACACTGCCATTTATGACCATTTATCTTTCCCGGCAGTACGGCATGCCGTTAAGCGAAATTGGTATGGCGCTGACTATCGCGCTAACGGCGGGTGTGGTATTTAGCCTGTGGTTTGGCATTCTCGCGGATAAATTCGACAAGAAAATATACATGCTGTTGTCGATAGTGATTTTCCTCGGCGGCTTTATCGCTATTCCGTTGGTAAATAGCGCCGTTCTGGTGGTGGTGTTCTATTCGCTCATAAACTGCGCGTATTCGGTATTTGCCACGGTGCTGAAAGGGTATTTTTCTGACACGTTAGAAATTCATCAAAAGCCGAAAATATTCTCGCTTAATTACACCTTCGCCAATATCGGCTGGACGGTCGGCCCACCAATTGGCACGCTGGCGGTGCTCTACAGCACCAACCTGCCATTTTGGCTTTCAGCCCTAACTGCAATAATCCCGTTTATCGTGATTAGCCGCTATGTGCACAGTGTACCGGTTGCTCCTTCACGTTCTACCGATGGGGTAGTACTTTCCCCGCGTCAGATGCTTAAAGACAAGGCATTGATGTATTTCACCTTGTCCGCATTTCTTGGTTCGCTGGTGTTTGGCTCTTTTGCTGCCTGTTTATCGCAATACGCGATTGCTATTTCTGATTCAGATTTGGCGCAAAAAGTGGTGGGAGTGGTACTGCCGGTGAATGCTTTTGTGGTGGTAGTTTTCCAGTATATGGTCGGCAAACGCATTCGCCCGGACAACATCAAAAAACTGATGGGCTACGGTACGCTGTTTTTCATAGTGGGTCTGGCAGGTTTTATGATTTCAGGCGATAACCTGCTGTTATGGGGAGTTTCTGCGGCAGTGTTTACACTCGGTGAGCTAATCTTTGCGCCAGGTGAATATATGTTGGTTGATAACATTGCACCTGAAGGGCTTAAAGCGAGCTACTTTTCGGCGCAGCAGTTAGGTTGGTTAGGCGGTGCATGTACTCCACTGTTCACCGGCTTGATGCTGACGTGGTTCCCGCCATCAATGTTATTCGTAGCGCTGATGGTGGCAATTGCACTGGCCTATCTGATGATTGTGAAAGGAATGGCGGTGAAACCGCAGTTGGCACTCAATTAAATGGTGGATGTCGCTTCGCTAATCCACCCGAAATAACTGGCTATAAATTTTTGCGATACTGAATAAACCCAGGCTTATCCGCCAACTTGTCGTATAACGCCTGGCCTGCCGCATTGGTTTCATGAGTATGCCAATACACTCGACCGCAACCTTTCGATTGCGCATGCTGATAAACACCTTCAATCAGTGCCCGGCCAACCCCTTTGCCACGCGAATCTGGCGCGGTAAACAGATCTTCAAGATAGCAATGATCCTCAGCCGACCAGGTGCCACGGTGATAAACCATATGCACAATACCAACCATTTTACCCTGCTCATCGAACGCGCCGAGCGCATACATAGGCTCGATGGCATCAAGCATTCGCTGCCATGTTAATTTCGTGACAACGTCACTAATTTGTGAGTTGTAAAACGTGAGATATCCCTGCCATAACGCAGCCCAGTGTGTGTAATCGCTTTGAACCAGAGCGCGCACCTGCACCGCATGCGTGGCATGGATTGGGCGATTGCTCATCAGATTTGCACGAATCCTTGCCAGCCCCTGCTTCTGCACACCGCCAGCCATATTTTCAACACTTAGCCACACTTCAAACGCCTGCTGAATTTGCGGCCATTCGCTATCGAGAATTGAAAACCACGCAGTATCTCGAGTGCGCTGTTTATACACTACGGCCTGGCGGAATAGACCTTCATAACGGAAGCCCAGGCGAATAGCCGCATGGCGCGATGGGCCATTCAGGCTGTCACACTTCCACTCATAACGACGGTAACCCAGCTCAAAGGCGTATTTCATTAACAGGTATTGAGCTTCGGTTGCCTGAACGGTGCGCTGTAATAATGGAGAGTACATAACGAAACCGACTTCTATCACACCATTTGCCGGGTCGATGCGCATTAGAGACAGAGTGCCCAGCGCGTCGCCGCTTTGGGTATCAACTACTGCGTAATGCATGGGATCATGGCTTTGCGCCGCAGTCGCTATGAAATCGGCAAATTGCTGAAGCCCCGCAAAGGGGCCAACACTCAAATACGTCCAGCCGCTGTTGTCTTTTGCCGTATTCCACGCAGCCCAAAGTGAAGCGGTATGAGAAGGTGCCAGCGGTTCAAGGCGGCAGTAACGCCCTTCCAACACCACACGCTGTGGGCGCGGGCAAGGCTGCCAGTCAGGAAGTGCATGGCCAACCGGTTGTTGATGTTCATTTATAGTCAATTCAGGCCTCCACGGGCGCAATAATGATAAGTTACCTGAATATAAACAAGTTATGGCATAACAAACAGAGCCATAACTTTTGTGATAAACCAGACCATAATATCTAAATCGCCACCAGCCCCCTGACCCCATCTGTTTCCATATTGGTACCCTTGCCACGCTGGATAATCGAGCCACGCGACATCACCAAATAGTTATCGGCAAGCTGCGCGGCAAAATCATAAAACTGTTCCACCAGCAAAATAGCCATATCACCTTTGGCGGCAAGGCTGCCAATAACCTGACCGATCTCCTTAATTACCGATGGCTGAATCCCCTCTGTTGGTTCGTCCAGAATCAATAACTGTGGTTTACATGCCAGCGCACGACCTATTGCCAGCTGCTGCTGTTGGCCACCCGAGAGATCGCCACCGCGCCGTTGTTTCATCTCTTTAAGCACAGGGAAAAGCTGGTAAATTTCTTCCGGTACCTGCCTTGCATCTCGCCCTGCAAAGCGTGAAAGCCCCATCAGCAGGTTTTCCTCCACCGTCAGACGCGGGAATATTTCGCGCCCTTGCGGCACATAGGCAATTCCCGCCTGCACACGCTGGTGCGGTTTACGGCTGGTGATGTTGTTCTGCTGCCAATTTACGCTGCCTGATTTTGCCGGGATCAGCCCCATCAGGCATTTCAACAGCGTACTTTTCCCCACCCCATTGCGCCCCAGCAGGCAGGTGACTTCACCAATTTTTGCTTCAAACGAGACGCCGCGCAAAATATGACTGCCACCGTAGTATTGGTTTAGATCGTTGACCTGTAACATTTCATCTCCCCAGATACACTTCAATCACCTGCTCGTTGGCCTGCACTTCACGAAGCGATCCTTCTGCCAGCACCTGGCCCTGATGCAGTACCGTAACGTGATCGGCAATGGTTTCCACAAAGCCCATATCATGTTCCACCACCATCAGCGAATGCTTACCTGCCAGCCCGCGAAAAAGCTCGGCGGTATACTCGGTTTCGGCATCCGTCATGCCTGCTGCGGGTTCATCAAGCAGCAGCAAATGCGGCTCCTGCACGAGTAGCATGCCGATTTCGAGAAACTGTTTTTGCCCGTGGGAAAGCAGCCCGGCTTTACGATGGCGTTCCGCGCCAAGTCGCAGCGTCACCAGCATTTCGTCAATGCGATCCCGTTGTTCAGAGTTGAGTTTCGCCCGCAGGCTCGCCCACACCGATTTATCTGTTTTCTGCGCAATCTCCAGGTTTTCAAACACCGTCAGGGCCTCGAAAACCGTCGGCTTCTGGAATTTACGTCCGATACCACGTTGCGCGATATCCGCCGGTTCTAAACGCAGTAAATCGGTCGATTGATCGTAAAAAGCTCGCCCGCTTTGCGGTTTGGTTTTCCCGGTAATCACATCCATCAATGTCGTTTTCCCGGCACCATTAGGGCCAATCACGCAGCGCAATTCGCCAACGCCAATATTGAGTGAAAGATCGGTCAGTGCCTTAAAACCGTCAAAACTGACATTAATGTTTTCCAGCATCAGCACCGGATCGGTTTGATCGCGGAATCGGTCTGCCTCGTACTGCCGAGTAAATAGCGGTTCTCCTGGTAGCATTATTTTTCTCCCTTACGCAGCAAGCCGATCACGCCACGCGGTAAAAACAGGGTTACGACGATAAAAATCAGCCCAAGGAACAGCTGCCAGTATTCCGGCACCGCCATGGTGAAATAGCTTTTCGCCCCGTTAACCAGCCCTGCGCCAAGGATTGGGCCAATCAACGTACCGCGTCCACCCAACGCCACCCAAATAGCGGCTTCGATAGAGTTGGTTGGCGACATTTCGCCAGGGTTGATGATGCCAACCTGCGGCACATACAATGCCCCTGCCAACCCGCAAAGTACCGCAGATAAGGTCCACACCAGCAGCTTGAATCCTTTAGGGTCGTAACCGCAGAATACCAGGCGGTTTTCTGCATCGCGTACCGCTGTCAGCACACGGCCAAACTTACTGCGCGCGAGTGCAAAACCTATCCCAAGGCTTGCCAGCAGTAATAAAACCGTGGCGATAAACAACCCGATGCGCGTGCTCGTGGCGGTAATTTGCATGCCTAAAATAGTGGTGAAACCGGTGAAACCGTTATTACCGCCAAAGCCAGTTTCATTACGAAAGAACAGCAGCATTCCGGCGTAGGTCAGCGCCTGGGTCATTATCGAGAAATAGACGCCTTTGATTTTTGAGCGAAAGGCAAAGAAGCCAAACACCAGCGCCAATAGACCTGGTACCAATACAATCAGGGCCAGCGCCCAGGCAAAATGCTGGGTTCCCCACCAGAACCACGGCAGTTGATCCCAGGAAAGGAACGACATAAACGCGGGCAGCCCGTCGCCTGCGGCCTGGCGCATCAGATACATTCCCATCGCGTAGCCGCCAAGGGCAAAGAAAATGCCGTGTCCAAGAGACAACAGTCCGGCGTAGCCCCACACCAAATCCAGCGCAACGGCTACCGTGGCATAACAGAGGATTTTGCCGACCAGCGTCAGCGT
Source organism: Buttiauxella sp. BIGb0552 (assembly GCF_004366275.1). Classification (NCBI taxonomy): domain Bacteria; kingdom Pseudomonadati; phylum Pseudomonadota; class Gammaproteobacteria; order Enterobacterales; family Enterobacteriaceae; genus Buttiauxella; species Buttiauxella sp. BIGb0552. The sequence continues at coordinate 543,911 of NZ_SODY01000001.1, forward strand.
GTAAGTCGAAAGGCTCAGTGGATGGCTGGCTGGCAACAGCGTTAAAAACGGCAATGTCAGCATCAGCACCACAATCAGTGAACCCAGTACCAGAGAAATGCGTGGCGCTTTGCGGGTGAGTGTTAACGTTAGCGGCTGGCTCATTAGTCAATAACCCTCCCTTTCAGGGCGAACAGACCTTGCGGGCGTTTCTGGATAAACAGAATAATCAGCACCAGGATGAGGATTTTGCCTAGCACCGCGCCAATTTGCGGTTCGAGGATTTTATTGAAGATACCAAGACCGAATGCCGCAGCCACGGTTCCCGCCAGTTGGCCCACACCGCCGAGTACCACCACAAGGAAGGAGTCGATAATGTAGCCTTGTCCCAGCTCGGGGCCGACATTGCCAAGCTGCGAGAGCGCTACGCCGCCAAGACCTGCAATGCCTGAACCCAGCCCAAACGCCAGCATATCCACACGTCCGGTTGGCACGCCGCAGCAGGCGGCCATGGCACGGTTTTGCGTCACGGCTCGCACATTCATGCCAAGACGAGTTTTGTTCAGCAGCAACCAGGTAAACAGCAATACCAGCATCACAAAGCCAATCACAACGAGGCGGTTCCACGGCAAAATCAGGTTCGGCAGCACTTGTATGCCACCAGACAACCACGAAGGGTTAGCGACCTCCATGTTTTGCGCACCAAACACCATGCGCACAATTTGGATAAGCATCAGGCTGATGCCCCATGTCGCCAACAATGTTTCCAGCGGGCGACCGTACAAATGGCGAATCACCGTACGCTCCAGCGCCATACCGATTCCAGCGGTGATAGCAAAGGCGACGGGCAAGGCGACAATCGGGTAAAACGTCAGCAATGATGGCGCATAATGCTGAAATACGCTTTGCACCAGCCACGCGGAGTAAGCTCCCAACATCAACATTTCGCCGTGTGCCATATTAATCACGCCCAGCAAACCGTAGGTGATCGCAAGCCCCAGGGCGGCCAGCAGCAAAATGGAACCCAGCGAGATCCCCATAAATGCCTGGCCGAGGATGTCGCCCAGCATTAAACGGTGCTGAATTTTTTGCAGTCCTTCATTGGCGGCTTTGCGCACCTGCGCATCGGGTTCGGTCTGCGCATCACTCAGCGGTTTGAGTAATGCTTGCGTATCGGGGTCAGCAGAATGGCTAAGTAACTCCACCGCATTCAGGCGCACTTTTGCGTCGCTGCTGGTGAGTTGTAGTTGTGCCACAACACCCTCAAGCTCGCTGCGAACATCTTCGTTTGTTTCGGCTTTAAGTCTTTGTTGTAACAGTGGCAGCAAATCAGGCTGCGCATCGCGTTGCAGGGTCTTTGCCGCTTGCATACGTTCAGTGACATTGTCACTTATTAGTCGATGACTGGCGAGTGCACTGCCCGCAAGAATGCGTAAACGATTAGTCAGCCGGACTTTTTTAACCTCACCCGTTGGCGCTTTTGCATCACCCAACGGTGTGAGTGTGGAACTGTTTTGCACAAAAGCATGATGTTGTTCGTCAACCACCAGACTTTCAGCCCCGAGGGCACTTAATAGCGGTAAACGTTTTGCATCCGGTGCCGCCGCCCAGGTTTGCAGCAGTTTCGCCTGTTGCGTGCGGTTCGCCGCGGCAAAATCTTCGGCATCTCCGGCGCGGGCGAAGCACGGCAGCAGCCAGACCATGATTAACAGCCAGCGTACATATTTCATGGGCGTCTCCTGGAATTTTTGGTCGATGACGCTGCGCTTATCCCCCCAACAAAATCCAAACCTGCGTCGGATAAGCGCTAGCGTCATCCGACGCAGGTTTTACTTTAGTTACTCGCCATTTTCACAGGCTCTTCAGACTTCTTATCGTTGCCTGCAATGAACGGGCTCCACGGCTGAGCGCGTACTGGTGCATCGGTCTGCCACACCACGTTGAACTGGCCGTTGCCTTCAATTTCACCAATCATCACCGGCTTATGCAGATGGTGGTTGGTGGCGTCCATGGTGAGCGTAAAGCCAGACGGCGCTTTGTAGGTTTGCCCTGCCATCGCCGCGCGTACTTTGTCCACATCCGTAGTTCCGGCTTTTTCCACCGCCTGTGCCCACATATGGATGCCAACGTAGGTTGCTTCCATCGGGTCGTTGGTGACAACGGTGTCAGCATTCGGCAGTTTGTGGGCTTTGGCGTACGCTTTCCATTCGGCGACAAACGCTTTGTTGGTTGGGTTATCAACCGATTCAAAGTAGTTCCACGCCGCCAAGTTGCCGACCAGTGGTTTAGTGTCAATCCCGCGCAACTCTTCTTCACCGACCGAGAACGCCACCACCGGCACATCGGTTGCTTTCAGGCCTTGGTTGGCGAGTTCTTTGTAGAACGGCACGTTGGAGTCACCATTAATGGTGGAGATAACCGCGGTTTTGCCGCCTGCGGAGAATTTCTTGATGTTGGAAACAATGGTCTGGTAATCGCTATAGCCAAACGGGGTATAAACTTCTTCGATGTCTTTATCCTGCACGCCTTTGGAATGCAGGAAAGCGCGCAGAATCTTGTTGGTGGTGCGCGGATAAACGTAATCGGTGCCCAGCAGGAAGTAGCGTTTCGCCGCTCCGCCATCTTCGCTCATCAGGTATTCCACTGCCGGAATTGCCTGCTGATTAGGTGCAGCCCCCGTGTAGAACACGTTTGGCGACATCTCTTCACCTTCGTACTGCACCGGGTAGAACAGCAGCCCGTTCAGCTCTTCAAATACCGGCAACACAGATTTGCGCGATACCGATGTCCAACAACCAAACACCACCGCCGCTTTATCCTGGCTTAACAGTTGGCGCGCTTTTTCAGCGAACAGCGGCCAGTTTGACGCCGGATCAACCACCACCGGTTCAAGCTGTTTACCCAGTACGCCGCCTTTGGCGTTAATGTCAGCGATGGTCATCAGCGCCACATCTTTGAGCGGCGTTTCAGAGATAGCCATAGTGCCGGACAGCGAGTGCATGATGCCCACTTTGATGGTGTCGGCAGCTTGTGCGCTGAAGGCCAGCCCCATGCTGACTACCGATGCGGAGAGCGCGAAAGCTTTAATGAAGGTGCGACGTTGCATAGTGTGTATACCCCAGATTTAACCCGAATTAGCGAATAACCCCATGCTTCGCCTGATGAAGCATATGGAGAGTAATTTGACGGACCTCTTTCTGACTTGCGGCTATATGGTCGTGTAAGCGGGTCTGCGCCTCCTGAAGTTGACGGTTCAAAATGGCGAGCAAAATCTGTCCATGCTCGAGATATGTGGCACTTACGCGCGGACGTTTGGTGAAATCCAGTCGCCGCACAATACGAATTTTTTCGGTGATTTCGCGATGGACCCGCGCCATTTCCGGGTTTCCTGTGGCCTCAACCAGCGTCATATGGAACACCTCGTCGTGGCTGGCAACTTCAGCACCATCGGCCAGTTGTGGCGCATCAATCCAGAACTGTTTCAGCGCCTGAAGCGGCAGCGGACGCACCTCTGTGGGCAACATACACAGACGTTTTACGGCTTCGAGCTCCAGTACAATGCGCAGATCGTAGAGCGACTCCAGATGATCGAAATCCACCGCTTTTATCTGCCAACCGCTGCGTGGCTGTACCTCGACATACCCTTCTTGCTCAAGGGCATACAATGCCTGGCGCACCGGAGTTCGGCTCGCGGCCATGCGCACCGCAATGTCGTTCTCACTAAACCTATCGCCGGGCAGCAACTGGAAATCAAAAATTTCCTGCTTCAACAAGCGGTAGATACGCTCGGCGATGCCTTCGGGTTTCTTATTCACACCGCATCCAGCCACAGCAATGCATCACCCGGCCCTACCTGGCGACCCTGCTGGCAACTGATACGAATAACGGTGCCATCGCAAGGTGCGCTCACCATCAGCTCCATTTTCATGGCTTCCACCACGATCAACGGCTCGCCCTGCTTCACAGCCTGTCCTGGCTCCACAAGGATCTTCCAGATATTGCCGTTGAGATCCGCGCTCACCAGCTGACCTGGCTGATCTTCAACCAACTCTTCTTGCGCAAGCATCGCGCTCTCGACCGCAGCACTTTCCTGCTCCTTCCAGTGCGCCACTTCACTGACAAACGCACGCTGTTGGCGCGAGCGGAAATCAGCAATGTCGTCGGCGTTGTCGGCAAGAAAGGTGGTGTAAGCGGCAAAATCGAACTCGACCTGTTCAACACGCACCTCGGCACGTCCTTCACGGAAGGCGCTACGAAATTCAGTCAGTTCGTCTTCGCTGACCGGATAGAAACGCACCTGGTCGAAGAACTTCAGCAGCCATGGCTCATCACCAAACTGTTCGTTCTTAAGGAATTTGTTCCAGATTGGCAACGTACGCCCAACCAACTGGTAGCCACCCGGCGAATCCATTCCGTAGATGCACATATACATACCGCCAATACCGACGGTGCCTTCGGCAGTCCAGGTGCGGGCCGGGTTATATTTCGAGCTAAGCAGGCGATGGCGCGGGTCGAGTGGCACCGCGCAAGGGGCGCCGAGATATACATCCCCCAATCCCAGAATCAAATAACTGGCGTTAAAGATGATGTCCCGTACTTCGTCACGGTGCGCCAGGCCATTGGTGCGCTGAATGAAATCGACGTTATTGGGCAGCCATGGCGCTTCGGCGCGCACGGTTTCTTTGTAACGTTCAACCGCCGCAAGCGTGGCGCTGTCTTCAAAGGCCATCGGCAGATGCACAATACGCGACGGAATTTTGAGTTTCGTGACATCGCCCAGCTGTTTTTCCAGACCCAGCAGTAAAGTCAGTAATTGCGACTGGGAAATATGCTGGCTGTCATAACGCACTTGCAGCGAACGCACACCCGGCGAAAGCTCTTCAATACCGGAAACTCCGGCCTGTTTGATGGCTTTCATCAGCAGATAAATACGCAGGCGCAGCGCCAGATCCAGCACGTTGTCGCCGTATTCGATCAGCACATAGTTGTCGCCCGCCTGGCGGTAAACCACGGCAGGTAAATCACTCTGAGCATCCAGTTCTGCGAGAATTGCCGCACTTGAGGTGGTGGTCGGTGTAATCGACGGGTGCAAATCCGGCAGATTTAACACATGTAGCAAATTAGTAACTGCCACATCTTGTGCAATTTCCAGCGACTGCGCATGTTCAAAGGTGATCGCGTGGAAACGAATGCGGTCGCCCGGCTTCACCTGCCCGACTTTCCACAGTTCTGCTTTGGCAATGGTCACCGGGCAGACAAACCCGCCCAGACTTGGGCCATCACGCGTCAGGATCACCGGGAAGTCGCCGGTAAAGTTCACCGCGCCAATCGCGTATTCACAATCATGAACGTTGGAAGGATGAAGCCCCGCTTCGCCACCATCAGCCCGCGTCCATTCAGGTTTAGGGCCGACCAAACGCACGCCGAGGCGGTTTGAGTTGTAGTGAACCTGCCACTCGGCTTCAAAGAACGTCTGCATGGATTCAGGGGTGAAGAAATCAGGTGCACCATGCGGCCCGTACAACACGCCAATTTCCCAGACATCGCTGTATTGCGGGATAACTGCCGGTTCCGGCGTTTGCGGCAGTGAAATCGGCGCAGGCGTGGTGCACGCCGGTAAGCACGGTTGGGAAATCGCCAGCACATCTGCCACGCGCAAAGTGCGCCCGGCATGACCGCCGAACTGCCCGAGGGCAAATGTAGAACGGCTGCCGAGATAAACCGGCACGTCGAAACCATTGCGTACCGCCAGATAAGTGCGACAACCCGAGGTTGCACGCCCCAGTTTTAACGTCTGCCCCGCCTTGACGATCACCGGCTGCCAATATGGGACTTCTTCGTCATCAAGCGTTGCTGGGCAATCTGCACCGGTTAACGCGATAGTTGCGGCGCTATGGAAACGCAGCGTCGGCCCCTGCAAGGTAAATTCAAGACCTGCGGCAGACGGATGGTTGCCAACAATGCGGTTGGCAAGACGGAACGCAAAATCATCCATTGGGCCGGACGGCGGCACGCCAATATCCCAGTAACCCAGGCGGCCAGGACTGTCCTGCACGCTGCTCCAGGTGCCGGGTTCCAGCACTTCAATGGCATGAGCCTGGTAAACCACGTCATCCAGCAGGCGGGTCCACATCACTCCAGCTTTAAATTCCGCCAGTTGCACAATTTGACGCAGGTAATCGAGGTTGGTCGCAATACCGTGTAAACGCGTGGCGGCAAGTGCCGTGTTCAGTTTACTTAACGCCTGCTGACGATCGCCACCGTAAACGATCACTTTGGCGATCATCGGATCGTAAAACGCACTGACTTCACTGCCGGTACTGACCCAACCATCGACCCGCACATCCTGCGGGAAGTAAACGTCAGTCAACACGCCAGGACTTGGCTGGAAGTTTTTCAGCGCATCTTCGGCGTAAATACGCACTTCGATGGCGGCCCCTTTTGGCGGCTGCGCTAAACGCTGCCAGTCAAGCATGACGCCTGCGGCGACGTTAATCATGCATTCGATAAGATCCAGCCCGGTGACCATTTCGGTGACCGGATGCTCGACCTGCAAACGGGTGTTCACTTCGAGGAAATAGAACGCATCACGGGCGGCGTCGTAGATAAATTCCACGGTGCCGGCGCTGCGGTAATTAACTGATTCACCGAGTGCCACGGCTGCGGCATGAATCGCTTCACGCGTGGCTTGCGGCAAGTTGGGTGCCGGGGTTTCTTCCACCACTTTCTGGTTGCGACGTTGCAACGAACAATCACGTTCGCCCAGCGCGACCACCTTGCCTTTGCCATCGCCAAAAATCTGCACTTCAAGATGGCGCGCACGGTCGACAAAGCGCTCGATAAACACGCCATCATCGCTGAAAAACTGCTGGCCCATACGTTTTACGCTCGACCAGGCATCAATCAGGCTCGCTTCATCCTCGCAACGTGTAAGACCAATTCCCCCGCCACCTGCGGTGGTTTTCAGCATCACCGGGTAGCCAATTTCAGCCGCCGCCAGCTGCGCTTCTTTCAGGGTCAGCAACAAGCCCGTTCCCGGTGTCATCGGCACATCAGCTTTAAAAGCCAGTTCACGAGCGCGGTGTTTCAGGCCGAAATCCCGAATTTGTTCGGCGGTTGGGCCGATGAACACCAGCCCGTTATCAGCACAGGCCTGGGCAAACTCCGCGCGTTCCGATAAAAAACCGTAGCCCGGGAATATCGCCTGCGCACCGCTCGCTTTAGCAGCGGCAACGATCTTCTCAATATCGAGGTAACTGTCCGCTGCTTTTTCGCCACCGAGCGCAATCGCCACATCGGCATCAATCACATGCTGCGCGTTAGCATCAGGGTCGGAGTAAACAGCAACACTGCCGATACCCATTTTTTTGAGCGTTTTAATTGCCCGAACGGCAATTTCACCGCGGTTAGCTATCAATACAGAGCTAAACATTGTCGTCTCCTTAAGCGCTATGGTGGCGGGCAAGCCAGGCTTTCCAGCCGCCCCACGCGGTGATATCCGTGGCATCTGAGAGTACTGCGGGTTCGCAGATAAACCCTTTCACGTTGCGACCATCTTCAAGCGTCAATGTGCCGATCCCCAGTGGAGCCGGGATTTCCGCCACAAACTCGCCAAAGCGCGCCAGCGGGATATCCCACAGCTCAACTGCAATCGGTTGCCCTTCGGAACTGCGTGCAAGGCCCGGTTTCGGCGGCTGAGTATTAGCCAGCGCGTAAAGGCGGTAATTGGCGGCAGTAAAGGATTCTTCGATAAACACCGCATTACGGGTGGTGAGCTGGTGGTTGAGCGGCATTCCGCGCAGATGTGCGCCCACGACAGCAACGCGAACGTGATTGGCTGATGGTTTTTCGGCATTACTCGCAGGCAGCGTTTTATCGGTGGCGCCTAATGGCAAATTCAATGCCTGCTGCCAGCTGTTCCCGAAGTGACTCAACGCCTGGTCATGCCATGCGGGTGCGATAAGCGTTATCCCGGCAGGGATTCCATCGGCGCGGAAATCACCCGGCAGTGCTAAAGCACAAAGGTCAGCCAGGTTCGTAAAGTTGGTGTAAGTGCCAAATTGCGAGTTGTAGCGCACCGGTTCTTGCGCCATTTCAGCAAGGGTATGAATGGTCGGTGACGTTGGCACCACCAGCGCGTCAAACTCGCTGAGCTGTGCGTTAATTTTTTGCGCCAGCTCAGCACGGGTGTATTCCGCCTGCCAGGCATCGCAAGCCGTGTAATTCAGACCGTTTGCCACAATACCGCGCACGGTGGGGTCCATCGCTTCAGGCTTGTTTTTAAAAATCTCGCCAACCGCCACGGTGCGCTCTGCCACCCACGCGCCGTAATAAAGCTGCTCGGCCAACTGGTTAAAGGCCGTGAAATCAATCGGCACCAGTTCCGCGCCCTGCTGCTGCAAACGCAGCAAGGTTTTGGCGAATGCGTTTTCGCTTAAGGTGTCACCGAAAAATTCAAGACGGTCGGGAATGGCAAAACGGAGTTTTTCACTAAAGCGTGCCGGTGCAGTTTGCGGGTTTGAACGGGAGTACGGATCTTGTGGATCGTAACCACCAGCAACGGCGGCTACGGTTTGTGCATCTTCAACGGTTAGCGCGAACACCGAAACACAGTCATTCAGGCGACATGCAGGGACGACGCCTGTGGTAGAAATCCAGCCTTTGGTGGGTTTCAGGCCAACAATATTGTTAAACCCGGCCGGGACGCGCCCGGAGCCTGCGGTATCGGTTCCCAGCGAGAAGCACACCAGTCCACGCGCCACCACCGATGCGGAGCCAGAGCTTGAGCCACCGCTGACATATTCCGGGTTAAAGGTATTTTTCACCGCACCAAATGGTGAGCGTGTGCCAACTAACCCGGTCGCGAACTGATCGAGGTTAGTTTTACCTACCACAATTGCACCAGCCGCTTTCAGACGAGCGATTACCGTTGCATCTTTTTCTGGTGTATAGGTAAAAGCAGGACATGCGGCGCTGGTGGGCATTCCGGTGACATCAATATTATCTTTCGCCGCAAAAGGAACGCCTAATAAAGGAAAATCGGTCGCTTGTTTTTCACCAGAATTAATCGCCTGAAAAATTGTGGTTAATTGCGCATAGATTTCGTCATGCGTCGCAATATATATCCAGGCGTTATCATCACGGGATAAATCTGCATCTAATTGCTGATATGCCGCCACAAGTTGTTGCGGATGCTGGCGGTAACTGGCTACCCATTCAGACAAAGTCGCTACTGACATAAACTGGAATCCCATCTGGTATACAAGATGAGATGAATAAAGCATTTAGCGTGCCAGGTATTTACAGCGCTGATAATCAAGAGATTTAAATATACCTAAGAACGCATCATTCATTTTTCGCACTCTTATAGAGCGAAGGATTCAGTTATTTATCCAGAAAGGTGCAAATAAACAATGTCATAATATTTTCTTATGCTTATTAATAAATCGGTCGTTTTGTAGAGTAGATAACCGCGGCACACATAAAAAATGTCATGCTCATGATTTGATAGTGTGATCAACCACCAGGAAAGCAAATTAACCATACAATACCCTAAGTATCGGCTTAGATATGGCATTAACACCGCATGCGAATGCGCAGAATAGAATACGATTCCATCACAGATCGAACTTAGGTATAGCGCCAATAGCTGCTTATACTTCCTTAAAATGTCTAAAGGCAAACGAAAATGAATAAGCCCGCCCCTACCGGTTTATTGCAGCAACCTAAACCGTTTTTTATGATTTTTTTTGTTGAGTTATGGGAGCGTTTTGGATACTACGGCGTGCAAGGTATTCTGGCCGTTTTCTTCGTTAAAGAGCTCGGTTTTTCACAGGAACAGGCCTTTGTTACCTTTGGTGCCTTTGCCGCTCTGGTTTACGGGCTGATCTCAATCGGTGGTTACGTTGGCGATCATTTATTAGGAACAAAACGCACGATGGTTCTTGGTGCCGTGGTACTGGCGCTGGGCTACTTTATGACCGGTTTGTCGCTGCATAATCCTGATATGATCTTTATTGCCCTGGGCACCATTGCGGTGGGCAACGGGCTATTTAAAGCCAACCCGGCCAGTCTGCTTTCGAAATGTTATCCGCCAAAAGATCCCCGTCTGGACGGCGCATTCACCCTCTTTTACATGTCTATCAACATCGGTTCTTTGTTGTCTTTGTCTCTTGCTCCCGTCATTGCCAACAAATATGGCTACGCCGTTACCTACAACCTGTGCGGCATTGGCTTAGTCTTCGCATTGCTGGTTTATTTCTGCTGCCGTGGCATGGTGCGCGACATTGGCTCGGAACCCGATAGCAAGCCGATGAGCTACAAAAACTTACTGCTGGTTTTAGCGGGAACTGTGCTGATGATTTACGTTTGTGCCTGGCTGATGCATAACGTAAAAGTGGCCAATATTGTGTTAATTGTGCTGTCCATCATCGTGATTTTCCTCTTCTTCCGTGAGGCCGCGAAGCAAAACAAAAGCGATCGCAACCGCATGTACGTCGCTTTTGTGCTGATGATTGAAGCGGTACTGTTTTACATTCTGTATGCCCAGATGCCGACGTCGCTGAACTTCTTTGCTATCAATAACGTGCGCCATGAAATTCTCGGTTTTACTATTAACCCCGTCAGTTTTCAGGCTCTGAACCCATTCTGGGTGGTGGTCGCCAGCCCCATTCTGGCTTCGCTGTATACCCGTTTTGGTGCCAAAGGCAAAGATCTGACGATGCCGGCCAAATTCACTCTTGGCATGTTCCTGTGTTCGTTAGGTTTTTTAACTGCCGCCGCTGCTGGCATGTGGTTTGCTGATGCGCAAGGACTGACCTCACCCTGGTTTATCGTGCTGGTGTATTTGTTCCAGAGTTTGGGTGAACTGATGATAAGCGCGTTAGGTTTAGCAATGGTTGCAGCGCTGGTGCCGCAAACTATGATGGGCTTTATTCTCGGGATGTGGTTCCTGACCCAGGCTGCGGCCTTCCTGCTCGGCGGCTACGTTGCCACCTTCACGGCAGTGCCAGAATCCCTTAACGATCCGCTGCAAACGCTGCCGATTTATACTGGTGTGTTCAGCAAAATTGGCATCACAACCTTTGTTATCGCGCTGATTATGGCCGCAATGGTGCCGTGGCTAAACCGTATGATGAATATGCAACCGGAAGTGAAAACCGCTTAACTTCTTCGTCTTTGTTTCTTATCACGCCGCCTTCAACGAAGGCGGTTTGTGATAACACTTTCTGAAACTTAAATAATGGTGCCGCCTTTAGTTAAATCATCACGGCGCTGTTCCACTTCCGCTTTGTGATGATGGCCCTTCTGCGCAATGGCGTTACGTAAACGCTGTTGCTGTGCGTAACGGTCTTCGCGGGTTAATTCAGCATCGTCGCTCAGTTCAATCAGCAACTCATTCATATGCTCAATCACATTTTCAGTTACCGCTGCGTCTACGCGGGCAATTACGTCTTCAAGGTGCGCCATAACAATCTCCTTAATTTTTGTACCGACACCCTAACCTTTTCAGGTGAGGAATCAATAAATTTATCTCTATCGCTATGACTCGGCAGCAATTTTTCAAGCATAAGTATCACCGTCCTGCCCATTCACTCATGCATTTTGCAGAATGCATCCAGAGCATCGGACAACGCAGACGGATTTTCCCACGACATTGAATGCCCGCAGTCTGGTAATACTGTAGTCGTGATTTTCAGGGTTTGAACTTTAGTGAAATCGCTATCGGGCAAGGAGCTTTCACCGAATATTAAGTTTTTTGGTATCTTCAGATGCGCGAAAATTTCAAACCAGTTACTCCCGGTTATCAGGCTATCGGCCCCTCGCCAAACAGCCCAAGGTGCGGCAACCGATAAACTTCCTGCCCAAGGGCCCGTTTCGTCGGCAACCAAAGATGTATGGATGCGTGCGACATAATTATCTTCTGTATAGCTGCATATTTGTTTGCTGAAAAACCCACCTCCTGGATGAAAGTTGGGTTCAGAAACAATCAACGCGCACAGACCTTCAGCTAATCGTTGAGAAGCCTCAATACAGATACTGCCGCCCATGCTATGACCATAGAGAAAGAACTTTTTCAAACTGAGATGGGAAATCAGTTCGGCAACGACTGCAGCCTGCTCGGTAATGGAATAACTGAAATCTTTGGGTTTCTCGCTGTAGCCGTAACCGGGGAGGTCGATAAGAATCGCCCTTCGTCCAGCAAAATTTTTATCAGCAACGACGCGAGGATATTCATAAGATGAGGCGCAACCGAGGCCATGAACAAACACCAATGGCGTTCCACTTCCGGGCAAGTCCAGCCAGCGAACGCGGCAGTTTGCGATAGAAGAGAAAAACGATTCCATACCATTAATCTTCAGAAGCAGTATGGGAAGAAACACCCAATATTTTGTTCATATTGATACCGGTGACAGCAAAACCGTTAGTTTCATAGACCTGTCTGGCTCTGCGGTTATCAGCAGCCACCCGAAGTTTGATCTGGTTATAGCCTTGCTGAATTAGCCGCTCTTCCAGACTTTTCATCGCCTCACTACCCAGCCCCAGGCCACGAAACTGAGGAAAAAGATAAAAGTCGTTGATGTAAACAGATTTTAGTTCTGAGTCCGGCTTATACCATAGATAGCCAATATGCTGTTCTTCACCCAAATGGGTTTGTGTAATGCATAACACGACCTGCCCGGCACTCTTTTCACCGTCCGGGAAACTTGCCTCTGTCTCACGTCGCGCCTGTAACAAAGCATCCGCTTCGGATAGTCGATAACTACTGGCTATCTCACTTGCATAATCCACAACGAAGTAATCAACAAAGGCCAGAAAATCATGGCGTAACATAGGTCTGAACGTAACCATTTTTCATCCTTGTTTGTGTATTTACCGAGTCCAAAATATGACGCTTCCCAAATCAGGAAGCGTCCGTCGAGATTAATTCAATTTCGCTTTCGAGAAATCACTGCCATTCAGGCTAACGCTATAACCCGTCACATTACTGCGTGTTGCGTAGAAAGTTTTACCGTTTGCCAGTGGGATCCACGGCGCTTGTTGATAGAACACTTCTTGCGCCTGCTCATAGAGTTTAGCGCGCGCAGCCGGGTCGCTGATCAGTTTCGCTTTTTGCGTTAACGCATCGTAATCTTTGTCGCACCAGCGTGCGGCGTTAGAACCACTCTTGATGCTGCCACAACCAAGCAGAGTATCTGCGAAGTTATCCGGGTCGCCGTTATCACTCATCCAGCCAAACAGTGCGGAGGAGTGCTCACCCTTACGCATGCCTGAAAGGTATTCGCCCCACTCAAAGGTGACGATTTTCGCGTTCACACCCACTTTTGCCCAGTCATGCTGAATCATCTCGGCGATACGACGGGAGTTCGGGTTATATGGACGCTGCACCGGCATTGACCACAAATCCGTATCGAAGCCCTTCTCAAGTCCTGCTTGTTTTAACAGTGCTTTGGCCTTTTCAGGATTATAGGTGCGATCGTTGAGATCTTTATTGAAACCCAACATTGTTGGCGGGATTGGAGATTTAGCAATCGTACCCGACCCCATAAACACTGCATTGATAATAGCTTGTTTATCTACGGCGTAATTCAACGCCTGGCGTACCAACACGTTATCAAATGGCTTTTTGGTGGTGTTAAACGCCAGATAACCGACGTTCAGGCCATCTACCGTGTGTAAAGTCAGATCTTTGTTGGCTTTAATGGCATCAAATTGCACCGGAGCCGGGGCTGGAATAATCTGGCATTCGTTCTTCTGCAATTTCGCCATACGCGTCTGGACGTTTGGTGTAATGGAGAAGATCAGATGTTTGGTTGGCACTTCACCATTCCAGTAGTTCGGGTTCGCAACATAGCGAATCAACGAATCTACTTTATATTCCTGCAACGCAAACGGCCCTGTGCCGATTGGCGCAGTATCCACTTTTTCAGGTGTGCCCGCTTTTAGCATCGCATCAGCATATTCTGCGGAAAGAATTGAAGCGAAATCCATACCCCAGTCTGCAAGAAATGCCGCGTTAGGTTCGCTCAGGGTGAACTGAACGTGGTTATCATCAAGTTTTTTAACTTCGGTTATCAGCTTATCGAGCCCGACATCATTGAAGTATTCGTAAGTCGCCTGCGACACGTTGTGGTACGGGTTTTTCGGGTCCTTCTGGCGCATGACTGAGAAAACGACATCGTCAGCATTGAAATCGCGGGTCGGCTTAAACTCTTTATTGCTATTGAACTTCACGCCTTTCCGCAGGGTAAAAGTATACGTTTTACCATCCGGGCTGATTTTCCATTCGGTAGCCAATGACGGTACCGGTAAGTTATCGCTTGGGCGAAATTCAACCAGGCGGTTATAGAGCGTCTGCGAACTGGCAACAAACGTAGGGCCGGAGCTGGCAATTTGTGGGTTGAAGGATTCTGGTGAGGCCTCTGAACAATAAACTAGCGTGTTATTCGCTGCAGCCAATGCAGCCGTTGCGGGTAAGAAACTGCTGAGCAACAGTGTGAGAAGTGTTTTCCCTGTCGACATAGTTGTGCCTTTTGTATGCTTGCCAAATGAAAAGTGAACTTATAATTTTGAGCGTCAATAACACCATAGCTCTTATATTCTGACAAATAACAAAAGGCTCTCAGGTTATTCATTAATAGTGATATTCGTGCGTTTTTACGCCACCGGCAGCACAATACACCACCACACTCATTTACAATGACGCAACAAACCGCTGTAAGATCGCTCGCGAAAAAGGCGTATCGCTCACTGCGGCTAATAAGGCATCACGGTCCTTGCCTTTCATCGCCACTCTTTCACTACGGCTGGTAATGATTTTATTCATCACTGGCGCACTAAATTCTGGGTGGAATTGCACCGAAAGTGCAGTCGATGAATAGCGGATAATCTGGTGCGGATCGTGACTGGATGCTGCAAGTACCACGGCACATGACGGTAGCGTGAGCACGCTTTGCTCGTGGCTTAAAAACGTATCAAAAGATGTTGGCAAACCTTCAAGTAACGGGTCATGACGTGCTGCATCATTCAAGCTGACGGCAATTTGCCCCACTTCGCTGCCTTGCGGATGGTAATCCACTTTTCCACCCAGCGCGTAAGCCATTAACTGGTGCCCGTAACAGACACCTAATACCGGAACTCCCGCGTCGATAATCTCACGCAACCAGTTGGCCGTACGCTCACTCCACTCTTCATGGTCGGTGACCATCGCCCATGAACCCGAAATCACCGCACCGCTAAACGTACCCGCCGCTGGCAGTCGTTCACCTTCGAAGGGGCAAACAACTTTAATTGGGCCAACATCACCTAACGCGGTTTTAAACCAGTCAGGCTGTTCGCCAACAGCCGTGCGAATATCAGCGGGAGGATGGCCCATTTGAACTAGCAATAACGGTAGTGTTTCTGACATTGATTGAACGCCCTATTGATTTTGGGATGACTTTAATCAGTAGCACAAAACCTGCGAACGCCCCAAAGACTTAAGTGCAATCGCCCGATAATTAGAAAAAAGTGCCATCTCTTCCGCCGTTTGCCTGTGCCAGGAATCCGTAAAATGGAAAGTGTGAAAATGGCTCAAGCGGAGCTGAAAACAGCAGGATTGATGACGTGGCAAAAACATTATTGCGCAGCGGATGCTTAGATGACTTCCTTTCGCTTGGCGAAAACGGGCAAACGGTTTTCGACTCAGCACTACAAATTCGCGAAACATTACGCTTACGCAAACAGCAAGCAGTGGTCGATAGCCTGGCGATCCCTCAGCCAAACGATGAAGGCGATCGTGTTGACTGGTACGCCCCCTTTGAAGGTAGCGTTGTCAGTTGGGCTGCCGCCAGTGATGAGCAACGCAAAAAAGCCCTGCGCTATCTCGATAACTGCCAGGCCAACATCGCCTCGCTGATTCAGCGTTGCCAACAGGCGGAAAAAACGTCCATCCAACTTTTTGGCTCGTTACTCGCCAATACATTGCAGTTTCCGGGTAGCCAGCATGTTTATCTGGTAGACGGGAAGCCAGTCATCACTTTTTGGGGCTTTGTGACGCTAAATAGTAGTGCCCGCCCTGATCCACTGGATTGCTTACGCATTGCTGAAGAACACGAGCCGGTTATTGAATTCCTGCCAGAACCGGCGCCTGCTGCGCCACCTGTCATGGTGTTAAGCGAACCCGATGAACCCCTCTATTCCGTGGCGGCACTCACTTCTGTGGCACCCCAAAATGATGAGCCATTGGTATCAGCGCCAGAGCCTGAAGTCGTGCGTGAAACTCCCGTCACGAAAAAGCCGAAGCGTTGGTTGCTACCTGTTGCAGCCGCCATCATCGCCTGTATCGCCGCCCCGCTCTCTTATTATCTGGTATCGGCACCACATGCCGAACCTTTAGCCCAGAAACAAGCGGAAGTTAAACCTCAGACCATCGCTCCGGCAGCCATTAAGGCAGCACCTGTGGCCCATGTTTCAACGTTGCCTGTCGCACAGGCTGCAGTCGTTGAACCACCAGCAGCGGAACCAGAACCTGCTGTAGTGGCAACAACTACACCGGCAGCTGAGATACCTAAAGGCACGCTGGTATTACCAGCTGATTCGCTAAAAATTGGCTCGACTAAATTCCTCAACGGTAACTGGCGTGTGGCCATCAACGTTAAAGATTCCATCACCGGCAAACCGCCTACGCTGCGTTATCAAATTGCTAACAACAAAGGCAATGTGCGGCTGGTGCATGGCGACAATATTGTCTGCAAAGCAGAAGTATTCTCAGGGCTTATGCAGTCCGGTACGTTGATGATTAAAACCCGTGGCAATGCGCGTTGTAGCGATGGCTCACGCTATCCGCTGCCGGAAATATCCTGCAAACCTGGCGAGAATGATGTCGCCGAGTGCAGTGGGCGCTACGAGGAGGACACCGTGGTTCCTGTGACATTTAAAAAAGTGGGTGATTAATCAATGTTTGCCACTCTGTATCCCTATAAGTCGAGCGTTACGCTCATTAAAGACAGCGGCATTCAGTTTCTGGATTTCGGCCTTGCTCCGCAGCCTAATGCTCCGCATACCGGGCGCTTTGTGCGTAAAACGGCGAACGGCCCGCTTTTACGCCTTGATTACGATGTGATACCGGGCAAATTTACTCTGCCAGGCACGCAAGGCTCGGCTCCTGAAGTAGTGAAACCGGAAAGCACCATTACACTTGGCCATTCCCTGAAACTGCTCGATAAAACCTGGCTGCCGCTGCCGTTCCTGCGTTTTAACCCACCACGTACTTTTGTGGGCGGCCCGGATAACTGGGCACGAGTGCAGATTCGTTGCCTTGAAACACCTGATTCAGCTGGAAACACCGTACGCATTACCATCGCACTGGATACAAAAATTCTGGCCGATGATAACCCTGCGGCCCATTTGGCTCCCACGCAAAATGATGTCCGTAACGGAGCCCGTTTTGCCCTTGCGTGGCACAACGAAGAGATTAACGACTTTATCGATCAAACCTGGGTTGATGGCTGGCTGCGTGAAGTGTTCACGCAATTCACCACCCGCCACGAATCCAGAACAGAGCGTGAGATCAGCAACGCGCTGAAAACCTTCGAGTACCAGGCGCACTATCTCAATATTATCGAGATGCTCGGCGCACAGCTTTCGGTGCCAGAAGTTAAAATTGTCACCGCAACGCTGCAAGCCCCGGCGATCCCTGTCGATCTGGTGCTGGATGTCGGCAATACCCACACCTGCGGCGTATTAATTGAAGACCACGGCGAAGCCAATGACGGCCTGCGTCAGACTGCCGAACTGCAAATTCGCTCGCTCAGCGAACCGCAAACCATCAACGAAGCGATGTTTACCAGCCGCCTCGAATTCTCAGAAGCCAAATTCGGCAAACAGCATTTCTCGGTGGAAAGTGGCCGCGATGATGCGTTTGTCTGGCCGTCGATTGCCCGCGTTGGCGATGAAGCTCGCAGTATGGCTTCTGCCCGTTTGGGGACCGATGGCGCAAGTGGTATTTCCAGCCCGCGCCGTTATCTATGGGATGAAACTCCGGCCAACCAGGATTGGCGTTTTAGCCAAATGGGGGTGAAAACCCAGCGTGAACCACTGGCGACCGCTTATCCCCTGATGAACCTGATGAATGACGACGGGCAACCGCTCTATTCATTACCGCTGGAAGACCGGCTGCCGGTGTTTTCGCCACAGTACAGCCGCAGTTCGTTAATGACGCTGATGCTGTGTGAATTGTTGGCGCAGGCGCTGATGCAGATTAACAGCGTCGGCTCACGCCAGAGCATGGGGCACCTTAATGCGCCACGTCAGCTACGCCATCTGATCCTGACACTGCCCTCAGCGATGCCAAAACAGGAGCGTGAGATTTTCCGCCAGCGGATGCAGGAAGCGGTAGGTCTGGTGTGGAAAGCAATGGAATGGCACCCGACAGACGATGGTTTCACCAGCGAGCGTGATTTCCAGAAAAGTGTCGTCCCGGTCCCAGATGTGCAGATGGAATGGGACGAAGCCACCTGCGGGCAACTGGTTTGGCTGTATAACGAAGCTCTGGTCAACTATGCCGGGCAAACGGGCAACTTCTTTAAAAGCCTCGCTCGCCCTGACCGCGAGTTAACCGCTGATGAACTACCGGGTAAAACGCTGCGCGTCGCATCCATTGATATCGGTGGTGGCACAACCGATATGGCTATCACCCAGTATCATCTTGATGATGGTGTCGGTAGCAATGTGAAAATTGCTCCGCGTCTACTGTTCCGCGAAGGCTTTAAAGTCGCGGGTGATGACATTTTGCTGGATGTTATCCAGCGCTGTGTGCTCCCTGCATTACAGGCTCAAATTCATCAGGCAGGTGTGGTTGATACCACCGGCCTGATGACCACGTTGTTTGGTGAGTCCGGGCGCATGGACACGCGAGGTACGCTGCGCCAGCAAACCGCGCTGCAACTGTTTATCCCTCTTGGGCATGCAGTGCTGTCTTACTGGGAAAATAGCGATCCCGACGATCACCACGCAACACTCGAAGCGACATTTGGCGAACTGTTGGCCCAACGCCCAACAGATAACGTGATTAATTATGTTCAACAGGCTGTGCAGCACGCACTGCCTGCTGATGCACCGGCGTTTGATCTGTTCAGCGTGCCATTACAGGTTGAACTGGCATCGCTACAAGAGGCGTTACTTGCAGGGCAGTTCACTCTGAGCGCCCCGCTTCAGGCGCTGTGTGAAGTGATAAGCCACTATTGCTGCGATGTGCTGTTGGTGACCGGACGCCCGGCCTGCTTACCAGGCGTGCAGGCATTATTGCGCTACCAACAACCGGTACCAGTGAACCGCATCGTCTGGTTGGATAATTATCAGACTCATGAATGGTATCCATTTAGCCAGCAAGGCCGTATTGGCAACCCGAAATCTACCGCCGCTGTTGGTGCCATGCTGTGCAGCCTGGCGATGGACTTGCGCCTGCCGGGCTTTAACTTCAAAGCCTCTGACATTCAGGCTTACTCCACTGTGCGCTATCTGGGCATGCTCGATGGCAACAATACATTAGTTGAGAAAAACGTCTGGTATCGCGATATCGATCTCGACGATCCGAAATCAACGCTTGATACCCGTCTGCATTTCCCACTGCGCGGCAATGCTTGTCTCGGTTTCCGCCAGCTTGATGATGCCCGCTGGCCTGCCACGCCGCTGTATACACTGGCGATTAACTCACCACAGTTGGCAAAAGAGATAGCCGGTGAAGGTGTGCTAAATGTACGCCTGCAACAGACTCGCGAAGCCGATGCTTTTGTGCTGGCGGAAGCCTGGTTGCAGGATGGCAGCAAAGTGCCACTTAACCAGCTCAGTTTTAAATTGAATACACTGGCTGGAAGCTACAGCGGAGCCAGCCATTACTGGATTGACAGCGGGAGCGTGTATCAAAAATGAATCAAATAACCTCTACGCTGCACCCTTTAGTGGACTGGGTACAACAGACTCGCCATACTGTTCCCCTGGTGGAAAATGAAGCCAATGGCCTGCTGCATAAACTGGCCACACTCCAGCAGCGTCAGCATCAGCTTGACTTACAGGCGGAGCAACCGCTAACAATTGGCTTATATGGCCACTCTGTCGCGGGCAAGCATCACCTACTGACCACGCTACTGGGCGATAATCATGAACGTATCGAGATTATGCTCGGCGGAAAAGTGCTGGATTATCTGACGCACATTAACCCGGGGCATGCGCCCGGTATTGCCGTGCGTTTTACTCGCCGCGAACTGCCGGTTGCGGAACATTACCCGTTGCTCATCACGCTGTGCAGTACAAGTACGCTTGCTCAGCGTATGATTCGCCAGTATCACGCCAATAGTGCTACCCGTTTTGCGCAGCCTGAGGTGATCGCATTAAAGCTCAAAGAGTTACAGTCTCGCCGCCAGGCACAACCGATGCCTGGGCTGACACCGCTGCAATTCTCTGATATTGCACAAACTTACCAGCAAGTGGTTCGCCGCCAACATCATCTGGATAATACGTTGTGGCAGCAAATGGCCGATCTTCTGCCGTGGCTAAGCTGCGCCGATCAAGCCACATTGCTGGCACCACTCTGGGGAGATAACGCCACTATTACCGCTCAATGGCAGCATCTTGCGCAGACGTTGAATCATTTAGGTTACGCCCATCAGGTTTTAGCTCCCGCCAGTCTGTTGGTGGATACCTTCCTGATTCCGGTAGAAGGCTTTTTGATCCCCACCACGCCTGACGAACCAGAAATGAACGCGGATGTTCTGGTTTGCCCTCTGGTCAATCAACAAGCCGGGACACATACCAGCCTGGCTCAGCATGATTTACAGCAGTTGAGCGCTGAAATTACGCTTTCGCTTAACTACCAGCCACGACTGGCGCAGGTTGAAGTGGTCGATATTCCCCTCGCGCAGCTTGATGATTACGCACAATATCTACAGCCCGATAAATTAGTGGTATGCAATGCGGCAGCCGAGCGTCGGGGAGTAAATGCAGCAGGTAAAATGCTGGCGCGTTGGGTCGATAAAACCCAGGCCAGTAATGCCACAACACCAGGTCTGATTTGGGCGATTACACCGCGCGATGCCCGTTTTAGCGGCGCAAACCTTGATGAAGGCGTGCAACGTGTTATAGGTCTGCCGGGTAAACGTTGGGGGACTTTGCAAGCACTGGATAGCCGTAATATGCACCGTTTGCTGGAGTGGCTTGCCGATGCGCTGGTTCCGGCACAGCGGACACTGCGTATTGAGATGTTGCAGGCTGCGCTGAATGCGGAAGTCAGCGCCCTATTCACCCATATGATTGAAGACGAAAACCTCACACCGGAACACGCACGTTCTCAGGCTGAAGGTCTGGTGCGCGCGCTGCAATCCCACGCGGCCCTTCATGGTGAACTACTGGCAAGCCTGCTGCCGGAGCGCCATGTCTTACAGCAACGTTGGGTAAGTCATCAGCAATTACGTAGCCAACAGCCGGCGGGTTTCCATCTGGATATCGATCTGTTTGCAGAAGTAGACAGCAGTGAAACGCAAACGCGCAGCCCCGACAGTTTTGCCAACATAGTACATCTGTTGTGGATTAATCATTTGCGTCAGTTGGCGACGCGCCGCGAGGTTGCTCATCTTTCCGGGCTTGATAACACTCAACTCCAGGCACTTTGCCAGTTGTTGATTGTCGCCAGTTATCGCCTGAAATTACCTGAACAGCTTGAGTCGGCATTGCGCCACGGTGATGGCAGCATGGCGCAGGAAATCACCTGTGTCACAGCCGTATTAGGCGATTTTGTTAGCTGGTTGGGTTATGCCCATGTCGATCCAGCTTTGCGCCCGGCAAGTCGGGTGAATAAAGGCTCACCTGTGTTTGCACCACAAAAACAGGCGACAGCCAGCAACCGCCTGGTGCGCTTGGGCGAGCAACCCGCGCGCGGCAACACGCTTTATGTCTATGACTGGTTGGTGGCGCTATATACCCGCGCGGTGGAAAACATCGGCTATCGCCATCCGCTGGATGTGAGCGATGCTCAGAAAGCGAAACTGAAAGCGTTGTTGAATTTGTAACCCTGCAACGGGTGGATAATTTTTGCGCTTATCCACCCGACAGAACCATCATAGCGGGCAATACATCTGACCGTTGCTAAAACTCCAGTCATCAGTCTGATTAAATTGAATAACTACCATCACATCATCAGGATGGATAGCTAATTCCTGATGCAAACGCTCGCTAAGTTGGTGGTAAAAGCTCTGCTTTTGTTCGCTAGTACGTGCTTTCCCGGCAGTTATCTGGAACAAAATAAAGTTATCACTGCGTTTACCGCTCAGATATTCACGGTCAAATACGCGCTGGCTGATGGGCAATCGCTCGAAAACCTGAAATTTATCTTTTAGCGGTACCGCAAATTGCCCAGTCAAGCTCTGATGCAAAATCTCAGAAATATTTGCCAGTTGTTCATCATCATAATGTTCACCAAGGGTGATTCGGGTAAAAGGCATCAGTGAGTCTCCTCATCCATACAACTAAGTGCGGACACCGCAGCAGGCCAACCTGCGTAAAATGCCAGGTGGGTGAAAACTTCCGTCAGTTCCTCATTGGTCAACCCATTTTGCCGGGCAAAGTTCAGATGCCATGGCAATTGTTGCATGCGCCCAAGAGCGATCAGAGTTGCCACAGTGATTAAGCTGCGATCGCGTGGCGACAGTTGTTCGCGCGTCCATATATCATCAAAAAGCACGTTATTGCTCAGCTCAGCAAGCTTCGGAGAGAGGCGGGAAAGCGTATTTTTATCGAGTGTTTTGCTCATGTTGTTCGCTCCTGATTGACAGTGAACTCATCATGGCGCAATAGTTACGTCCACAAAATCGCATAATTCAAAACTAACCATCCCGATTTTAAGGACAATAATGAACAAACTGGCCCCGACTCTCGATCTGGATGCACTACGAAGTTTTGTTACCGGCATTGAGTCAGGCAGTTTTGCTCAGGCGGCGACTCAATTGTCACGTTCAACTTCGGCAGTTAGCGCGCAATTGAAAAAACTGGAACGACAGTGTGATGCCGCTCTGGTGGTAAAAAAAGGACGGCACCTTGAACTCACCCGTCATGGCGAAATGTTGATGGGCTACGCGCGGCGAATTCTGGAGCTTAACGATGAAACTCTGCGCGCCCTGAAAGATGAATTGCTGAAGGGTGAAATTCGCATTGGGATGCAGGAAGATTTTGGTGAATCACTGATGCCAGGAATACTTGGCCAGTTCAAACGCCATCATCCCGGTGTCAGGATTGTGGCAAAAGTCGACCGCAACCAAGCCCTACAGACTGCACTTGATAACAGCCAACTCGATATGGCGCTGATGTGGCAGCCTGCAACAGCATCCAGCCAGGGCAAGCTTCTTGGGCAGTGCAAACTGGAATGGATCCATCATCCGGACTTAGACATTTCCGCACTGCTGGCAAGTGGTGAACCCTTGCCGCTAGTGATGTTTGAAAACCCATGTCTGATGCGTTCAAGAGCAACCGAATGTCTTGACCTGGCGGGTATTGCCTGGCGGGTTATATTTGTCAGCCATAGCCTCAGTGGTATTTGGGCGGCAGTTCAGGCCGGACTTGGGTTGACGGTACGGACCCACATTGGTATGCCCAGCAATCTACATAAGACATCTCATCTTCTGCCTTCACCAGGATCGCTGGGTATCACGCTTAAACAGCTGAAAATATCAGGCGTCGATAACAGTGTACAAACTCGCCTCGCACAGTTAATGGAAGAGGCGTTATCTACGCTCAGCTATTGAAAGAGCACCCATCACCCTGCCAGCCGGTAGTTTTTAGGAATTGCTCCCACGTCAACGCGTGTGGGTTAGTCTGCCTGCTCCACAAGAGATCGCGGTCCGGGCGGTAATAACCCTGTTCAACGGCGTATTCTGCCATTCCAATAACCTCTTCTACCAACCCGCCCATTTGTGCAAATGCCGGGAAATGGTTTAGCAGTTCCTCACGCGTCACAGCCGAGCTATACACCGCCTTTTTTCCCGTGACACGGATAAAGGTTTCGACCATCTCAGCAGGCGTGAGCATTTCACCAATCACCGGCAAAGTACGGCCTGCGTATTTGTCATGATTATCAAAAACCTCCAGTACCGCCGGGCCTGTTGCAGTCAGTGGATCGACAAAAGGCGCACGAAAATCTTCCGGTAAATAGATGGGGAAAATTAACGTATCGTCGGCCTTACGCGGCTGGTAATACTCAAGCAGATTGGTATAGAAAAACGCCATCATAATAAATGAGCTGGAAATAGGCAGCGTACGGATGTACTCCTCAACCTGGCCTTTATCGGTAAAGTGCGGCACCCATTTTTTACCCTCAGTAATTTTCCCGACGTTTTCCAGACTGCTGAAGACGAGGTGTTTCACCCCAGCTTCAACAGCGGCATCGGCAATTTCTTTGCCTAATGCGGTTTCATGCGTCTGGGCGTTTACCGCCTCGGGGGTGATGCCCGGCGTCAGCATAAACACCCCATGTGCGCCTTTAAAAGCCTGAATAAACTCGTCTTTGTGCCCCAAATCCAGCGGCACATTAATGAGCTCAGCCCCTAAATGCGCGAGCTCCTGTGCTTGCGGTGAATCTACCCGCCGGGTTAATGCACGCACCTGATAGCGCTTGCTTTCCAGCAACGTGCGCACAACGCTGCGCCCTTGTTTGCTCAACGCGCCTACCACGGTGATTAATGGTTTGTTCTTTACTGACATGGCCCTTCTCCTGATCATTCTTACGTGTCTGGCTTGAATTATCAGGACATCTGAGGGATAAGAGAAATCGAATGATTTATATTAAGGAATCCACCCGATGGATACCACACGCATAGATTTGAACTTACTGCTCACACTTGAAGCGCTACTTGCCGAACAGAATGTGACCAAAGCGGCTGTACGACTGCATCTCAGCCAGCCTGCGGTTAGCGCGCAACTTAACCGCCTGCGCGATCTGTTTGATGACCCGCTGCTGATTCCTGCCAGGCGAGGAATGACACCGACGGCCAAGGCGCTTGAGTTGATTATCCCTGTGCGCGAGTCCCTCGAACAATTGCGGCACACGCTGCAATCGCACAAAGATTTTCACCCTGAACGCGCGAACCTGACCGTCACGATTAGCTGCACCGATTACACCCAGGCCGCAATTGTGATGCCGCTGGTACTGGCTCTGCGGCAACAGGCTCCAGGTGTGCGTATTGCCGTGCGTGCCTATAATCCTGCGCAATTTGAACAACAGTTGGCGAGCGGTGAAGTTGATATCGCCATTGCGTCACAGGATGATTCGAAACCGCACCTGCGTTCGTACCATTTGTTTGATGAAATTTACGTGTTGATTGGGCGGCGCGACCATCCGGCACTGAAAGAAAACCTGACCATCGAGGAGTTTGTCGAGCTGGAACATGTGGTTGTGTCACCCACCGGAGGCAGTTTTACGACTCCTGTTGATGACGCGCTAGCAACCTTCGGGCACAAAAGAAATGTGGTTATGTCGGCGGCAACCTTTATGTTCGTACCGCAAATCGTCTCGGTGACTGACTTGGTGGCTTTGGTTCCGCGCCGCTTATTACTAACGCAGCCGCAAGAATTGAGGGTCACTGAATTACCATGGCTTGCAGAGCAGTTTGACGTGAGTCTGGTCTGGCACGAACGCAATCACGGGCACGCTGGTCATCGCTGGGTTAGAGAGTTGATTGCACAGATCATATCGCCCACGTAACCACGTTAAATTGCTGGGAAATGCATTTAATCCTCACTACACTCGATGACACCTTAACATTTAAATAACAAAAGAGGTGTCATATGCCACGAACATCCCCTGTCTCTATTTCGATGCTGATCAATGGACTGTCCGTTGATGCACAAAACCAGGCAACTTTTGAACGCCGCAATCCGCTAGATGAACACGTCGCGACTATCGCGCCTGCTGCCACCGTCAATGACGCTCGCGCAGCAGTCGAAGCCGCAAGCCTGGCATTTGTCGCCTGGTCACAAACTCCGCCAAACCAGCGCCGGGCTTTGCTTTTCAAAGCCGCTGATGCGCTGGAAGCCAAACAAGCCGCATTTGTCGCCGCGATGGCGGCCGAGACAGGTGCTACCGCTCAGTGGGCTGAATTTAATGTGCATTTAGGCGCCGGGATTCTGCGTGAAGCCGCAGCTCTCACCACGCAAATTAATGGTGAAGTTATCCCATCAGATGTGCCAGGAAACCTGGCAATGGCAATACGCCAACCTGCGGGTGTGGTGCTGGGCATGGCACCGTGGAATGCGCCCGTGATCCTTGGCGTGCGGGCTATTGCCACACCTCTGGCCTGCGGTAACTGCGTAGTACTGAAGGGTTCCGAAATCTCCCCCGCAACACATGGTTTGATTATTGATGCACTCAATGAAGCCGGATTCCCGGCGGGTGTAGTCAATTTTGTCACCAATGCGCCACAAGATGCGGGAACCGTAGTGGAGACGATGATTGCTCATCCCGCAGTGCGCCGAGTGAACTTCACCGGTTCAACGCACGTCGGAAGAATTATCGCGCAAACTTGTGCTCGTTATCTCAAACCTGTGGTTTTAGAGCTGGGCGGCAAAGCACCTTTGCTGGTTCTGCATGATGCTGACATTGATTTGGCGGTGAACTGTGCGGCGTTCGGAGCCTTCGCCAATTCTGGGCAAATCTGCATGTCAACCGAGCGCATTATCGTTGACGAACGGATAGCCGATGAATTTGTAGCAAAATTTGCAGCTAAAGCGACGAGTTTGCCATGCAGCGACCCACGCCTTGGCCCTACCGTGTTGGGTTCAGTTGTCGATGTACAGACGGTTTCGCGCTGCAATGATTTGATTGATGACGCATTGGCAAAAGGTGCAAAACTGGTTGCCGGTGGCAAAGCGGATTCCACCCTCATGCCCGCTACAGTGCTGGATTTTGTCACTAATGAAATGCGCATTTACCACGAAGAATCCTTCGGGCCGGTAAAAGGGATTATTCGTGCAAAAGGTGATGAAGATGCGCTGGCTATCGCCAATGACAACGATCTTGGCTTGTCTGCTGCGGTATTCAGTCGCGATACCGCTCGCGCATGGAATATTGCCAGCCGCATTCAAAGCGGAATCTGCCACATCAATAGCCCAACGGTGCACGACGAAGCGCAGATGCCATTCGGCGGGGTTAAAGACTCAGGTTACGGACGTTTTGGTGGGCAGGCAGGGGTACGAGAGTTTACCGAACTGCGCTGGATCACCATGCAAACCCAGCCACGACCGTTACCATTCTGATGCGGTAAGAAACGTACGTTAACCTATTCTAGCGTACGTTTTTCGGCAAACAGCCGTAATGCTGCTGAAATCGGGCTGTAAATCGTGAACTTGAAAGATACCCGCTGCGTGAGGCAATTTCGCCAATCGGCAACGCGGTGGTTTGCAACTGAGACAGCGCATACGACATGCGCACCTCTTTGTGCCCTTATGATTTCATTTTGTGCCAAACGCTCAGTGATTATTAAATTCCCACAAGCGGTTGAAATTTACATCATTCAAATTTCTGTCGGCGGCATTATTACCGTTAAATGGCCGTGCGGTCGTGGCAGCACTTCCCCACGGCGACAGAGAATCATAACCGCTATCAATCGTTGAGTTCATCACCACCACCTGACTGTTCGAGGTTTTACCCGGCAAATATCCGGTCGTTTTGGCCCCTTGATCCCAGGCCCGTCCAAGTTTTGCGAAGTAGCCGTTTTTGAAACCGCCATCGCTGGTAAAGCGGCTGTTTTTCACCAGGAACCCGTAAGGGTTATCCGGCAACGTGTTAGGTGCCAACACAAAGGCTTCCTGCGACTGTCGCGATGAGACAGTATGGAAATGCACGTTATCAAACACTGCATTCGCACGACCAAACACGTAATCCACATCGCCTTCAATGTAGCTGTCTTTGATGAATACGCGGCTGACTCTGTCTGTTACGTAGCGGTTTTTCTCATCGCTGGTATTAACAAAAAAAGTATCCTGGCGGCCAATCAAACGTACATTTTCAATCTGCACTTTGTCGCCATCGGTTCGCAGGGCCACGCCCTGGTGCGCGTTACCATCCACGGTGTCGAGTAAGGAATTAACCACCGTCAGATTGGCAAGCTGGAAACCATGACTTTGCGACCAGAGAACGGCTGCGCACGTGGTGGCGACCACCGGCGTGGTTTTGTTAGCACAGGATTGGTACATCTCCCAGGCCGGATCACCCGGTTGATATTGCCCGCTCGGGTTGACGGTTTTGCGCCAGACTTCCGGTGAAATCATTGAGTCGAGCGCCAGTTGAATCGTTACATGCTGCGGGTTTTCACCTGCGCCAAACAGCGTGACTGGCGGTGCATTCATCGGAATGTAAACCGTACCTTCATAGACGCCTGGCAGGATTTTTATCACAACGCGCTGGTTCGATTTCGTAGCCTTTAATGCGGCATTCACCGCCTGCTGCACTGTGTGGTACGGCGCATCTTTGCCGACAACCCATGGCGTATCAATATCTTTTAAATTCAACGCCTCCGGTTGCCACGGCTCATTTTTCGCCATCGCAATTATTCCGCCACGGGCGAAGACGTTTTGTTCCGTAAAATGAGCCGCCTCGCTCTGGCTAAGAACCGGGCGAGTGCTGCTCCCTGGTGCCTTGTGAGAGGTGAGATTTGGTGAACTGCATCCTTGCAGTACCAGAGGGATACAAAGCACAGCTAGAGCAGAGTAGCGAGGTAATGACATACGTTAAGCCCCTGTCTTTTATTAATGTTTTATTTGAAAAACCAAAGGCCAATTTAAATAAAACATCATTTTAAAAACATGAGGAGCGCGGCATTTTCGCAATTGCTCCCTGGGAAATATCGGTAGCTGGTATTTATTTCTGTTTTCTGCCAGGATTTGCTTATTCATCAACCAACTGAATATATAAGGAGGAACCCATGCTGCTGTTTCGTGAAATTTTGTTTATTTCACATACCTTTGGTGATCGTCATAGCTCAAGCGTTATCGATATCGCACTGCGATAATCCGGCTTGAGCGAAGCAACCAACTGCAATCCCTTCCCTCGGGCTTACCGGGTTATCGTCAGCCATATTTGACGAGGCGTTTTCGCGCCTGTAACTCTTGAGTAAGCAACAATGAGCACATTATTAACCGCACAATCCCTTAGCCTTGATACCGCTTTCGGCCCTCTGCTGGCTGACATCACTTTTACGCTTAAAAAAGGCGATCGCCTGGGCTTAATCGGCCACAACGGCTGTGGTAAAAGCACCGTTCTTAAATTGCTTGATGGCACAATCGAACCCAATAGTGGCAGCGTGACGCGCGCGCATCACTGCTTATTGGCGCGTGTCGAACAGCATTTACCTGAAGATTTACATTCACTCACCTTACTTGAAGCCGTGATAGCGAGACTGAGTGAAGCACAACAACATACCGATGGCTGGCGAGCACAGGCGCTCTTAGCCAGCATGGGTTTTGATGAAAGTGCATGGCAACTCACCGCCGGAACGTTAAGCGGCGGGCAACACACACGTTTATTATTGGCGCGCGCGTTGATCACCGAGCCGGACCTCTTGTTGCTTGATGAACCAAGCAACCACCTCGATTTACCCACGCTACTGTGGCTGGAGCAGTTCTTACGTAACTGGAACGGCAGCTTTGTGCTGGTTTCTCACGATCAACATCTGCTGGATAACGTCACCAACGGAACATGGATCCTGCGTGACCACGGACTCAGTTTCTTCCAGCTACCCTGCTCTGCGGCCCGCGCAGCTCTTGAAGAGCGTGACCGTACCGATGCACACCGCCATCAGTCCGAGCAAAAGGAAATTGACCGCATAGCGGCCAGTGCGAAACGTCTGGCAATTTGGGGCAAAGTCTACGACAACGAAGACCTTGCCCGTAAAGCTAAGCAAATGGAAAAACGCGTCGACAAACTTAAGGACAGCCAAACCGAGTTAAGTGCTGCAAACCTGTGGCAACTGATACTCAAAGGCGAGGCATTACCCGCTAACCGCCTGCTGGAAATGGAAAACCTGTCGGTGAGTCCGGCACCGGATTGTCCTCCACTGTTTAACCTGGCTATGCAGCGCATGAAAAGTGGTGATCGGGTGGCAATAATCGGCAAGAACGGCTGCGGAAAATCATCTTTATTACGCCTGCTGTGGCAGCATTATCAGCAGTCGCAAGATGACTCCACAATCCGCCTGCATCCACGCGTAGAGATGGGTTATTACGACCAGACACTTCATCAGTTACGTGACGGTGACACCTTGCTCGAAGCACTCGAACCTTTTGCGCCGTTATCTGAGCGCGATCGCAAAATGGCGTTAATCAGCGCCGGATTTGCCTGGTTACGCCATGGGCAAACGGTGAGCACTTTGAGCGGAGGCGAACGATCCCGATTGCTATTTGTTGGGCTGACTCTTGCGCGTTATTCGCTGCTACTGCTTGATGAGCCAACCAACCACCTGGATATGGAAGGCAAAGAGGCGCTGGCGGAAACACTGCAAAGTTTTGAGGGTGGCGTGTTGCTGGTTACACACGACCGGACATTAATCGCTAAAAGCTGTAACCGCTTCTGGTTGATTGATAATGGCGAACTCAGCGAGTGGCACTCACTTGAGGGGCTGTATGCGCAGCTGACGAATGACAATGCCGACATTGTGACAACGTCACAGAATGACGAGTCATCAACGGCGGTTCAGGTTCATTCGGAAACTGAAAGCTGGTTTGAACGGCTGGTGGAGCTGGAGGAAAAACTTGCGCAGGATTTAGCCCGCAAGCAAAGCCATCAGAAACCAGCGCTTCAGCAGCAATGGCGGATGGAGATTGCCGCGCTTAATCTCCGGCTGGAACTCGAGTAAACGTTAGCGTCGGATGTCGCTGCGCTAATCCGACCTACGAGGTAACACCATCATTTAAGCTAATGAATTAGGGGAAACGCCGGGATTTGGTTCCCGGAGGGACGCCAAACCCGGTGGTCGCCCCGGATATCTCATTCTTAAACTAACGGTTTTAACCTACGAGGGGCATTTTCTGGGAGTTTATAGGGTGGATTAGCGCAAGCGACATCCACCAATTCACATCATCTAAAATGTTGCCCAGTTATCGTCTTCGTCTACAATAGTTTTAGCAACCTTAGCGGTAGATTTTGGCTTTTCAGGCTGAGTTTTTACAACGTTGGGCTGACGGCTTAAACGAAATGTTCCTACAGCGGTAGTCAGGCGTGCCGCCTGCTCCTCGAGGGAATTCGCCGCAGCGGTTGCTTCTTCAACCAGTGCAGCATTTTGCTGCGTCACATTATCCATCTCGTTTATCGCGATTCCGACCTGCTCAATACCACGGCTTTGCTCATCCGATGCCGCCGCAATTTCTTGCATGATATCGGTGACACGTCGCACCGCGCCGACAATATCCGTCATAGTTTCGCCTGCATGAGCGACCTGGCTTGAGCCACTATCAATGAGCGATACCGATTCGCTAATAAGCCCCTCAATTTCTTTGGCAGCTTGTGCACTGCGCTGTGCCAGGGTGCGTACTTCGGTTGCGACTACCGCAAATCCGCGCCCCTGCTCGCCAGCCCGCGCCGCTTCAACCGCTGCATTGAGCGCCAGGATATTGGTCTGGAAAGCAATGCTGTTGATGACCGCAGTTATCTCGGAAATTTTCTTCGAACTGGTAGAGATATTGGTCATGGTTTTCACAACACTTGAGACAATGCGCCCACCGTCACCGGCTTTGTGGGAGGCTTCTTCGGCAAGCCTGGTCGCGTGATGGGCGTTATCTGCATTCTGTTTCACCGTGGCCGTTAACTGCTCCATACTGGCCGCCGTTTCTTCAAGTGCCGCTACTTGTTGTTCAGTACGCGCCGACAAATCGGTATTACCGGCAGAGATCTCGCTGGTGCCCTGATAAATCGCCTCGGCCCCCATACGCACTTCGCCAACCGTATTCACCAATGAAACCTGCATATCCTGCAAGTTCTGATTCAGTTTGCCGATTTCACTCTTGCCGAAAGATTGCAATGGCTGGGTTAAATCACCTTTGGAGATATGTTCGATGCGCATTGCTGCCTGTTGCAGAGGTTGAATAACCACGCGGCGTAACACGACAAAGGTAAATATCGTCAGAAGCAGCGCGATTGCAAATGCGCATGCCATAACCATCACACTTAAATGTGAGCGGGCCTGGGCTTGCTCATGAAGTGCAACTGCACGCTCGGTACGAATCTTCGCCGCTTGATCTAACACCTTGTTGTAGTCGGCATCCAGCTTGCGGGCCTCTTCATTTTCATGATTGATGATGGCCTCAAACATGCCGTTTTTGGCATATTTCATCATCGGCGCCATACCTTCATTCAGGTAGTCATCAAAGCGTGCGCGCAACTGACTATCCAGTGCTTCACCCGCCTCCACTTTGTCGGCACGATCCATATAAATATCGAAACTGGCCTGTGCTTGTTTAATCAGCTTTTCTGCCTCAGCGATATTAAATTTCATATCATCCATGTCGGCCACACGCCCAGCGGCCCCTGCATGAATGATATTCAGTCGCGCGCTACGCAAATTGGTAGAGCTTTCCGAAAGCCCAATCCGCACCTGGATTTCGTTGGTCACGTCCTGTAGCGCTTTGTCGCTCTGGATCAAAAAATAGCTCGCAAGCCCTACGCATAAAGCGAACAGCACTAAAATTCCAACCAGAATAGAGGTAAACAGCGGCACTAATCGGATGTTGTGCCAGAAACGAACAGCCCCTTGTGGGGAGATTTTTGTAGTTGCCATGTCCTTGGTTTCTCTTTTTGTAAAAAGGTGTTTCTGTAAAAGAGTCATCGGCCATGAAATACAAAAGATTGAACAAAAAGTTGTCGTTTTGTGGAGGGGTTAACAAATCATCGATGAATAGTTATACAGATCACAGTTTAGCCCTGAAATTAGTAAGGCTTACATTCAGGTTAAACCGGAGTAAACTGACTGTAACAGTAAATGGCGTAACCGCGTGCGGTCGCTCAAAGGACAACAATTAAGCGTTATGAAATTTAAATCTGCAATCAAACCCTATCGCGCTGCAGCCGGTGGCTGGGGCTCTCTTGAAGCAACTACCCGCTTTGTTATCGACAGCAAACATGCCATAAAAAACCTGCGCAACCTGATGCGCATGAACAAAGCCAAAGGGTTTGACTGCCCAGGCTGTGCATGGGGCGATGACAATAAAAGTACTTTTAGCTTCTGCGAAAATGGTGCGAAAGCAGTGACATGGGAAGCAACTCGCCGTTTTATCGATAACGAGTTTTTTGCTAAACACAGTGTCAGCAATCTGTATCAACAAAGCGATTATTTCCTTGAGTATCAAGGACGATTGACTGAGCCGTTGCGTTACAACCCGCAGACTGACCATTACGAAGCAATTAGCTGGGATGACGCACTGGCGCTTATCGGTCGGCATATTAAAGCACTGGATAATCCCGACCAGATGGAACTGTACACCTCAGGACGCGCCAGTAACGAAGCGTCTTATCTGTACCAGCTATTCGGTCGCATGATGGGAACCAATAATTTCCCAGACTGCTCGAACATGTGCCATGAAGCCAGCGGCAGCGGGCTTAAACGCAGCATTGGCGTCGGCAAAGGCACCATTCATTTAGATGATTTTGATAAGGCCAACGCCATTTTTGTGTTTGGCCAAAACCCCGGTACTAACCACCCACGTATGTTGCATAGCTTGCGTCACGCTGCTGAAAATGGCGCACAAATTGTGACCTTCAATACCCTGCGTGAACGCGGTCTTGAACGTTTTGCCGATCCGCAAAAGCCGTTAGAAGTAGTGACACCACTGGCCGGTAAAATCAGTAGCTACTATTACCAGCCGAATCTGGGCGGTGATATGGCAGCGATTCGCGGTATGGCAAAAGCGCTGCTGGAAACCCATCGTCAGAAACTTGAGAACGGTGGCACGGGTATTTTCGATGAAACCTTTATTGCTGAACACACTCATGGCGTGGACGCATGGTTTGCTGAAATCGACAACACATCCTGGGAGCATATTACCCATCAATCTGGATTGAGCGAACAGCAACTACGTGATGCCGCGACTATCTGGCAGCAGGCCGAACGTGTGATTTGCACCTGGGCAATGGGCATTACCCAGCACAAACACTCCCTGAACACCGTACGTGAAATCGTTAATCTGCAACTTCTGGGTGGCCATCTCGGAAAACCTGGTGCGGGCCTGTGCCCAGTGCGCGGTCACAGTAATGTGCAGGGCAACCGCACGATGGGCATTGATGAAAAACCATCGGCTGCATTACTTGATAGTCTTGCCGCACATTTCGGTTTTGAACCTCCGCGCGCGCAAGGCCATAACACCGTTGAAGCTATTGCGGCAATGCTACGTGATGAAGTCAAAGTCTTGATTACACTTGGTGGCAATCTTGCAGCAGCCGCACCAGATAGCCCTCGCACCGAGGAAGCTCTGCAACGTTGCGGCCTGACGGTACATATCAGCACCAAACTTAACCGCAGCCATGTCGTACCCGGCAAAGAGTCACTAATTTTGCCAACGCTTGGGCGTACTGAAGAAGATATGCAGGCCAGTGGGCGGCAGTTCATCACCGTTGAAGACTCATTCAGCATGGTGCACGCATCTGAAGGTATCGGGAAACCGATTGCTGCAACACAGCGTTCAGAAACCGCCATTGTTTGCGGGATTGCTAACACGGTTCTGGGGCAAGAAAAGCTCGACTGGCTGGCATTATCAGCGGATTACAATCTGATTCGCGACCATATTGCGGCCACCCTTCCAGGCTTTAAAGATTTTAACCAACAATGTGAAAAACCAGGTGGTTTCTACCTTGGTAACGCAGCGGCGGAATTACGTTTTAATACCCCAACGGGGAGAGCAGAATTCAGCGCGGCCCCTCTTCCAGAATCATTATTTGGTGATTTAAAAGCCCCGTTTGCGCTGCAAACTTTACGTTCGCACGATCAATATAACACCACAATTTATGGGTTGGACGACCGTTATCGCGGTGTTTACGGCCAGCGTGAAGTCCTGTTTATTAACCCGGAAGATCTTGCGGCACTTGAGTTGCACGAGGGTGACCTGGTAGATATCGAAACGATATGGAACGATGGCATCTCGCGCAAAGTCAGCGGTTTTAAAATCGTGCCTTACAACATCCCACGCGGCAATCTGGCAGCCTATTACCCTGAAACGAACCCATTGGTTCCTCTGAGCAGCGTCGGCGACGGCACCGGGACACCAACGTCGAAATCAGTACCGGTAAAAATTTGCCGTACTGCTCCTGTTGAAAGCCTGCGTATAGCTTAAACCTCCAGTTCCTGTGCATTTGTCGGGTAGCCCACGCCACCCGACCTCTCAACCCAATACGCTACCAACTCGCAATAAATGCGAGATTTTCCATTAACAACTTTGCAATACCATAACGGAAGATTATGATACCCCCAGCATTAACCATTTGGTTCATTGTGCATAGATTGCTTTCGAGTTAACGCTAAGCACAGTCACCATATGCGTTTTTGTTTATACCAAAAGGTACAAATCAGACGATCTCCTGCAACAAGGAGACGTTGTTGCATATGAAGCTGAAGGAACACGCTTCAACAGGAGAATGTTATGGCAAATCTTACTCCCCCGCGCGGCCTGGCTCTTGGGCTGCTGTGGGTTCTTGGCGGGTTAATGGCACTTATTGGCCTCGCGATCGGTATTGGCGGGGCTTATTTAGTTGCCCTTGGCGGCAGCTGGTATTTCTTGCTGATGGGCATTGTGATGCTCGTTTCCGCCATTTTGATTATCAAGAAGAAAATCACCGGGCTGGTGCTCTATAGCCTGGCATTCGTCTGCTCAATATTTTGGGCGATTAGCGATGCCGGCTGGGACTTCTGGCCGCTGTTCTCGCGCCTGTTTACCTTTGCGGTGCTCGCCTTCCTGGCTGCCATTGCGTGGCCCATTTTACGCACAGCCAAAAGCACGGTTCCGGTAAAAAAAGGGCCGGCCTATGGCATTGCCGCTTTGCTCGCGGTTTGTATGTTGGTAAGCGCAGGCTGGATGTTTGTGCCGCAGGTGCAGGTTGCCGCCAATGAAGACGTCCCGGTAAAACCCGTCGCACCTGATGAAGTACAAAAAGACTGGAAGCATTGGGGTAACACAACCCATGGCGATCGTTTTGCCGCTCTTGATCAAATCAACAAGGGTAATGTCTCGGAGTTGCAAGTAGCCTGGACTGCGCACACGGGTGATATACCCCAAAGTAACGGCTCAGGCGCTGAAGACCAGAACACACCGTTACAGGTTGGCGACACACTTTTTGTCTGCACACCGTACAGCAAGGTTCTGGCGCTGGATGTCGACTCAGGTAAAGAAAAATGGCGCTATGACAGCAAAGCCACTGCACCAAACTGGCAGCGCTGCCGTGGTTTAGGCTATTTCGAAGAAACGACTCAACAAGCTGCCGCTACTCTTGCCGAACCAGCGCAGCCCGCAGCTTGCCCTCGCCGTCTGTTCCTGCCTACTACCGATGCGCGCTTAATTGCGATCAACGCTGACAACGGCAAGCTGTGCGAAGACTTTGGCGACCACGGTACGGTCGACCTGAAAGCTGGCATGGGTGAAGTTAAACCGGGCTATTACCAGCAAACCTCTACACCTCTTGTTGCAGGTAACGTGGTGGTAGTTGGTGGCCGTGTGGCAGATAACTTCTCCACCGGTGAGCCTCCGGGTGTGGTACGCGCTTATGACGTTCACACCGGTAAACTGGCGTGGGCATGGGATCCGGGTAACCCGGCAATTACCGGTTTACCGCCAGAAGGACAGACCTACACACGTGGCACGCCAAACGTATGGTCAGCCATGTCTTATGACGCAAAACTGGGGCTGATTTATCTGCCAACCGGTAACGCCACGCCTGACTTCTTTGGCGGTACGCGTACTGCACAGGACGATAAATACAGCTCATCTATTGTTGCAGTTGAAGCAACAACGGGCCAGGTGCGCTGGCATTTCCAGACTACCCACCACGATTTGTGGGACTTCGATTTACCCTCACAGCCACTGCTTTATGATTTACCAGACGGTAAAGGCAGCACTACGCCAGTGATTGTACAGACCTCCAAACAGGGCATGATTTTCATGCTCAACCGCGAGACTGGCGAGCCGGTAGCTAAGGTAGAAGAAAGACCTGTGCCACAGGGTAAAATCGAAGGTGAGCGTTATTCAAAAACCCAGCCGTATTCAGTCGGGATGCCAATGATTGGCAACGAAACCCTGACAGAATCGGATATGTGGGGTGCGACACCAATCGATCTGCTGATTTGTCGTATCGAGTTTAAAGGGATGCGCCACGAAGGGGTTTACACGCCACCGGGCCTTGACCGCTCCTTGCAATATCCAGGTTCGCTGGGTGGGATGAACTGGGGCAGCGTTTCTGTTGACCCGAATAACAGCCTGATGTTCGTCAACGATATGCGTCTGGGGCTGGCGAACTATATGGTTCCACGCGCCAACGTGGCGAAAAACGCCAGCGGTATCGAGATGGGTATCGTTCCAATGGACGGCACACCGTTCGGCGCAATGCGTGAGCGTTTCCTCTCACCACTGGGTATTCCATGCCAGAAACCACCGTTTGGCACCATGTCGGCAGTTGATCTGAAGTCGGGGAAAGTCGTCTGGCAGGTTCCGGTGGGTACGGTACAAGACACCGGGCCACTCGGGATTCGTATGCATTTACCGATTCCAATTGGCATGCCTACGCTTGGTGCATCGCTGTCGACTCAGTCGGGCCTGTTGTTCTTCGCAGGTACGCAGGATTTCTATCTGCGTGCGTTTGATACTGCAAACGGCAAGGAAATTTGGAAATCCCGTCTGCCTGTTGGTAGCCAATCAGGGCCGATGACCTATGTGTCACCAAAAACCGGTAAACAATATATTGTGATTAACGCAGGCGGTGCACGTCAGTCTCCTGACCGTGGTGATTACATCATTGCTTACGCGTTGCCAGACGCGAAATAAACCATAAAAAAACGGGTGCTTATCGCACCCGTTTTCAGTTACTTCACATCCACCTGATAGAAAATGTGCTTACCAAATGGGTCGACTTCATAGCCGGTCACTTCTTTGCGCACCGGTTCGAAAATCGTCGAGTGCGCAATCATCACCGCAGGCATTTGATCATGCATCATCTGCTGTGCTTCTTTATAAAGTGCGACGCGTTTTTCGTGATCGCTTGAAGTACGGGCTTCAAGAATCAACTTATCAAACGGCTGATAACACCATTTTGCCGAGTTGGAACCGCCATCCGCTGAACGACAAGTAAACAGTGGGCCGAAGAAATTGTCCGGATCCCCTGTGGCCGTGGTCCACCCCATCAGCGCCGCCTGGTGCTCGCCACTTTTCACACGTTTTAAATACTCGCCCCACTCAAAGGTGACAACTTTTGCCGTGACGCCAATTTTCGCCCAGTCAGCCTGAATCATCTCCGCCATACGTTTAGCGTTAGGGTTATACGGGCGCTGTACCGGCATTGCCCACAGATCGATGGTCAGGCCATTAGCAAAGCCCGCCTCTGTGAGTAACGCTTTGGCTTTTTCCGGGTCGTATTCGTAATCTTTGAGCGAATCATCAGCACTCCACACACCTGGTGGCAGCAGATTTTTTGCAGCCGTTCCGGTGCCACGGAATACCGCGTCAATAATCGCCGGCTTGTTAATAGCCATTGCCAGCGCCTGGCGCACTTTCACATTATCCGTTGGTGCTTTTTGGGTATTGAATGCGAGGAAACCAGTATTCAACCCCGCTTTTTGCATCAGGTTGATGTCAGCATTTTCCTTCATGCGCGGCAAATCGGCTGGATTTGGGAATGGCATCACCTGGCACTCATTTTTCTCAAGCTTTGCTAGACGCACTGAGGCGTCCGGGGTAATGGAAAATACCAGCTTGTCTATTTTTGCCTTTCCCTGCCAGTATTCAGGGAATGCGGTGAACAGAATACGTGAGTCTTTTTGGTACTGCGCCAGGCGGAAAGGCCCGGTGCCGATAGGGTCCATATCCACACGCTCTGGAGTACCTGCTTTTAGCATCGAATCAGCGTACTCGGCGGAAAGTATCGAGGCGAAATACCAGCCAAGGTCAGCAATAAATGGTGCTTCTGGGTGAGTCAGCGTGAAGTGAACGGTATTATCGTCAACTTTATCAATCGAGGTAATTAATTTGCCAAACTCGAGACTTTCAAAATTGGAATAGTTTCCGTTAGAAACGTTGTGATAAGGATGTTTTGGATCTTTCTGGCGCATAAACGAAAAAATGACATCGTCAGCGTTAAAATCACGGCTTGGTTTAAAGTATTTATTGCTCTGGAATTTCACCCCTTTGCGCAGATGGAAGGTATAAACTTTGCCATCTTCGCTAACATCCCAGCTTTCTGCGAGGCTTGGCTGTAACTCGGTAGTGCCTACTTTAAAATCCACTAAGCGGTTATAAACCGGTACGGCGCTCGCATCAACACTGGTTCCCGATGTATATAACTGCGGGTTAAAGTTTTCCGGTGAGCCTTCGGAGCAATAAACTAGTGTTTTAGCTGCAACAGTAGAACTGACTGTCAGCGCGG
Source organism: Buttiauxella sp. BIGb0552 (assembly GCF_004366275.1). Lineage (NCBI taxonomy): Bacteria > Pseudomonadati > Pseudomonadota > Gammaproteobacteria > Enterobacterales > Enterobacteriaceae > Buttiauxella > Buttiauxella sp. BIGb0552. The sequence goes on from NZ_SODY01000001.1 coordinate 583,515, forward strand.
CTATTATCAATGCAAGTTTTGTGGTTGTTGTTGTGATGGAAGTTTTCATGCCTGCCCTATTATTTATAATTTTCACCCAGGATAGTGCTTGTACAAAGCGACTTAATAAATAACATTAAAAGTCGATTTCAAACAAATGAATATATCCAGTAAAGAGGAAGTCATGGCATCACAACTCTCAGAACAATTAACGCAACGTTTCTTCCGTTATCTGGCGATCACCAGCCAAAGCCAGGCTGGTGCCAACACCCTACCAAGCACTCCAGGTCAACATGAAATGGCACAATTGCTGGCAAGTGAACTCCGCGAACTCGGTCTTGACGATGTGGTTATCGACGAACATGCCACTGTTACTGCGGTCAAAAAAGGCACGATTGACGGCGCGCCACGCGTTGGGTTTATCACACACATCGACACCGTCGATGTCGGGCTGTCGCCGGATATTCACCCGCAAGTGCTGCGCTTTAATGGCGAGGATCTTTGCCTTAACCCACAACAAGATATCTGGTTGCGCACCGCTGAACACCCGGAAATTTTGGCCTATCCAAACGAAGAGATCATTTTTAGCGATGGCACCAGTGTGCTCGGCGCAGATAATAAATCTGCCGTAACCGTGGTGATGACGCTACTGGAAAACCTGACGCCTGAGATGAAGCACGGTGATATTGTCGTCGCCTTTGTACCTGATGAAGAAATTGGTCTGTGTGGCGCAAAAGCCTTAGATCTGGCCCGTTTTGACGTTGATTTTGCCTGGACTATCGACTGTTGCGAATTAGGTGAAGTGGTATATGAAAACTTTAATGCCGCGCATGCTGAAATTCGTTTTACAGGTGTGACCGCGCATCCGATGTCTGCAAAAGGCGTCCTGGTGAACCCGCTATTAATGGCGCATGATTTCATCAGCCATTTTGACCGCCAACAAACGCCGGAAAATACCGAAGGCCGCGAAGGATATATTTGGTTTAACGGCATGAACACCACGCAAAATGACGCCATACTGAAAGCCAATATTCGTGATTTTGATACTCAGAATTTTGAAGCGCGTAAACAGCAATTACGCGATGTAGCCGAAAAAATTGCCGCGCAACATCCAACCGCAAAAGTAGATGTATCAATCAGCGATACCTACAGCAATATCAGTAATGCCATCAAAGAAGATCGCCGGGCAATTGATTTAATTTTTGACGCCATGAAAGAGTTGAATATCGAACCTAAGATCATTCCAATGCGTGGCGGCACCGACGGCGCTGCCCTTTCTGCAAAAGGGTTATTAACGCCAAACTTCTTTACCGGCGCGCATAATTTCCATTCTAAATTCGAGTTTTTACCACTACGCGCATTTAAAGCTTCTTATAACGTGGCGCTGAAGTTGTGTTTGTTAGCGGCTAAATAAGTCTGATCTTTGGCAACACGGTGGATGAATCCGCATTCATCCACCTTACGAAAAGAATAATGGCTATACGCCGTTAATCGATGCCCCTCCGTCCACTAAGGACGCGGTGCCCGTCACAAACGAAGATTCATCAGACGCGAGCCATAATACCGCTCGCGCTATTTCTTCTGGTTTCCCTACCCGTTTGAGCGCGTGCAACTCGGTAATGAATGCCTGCGATTCCGCCGTATCATTCATATCGCGATACATATCGGTATCCACCGCGCCCGGTAAAACAGAGTTAACGCGAATATTTTGCGGGCCATATTCTGAAGCTAATGCCTGAGTCAGGCCAATTAATCCGGCTTTGCTGGCAGCATAAGAGGCCACTTGTGGGAATGCGAAGGAGTAGCCGACGAACGTCGAAGTAAAGATGACCGAGCCACCGCCGTGTTTGAGCATTTCGGCAATTTGATGTTTAGCTCCGAGGAAAGATCCGGTCAGATTGATGGCAACCGCATTGGCAAACCCTTCCGCTGAGACTTCAGTGCTCGGGCCATTTTCACCTAACGTCCCCGCATTATTGAAGGCAATATCGAGTCGCCCCCACGTTTCCACCGCTTTCGCTACCAACGCTTTGGCGTACGCTTCTTCGCGCACATCACCGCTAACTGCAACGGCGTCACCACCGGCAGCCTTGATTTCATCAACCAGCTGAGCCAGTTCGGCTTCACGTCTGGCACCGACGACCACTTTTGCGCCTTCAGCGGCGAACAGTTTGGCGGTGACATATCCGATGCCAGAACTGGCTCCGGTAACAATGGCAACTTTATCGGCTAATCGTTTCATGAGAGGACCCCAGTGGAGCGGTCAGAATTTGACCGCTCATGGAGTATAGAAGCGGAGTTGGGCTTACGCCGTAATCTGATCCATCGCCTGCAAAATTCGCTTATCAGAAATCGGATAAGGCGTACCCAGCTGTTGAGCAAAGAAGCTGACGCGCAACTCCTCAATCATCCAGCGGATCTCCTGCACGTCTTCATCAACCCGGCGTGCTGGCGGCAATTTATTTAGCCACTGCTGCCAGGTTTGCTGCACATGCTCAACTTTCAACATTTGCACACGGTCGCGGTGTGGATCGACGGCCATTTTCTCGAGGCGCTTCTCAATAGCATTCAGATAACGCAGCGTATCACCAAGGCGTTTGTAGCCGTTTCCGGTAACAAAACCGCGATAAACCAGCCCGCTCATCTGCGCTTTCACATCCGACAGACCCAGCGCCATGGTCATATCCACGCGCCCTTTCAGCCGCTTGTTGATATTGAAAACAGCCGTCAGTATCTGTTCAACCTGTTTGGCAATTTCCACCACGGTTTCGTTGAGTTCTGCACGCACTTGCTCATGCAAAGCCGCAAAGCCCTCTTCGCTCCAGACCGGGCCGCCCGCTTTCGCAATCAGCTTGTCCACACCGCAAGAAATACAGTCGTCGATCAAATCCATGACTTTGCCGTACGGGTTGAAGTACAGCCCTAGTTTGGCTTTATTCGGCAGTTTTTCATGCAGATATTTGATCGGCGAGGGAATGTTCAGCAGCAGTAAGCGGCGCAAACCACGCCACATCGCCTGCTGCTGTTCGAGCGGGTTATCAAATAGTTTGATAGCCACGCTCTCTTTTTCATCGACCAGCGCCGGGAAGGCCTTCATGCGGTAATTGCCGCGTTTCTGCTCGTAGCTTTCCGGAAGCTTACCAAAGCTCCAGATATGCAGGCCGCTTTGTTCAATACCGTCATCGGCAACCGCCGAGAGCGTTTGCTGGACTTTATCTTTCAGGCCGCCTTTTAACTCGGTGAGGTCTTTACCCTCTTTGAGCTTTTTATTGTGCTCATCGACGATGCGGAACGTCATTTTCAGGTGATCGGGCACCTGATCCCAATGCCAGTCTTCGCGGTCGATAGTAATGCCCGACATGCGGCGGAATTCACGCTCTAAACTTTCCAGCAGCGGCAATTCCAGCGGCTTCGCACGGCCTAAAAACGCTTCGGCGTAGTTTGGCGCCGGCACAAAATTGCGGCGTACCGGTTTTGGCAGCGATTTAATCAGCGCAATCACCAGTTCACGGCGCACACCTGGAATTTGCCACTCAAAACCGGCCTCTTCGACCTGGTTTAACAACGGCAGCGGGATATGCACCGTCACACCATCGGCGTCAGCACCTGGTTCAAACTGGTATGTCAGGCGTAGCTTGAGATTGCCCTGATGCCAGAAGTTCGGATAGTCGAGCTTGCTGACTTGCTCCGCACCCTCTTTGATCAACATGCTCTTTTCGAAATTGAGCAGATCCGGCGTTTCTTTGCTGGCCTGTTTCCACCAGTTATCGAAATGACGTGCAGAAATGACGTCATGCGAAATGCGTTGATCGTAAAACTCAAACATCGTGTCGTCGTCGACCAGAATGTCGCGGCGACGGGATTTATGCTCAAGCTCTTCAATTTCATTGCGCAGCTTAAGATTGTCGCGGAAGAACGCGTGGCGCGTCTGCCAGTCACCTTCCACCAGCGCATGGCGAATAAACAGCTCGCGACACAATGCCGGGTCAATCTGGCTGTAATTGACGCTGCGCGCCGCAACAATTGGCAAACCGTAGAGTGTGACTTTTTCGGTTGCCATCACCGCGCCCTGCGATTTCTCCCAGTGCGGTTCGCTGTAAGAACGTTTTAATAAATGCTGCGCCAGCGGCTCTACCCATTCCGGGTCGATGCGGGCGGCGATGCGCCCCCACAGGCGGCTGGTTTCTACTAGTTCGGCGACCATTGTCCATTTTGGCGGTTTCTTGAATAAACCGGAGCCTGGGAAGATAGAGAAACGGGCGTTACGCGCCCCGGTGTATTCCTGTTTATCGGCATCTTTCTGACCGATATGGGAAAGCAAACCGGTCAGCAAGGCACAGTGAACGGAGCGGAAATCCGCAGGTTCGCTGTTAATCGGCAAGCCCAGCTCTTTCACCACCTGGCGCAATTGGGTGTAAATATCCTGCCATTCACGCACACGCAGGTAGTTCAGATAATCGAGTTTGCACTGGCGACGGAACTGGTTCGACGACAGCTCTTTTTGCTGCTCGCCAAGATAATTCCACAGGTTCACAAAGCTAAGGAAATCAGACTCTTTGTCCTGGAAGCGGCGGTGTTTTTCATCCGACGCCTGCTGTTTGTCCATCGGGCGTTCACGCGGGTCCTGAATCGACAGGCCAGCGGTGATGATCATCACTTCACGCACACAGCCAAATTTCTGCGCTTCCAGCACCATACGCGCAAGACGCGGGTCGACCGGCAGTTGTGCAAGCTGACGGCCAGAAGGCGTCAATTTGTAGACGCTGAGATCGGCTTCGCTGGTAATCGCGCCAAGTTCTTCAAGCAGGCGCACACCGTCCTGAATATTGCGTTTGTCCGGCGCTTCCACAAACGGGAATGCGGCGATGTCACCCAGCCCAAGCGATGTCATCTGCAAGATAACGGACGCAAGGTTAGTACGCAGAATTTCCGGGTCGGTAAATTCCGGGCGTGACAGGAAATCATCCTCCGAATAAAGACGAATACAGATCCCGTCAGAAACACGCCCGCAACGGCCTTTACGCTGGTTGGCCGACGCCTGCGAAACCGGTTCAATCGGCAAGCGTTGTACTTTGGTGCGGTAGCTGTAACGACTGATACGCGCGGTACCCGGGTCGATAACGTATTTGATTCCCGGCACGGTCAGCGAGGTTTCCGCAACGTTGGTCGCCAGCACAATACGACGCCCGACGTGCGACTGGAATACGCGGTTTTGCTCGCTATTGGATAAACGTGCGTACAACGGCAGCACTTCGGTGTGCGGCAGATTCAGCTTGTTTAATGCATCAGCGGTATCACGGATTTCGCGCTCGCCGCTCATGAAAATCAGAATATCTCCGGCACTTTCGTGGCCGAGTTCATCTACCGCATCGAAAATAGCCTGCAACTGGTCGCGATCGGTATCGTCAGCATCTTCAACTATCGGGCGATAACGCACTTCCACCGGGTAAGTACGGCCTGACACTTCGATGATTGGCGCGTTGTTGAAATGGCGCGAGAAGCGCTGCGGGTCGATGGTCGCAGACGTAATAATGATTTTCAGATCCGGGCGACGCGGCAGCAACTCACGCAAATAGCCCAGCAGAAAATCGATGTTCAGGCTGCGTTCGTGCGCTTCATCGATGATGATGGTGTCGTACTGCATCAGCAGGCGATCTTGCTGAATTTCCGCCAACAGGATGCCGTCGGTCATCAGTTTGACCATGGTATTTTCACTGACGTGGTCAGTAAAACGCACCTTATAACCTACGCACCCACCCGGTTCAGTTTGCAACTCTTCGGCAATACGGTTGGCAACGGTTCGCGCTGCAAGGCGGCGAGGCTGCGTATGGCCGATCAGCCCTTTAACGCCACGCCCCAGTTCCATGCAAATTTTTGGCAGCTGCGTAGTTTTACCCGAACCGGTTTCACCCGCCACGATAACAACCTGGTGGTCACGGATAGCGTCGAAAATGTCCTGTTTTTTCTGACTTACAGGCAGGTTTTCTGGGTAGGTGATTTTTGGGCGCGAAGCTTCACGCAGCAGAACCTTACCGGCGGCGGAGTCAATCTCTTGCGCCAGTGAATCAAGCACAGCTTGCTGCGATTCAGGATTTTTCACCTTCTTCGCGCCATGTAAGCGGCGCGAGAAGCGTTGTCTGTCGCGTAGCATTAAGCCATCGAGGCGAGAGAATAATGAGGACAGTGAGGGTTTTATGTTTTCCATTACGTAATCATCACGGCAGCGCACTGCCTGGTAAGTCTGTATCGTCAATTGGCGCTAGATTAGCACATCACACCTTTCAACGCCTTGTTCAATAAAATCGAACATTGAGTTCGATATATTGCGCTATCACTGCAATCGGATTGTGAATAAAGTACTTCACAGCGAACGGGCAATCAGTCCCGAATGAACACAACAAAGGAATCACCCATGAGCAAAGTATTAGTCCTGAAGTCCAGCATCCTGGCAGGTTACTCACAGTCAAATCAGCTGTCTGACTATTTTGTAGAGCAATGGCGTGAAGAGCATAGCGCAGATGAGATTACCGTGCGTGATCTGGCTGCTAACCCAATTCCAGTACTGGATGGCGAGTTGGTCGGTGCGTTGCGCCCAAGTGATGCGCCACTGTCACCACGTCAGCAAGAAGCTCTGGCGCTGTCTGACGAACTGATCGCTGAGCTTAAAGCTCACGACGTGATTGTTATCAATGCACCAATGTACAACTTCAACATTCCAACACAGTTGAAGAACTATTTCGACCTGGTAGCCCGTGCTGGCGTGACTTTCCGTTACACCGAAAAAGGCCCAGAAGGTTTGGTAACCGGCAAACGTGCTGTGGTTCTGACCAGCCGTGGCGGTATTCACAAAGATACCCCAACCGATCTGTTGGTTCCGTATCTGAACCTGTTCCTGGGCTTCATCGGTATTACTGATGTGAACTACGTGTTCGCTGAAGGTATCGCATACGGTCCTGAAGTAGCGACTAAAGCGCAAACTGACGCGAAAGCGGCAATTGACAGCATCGTTACTGCGTAATTTCTAGATGTTAATTTTTGAAAACGGCAAACATCATGCATGTTTGCCGTTTTTTATTGTATTTATTCGCAAGGATTCACAGCACCAATCACGTCCGCAGCGGCTTCAAACACTATGCAAATTTGCGTGAGCCCACTACGCAAGCAATGACTCCAAGTGTGACGATTAGCATCAACACACTGACCGTTTCATGAAGCAGTGTTGCCGAAAGTGCAAGACCAAAGAAAGGTTGCAGTAGTTGTAATTGGCCTACGGCTGCAATGCCCCCCACCGCGAGCCCTTTGTACCAGAATATGAAACCGATAAGCATGCTAAAAAATGAGACATAACCAAGCGCAAGCCATGCTTGAGTGCTGATGCTGGAAAATGTTGCTGGCATCGTCGCCCCTGAGGCTATCAGCATAAAGGGAAGTGAGATAAGCAGTGCCCAACTGATAACCTGCCACCCTCCCAGCTCTCTTGAGAGTTTCGCCCCCTCGGCATAACCTAGGCCACACACCGCAATAGATGCCAGCATCAGTAAATCACCCGTTTGCGAAATCGAAACGTTCTGGGAAAGAGCAAAACCCACCACCAATAAACTACCAATAATTGAAAACACCCAAAAGGCCTGGTGAGGACGTTCACCACCACGAATAACGCCAAAGATGGCGGTAGATAACGGTAATAGTCCAAGAAAAACAATCGAATGGGCTGAGGTGACATATTGTAAGGCCATCGCTGTCAATAATGGGAAACCAATAACCACGCCCAATGCGACAATCACCAATGAACCAATTTGAGACGTCTTCGGACGTTGCTCCCTGAAACTCAGTACCAATATCAGCGCTAACACACCCGCAATAGATGCGCGGATAAACGTAAGGAATAAAGGATCGATTTCGTGTACTGCCAAACGTGTTGCCGGGAGCGAACCACTAAAAATAACCACGCCAATCAATCCGTTTAGCCATCCTGATAATGAACCTGCACTCTTTTTATAAACCACATTCACCTCAATCTCAGCAGTACGTGAAGGGTGCTCCACGGCATCTCCTATATAGACAGGTTGCATGATAGGCGGCACAATCCATGACAATCAAAATATTGTCATGGATACATTCAGTGAAAGCGCGATATAAAGCGATTGTTGATGACTATGCTGCTGCCATCCGTTTAGGCCAACTGGCAGCAGGAACCCAGTTACCTACTCACCGGGCATTATCTGCTGAAAAGCATATTTCGCTCGCTACGGCGACTCGCGTATACGCTGAGCTTGAATTTATGGGATTGGTGAGCGGGGAAACCGGACGCGGCACTTTTGTCAGAGAAATATCTCTTCCCGCCGGATTGGGGATCGATCAGCAAATTGTGGCGACCGAAGTACTGGATTTGAACTTTAACTACCCCGCACTTCCTGAGCAAACTGAACTGTTGCGAGATGCTTTACGACAACTCACCACCACCGGTGACCTGGAAGCACTGTTGCGTTATCAGCCTCATGCTGGCCGTTGCAGCGAACGTGAAACCATAGCATCCCATCTGGTCCTCGCAGGGATAAACGCTTGCGCGGACGATATTCTTATTGTTAGCGGTGCCCAGCATGGCCTGGCCATTACCGTTTTAGGGCTTTTTAAACCTGGAGATGTGATAGCTGTCGACGCGCTGACCTATTCAGGCTTTAAGACGCTGGCGGTAGCATCTAACCTCGAACTGGTAGCAATTCCTGTATCTTCCACAGGCCCGGACCTGAATGCTTTGCGCAAAATATGCCAGCACAGGCGAGTACGCGCCGTCTACACTATGCCCACTCTACATAATCCACTGGGGTGGGTACTCAGTTCCGATCAGCGTAAAGAAATCGCAGCTATCTCCAGAGAACATGATCTGCTGGTGATTGAGGATGCGGCGTATGCTTTTCTGGTCAGTGACCCGCCCCCGCCTTTGGCTACTTTTGCTCCAGAGCGGACTATTTATGTCACTGGTTTTTCAAAGAATATTGCAACCGGTTTGCGCGTCGGGGCTGTTGTCTGCCCTGCTCCATACCGAGCGGCGCTGGAACGAGTGATTAGGGCAACCACCTGGAATACGCCTGCCCTTATGACATCAATAGTATGTGGCTGGATACGTGATGGAACGGTCAACAGACTTGAATCACTCAAGCGAGAAGATGCTCAAAAACGTCAAAACATTGCCCGCGAAGTATTTGGGTCGCTGCCTTATATCAGTCATCCAGTATCTTATTTTTTATGGCTGCCGCTGGCTGAAGAAGTGCGCGCAGAAAGTGTGGTACGCAGCTTGCTGGAGAAACATATTTCAATCTCAACTGCAGAGCCTTTCAGTACTTCGCAAAATGTTCCCCACGCCATTCGTATAGCACTCGGGTCCGTCAGTGAAGATCTTCTTTATCAGGCGCTGATCACGGTGCGTGAAACAATTGAATATGAACAATATCGTTAATAGTAAAAAGAAGTGGGAGACAGGAAAAAAATGTTTTGCGAGGGAAATATAAATGGGCGGTATTTACCGCCCATTTACTTTATTTAGCCAACCAGCAACGGTTGTGCTGTTTTCTCAACCAACGCCAGCAGGACTTTAATATCCTCAAGCGTAACGGTCGGATTCAGCAGAGTCAGCTTCAGGCAAGTCACGCCGTTATGCTCAGTCACACCTACGTTTGCGCGGCCAGAGTCCAGCAATGCATCACCAATTTTCTGGTTCAGCAGTGCAATTTCTGCGTCGCTAGTAGAAGCCATTTGCTCAGGACGGAAACGGAACAGAACGCTCGCCAGTTGTGGTTTCATCACCAGTTCCAGAGACGGTTCTTCAGTAACGTACTGCGCAACTTCTTGTGCAAGTGTCACACCATGATCGATGATCGCGGCATATTGCTTCTGACCTAATGCTTCCAGACCCATCCACAGTTTCAATGCGTCGAAACGGCGAGTGGTCTGCAAAGATTTAGACACCAGGTTTGGCACGCCAGCTGCTTCATCGAACTCAGAGTTCAGATAAGCCGCCTGATAGCGCATCAACTCGTAGTGGCGTGCTTCTTTGAGCAAGAAAGCACCACAGCTGATGGTCTGGAAGTACTGTTTATGGAAGTCCAGGGTGATGGAGTCCACTAACTCAATACCGTCCAGATAGTCGCGATATTTCTCGGACATTAACAACGCACCGCCCCACGCTGCATCAACATGCACCCAAATCTGGTGCTCTGCTGCCAGGGTGGCGATTTCACGCAGCGGATCAATTGCGCCAGCATCGGTAGTACCCGCTGTTGCAACAATCGCCAGGATCTGTTCGTCGTTAGCCTGAGCCTGCGCCAGTTTCTCACGCAGGTCGTTAATATCCATACGCGCGAATTCGTCAGTTTTCACCAACGTCACTGACTGGTAACCGAGGCCCATTAAAGCCATGTTCTTCTGCACTGAGAAGTGCGCGTTTTCAGAACACAGGACTTTAATCTTTTTCAGGTTGCCGACCAGGCCATCTTGCTGGATGGAGTGGCCCTGGCGCGCAAAGAACGCGTCACGAGCCAGCATCAGGCCCATCAGGTTGCTCTGGGTGCCACCACTGGTGAACACGCCAGCATCGCCTGCCTGATAACCCACTTGAGCACGCAGCCATTCAATCAGCTTCATCTCAATGATGGTCGCAGACGGGCTTTGGTCCCATGAGTCCATGCTCTGGTTAGTGGCGTTGATCAACACTTCTGCTGCCTGGCTGATAACCAGACTCGGGCAATGCAAATGCGCGACACACTGCGGGTGATGCACCGACAGGCTGTCTTTTAAGAAGTATTCGATCGCACGTTCAATAGCGACCTGGTTGCCCAGGCCCTGAGGATTAAAATCCAGTTGAATGCGTTCACGCAATTCAGCAACAGATTTACCCTGATACATCTCAGGTTGCTGCAACCACTGCACAACAGCCGCGCTGGTCTGTGCAATGGCCTGCTGGTAGGCTTCAGTGCTTTGCGCTGAGCCTGCCAGGATAGGATTTAATTCAGACATCGAGGTCATTAACTCCACTCAAACAGGCTTGATGCCAGCCGCTAACAGCGCCTGCTCAAACTTATCGAGGAAAATAGCCAGCTCATCATTAGTGATAAGCAAAGATGGTAGCAGACGCAGCACGACGCCATTACGGCCACCACGCTCCAGAATCAATCCTGCTTTGAAGCAGTTTTTCTGCAGCAATGCGGATAACTCAGCATCAGCTGGGTAGCAACCCATATGATCTTTGGCTTCGTTTGGTTTAACGATCTCAATACCGATCATCAAGCCCAGACCACGAACCTGGCCAATGACCGGGTAACGTTTTTGCAGCTCAGCCAGTTGGCCTTTCAGCCACTCGCCCTGTGCTGCAACTTTGTCAGCAATCTTGTTTTCGGTCAGATGCTTCAGAGTTGTCAGACCGGTTGCCATCGCCAGTTGGTTACCACGGAAAGTACCGGTGTGGTGGCCAGGTGACCATGCATCAAACTCTTTCTTAATACCCAGAACAGCCAGTGGTAAACCACCACCAACCGCTTTAGACATAACAATGATGTCCGGCTCGATACCAGCATGTTCGAAGGCGAACAATTTACCAGTACGGCAGAAGCCAGCCTGAACTTCATCGATGATCAGCAGAATGCCGTGTTCTTTGGTGACTTTGCGAATGCGCTGCAGCCACTCAACAGGCGCCGGATTCACGCCGCCTTCACCCTGAACCGCTTCCAGAATGACTGCTGCAGGTTTGCGCACGCCACTCTCAACGTCGTTGATCAGGTTTTCGAAGTAGTAAGTTAATGCTTTCACGCCAGCTTCACCGCCAATACCCAGCGGGCAGCGGTACAGGTGCGGATAAGGCATAAACTGAACTTCAGGCATCATGCCATCAACCGCTTCTTTCGGTGACAGGTTACCTGTTACGGAAAGTGCGCCATGAGTCATGCCGTGATAGCCGCCGGAGAAGCTGATGATGCCTGAACGACCGGTAACTTTCTTAGCCAGTTTCAGTGCCGCTTCAACTGCATCCGCACCGGATGGACCGGTGAATTGCAGGCAATATTCTTTACCCTGACCAGGCAATAAAGAGAGAAGATATTCAGAAAACTGATCTTTCAACGGAGTTGTAAGATCCAGTGTATGTAACGGCAAGCCGCTGGTAATGACATTTTGGATGCTTTGCAGCACGTCAGGATGGTTATGCCCAAGAGCAAGCGTACCCGCACCGGCCAAGCAATCAAGATATTGATTATTCTCAACATCAGTGATCCAAACACCGTTGGCCTGCGCAATTGCTAAAGGCAATTTACGTGGATAACTTCTGACATTCGATTCAAATTCAGCTTGACGCGCCAAATAGGTTTCATTGTTACCATTGAATGAATTTGCACCTAAACTATCAATACGGACTTTATCCGTCATCATATCTCTCCCACAGCTGCCGGTTCGTTAATTTGGCAGTTGAATTAATGAATGTAGAAAAACTGAGCACCATGTAAAAAACGCCGTCAATATAGGTTCTTTTTACTCTCTACTCAATATTTTATTTTGTGAATGTCTGTATGTTGCCCTAATGTTTTTATCTTGTACTTATTTTATGAAAATCAGTGTGTTATCTACACTCCAGCCACTTGTGCTGTATATTTGCTTTTGAGTGGTCATTAACTTCGCATATTTACATTTTTACAGCCAAATGATTCAATGCGCGCACTTTCAGTATGAGATGCAAACAGGTACTGTCACGTAAATCCTACTTAACGGATATGACACTTTATGAGGGCCTTTTTTCTTAATTGAAAATGTACTTAAAAAATATAGGGTGAATATTTTAAATAGAATAAAAACCAATCACTGGTTTTAAATTAACCTGCTGAGAAAATAAGCTTTTTATTTCAGATGCTATATAAATATACGTTAATAGCGTCTAAACGAGACCTGCATTCAAAAGTATGACGGTTACAACCTTACGTTAATATCCAGCATTCATCCTTTCTCGTAAGACACTGGTTGGTAACCGTTTGATGTTCTACAACAGCTGATCCACTTTTTCCTTAATGACGGATTGAACCAGGTTGCCTGAGGTTGCCCGTGTGCCCAAAAGCCGGCATTGGCGAGGATGAAGATGTAGGGTTGATAGTTTGCGAATCGCTCCCACTAAGACCAGCCACGGTATCGCTAGTCCCAAGGCCGGCAACCGTATCACTGCCGAGCAAGTCGACGGTGCCTGTTTGCTGGCTACTGCTCGATGAACTGCCTGAACTCGTATTACTTGCACCAGAATTCATCGTTAATTGCGCGAACGCCGCTGTGGTAACCAGAGATAGCACTACGGTCAAAATAATCTTTTTCATCAGTTGTTCCTCATCCAGTACCCATAGTTGTATCCATAGTACGGAATAAAAGAGTGACTTTTTGTCCCTATACTATTTCACGCATACAGGTAAATGAGCGGATTTCAGAACAACGGGATAGCTAATACATGCGTGTACAATCCATGTCATCAAAGCAACTTCAGTGTAGCCCAGCGCCTTGTGTCACGGGTTATTTTTTCATCCATTGACCGTTAATGCCGCGCACGTACTCACCCGGTTGTGCTCTTGCCACCAGCTTCTGCCCGGCCAATTCTGCGACCTGGTTTGCTGAGATATTGTTGCTGTCTGCCAGTTTCTGATAATTTTCCGCCCGCGCTTCATTAATGCTTTTCACCAACGCCAGCGTCTCTTTATCTTGTTTGATTGGCGCAACATAACCGCTTAATGTCTCTCCCACTCGCCCTTGCTGGCGTGCTTCCGACAGGGTTAATGCCAATGTCTGTTGGCTAAATAAGATGCTTGCCAGTAAAACACTCTTAACGATTTTGCTCATGAGCTTCACTCCTGGCCAAACAAATCGCTGCGGTTTTTAAGCAACGTTTCAACGTCTTTATCTACTTTAATATGAATCTCATGCTCGATTTTCACGTTCATATTAATGGTGATAGGTTCTTTTGGCGCCGCGACTTCAATACGCGGCGTGCATCCCGTTAACCCAGCAATCCCTGGCACCAGGAGCATAGCGATGACGATTTTCATTGTGTTTCCTCACAAGCTTTATCGCGAGTCTGGCAGCGCACATCCGGCAGTTCGGTATGTTGCTCAAGCCAGGTTTGCAAATTGTCCCCAAAACGCAGGCTGCGCCAAAGCGTAAAGAGGTTTTCCTGATGGCTGTAGTTCAGCCGCACTTCATTCCTTTTCCCTTCAACCTGGCTTGTGCCCCGCACATTCGCCCGCAAAGTTAGCACGCCAAGATTATCTAAATTGATATCTGTCCAGGAATGAGAAATCTCCATATAACGCAGCCAGTTAACTGCAACACCTGCAGCAATATTGTTCTCAACAATGGCATCAGCCATATCTTTATCCAGCCGCAATGTCAGTGGCCCCGGGTTTGTCAGCCAGCCATCTTTAATGATCCATTGTGGATGGTTAAGCCACAGCGGCAAGGCACCATTCACACGCCCGGACATAGTGAACTGCTTGGGATTGACCGCAGTAATCAATTCGCTCGACGAGATATTTTCTAAGCGTAGCAAGGCTGCATCGCGTTGCGGCAGGCGTAATTGTTGCACACGCATTTTGCCGCCCAGAATATCGACATTCACGTTACTGAGCGTCAACGGCTGCGTGTCACTCCACGGATACCAGCCTTCGAGGTCAGCAGTGATATTCGACGAGGTCACCTGGTTTTTAACTTCCGCGATACGCAAGGTCACCGGGCCGTCTGTTCCCAGTTGCCATGTGCTGTTGCCAAAGCGGAATGGCAGCACAAAGTCGACACCGTTAATTTGGTTATCCGGCATCCAGACGCTGCCACTTTTCACCACGCCATGGCCACCGGCTTCAAACCCTTGCCCTGCGGCTGCGGAAAAGGCCACCTGTGAATAGAGCGAGCCATCTTTTAAAGTCATTTTCCAGTCAGCGGGGATAAGCGGCTGGAATACTGTCAGTCCTTGCTGTGGCCACCACGCATTACCGCGCAGGCGCACACCATCCCAGCGACCACTCACACGTACCGGGCCAATACTCCCTGCGTGCAGGTCACCTTTATACTGGAATGAAGAAGGATCTTTGCCCGTGACGCTAAAGGTTAATGTTGACGGCGGTAACGTACTGCCACCGCTGAAAGTCGTTTCTCCCGCATTGAGGATAAACGCGCCGTCAAAAGTAGGAGCTGTTTGCGCACGCTGCCAGTGTAAAGGCCTCTCCAGTTTCAAACGTGGTTCAGTGACCAGCATTGAGCCATACTCAAGCTTATCAAAGCCGGTAGAAAGCGAGCTAAGTTCAATCACGCTGTCGCGCCACTCTCCTTGCCCACGCACATCCCACTTTGCCTGCATCGGGGTAAACTCACCCTTGCCCCAATACTTCCACCGCCATAACCCAGCATCTGGCAAAAAGTCATTCGCTTTGCCATCCAGATGCAACACGAAATTACCCCTTTGGTTTTCGTGTGCGCGAACTATCGCCTGCAACCGCCCATCAACACCGCGTTGCGTGACACTGACTCCCGCCAGTGGCCAACGAATTTCGTCAACATCGATAGAGTCGATGACACGCCCACGCGAACGCAGTAGAGCGCCTGGACGGAACAATAATTTAGGATCGGCAATCGCCCCGCTAATTTCACCCGGCAGCACTGCGTAAAACACCATGCCATCTTGTTTTGCTTCACCGGTTAATTGCATCGGCAAGGAGCTGTTGATCAAGCTGAGCTTACCGGGACCAATATTTAGCACCGCGTTAGCTTTCCCGGCGCTACCTTGCGTGACGACGTTCATACGCCCGCTGATTAAGGCCTTTTCCAGCCCTTGCTTCCAGTCATCAATCCGTAAAGCAATGCCACCACGCAGCGGGAACCCAGCATAGGGCCAGAACCACTGCCCACCATTGACTTCAAAAATGTTCTCACTGATGGTCCATGGCAGCGTCATTAATGCCTCAGGTGCAGCTGGGTTCTTCAGTGAGAATGTACCCTGATCATCGTTCCAGTTCAGAATGACATCGACTAATTCTGGCTCTTGTGGAATGCGTAATTTAGTCGCGAGATGGCCCTGTTCAGGCAGTTCATCGGTAAGTGGAGGTAAGGTAACGGTGCCGACAAGTTCCAGCGGGTCCATGCCCGCAAACGCCTGAATTTTCAACTTTTGCAGATCGAGCATTTGACCGTTTAGCTGAGCATCAACGCTGAGCGATGGGCCTTGGTAATGAACCGTTTGCTGCTGCGGCGTTAACGTTAAACGTAACCCCCCCGAGAACTGTTGAAAGGGCGTTACATTGACCCTATCTATAGTAAGCAGGCTTTCAGGCAGCAGTGATTGCCACTCGGCCAAAGTACGCGGTGCGGCTGGGCCAGATTCGTCGAGAGGAATTTTACTCAGGCAATCAACGTTAAGATTGAGCGTATCAAGATGAATGCGCCAGCGTTTAGGGTGGCTAAGAGTGGCATCTTTTATCGTCGCCAGTTCGCAATCCCCGGCAAGATAACGCAAATCAGGAACGATTATCGCACCACGCGTAAATCGCGGGCTGGCTTCCATAGCAATGCGTGTCCCTTGCGGCAGCCAGATACCGGCAAGCGTTGGCAGCCAATGGGCTATAGTCATCAGAAGCGTTAACGGCAGCAGAATGAGTATTAGTACCAACGCAATAATGGCTTTATATTTACCCTTCATGGGTGGTTAATATCCTGATTCTGCGACAATTATGTGCCCATTTAAACAACATATGCGATCATTCTTGCATTATTTGGACCGGGCGTGAAGGTCGTGCCTGGTATAAGCGTAGCCAACCTTGAGTTAGCAGTAGAATTTCATGCTTGAAAATAAATTTTAATATTTGTAAGAATATTTTAAGCGTGATAATTTTACATCAATATCATTCTGGAGATAAGTCTCATGAAACTGGCAGTGTATAGCACAAAACAGTACGACAAAAAGTATCTGGAGCAGGTTAACAATGAATACGGCTTTGATCTTGAATTTTTCGACTTCCTGCTAACCGAAAAAACAGCCAAAACTGCTCATGGTTGCGATGGTGTTTGTATCTTCGTGAATGACGATGGTAGCCGCCCTGTTCTCGAAGAGCTCAAAAGGCACGGTGTGAAATTTATCGCATTGCGCTGCGCGGGCTTTAACAACGTCGATCTCGACGCTGCAAAAGAGTTAGGCCTGCCGGTGGTGCGCGTTCCCGCTTATTCACCAGAAGCCGTAGCTGAACATGCACTCGGCATGATGATGTGCCTGAACCGTCGTATTCACCGCGCTTACCAGCGTACCCGTGATGCGAACTTCTCTCTTGAAGGGCTGACTGGTTTCACCATGTACGGCAAAACCGCCGGTGTGATTGGCACGGGTAAGATTGGTATTGCCGCGCTGAGAATTTTAAAAGGCTTCGGCATGCGCTTGCTGGCGTTCGATCCGTACCCAAGTGCTGCAGCACTTGAACTGGGTGTGGAATATGTCGATTTGCCAACGCTGTTTGCGCAGTCCGATGTTATTTCACTGCACTGTCCTCTGACGCCTGAGAACTATCATTTACTTGACCAGGCTGCATTTGCACAGATGAAAGATGGCGTGATGATTATCAACACCAGTCGTGGCGCTTTAATTGATTCACAAGCCGCTATTGATGCACTGAAAAATCAAAAAATCGGTGCGTTAGGTATGGATGTGTATGAAAACGAACGTGATCTGTTCTTTGAAGATAAATCTAACGATGTCATTCAGGATGATGTATTCCGTCGCCTGTCTGCCTGCCATAACGTGCTGTTTACTGGCCACCAGGCATTCCTGACCGCGGAAGCATTAACCAGCATTTCCGAGACGACGCTAGAAAACTTACGCCAGTTAGAGAATGGCGAGCCTTGTGTTAATCAGGTGAGTTAATAGACAGGCCCTCTTTCTGTTAGAGAGTCTGGTTTGATCGTCCCCTTCTCCCTCAGGGAGAAGGGCGGGATGAGGGTCGTTTTAAGATTATCCTTACAGCTTCACAGCAAACTTTTTGACAAAGTATCGCCAACTCATTGATGACATGAATAACTTAAGGACAAGAGATGAAAAAATTAGCTGCAGTAGCGCTGGCTGCAATGGTACTGGCCGGCTGCGCACAATCAGGTGATAAATCGGCAGTTACCGCACAAGACCTGCAACACCACCGCTATGTTCTGCAAAGTGTTGACGGCAAGCCATTAACCGGCATTGATCGCACTCCAGAACTGAGTTTCGGTGAGAACATGCACATTGCAGGCAGCATGTGTAACCGCTTTATGGGCCAGGCGACGCTTGAAGGCGATACGCTGAAAGCGAAAGGTCTGGGAATGACCATGATGATGTGTGCAGAACCGCAGCTTAATGGGCTGGATCACATGATTAACGACATGCTGACTACAGGCGCAAAAGTTGACTTAGCTCCGCAACAACTGACGCTCAAAACCAGCCAGCATACCTTAGTTTATAAACTGGCCGATCTGGTCAACTGATTAGGCTAGTACGCCCCACAAGTTCCGGCGGCAAGCGCATTTTCACTACAGCGTTTGCCGTTCGGCATCGCGCACATACCGATTGCCGAACCATCAAGTTGACGAGCAACACTCAACGTCCCACCAATCATTGCACAACTCGCCTGACCTTGATTTGACATTGCTGCACGCATACCAGGCGGTACGTGAGCTGCAGTGGCTTGTTGAGGTGGTTCACTACTACATGCCGACAATAACAGTGCGGCAAATCCCGCTAAAAACGCAGCTCGCATTACTCTTCTCCCCCTGAACGTTGCAAAACCTAAGAATCATAAGCGCAGGCGTTGCGTTACGTCGAGGCCGTAACGCCATAAAATGTGTGTGATTTTGCAATAGGGATCACTTTATTGCACAAAACATAACCACCCGCCCCTTTTGACGACTTCAATCAAGGTTCAACACAGGACACAAAAGCGAAAATCACCTTCTGTGGGCTTTGCTAGAATTAAAAGATTATTCTTCGATTCGCGTAGGTATGCGGGTCTATTCGTTTTCATTTATACCTGAGCTACTTGAAGGGTGACAGGTATATTGCGCAATGTAAGGGTGTCTCCATGATCACAATCGACGGCAACGGTGCAGTCGCGTCAGTGGCGTTTCGCGCCAGTGAAGTCATTGCCATCTACCCGATTACTCCCAGCTCAACCATGGCAGAACTTGCTGATGCATGGTCAGGGGACGGTCGCAAAAACGTGTGGGGCGATACGCCACGCGTTGTAGAAATGCAGTCTGAAGCGGGCGCAATCGCTGCCGTTCATGGCGCGCTGCAAACCGGCGCACTTTCCACATCATTTACGTCATCGCAGGGTTTACTGCTGATGATCCCGACACTCTACAAACTGGCCGGGCAACTCACGCCGTTTGTATTGCATGTGGCTGCGCGCACTGTTGCCACCCACGCGCTCTCGATTTTTGGTGACCATTCAGATGTGATGGCGATTCGCCAGACCGGTTGTGCGATGCTGTGCGCCAGCAGTGTTCAGGAAGCACAAGACTTCGCGCTGATTTCGCATATCGCCACCCTGAAGAGTCGCGTGCCATTTATTCATTTCTTCGATGGTTTCCGTACATCACATGAAATCAATAAAATTGTCCCGATGGCTGACAGCACCATTCTGGAATTGCTGCCGCAAAAAGAGATTGATGAACACCGCGCTCGGGCATTGAACCCAGAGCATCCGGTGATTCGTGGTACCTCCGCTAATCCGGATACTTATTTCCAGTCCCGCGAAGCCAGTAACCTGTGGTACGACGCAGTGTATGAACACGTTGAGAAGGCAATGAACAGCTTTGCGGCAACAACGGGGCGCCAGTATCGCCCGTTTGAATATTACGGCCACCCGCAAGCCGAACGCGTGATTATCCTGATGGGTTCTGCAATTGGCACCTGCGAGGAAGTGGTTGATGAACTGTTGACGCGCGGCGAAAAAGTCGGCGTGCTGAAAGTTCGCCTGTTCCGCCCTTTCTCCGCCGACCATTTATTAGAAGTGCTGCCAGAAAGCGCACGCCAGATTGCCGTGCTCGACCGTACCAAAGAACCCGGTGCGCTGGCAGAGCCGCTGTATCTCGACGTGATGACCTCTCTTGCCGAAGCCTTCAACCGTGGCGAGCGCGAAAGGCTGCCGCGCGTGATTGGCGGGCGCTATGGTTTGTCATCGAAAGAATTTGGCCCGGATTGTGTGCTGGCAGTATTTAACGAGCTAAAAGAAGCCAAACCGCGCCCACGCTTTACGGTCGGTATTTACGACGACGTCACCAATTTGTCTCTGCCATTGCCAGAAAATACTCTGCCAAACCGCGCCAAACTCGAAGCGCTATTCTACGGTCTTGGCAGCGACGGCAGCGTGTCTGCCACCAAAAACAACATCAAAATCATCGGTAACTCGACGCCGTTCTTCACCCAGGGTTATTTCGTCTATGACTCGAAAAAGGCAGGCGGCCTGACGGTTTCCCACCTGCGTGTCAGCGAGCAGCCGATTAACTCGACCTACCTGATTGATAAAGCCGACTTTGTGGGCTGCCACCAGTTGCAGTTTATCGACAAATATCAGATGACCGAGCGCCTGAAACCGGGCGGTATTTTCCTGCTCAACACGCCTTATGGCGCGGACGAAGTGTGGCACCGCCTGCCGCAAGAAGTTCAGGCGGTTCTGAATCAGAAGAAAGCCCGTTTCTTCGTGGTCAACGCGGCGAAAATCGCCCGTGAATGCCAGCTTGGCGCGCGCATCAACACCGTTATGCAGATGGCGTTCTTCCATCTCACCAATATTCTGCCGGGCGACAGTGCACTGGCGGAACTACAAGGTGCGATAGCTAAAAGTTACAGCAGCAAAGGTCAGGAACTGGTCGAGCGCAACTGGCAGGCTTTAGCCTTAGCCCGTGAGTCGCTTGCCGAAGTGACCTTGCAGGAAGTGAACGAAAGCAGCCCAATGCGCCCGCCGGTGGTTTCCGATGCGGCACCGGATTTCGTCAAAACCGTCACCGCCGCGATGCTCGCAGGACTTGGCGACGCGCTTCCTGTTTCTGCACTGCCACCAGACGGCACCTGGCCGATGGGCACCACGCAGTGGGAAAAACGCAACATCGCCGAAGAAATCCCTATCTGGAAGCCGGACATTTGTACCCAGTGTAACCATTGCGTTGCCGCCTGCCCGCACTCGGCGATTCGCGCCAAAGTCGTGCAGCCAGAAGCGATGGAAAACGCTCCTTCTGCCTTGCAGTCTCTGGATGTGAAATCCCGTGATATGCGTGGGCAGAAATACGTGCTGCAAGTGGCACCGGAAGATTGCACTGGCTGTAATTTGTGTGTGGAGGTTTGCCCGGCCAAAGACCGCCAGAACCCGGAAATCAAGGCCATCAATATGATGTCGCGCCTTGAGCACGTCGAAGAAGAAAAAGAGAATTACGATTTCTTCCTCAAACTACCGGAAATGGACCGCACCAGCCTCGAGCGTATCGACATTCGGACTTCCCAGTTGCTGACGCCGCTGTTCGAATACTCCGGCGCCTGTTCTGGTTGTGGCGAAACCCCGTATATCAAACTGCTGACCCAGCTTTATGGTGACCGCATGTTGATTGCTAACGCCACCGGTTGTTCATCAATTTATGGCGGTAACTTGCCTTCAACACCGTACACCACCGATGCCAACGGTCGCGGTCCGGCCTGGGCGAACTCGCTGTTTGAAGACAACGCCGAATTTGGCTTAGGTTTCCGTCTGACAGTCGATCAGCA
Organism: Buttiauxella sp. BIGb0552; assembly: GCF_004366275.1. NCBI lineage: Bacteria > Pseudomonadati > Pseudomonadota > Gammaproteobacteria > Enterobacterales > Enterobacteriaceae > Buttiauxella > Buttiauxella sp. BIGb0552. Next base: position 605,272 of record NZ_SODY01000001.1, read on the forward strand.
CCGCGCCCGCGTGATGCGCTTGGTTGGTAAGTTTGCTGACAAACTGCCTGCTGAACTGAACGAACAGCTTCATGCTGAGGCCACACCAGAAGTGCGCCGCGAACAGGTTATCGAACTGCGCAAACATCTGGCGGATATCGACGACCCGGACGCGCGCCAGCTCATCACCGATGCCGATGCAATGGTTGATAAATCTATCTGGCTGATTGGCGGTGACGGCTGGGCGTATGACATCGGCTTTGGCGGCTTAGATCACGTGCTTAGCCTGACCGAAAACGTCAATATTCTGGTGCTTGATACGCAGTGTTATTCCAACACGGGCGGCCAGGCATCCAAAGCCACGCCGTTAGGCGCGGTGACGAAATTTGGCGAACACGGCAAGCGTAAAGCACGTAAAGATCTCGGCGTCAGCATGATGATGTACGGGCATGTTTATGTGGCGCAGATTTCACTCGGCGCGCAGCTTAACCAGACGGTGAAAGCCATTCAGGAAGCGGAAGCCTATCCCGGCCCGTCGCTGATTATCGCCTACAGCCCATGTGAGGAACATGGTTATGATTTGGCACTCAGTCACGATCAGATGCGCCAGTTGACCGCGACCGGCTTCTGGCCACTTTATCGCTTCGACCCACGTCGTGCCGATGAAGGTAAATTGCCGCTGGCACTCGACTCTCGCCCACCGTCTGATGCATTGGCTGATACGTTAATGAAAGAGCAACGTTTCCGCCGACTCAATGCGCAACAACCGGAAGTCGCCGAGCAGTTGTGGAAAGATGCTGCCGTCGATTTGCAAAAACGCTACGACTTCCTGGCGCAGATGGCAGGTAAAGCGGAAAAGGCTGACAGCGAGTAACCGCTTTGTTTCGCGCTTATCTTCCACTCAATAATAGAGTGAAGGTAAGCGCGAAAATCATTTCAAAACGATATTTCAATTTAACCAGCATCATGATTCATAAATGAGCACCACCTCGCCTTTTTTATATTAACGGTATGTTATATCTCAGTTAATCATTCGAAAAAGGAAAGGTTATGTTAGGTCGCTCTCTGCTTGCTAGTTCGATATTACTGTCCATGTGTGGTGCCGCGCAGGCACTACCTGAATTTCCCGTCTGGCCCCAGGGTGAAGCACCGGGTGCAAAAAACAGTCCGGTTAAACAAGAAACGGTCGACAGACGCAAGGATGGCGGGCTGGCTGACCGCGCGGTAACAGGTATTCGTTCCCCAACCATCACCGCTTATTTGCCTAAAAAACCCAATGGTGTGGCGTTATTAGTCACGCCTGGCGGTTCCTACCAACGCGTGGTTCTGGACAAAGAAGGTAGTGATCTGGCCCCCATTTTCAATGCCCAGGGCTACACCCTGTTTGTGATGACTTACCGTATGCCGGCTGATGGACATGCGGAAGGCTCAGATTCGCCGCTGGTCGATGCTCAGCGGGCCATTCGCACCCTGCGTGCCGATGCTGAAAAGTGGAAAATCGATCCTCACCGCATTGGCGTGCTGGGGTTTTCGGCAGGCGGGCATGTCGCCGCAAGCTTGGGGACGCGCTACAACGAGTCCGTTTACCCGGCAACGGATGAAACAGACAAACTCAGTGCGCGCCCTGACTTTATGGCGCTGATGTATCCGGTGATCACCATGCAGGAAAGCATCGCTCATCCGGGATCGCGCAAAGCCCTGATTGGTGAGAAACCCACGCCTGAGCAGATAAAGAAATATTCACCGGAGCAAAATGTGACGGCCCAGACGCCACCAACGTTTATCGTTCATGCGGTGGATGACCCTTCCGTGCCGGTTGATAACAGCCTGGTAATGTTCTCGGCCTTACGCGCCCAGCACGTTCCGGTGGAAATGCATCTTTTCCAGGAAGGTAAACATGGGTTTGGGATCCGCGGTACGGTCGGTTTACCTGCTGCCAGCTGGCCGGAATTATTGATGAACTGGATTAAGGCGTTGCCCGCTTCTGAATAATTCGAGTTGCAGCCAGGCTACAAGGGAACATAGCCAACACGGCTGCAACTCGAGGTAAGACGGGAATTACTTGAAGCTTATACGCACGATATCATCCGGGCTGGTCGGCTCTTTTTCGCGACTGCCCGGTTGTTTCACGCTGACAAACAGCTGCTGCCCATCAGTAGACAACGCAAGGCTATTTGGCAATGCAGGTGTGTCGATAGTCTCCAGCACTTTGTAGCTCTTCGCATCAATCACGCTGACTTTACCGGCTTTACGATGCGTCACGTAGACTTCGTTGCGCGTCGGGTTAAACAACACGTCCAGACCCAGCGGCACATCCACTTTGTTCAGCACTTTGCTGGTTTTGGTATCCACAACCAGTAGCTGCGGTGTCTTGGAATCGCTGACAAACGCGCGGTTATTAGCGGTATCCAGCGCAATATTCAGATAGAAATGCTCGCCTTCGGTGTCCAGTCTGGTGCGCGAGATAACCTTATTGGTTTTGCTGTCGATAACGATAAATTCGTTGTCGGCGTTAGTCATGTAAATGCGTGATGCTTGCGCATCAATCGCCAGCCCCGTCGCCATTTTGCCGAGATCTTTAATGGTATCGCGCAATTCAAGCGTTGCTCCATCAATCACCCACAGCACGCTGGACTCACCCAACCCGCCCATATACAGCGTGTTGGTGGCCTCGTTAACCACTAACTGGCGCGGCATCAGCGGGCGCACGGTTTCGGTACGTTTGGTTTCATCCACTACAAGCGTTTTAATCACATCACCGGTTTTGCTGTTAATCGCCGTCACCGCACTGCTGGTGGTGTTTCCGAGGAACAGCGTGCCTGTTGTTTTATTGAGGGCCACACCGAACGGTTTCAGGTTGTTATGAATAGCCTGAGTCACTTCGAGCGTTGCCGGGTCAAGGCGATAAACCACCCCGCCTTTATCCAGTTTGCGGCTTTGGGAAGTGGCAACGTACAGCGCGGATTGGTCTGCGCTATAGGCCATTTCATACGCACCTTTGCCAACGGGTTTTCTTTCAACCGTGAATGAAGTATCGGCAAACAGTGAACTGGAAAACAGCAGGCTGGAGAGCATTAAAGCAGGCAATGCACGCAGGCGGGTTTGTGGTAAAGCAGACATAAATATCCTTATCAATAGCACGGACAAACCCTTTGCTAACAGGACGTTAGCAAAGGGTGAAAAATACCATTGATAATTATTATCATTTATAAATGAGAAAGTAAATCATTACACCTGCAAATAGACCACCTGGGTTTGCAGATATTCATTCAAACCGTGGCGGCCATCCGCTCCCCCAATGCCTGATTTACGCCAGCCCGCATGGAAGCCCTGCATCGCTTCAAAGTTTTCACGGTTGATATAGGTTTCGCCGAATTTCAGCCCTTTAATTGCCTTCATTGCGACATTTAAATCACGCGTATAAACCGAAGATGTCAGGCCATAATCGCTGTCATTTGCCATTTCAAGCGCCTGCTCCAGTGTTTCAAAGGTGGTGACGGGCAGCACCGGGCCGAAAGTTTCGTCATGCATGATGGCCATATCCTGGCGCACATCCACCAGCAGCGTTGGCGGGTAGAAATACCCTTTCCCTTCTGGCGCTTTACCACCCAGCACCACGCGTGCGCCTTCGCTAACAGCTCGCGCCACTTTTTGCTCAACACGCTCAAGTGCGGCGGCGTTAATCAACGGCCCCATCGACACATCGTCACGCTCGCCGGTATCACCAAAACTCACCTGTTTGAATGCTTCGCTCAGGCGGGTAATAAATTCGTCGTAAATACCTTTTTGCACATACACGCGTTCCGCACAGTTGCACACCTGGCCGGTGTTGATCATGCGTGAATCGACAATCGCTTTCACGGCGATATCAAGGTCAGCATCGTCCATCACAATGGCAGGCGCTTTGCCGCCAAGCTCAAGGCACACTTTGGTGATGTTTTTAGACGCCGCCGCCATGATTTTTTCACCCGCGCCAACGCTCCCGGTCATGCTAACCATCGCGACTTTCGGGTTACCTGCCAGTTCTTGCCCTACCGTTTCACCGCGCCCCAGCACCAGGTTAAACACCCCTTTTGGCAGCCCGATATCATGGACAATCTCGGCAAAAGCGATGGCGTTATTTGGCGTAAATTCGCTGGGTTTGATAACGATAGTGTTGCCGGTAATCAGCGCTGGCGCGAGTTTGCGGGCAATCAGGAAGAACGGGAAGTTCCACGGCAAAATCCCGGTAGTCACGCCAAGCGCACGTTTGAACACCAGAATGTTTTCACCCGGGCGGTCACTTTGCAGAATTTCACCTTCGTAACGACGCGCCCACTCAGACATATAATCGAGATAATCTGCGGTGAAGGCCACTTCCACTTCAGCCAACTGTTGGGTTTTTCCGCCTTCCGCAACAATCAGTGCGCTGATGGTTTTTGCACGCTCACGAATACCGGCAGAGATCTTACGCAACCACCCTGCGCGCTCAATGGCGGGTAGCGCTTCCCAACCGGCCTGTGCTTTATGCGCCGCATCAATGGCATCACGGGCGTGTTTCGCGTCTGCGTCAGGAATGCGAGAAATAAGTTCTTCTGTTGCAGGGTTAATCACATCAATCCACTGCTCGCCCTGCCACTGAACAAATTGACCATCAATATACATCGGGTGTTGTACAGGTGCTGTCATGACCGGCTCCTTTGTGTTTACTGTTTTATTGTTTCAAATATGTAAAATACATGTGAACACTTTAGGTTTATAAAACAGCTAACCGGGCAATATGGTGATGAACTGTGATGGTTCTCAATAAAAATGACTGAAAAGAACGTTTTTTGGGAATGGCTTAAAACTGAAAATGACCGTTTTCAGCATGCGGGTACGAAAACGGTCATCAAAGGGGAATTACAGCAGCTCGCGAGCAGTCGGATAGTCGGTGATCAGCACGTCGATATAACCGCCGTGTAGCGCACCACGAATGGCATTGGCTTTGTCATTCCCGCCTGCAAGTGCTACCACATGCGGGCAGTCGCGCACCTGGCTCAGTTCCATACCGATAACCGGATCTTCTTCTTTGCTCAAAACCGGCTCGCCCTGTGCATTGAAATAATGCAGGCAGATATCCCCCACCGCACCGCGTTCGGCCAGCGTTTTCAGCATCGCTTCGCCATAATAGTTGCCCGAATTTTTCAGCAGCTGGGACGGCTCAAGCTCACCGATACCGAGAATAGCCACGTCCACTTCGGCGAATTTATTCACCACTTCGGCGACATCGTCGCTGGCGACCAGTTTTGCTCGCTCTTCAACGGAATGCTCAATACTTTGCGATGGCAGCAGCCAGGCAGGGCAATCCAGTTGCGCCGCCAGGTTTTGCGTCAGAATGGTTGCTTGCACGTTACCGTTCGGCCCCACGCCACCGAGCAGTTGAATCACGCCGCGCGCTTTAATGCTCTGCGGGTGCAGCTCATCGACCATTGCACGAATGGTGGAGCTCCAGGAGGAAATCCCCACCAGATCGTTTGGCCGTAAACGTGTTTCCACATAATGCGCCGCCGCGCTGCCTATCGCGTGTTTGATTTGCGAGGCGGGCGCTGACTCATCGACATCCACCACAATCGCCTGGCGAATACCGTATTTTTTCTCCAGCGCCTGTTCGAGCGAGAGAAAAATATTGGCGGGCTGGATAACACTGATTTTTACCACGCCTTCTTTTTGGCAACGTGTGATAGCGCGTGAGACAAATGACTGCGACAGGTGCAATAGCCCGGCAATCTCCGACTGCTTCATCCCTTCTACAAAGTAGAGCGTCGCGATCTTGACCAACAAACGTTGTTCGTCCTGCTTTGACATAAGCGCCTCCTGATTCTCTACCTGATATTTTTATTCAAGCCTGCATAAATAACAAGACAGCATTCCTTTTGCCGTTAATTCGTACGATTTGTGATCACATTCGCCTTTTTATCATTTTGCTCAATTCCGCATGGACAGAACCATAATCGCGGCATATCGTTACATTGAATAATAAATCATGTTTGAATATATATTCAATGTGGAGATAAAAATGAAATTTACCCTACTGAAGACCTCGCTCGTTGCCGCTCTATTTGCTTCATCTGCCAGCCTGTATGCCGCTGATAACGGGCTGATTGCCATTATTACCCCATCGCACGACAACCCATTCTTTAAAGCTGAAGCCGATGGCGCGATGGCGAAGGCAAAAGAGCTGGGCTACACCACGCTGGTTGCCTCTCATGACGATGATGTAAACAAACAAAACCAGCTGATTGAAACCGCTATCGCCCGTAAAGCGAAAGCCATCATTCTGGATAACGCGGGAGCGGATGCCACCGTCGGCCCATTAGAAAAAGCCAAAGCCGCTGGAGTCCCTACTTTCCTTATCGATCGTGAAATCAACAAAACTGGCGTCGCCGTGGCGCAGATTGTTTCCAATAACTACCAGGGCGCACAACTAGGGGCAGAGAAATTTGCCAAATTGCTCAACGGCAAAGGCAAATACGTTGAATTGCTGGGCCGCCAGTCAGACACCAATGCCCACGTGCGTTCGCAGGGCTATCACGACATTCTCGACGACTACCCGGATATGAAAATGGTGGCGCAGCAAACCGCAAACTGGAGTCAGACCGAAGCCTTCACCCGCATGGAATCCATCTTACAAACTCAACCTGACATCGTCGGTGTGATTTCGGGTAACGACACTATGGCCCTGGGTGCAGAAGCCGCCTTAAAAGCCGCCGGGAAAACCAATGTCATCGTGGTGGGTTTTGACGGTAGCGACTATGTACGCGACTCGATTATCGCGAAGAGCAATATCAAAGCCACCGTGCTGCAACCCGGTTGGGAACAAGCACAAATGGCCGTGGTGCAAGCCGATTTCTACCTGAAAAACGGTAAACCGCAATTGCAGGAAAAACAGCTGATGGACTGCGTGTTAATTGACGACAGCAATGCCAATCAGCTGAAAACCTTCAAGCTGGCTAAGTAATCCGGGAGGCTGTATGTCGCTCAAACAATGGGGTATTGGCCTGTTATGTTGCAGTGCCCTGTTGCTCACTGCCTGCCGGGTGGTGGATCTGGATGAAAACGGGCAACCGATTATTCCTCCCGATCCGAATGCGAAAGCGAGTTTCGCAAACCAGACACCCACGCAGATAGCGCAACAAACCTGGAACAGCAAAGTGATGACGCCCGCGCAGAGCCATGCGCTGGATAGCAGCACGCTGAAAACCCGTGCCGCCAGCGCCAATAACGAAAGCGTATTCGTGAAAGTTCAGGGCAAAGTCGACAGCGTTTCTCTGGATAACGAACGTGAACGCACATTGACCGTCACCGTTAATGATCAGCCACTGCAAGTGCAGGTCGGGCCGATGATTCGTGGTAACGCAATCCGTGATGCGACTGGCTACAAATTCGAAGATTTCACCAACCAGGTGCAGTTCGCGCAGCTTTCAAAAGCCTATAACCGTGAAGCCGCAAAACACCTGCCAAAAGTTGATGAAAGCTGGCAGCAACAGCCCGTCACCGTGGTGATGGCCGTCACCCTGCGCAACGGCACACTGAGTGACGCAGCAGCTATTTCACTGGAACGGGGGCAACCATAATGTCGCAAGATCCTGTCATTCTGCGCACCCGTGGTATTTCGATGCTGTTCCCAGGCACCGTGGCGCTGGACAACATCGATTACAACGTCTGGCGCGGCAAAGTGAATGTCATCATCGGTGAAAACGGTGCGGGTAAATCGACGCTAATGAAGATTCTGGCGGGCGTTCAGCAACCAAGTCTGGGTGAGATTCGCCTGAACGGTGAAGTGGTGCAATTTAATAGCACCCGCCAGGCCGCCGCGCATGGCATCGGCATGGTTCACCAGGAGCTGAACCTGTTCGAAAACCTGACCGTTGCCGAAAACATTTTCCTCGGGCGCGAACTGCAACACGGTTTGTCGCCGATTGATGAGGCGACGCAACAGGCACGCAGCGCGGAATTGCTCAAACGCCTGGATCAGCCTATTTCTCCGAAAGAGATTGTGGCAAACCTGAAAGTTGGCCAACAGCAGCTGGTGGAAATCGCCAAAGCGCTGGCAGAAGACGCCGACATTTTAATTCTTGATGAACCGACTTCGGCATTAAGTAAAACCGAAGTGGAAATTCTGTTCCGGGTGATTCGCGAACTCACCCGCCAGGGCGTCACCATTATTTATATCTCCCACCGTCTGGAAGAGTTAATGGCGATTGGCGATGTGATAACCATTCTGCGCGATGGCAAATTCCAGGCCGAAGCGCAGGTCAGTGATATCGACGTGCCGTGGATTGTGCGCGAAATGTTGGGCAGCGAGCCGGTGTCCAGCTTCCTGAAACCCGGGCGTGATTTTGGCGCGGCTATTCTGGAAGCGGAACACATCACCTGCGTCAATTCCGCAGGAAACACGGTGGTGAACGACGTCAGCTTCCAGGTCCGTGCGGGCGAAATCGTCGGTATTTATGGGCTGATGGGGGCCGGTCGCACCGAATTGTTTGAGTGCTTACTGGGCACACAACGCAATTATCTGGGCAAATTATGGCTCGACAGCAAACCCGTGCCGCCGCGCCTTGCCACCGCCGAGCGCATTCGCATGGGCATGAGCCTGGTGCCGGAAGACCGTAAACGTACCGGGATTTTCCCGATATCCTCGGTCGCCAGCAACCTGACGATTGCCAGTTTATGGCGGCGTTTGCAGCGTGGTTTTGCGATTTCGCAGGCCGATGAAACAGCGGTGGTAGCCAGCACTATTGGCAACCTCTCCATCAAGGTTTCATCGCCGGATGTGGAAATTCAGGCGCTTAGCGGCGGGAACCAGCAAAAAGTGGTGATTGGCCGTTCACTGCTGACCAACCCGAAACTGCTGCTGCTCGATGAACCGACGCGGGGAATAGACGTGGGTGCGAAAGCCGACGTGTTCCGCATGATGGTTCAGCTTTCCGAACAAGGGATTGCGGTGGTGTTTTCCACCTCCGATCTCAAAGAGATCATGGCGGTTTCCGACCGCATTCTGGTGATGTCAGGTGGGAAAATTACCGCTGATATTCCCCGCGAACACGCCGAAGAATCGGCATTGGTTTCCGCTAGTGCACAAGGGTTCTGATATGAAAACGAATGATACTGTTGCGCTCAACGCCAGACCAGGCTCGCCGTTCAGCTCGCGGGAAAATCTGCTGCTGTTACTGCTCAAACTCCGCACCTTTATTGCGCTGTTTTTGATTGTCGGCTTCTTCGCCATCATGGTGCCGGATTTCCTCGCCATGGGCAGCCTGGTGATCATGATTAAACACATTGCCATCAACGCCTTTCTGGCACTCGGCATCACCTTTGTCATCATCACTGCGGGCATTGATTTGTCGATTGGCGCCACGCTCGGGCTGTGCGGCATGATTGCCGGTTGGCTGATAACCAAAGGTATTGTGCTGCCGATGTTCGGTATCGCTATCTTCCCAAGTGTGTGGGTGATTGTGCCACTAGTGCTGCTGGTTGGCGGGCTGATTGGCGCGGGTAATGGCTGGATTATCACCCGCTACAACGTCGCGCCGTTTATCTGCACCCTGGGCACCATGTACATCTTGCGCGGGGCCGCCATGTTGACCTCGGGCGGTGAAACCTTCCCCGGACTTTCCGGCAACCCGCAACTTGGTAATACCGGGTTTGACCTGATTGGCTCCGGCACGCTGTTCGGTATTCCGTGGGCTATCTGGATGATGATTGTGCTGGCCGTCGCCATTGCCTATGTCGCCCGCCGCCTGCCGTTTGGCCGCCATGTTTACGCCATTGGCGATAACGAACGCGCCGCTGAACTTTCAGGCGTCAAAGTCCGGCAGGTGAAGATTTGGGTCTATACGCTGTCCGGTTTTTGCGCCGCCATTGCCGGGATCGTGGTTTCCGCTCAACTGGTTGCCAGCCACCCGGCAAACGGCACAGCGTTTGAAATGAACGCCATCGCCGCTGTGGTGCTCGGCGGAACATCGCTGGCAGGCGGGCGCGGCACCATTCTTGGCACCCTCGTCGGCGCATTCGTGATTGGCTTCCTGGCTGACGGTCTGGTGATGATGGGCGTAAGTGAATTCTGGCAAATGGTCATCAAAGGCATCGTGATTATTGTGGCGGTCATCATCGACCAGATGCAAAACCGCATGCAGCAAAAAGCGGCGGTCGTGGCCCAGAAAGCGATTATGGAAAGCAGCGGGAAAGTGTAGCGCATCACAAATCCTGAACGGCGGGTATTTTTTTACCCACTAGGAATAATTATTCATCTATGATTTTTAATGCAAGGGGTAACACTATGAATCCGTTCGCACTGTCTGTTACGGATCTGGAAAAGAGAGCGCGCGCCGTCCGTCGCCGCATCGTCCTGCTCAATGCCAACAGCCCGGCTGGCGGCCATACCGGGGCGGATTTATCGCAGGTAGAAATCTTAACCGCCCTGTACTTCCGGATACTGAATTGTTCGCCGCAGCTGATTAACAGCGACGAACGTGACATCTACATTCAGTCCAAAGGCCATGCGGTTGGCGGTTATTACTGCGTGTTGGCTGAAGCCGGCTTTATTCCCGTGGAGTGGTTGCCGACTTATCAGCATGCCGACTCTCACCTGCCCGGCCACCCGGTGAAACACAAAACGCCGGGTGTGGAACTTAACACCGGCGCGCTCGGCCACGGTCTGCCGGTCGCCGTTGGCATTGCACTGGCAGCCAAACGCGACAACAGCAAACGTCGCGTCTTTGTGGTGACCGGCGATGGCGAGCTGGCAGAAGGCAGCAACTGGGAAGCGGCGTTAGTCGCGGCGCATTACCAGCTCGATAACCTGATCATTATTAACGACAAAAACAATCTGCAACTCGCAGGCTCGACCAAAGAGATCCTCAATACCGACCCGCTCGATGAGAAATGGCGCGCGTTCGGCATGGAAGTCACCGAGTGCCGTGGCAACGATATGGCTGATGTGGTCACAACACTTGAAGGATTACAACCGCACGGCAAACCGCACGTCGTGATTGCCAACACCACCAAAGGCGCGGGCATCTCCTTTATTCAGGGACGCGCGGAATGGCACCACCGGATACCGAAAGGTGACGAAATCGAACTGGCGCTGGAGGAACTGAAAGATGAGTAATAGCGAACACCTGGCAACCGTAATGGTGAATGCCTTTATTGACGCCGTCGAACGTGGCGTAGACCTGGTGCCGGTCGTGGCCGACTCAACTTCTACGGCAAAAATATCCCCATTTATGAAGCAGTTTCCCGACCGGCTGGTGAACGTCGGGATTGCCGAACAGACGCTGGTAGGCACGGCGGTGGGCTTGTCGATGGGCGGGAAAATAGCCGTCACCTGCAATGCGGCTCCGTTTTTAATCTCACGCGCCAATGAACAGATCAAAGTCGACGTTTGCTACAACAACAGCAACGTCAAACTTTTTGGCCTCAATGCCGGAGCCAGTTATGGCCCGCTCGCCAGCACCCACCACAGCATTGACGACATCGCCGTGCTGCGCGGTTTTGGCAACATTGAAATCTATGCGCCATCGTGCCCGATTGAATGCCGCCAGATTATTGACTACGCACTGGAACACATTGGCCCGGTCTACATTCGTCTTGACGGCAAAGCATTGCCGGAACTGCACGACGCAGATTATCAGTTCAAACCAGGTGCCATTAATCAGCTGCGCGAAGGCGACGATGTGGCCTTAGTGGCAATGGGTTCAACGGTGCATGAAGCTGTCACGGCGGCGGCACAACTCGCAGATTTGGGTATTAATGCGGCGGTGATCAACGTTCCGTCTATCCGCCCTTGCGATACCGCGCAACTTCTCACCATGCTTAAAAATTCACGCCATGTGATAACCGTTGAAGAGCACAACGTGAATGGCGGTGTTGGCAGCCTGGTCGCTGAAGTGTTAGCGGAAGCCGGGTGTGGCATCCCTCTGTTGCGGCTCGGTATTGCAGACGGTAGCTATGCTATTGCGGCGGATCGCAAGGAGATGCGTGCCCATCATGGAATTGATGCCGCAGGGGTAACACGTTCCGCCACGGCGCTTTGCAAAGGAGCATAGCCATGTCCAGCCCGATAATTCTGGCTATTGATGAGGGCACCACCAACGCCAAAGTGGTGGCGGTGGATAGCAACGGGCAAATCTGCGCCCGTTGCAGTGTCGGCGTGGCAATGACGCACCCGGCTCCAGGGCTTGCAGAACAAGACCCCATTGCATTGTGGCATGCAGTTTGCGAAGCGCTGTGCGGCTGCCTGCAACAACTTGGCTCCGCCACCATCGCAGGCATTGCGATAAGCAACCAGCGTGAATCCGTGTTGGTGTGGCAGCGCCATGATGGCAAAGCGCTCACGCCCGTCGTGAGCTGGCAGGACCGCCGCTCAGAACAGATATGTGAGCAACTTTTAGCGCAAGGCCACGGTGAACTGATCACCCGTCTGACGGGCCTGCCCGTTGATCCTCTGTTCCCGGCGGCAAAAATCCGCGCCCTGCTCGATGCTATTCCCGACGGCATGAAGCGTGCCGCAGCGGGTGAGCTGTGTATCGGGACCATCGATTCCTGGTTGAACTGGCAACTGACTGCCGGACACTCGTTTACCACCGACTACTCGAATGCCGCCCGCACGCAGCTGTTCAATATTTATCAGGGGGAATGGGACGACGAATTACTCAAATTATTCGGCATTCCGCGTGCGGCACTTGCTGAAGTGCGCGCATCTTCCGGTCATCATGGCGAAGTGCAAATCAACACCATTCCCGGTTTGCCGATTGGCACGCCGGTGCTGGCATTGATCGGTGATTCACATGCGGCACTGTACGCCCAACGCAGTGTTTGCGGGCAGGTGGTTAAAGCCACTTATGGTACCGGCTCGTCATTGATGCTTTCGCTTCCTGAACCGGCAACCCGCAGCAATCGCCTGAGCACCACGCTTGCCTGGCACGACGGTGAGCTGAATTACGCGCTGGAAGGCAACATCACCCACACCGGCTCAGGTGCCGCATGGCTGGGAAAAATGCTGGGCATCAGCGACCCGGCAGAACTGACCCGGCTTGCACAATCCGCAGAAAGTAACCAGGGCGTCTATTACGTGCCCGCGCTTTCCGGACTGGGTGCACCGTGGTGGGATCTCCATGCACGCGGCATGATTTGTGGCCTGACGGACGCCGCTACCCCTGCGGTGCTGGCGCGAGCCGCACTGGAATCACTGGTTTATCAAATTGCCGATGTCTTTTTCGCGATGGAACAGGCAACCGGCCAGCACCTCGAATCGCTGTGCGTTGATGGCACCGCCACCCAGAATCACTGGTTGATGCAGTTGCAGGCTGATGTACTGCAACGCCCGTTAATCATTCAACCCGCGGCTGAAATATCCGCACTCGGCGCGACGCTGTTAGCAGGTAAAACTCTCGGCTGGTGGCAAGACGGCACACCGCTTGCGGCATTGGCCAACTGTGGCGAGCGTTTGCTGCCACAGGCAGAACAACAAAAAACAATGCAACAAAACTATAAACAATGGCTTGAAGCAGTAGCGCGCTGCCGCTTTATGCCGAATTAAATCTATTTTGAGCGGAGTGAAGCTATGTCCAGAATCCCTAAACAACTGACCTTCGGTGTGATCATCGGTAACCGCGGGTTCTTCCCAAGCTATTTAGTGGCGCAGGCGCATGAACAAGCCGAAGCCCTGTTTGGCAAACTGGGTATCAAAACCGTGATGTTAAAAGATGGTCAAACGCATCTCGGCGGTGTGGAAACCCGACAAGACGCCAAGTTCTGTGCCGAACTGTTCCGCCAGCATCGTGACGACATTCACGGTGTGGTGGTGTTATTGCCAAACTTTGGCGATGAAAAAGCAGTGGCCGAAGCGATTCGTCTTTCCGGCCTCAAAGTGCCGGTGCTGATTCAGGCAGAAGAAGACAACCTCGACAAAATGGGCCTGGCGACACGCCGCGATAGCTTCTGCGGGAAAATTTCCCTGTGCAACAACCTGCGTCAGTACAACATCCCCTTCACGCTCACCACGCAGCATGTGTGTGCGTTAAGCGGTGAAGTATTCGAACAAGATTTACAGCGTTTTGCGCAAATCTGCCGGGTGGTGAAATCGATGCAGGGCGTGCGTATCGGGGCGATTGGTGCGCGTCCGGCCAGTTTTAACACCGTGCGCTACAGCGAAAAACTGCTCGAAAAAATGGGCGTGGCGGTTGAAACCCTCGACCTGTCGGAAATCTTCACCCGCATCAAACACATCAGCGATGACGATCTGCGCGTGCATGAGAAGCGCGGCATCTTAATTGAAAACGCCGATGCCAGCGGCATTCCCGCCGATAAGTTAACCCAAATGGCAAAACTGTTTGTGGTGATCAGCGAATGGGTAGTGGCAAACGACATCGACACCACCGCGATCCAGTGCTGGACCTCGCTTCAGGAAAACCTCGGCATTAACGTTTGCTCGATTATGAGCGTGATGTCCGGGCAGTTAATGCCAAGCGCCTGCGAAGTGGACGTGATGGGCGCACTGTCGATGTATGCCCTTGCCAGCGCGTCGCTTAATCCTGCCTCAATTGCCGACTGGAACAATAACTTCGGCGACGATCGCAACAAATGCGTGCTGTTCCACTGCGGGAACTTTGCCAGCAGCAGCCTGGAATCTCCGTCGATGGGTACCGCCGATATTATTGGCACCACCGTCGGCAAAGAGAACACCTGTGGCGCGGTGCATGGCCGCCTGAAAAGTGGCCCGCTCACCTATTTCCGCCTCTCTTCCGATGATTTTACCGGGGAAGTGAAAGCGTATGTCGGTGAAGGGCAATCCGTTGACGATGCGTTAGATACCGTTGGCTGCCGCGCGGTGATTGAAGTGCCACATCTGGAGAATTTACTGGCGTGGATTTGTAATAACGGCTTTGAACACCACGTCGCCATGAACCACTCGGCGACGGGTGTAGTATTGCAGGAGGCGTTCAGCAAGTATTTAGGGGTGAACTGTTACCTGCATCGTTAATGACTTATAAGCCGCGCTCGCGCATTAATTGCGCCAGCGCGGCGTCATTGGCGAGAATTTCCCAGGCATTCATTACCGCAGTCGGAATATCAACATGGCTAATAAAGTCACGCCCATTCGGCCCGTAGCCCTGCGCATCATCTCTGATACGCGGGATCTCCCCCAGTGCCAGCGAAATATACCGCTCAACCGGCCATAAGCCCTTTTCATGCAGGCTAAAAGCGGTATGAGTTTCGTCACTGACTAAGTGCGGAACAAAACCCGGCCAACTACGCCATTGTGGTTTATGCAAGTCGCTTTGCCAGACGCGTTCAAACGTCGCGACGGTACGGCGCTGCATGGTCGGATCCTGAATGATAATCGCGCGAGCGGGCGTTATTTCCAGTGTTTGCAGCAACTCATAAGTGAAACGCGCATTCTCGCCACAGTTGGTGGACTTCTCCTCCGTCAGCACTTTTTCTGCCGGGACTTTCCAGAATTCGGTGGCAATATCTTTGATGATGGCGGCTTCCGCGCGACCAGTGGTGGGAATCGTGTTGTAGCGCGGGTGCTTAGCAATCGCCGCGTATAAAAAAGTCGTTGAATGGCCAATTCCGCCGGTAATCAGCAGCGGCAATTCACTATTGGCGGCAAGCTCACAGGCTGCGTCAATGGTTGGGATAACGGCATTACCCGCGAGGATAATCAATTGACCATCGCAAACCGCAGGTGGCGCGGCAAACTCATTGTGAGAAAGCCATTCGCCAAGCGTATTAATGGCATTGATGGTTGTCGGCTGCAAAGCTGGAAATGTTGTCGTCAACATAACCCCTCCTTGTTAAAAACCAGCGCACATCATACCGCAGGCAATGCCGTTACTACATCAGGTTGCTCTGAGACTTTCATCGTTCGTGCAGCAGAGACATCCGGCTGGACCGGAGTCAACGGTGGATGGCGCTATTCGCTAATCCACCCTACAAAACAAAGCCTTCTGAAATCGCGTAGGTCGGATTAGCGTAGCGACATCCGACAAAATTGTTTACGCGAGCTTATAAACCCGCGCCTCCCACGGGTGCAGCCGATAGAGTTCATCAACCTGCGGATAATTCCCCAACACGCATTCTGCCCATTCGAGCGGTAATTCTTCTGCCGTCCAGCGTGCCGATTTCGAGGACATATTGCACAGCACTACAAACTCCGCGCCGTCGAGCACGCGTCGGTAAGCGTAAATTTGCGGGTTGTCTGCCAGTTCCAGCTCATAACGCCCATAAATCAGCGCGCGCTCCTGTTTGCGCAGTTTGATTAACGCACGGTAGAAGTTCAGCACTGAGTCCGGGTCTTGCTGCTGGCTGGCGACGTTAATCATTTCAAAGTTGGCATTCACCTTAAACCACGGCTCACCATCGCTGAATCCGGCGTTCGGCCAGGCATTCCATTGCATTGGCGTGCGGGAATTGTCGCGCCCGGTATTGGTGAGAAACGCGATAATCTCTTCTTCGCTTTTGCCCTGCGCTTCCATTTCACGCCACATATTTTTTGCTGACACGTCATCAAAATCGTCGTGGCTGTTAAATCGGGTATTGGTCATACCGATTTCCTGCCCCTGGTAGATAAACGGCGTGCCCTGCATCAGAAAATAGAGCGCGGCGATGCAGGTCGCACTTTCCCGCCAATGGTGCTCGGTGTCGCCCCAACGCGAGGTAATGCGCGTCAGGTCATGGTTTTCCACATACAGCGCATTCCAGCCTTTTCCTTCCAGCGCTTCTTGCCAGGCGGTGAAGATTTTCTTTAATACCCCTGGTTCCGGGCGCAAACCGGCTTCCGGTTCCCACAGCCGCACGTGTTCAAACTGGAACACCATACTCAAGCGGTTACGATGTTCCCCTACCCATTCTTCGGCGTGGTCGGCAAACAGACCGTTCATCTCACCAACGGTGACAATATCGTAGTGCTGCAAAACGTTACGGCTCATGTCATCGACATAATCGAGCAGCCCATCGTAGTTCAGATGACTTTTCATCGACGGCGCATAGCGCAGTTTGTCAGGGTTAGGCACATCGGCCAGCAGCGGCTCTTTTTTCAGGTGCGCGATGGCGTCGATACGGAACCCGTCAATACCTTTATCCAGCCACCAGCGCATCATGTCGTACACGGCACGGCGTACATCGTGGTTTTCCCAGTTCAGATCCGGCTGGCGGCGGGTAAACAGATGCAGAAAATATTGCTCGGTTACCGGGTCAAACTCCCAGGTTGAACCTTTAAAAATCCCTTCCCAGTTATTGGGTTCTGCACCATTTTTACCGTCGCGCCAGGTGTACCAGTCGCGTTTTGGGTTATCGCGTGAGGAGCGAGATTCAAGGAACCACGGGTGTTCATCGGATGTGTGGTTGACCACTAAGTCGATAATCAGCCGCATTCCGCGGGCGTGAACTTCGGTCAGAAGGCGGTCAAAATCGGCCATTGTGCCAAATTCTGCCATGATCTCCTGATAATCGCTGATGTCGTAGCCGTTATCATCATTCGGCGATTTGTACATCGGGCAGATCCAAATCAGATCGATGCCGAGGTCTTTCAGGTAATCGAGTTTTTCGGTGATGCCGTTCAGGTCACCAATGCCGTCGCCGTTACTGTCCTTAAAACTGCGCGGATAAATCTGGTAGGCCACCGCCTCTTTCCACCAGCTCGCCATCGTTTACCTCCCGATTAATAAAGCAAAAGATTCATAAGGTTGTAGCTCGAGACTCACCGCAAGCTGGTCGCGCGGTGCATAGTTGCTGATCAAACACTCGCCATGCCAGTTCTGCATTTCAGGCGGAATGTCGAGCGTCAGGTGTTCAGCGGTAAAGTTGTTCACCACCAGTAACCGCTCATCACCAAGCGTTCTCAACCACGCAAAAACCTGCGGGTGTTCGCGCAAAACAGGCTGGAAATCGCCATAAACCAAAACCGGGTACTGTTTACGCAGCGCTACCATTTTCTGGTAATGCCACAATATTGAATCGGGTTCGGCCAGCGCTGCGGCCACGTTGATCTCGTGGTAATTAGGGTTCACCGCAATCCACGGACTGCCTGTGGTAAAACCTGCGTTTGGGCTGTCGTCCCACTGCATCGGCGTACGGGCGTTATCGCGCCCGTTAGCATGAATGCCGAGCATCATCTCTTCATGGCTGACGCCTTGCGCCAGCCGCTCGTGATAAAGATTCAGGCTTTCAATGTCACGGTATTCGTCGATGTTGGCGAACCGCACGTTGGTCATTCCGATCTCTTCACCCTGATAGATATATGGCGTGCCCTTCAGGCAGTGCAGTGCGGTGGCGAGCATTTTGGCTGACGGCTCACGAAACTCTCCTTCATCGCCAAATTTAGACACCGCGCGCGGTAAATCGTGGTTGCTCCAGAACAAGGAATTCCAGCCCTGGTGCGACAGTGCGGTTTGCCACTTCTCAATCACCGCTTTGAAACTTGCCAGTTCAAACGGCTTGCTACGCCATTTCCCGGCGTGCTCATCCCAGAACTGTTTGATGTGGTCGAACTGGAAAACCATAGAGAGTTCTTCGCGCTCGGCACCGCTATACAGCAGCGCGTCTTCAGGCGTGGCGCTCCAGGCTTCACCGACCGTCACGTAATCCCCTTTACCAAAGGTGGCGCGGTTCATCTGGCGGATCAACATGTGCAGATTTTTGCCGTTCGCCATAATCTGTGCGTCCACTTCTTTACCAATCAGGTCGATAACGTCCATACGGAAACCGCCGATGCCTTTAACAAGCCAGCGGTTCATCATGGCGTGGACTTCATCGTGAACGCGCGGGTTGTCCCAGTTAAGATCCGGCTGGCGTTTTGAGAACTGGTGCAGATAATATTCGCCACTGGCCGGGTCAAACTTCCAGCCGCTGCCGCCAAAGTACGAGCGGAAATCGTTCGGCGGGCCGCCGTCTGGCGCAGCTTGACGCCAGATATAAAAGTCACGATACGGGTTATCTTTCGATTTCAGTGCTTCGATAAACCAGGGGTGTTCGTCGGAGGTATGATTGACGACCAAATCCATCAGGATGTGTATATCGCGCTGTTTCGCCTGGGCAATAAGGGTTTCCATTTCCGCCATGGTGCCAAATTCGGCGGCAATATCTTCATAGTCTGAGATGTCGTAGCCGTTGTCATCCATCGGCGAGCGATAAACGGGTGAGAGCCAAATCAGGTTGATGCCGAGCTGTTGCAGGTAGTCGAGTTTACTGATGATGCCGTTAATGTCACCGATACCATCGCCATTGCTGTCCATAAAACTACGCGGATAGATTTGGTACACCACCGCATTGTGCCACCATTTTTTTTCCACTGATTTCTCCTTGTTTTGTCAGTCCATTCACCTTAAATTCGCACAAACGCCCGCCCGTCGCTGTTAAACAAGTAGCAATTCTCAGGCGGCAGCCGCAGACCAATGCGTCGGTCAGCTTTTATCTCAAGCCTGAAAGTATGGCGCATCACCAGCGGTTCGCTACCGTAACCGCTATTTACGTAGAGCAAAGTCTCGTTGCCCATCTGCTCAACAAATAAAATTTCCCCTTCGATATCCGCCTGTGCCAGTTCGGTTAGCTGGATATGTTCCGGGCGAATCCCAAGCTGTACCGTCTGCCCCTCCGGCACTCCCGCGCCGTTAACCGGCAGCGAAATAAGCTGGCGGTTTTCCAGCATTACATCGGTGCGCTGGGCGTTGCCAGAAACCAAAACGCCGGGGATCAGGTTCATTTTTGGTGAACCGATAAACTGCGCGACAAACACATTTGCCGGGCGGTCATACAATTCCAGCGGAGTTCCCACCTGCTCAATTTGCCCCTGATTAAGCACTACGATGCGATCGGCAAGCGTCATCGCTTCGACCTGGTCGTGGGTGACGTACAAAATGGTGGCATTAATTCGTTTATGCAGCGCCGCGATTTCCATACGCATCTGCACGCGCAGCGAAGCATCAAGGTTTGAAAGCGGTTCATCGAACAAAAACAGGCTCGGCTCACGCACGATTGCCCGCCCGATAGCGACACGCTGGCGCTGGCCGCCGGAGAGATCTTTGGGCCGACGGTCGAGCAGATGCTCCAGTTGCAAGATACGCGCACTTTCGCGCACTTTTTCGTCGATGGTTTTGAGCGGCAACTTTGCCATTTCCAGCGCAAATGCCATGTTCTGGTACACCGTCATATGCGGGTAGAGCGCGTAGGACTGGAACACCATGCCGATGCCGCGCTCTGACGGAGAATCGTCATTGACGCAAACCCCGTCAATGCGCATCTCGCCGCCGCTGATTTCCTCAAGGCCTGCGACCATACGCAACAGCGTTGATTTCCCGCAACCGGACGGCCCAACCACCACCACAAATTCCCCGCTGTTCACTTCCAGATCGAGCGGTTTAATCACCTCAGATGCCGTGCCGTAACGTTTTTGAATTTTATCGAGTACGAGTTGCGCCATGGTTATCCCTTAATCGCTCCGCTGGTCAGCCCGCTGACAATGCGTTTCTGGAAGATAAGTACCAACACGATAATCGGCAGCGTCACCACCACTGACGCCGCCATAATGCTGCCCCACGGCAGCTCAAATGTAGACGCGCCGCTGAACATACTGATAGCGACCGGCACCGTGCGTTTGTCGCCGGAAATAATAAATGTCAGCGCGAACATGAACTCATTCCACGCACCGATAAACGCCAGCAGTCCGGTGGTCACCAGCGCGGGGGCGAGAATCGGCGCAAACACGCGACGGATAATGGTCCAGGTTTTGGCGCCATCAACAATCGCCGCTTCTTCCAGCTCAATAGGAATCGACTTCATAAAGGTGGTGAGCACCCAGACGGTAAACGGCAGCGAAAACGTGGTGTACGACAGCACCAGCGCACCGAGCGAATCATAAAGCCCGAGAAAACGGACCAGCTCAAACATGCCCGTCAGCACCGCGACCTGCGGGAACATCGAAACACACAGAATGGTGAACAGCAGGAATTTACGCCCACGGAACGGCACCCGTGCCAGTGCAAAAGAGGCGGTAATCGACACCAGCAGGCAGATGCCGACGGTTATTGTCGCCACCAGTACCGAGTTAAGCAGGCTGCGGGCGATACCGTTATCGACCAGTGCGGTGACGTAGTTGCCCCAGTGGTAACCGCTCGGTAAATAGGCGGGTAAAAACAGCTCCTGCCCAGTGCGTAACGACGTAATAATCGCGTAGTAAAACGGGAACACGCAGAACAGCACGGCGCAGGTCGCGCCTACGAAGATAACCATGCTATGGCCGAATTTGCGCTGCCGACGGGTTATTTTCATCACCGCTTCTCCTTCTCGTTTAAACGTGAGACGCGGATAAAGCAGGCCGCAATACCTGCCACCATCATAAACACCAGCACCGATGCCGCCGAACCCATCCCCATATCCTGATAAGAGATAATCTGCTCGCGGGCGTATCCGGAAACGGACATCGTGGCCTCGCTGTTTGAGGTCAGCACGAAAATCAAATCGAAAATTCGCATCGCATCCATCACGCGGAAAATCAGCGCCACAATCATCGCCGGCATAATCAGCGGCAATGTAATGCGCTTAAATCGCTGCCACGGGCTGGCACCATCCACGCGCGCCGCCTCGTAAAGATCATTGGGGATCAGCTGTAGTGCGGCCAGTAACATCAGCGCCATAAACGGCGTAGTTTTCCAGACATCGGCAATCACCACTGCCCACATCGACAGCGAAGGTTCTGCAATCCATGCCAGATGCGCCTGATAGCCAAATATTTTCGCCAGCAAATCGTTCACTACGCCGTACTGGTCGTGGAACATCCAGCCCCACATTTTGGCGCTCACAATGGTCGGAATCGCCCACGGCACCAGAATCGCGGTGCGCACTAAGCCCTGGCCGCGAAATTTCTGGTTCATTAGCAACGCGAGCAACATCCCGAGAAATAGCTCGATGCCAACCGATACCACGGTAAACCACAAAGTGTTGCCGACAGCCTGCCACCACAACGGGTCAACCAGCACGCCGCTGGTGTCGCCATCATGTGTAGCGTAATAGTTTGCCAGCCCCACCATCTGATACTCCGATGGGTTGTCGAGCATCGCGTTGGTGAAGCTGAAAAAGAAGGTACGCACCAGCGGCCATCCCGCCGCCAGTGCCAGAAGTAACAGCGCTGGCGCCACCAGTATCCACGCGATACGGCGACGCCGTTGTTGGTAGCCTGTATGCGCCAATTAATGCCAGTCCTTACCTTTGACGCGCTCCAGACGTTTTTGCAGATCGGCGACCGCTGTTTTGCCGTCGCTGCTACCGTTGAGCACTTTAAAGGTCACGTTATAGATGGCATTCGAGACGCGCGGATACTGGCTTTTGGTAGCGGTTGCCGGGCGAGGTACAGCGTTGGCAAAGATCTCTTTAAACATCGTCAGATGCGGTGCGGCTTCCAGCACGGCTTTGTCTTCATACAAGGCTGAACGAGTCGGTGCAAAGCCGAGATATTTCAGCTGCATTTTCTGCGAATCTGCATCGGTGAGGATTTTTAGCAACGCAATGGCCGCATCTTTATTTTTGGTATTGGCGTTAACCGACCATTGCCAGCCGCCCAAAGCGTTGGCAGACTTCCCGTCCGGCCCGGCAGGAAGCGGAGCCACGCCCACTTTGCCTTTCAGCGGGCTATCCGCGCCCTGTGAGAGCAGATATGCATATGGCCAGTTGCGCATAAACAGCGCATCGCCGTTCTGGAATACCGCTCGCGACTCTTCCTCTTTGTAGCCTAACGCCCCTTTCGGCGTGATTTTGCCAATCCAGCCTGCGACCATATCCAGTGCTGCCGCCGCTTTCGGATTATTAACGGTCACGTTCCCTTTTTCGTCGATAAATGTGCCGCCGCCGTAAGAGTCAATCCACTCCAGCGCGTTACAAGTCAGCCCTTCATACGACTTGCCCTGGAAGATCATCCCCCAGAAGTTTTTGTGCCCCGCTTTGCGCTCTTCGTCCTGAATTTTGGTCGCGATACGCGTCATGTCTTCCCAGGTTTTTGGTGGCTGTTCATTGTATTTTTCCAGCAGGTCTTTGCGGTAATACAACACGCCAGTATCGAGGTACGCAGGCACCGCTTTCACTTTGCCGTTCACCGTGTCATTCGCCCACGGGCCGGGGAAGAAATCACCTTTCATATCGCTGACTGCATCGGTTAAATCGAGCGTTTGCTTATCGAGCAGCCCCACCCAAATGGTGTCTGACTGGAACAAGTCCACGGCTTTCTCATCTTTGGCGGCAAACAGTTGTTGTAGCAGAGCCAGCTTTTCGTCAGAAGCTGCCGGGAACTCGATAAACTCCAGCTTGTTGCTGGTCTGCTTTTCAAAACGGTCTTTGACGTATTTGCAGTATTCCTTACCGCCAGGAGAGATTGGGCATTCCATGCGCAGGGTATCGGCAAACGCAGCGTTAGAAACGCCCGCAAGCGCTAAGGTAATAAGACTTAACGTCAGCTTTTTCATTATTTCCTCTTTTGTTCAGACCAAACCTGAGGGAAAAACAGCGATACCCAAAAGATTTCGAGGTGCAGGAAGGCAGCAAACGAGTGAATCCCGATGAGCTTACTCAAGTAAGTGATTCGGGTGAACGAGAGCCGCTAACGCGCCTGCAACTTGAAAGATGGGGTATACACCATTTGAAAAGCTAGTTAAGAATTAACCCAAGCGACAACTTAGCGGCCTAACCTTTGTACGAATTCTCGACGTGGTGCACGTAACGCTATTTTTTATTTCACTTTTGCGCAGGACGCGCTATGCGGTGAATTTTTGCGCAAAATCTCAATTCGTGGATACTGGCTGGCAATACATACGGTCATAAGCCGTACATCTTGTTGACGGAGCCGTTATCATTGGCGTAGATTGTTACCATACGGCTCATGGCCGTATATAAATGCAAAATGAAAGAGGTAAAAATGTCCAAAGTAGCCGTATTTCCCGGTGACGCTCGAAGCGTCAAAAGTGCGAGAGTCGAACTAAAAACCAGCCCTGACTTAAAAGATCTACTTCGTGAAGCAGCTGCGGCTGCGGGGTTAGATTTGAGTGCATTTATTTTAAATGCAGCTCTGGAACGAGCAGAAAGCGTGCTGGACAATCAGCGTCGCCGACAGCTTACCGCCCAAAGCTGGCAGCAAGTAAATCAACTCCTGTCCGAACCTGCTGAGCCTACGCTTGCCTTACAAGCGTTAATGCGGAGAAAAAAAGATGGAAGAGAGTCAAAGTAATGTCAGTGGCGTGATGGTATGTGCCTACCAGGCTGATATCACCTACCCTGGTAATAAGCATTTTGATTGCGGGAATGCAGTCATTAACTCTTATGTCCGTAATTCTTTAAAGAAAAGCGTTAAAGATGGGAATTGTGCAGCGAAAGCATTGATTGATGCGACAACAGGTGAGCTGCTGGGTGCCTGTACTTTTACTGGTTACTCGCTTGAAAAGGGAAAGTTGGCGGGGGTAATAACAAGTTCATTACCCAATGAAGTCAGTGTAGTACGCCTGATTATGTTAGGCGTCGCCACAAAAGAGCAGAAAAAAGGCTACGGACAAGACTTGCTTATGGAGTTTTTTGAGCAAGTAAAACTGATCCACCACTCACTCCCTGTAAAAGGTGTGTACCTGGATGCCGATCCCCTGGCGATTAATTTTTATGCCCGCCTTGGGTTTGTACAACTCAATGAGCCACCAAACGTATTTGGTGCAGTCCCTATGTTTCTGGCTATTCAGCATATCCTTGCGGCTTAGCGAAAAAACCCACGTCGGCGTAACACCGTTTACTTAAGCCAATAAATTAGGGGAAATGCCGGGATTTGGTTCCCGGAGGGGCGCCAAACCCGGTGGTCGCCCCGGAAATCTCGGTCTTAAATTAACGGCGTTACGCTTCGGCGGTTTTTTCATCTCCACTACTTGGCTGAGTGAAACACGAGACTCACCATTCCAGCCATTCCCCCCCGAGCTTACTGCTTTCACGCACCGTTTCGATGAACTTCATCCCCGCAATCCCTTCGGCAATACCCGGCAACCACGGGGCATCGCCGCCACGAATTTTCACCGCCGCTTCGCGGTAGATTTGCGCGAAACCTTCCAGATACCCTTCCGGGTGTCCGGCGGGGGTGCGGCACTGATGGCGCACGGAGTCGTGGTTATTTACACCATTTCTCGTGACAGTGTAACTATTGCCATGATGCGGATGAATTTCCAGAATTTCAGGTTGTTGCTGGCGGAAACTGATAGTCGCCCTGCTGCCAACGATACGCAGGCGCAGATCGTTTTCAAAACCGGGTGCGACCTGGCTTGCCCACAAACGCCCGCGCGCACCGTTGGCGTAGCGCATTTCAGCGTACACTTCGTCGTCCATCACTCGTCCCGGAATGCGCGTCAAAAGCTCACCGCGCACGGTATCGGGTTCCATGCCGCTAACAAATGCCGCGAGTTGCCAGGCGTGGGTACCGATATCACCAATCGCTCCGGCTCCCGCCATGGCCGGATTTGCGCGCCAGCTCGCCTGTTTGTTGTCGGTCAATTCCAGTCGGTCGTTCAGCCAGTCCTGCAAATACTCTACTTCGATGGCGCGAATATCGCCGATTTCGCTGTTAGCGATTCGTGCACGGGCCTCGCGCACCATCGGAAGTGCGCTGTAGTTATGGGTCAGAATAAATTGCAGGCCGGTTGCATGGATAATCTGCGCAAGCTCCTGCGCCTCGGCAAGCGTAACCCCGAGCGGTTTGTCGCAGATAACGTGAATACCGTGTTCTAGAAACATTTTTGCCACCGGAACGTGCAAATGGTTAGGGGTGACTATCGAAACCGCTTCAATACCGTCCGGGTGTGCTGCCTCGCTTTGCGCCATCTCCTGCCAGCTGGCATAACAGCGGTCGGCTGCGATAAACAGCGCTTCACCGCTGCGCTTTGCCACTTCCGGTGAGGACGAAAACGCCCCCGCCGCCAGTTCGAACTGGTCATCAAGACGAGCTGCAATACGGTGCACGCCACCAATAAACGAGCCTTCACCGCCACCGACCATGCCTAACCGAATACGTTTCATGTTTACTCCTCCAGCCCGAGCATGCGACGCACCGCGGATCTCTCGCTGTCATGATGCGCAAAGTCGTCAAAGGCATATTCGGCAACCGGAATGATATGCTCAGCGATAAAATTGGCCCCTTCGCGCGCGCCCGCATCGCCTGCTTTCAGGCAACACTCCCATTCAAGCGTAGCCCATCCGCTGTAGTCGTATTGCGCCAGTTTGCTGAAGATCCCGTTGAAATTAACCTGCCCGTCGCCGAGGGAACGAAAACGCCCCGGGCGTTCAATCCACGGCTGGTAACCCGCGTAAACACCACTTTTTGCCGACGGTAAAAACTCAGCATCTTTGACGTGAAAGGCTTTGATTCGTGCATGGTAATGGTCGATAAAACCGAGGTAGTCCATGTGTTGCAGCAGCATATGGCTTGGATCGTAGAGAATATTGCAGCGCGGGTGGTTATCAACCAGCGCCAGAAAACGCTCGAATGTGACGCCATCATGCAGATCTTCGCCGGGATGCAGCTCGAAACAGACATCAACGCCTGCTTCGTCAAAACAGTCCAGAATCGGTTTCCAGCGCGCAGCGAGTTCATGAAACGCTTCATCCAACAGTTGCTCATTGCGTGGCGGCCAGGGGTAAAAATAAGGCCAGGCCAGTGCACCAGAAAACGTGGCGTGCGCCTTTAGCCCGAGATTTTGCGAGGCTCGAGCGGCTTGTTTCAGACTATCAACCGCCCACTGCTGACGCGCAACGGCATCGTGCGCCAGTTCCGGCGGCGCAAACCCGGCGAATGCGGCGTCATATGCCGGGTGCACCGCCACCAGTTGCCCTTGCAGATGCGTCGAAAGCTCGCTGATTTCCAGCCCAACATTTGCCAGCAGATTGCGAATTTCCGCGCAGTATTCCAGGCTTTCAGCGGCTCTGGCGAGGTCAAAAATATGCGGCAAGTGCGTGGGGATTTGCACCGCTTTATAGCCCAGACCCGCAGCCCACGCGGCTATTGTTTCGAGCGAATTAAACGGTGGCTGGTCGGAAATAAACTGTGAGAGAAATATGGACGGCCCTTTCAGGGTTTTCATTACAACATCTCCTTAATTAAAACCGTGCGCTGCTCGCGAACGGCCCGGTCTGCCGCCAGCACCACAGCCAGGCTTTCGATCGCCTGCTGCAAGTGCTGCGACAAATCGCTATCGTCGAAAATGGCACGGGCAAAAAACTGCTGTTCGCGTTGGCACAAGGCAAAGTGATCGGGCTCATCGCTTGCCGTCACCCATTCATCCTGGTGGACAAACTCGCCCTGGGCGTTTAATTCGCCATGATGGATACGCAGTGATTCGGTGCGCGTGTGCGCTTCAACATTGGCGGATTGCCCTTCGCCAGCGGCTTCGCGGGCGACAATAGAAACAGAACCTTGCGGGCCAATCACATCTTTAATAAAGAACGCCGTCTGGCTCATCATCGGCCCCCATCCCGCTTCGTACCAGCCAACGGAGCCCTCTTCAAAACGCACCTGTAGCTGGCCGTAATTAAACTGTTCGGGGGCGATTTCGTCGCTTAAGCGCACGCCAATCGCACTCACCGACAGCGGGCTGGCTTGCACCATCTGGCACATCACATCCAGATAATGCACGCCACAATCCACAATGGGTGAAAGCGACTGCATCAGCATTTTGTGGGTGTGCCAGGCGCTACCGCTACTTTGCTGGTTGAGGTTCATGCGCATCACCAGCGGCTTGCCCAGCCCGTGCGATAACGCAATAAACTGCCGCCACACCGGGTGGTGGCGCAAAATGTACCCGACCACCAGTTTTTTACCCGCCAGATGCGCCGTGGCAACCACCCGTTTCGCCCCGCTCACCGTGGTGGCGAGCGGTTTTTCGAGAAACACATGGCAGCCTGCGGCGAGTGCGGTCAGTGCCAGCGCTTCGTGCGAATCAGGCCAGGTGGAGATGCACACCGCATCGGCGTGCGTTTCGCTAATCGCCCGTTTGAGATCGTCGAACAGTGGAATATCTGCCGCGAGTTGTGCTTTGAGGCGGGTTTTTGAATCCCCACGGGCCACCAGCCCGCAAAGGGTAAACTCGTCAAGTTGCTGATACGCAAGGCTGTGGGCAGCCCCCATATTCCCGCAGCCCACAACCAGTACGCGCAGCGGCTTATTTGCCATGCTGCTCGCCCTCTTTATAGTTGAAACTAAAGAAGAAGATGGCGGCAATCACCACCGCCGCAATTGCCGGCATCCACCAGAATTGCTGCCATTGCAGTAAGCCTTCAGCACCTTGAGCGGTAACCGAACGGTTAAACACCGCACCGCTGATTTGCGAACCAATCAGCATGCCAAGCCCGTAGGTAAACAGCACCAGCAGACTTTGCGCCTGCCCCTTCACTTTGTTGCCTGCAACTTTGTCGGTATAGATAAAGCCGATAACAAAGAAGAAGTCGTAACACACCCCATGCAGAATGATGCCGATGTAAATCATCCAGCGGGTTTCTTCGGTGATGCCCAGGGCAAACATCGCGTAACGTGCAAACCATGCCAGCATACCAATCAGCAGCATCATTTTGATGCCCAGACGGCGGAAGAAGAACGGAATCAAGAGCATAAACAGCAGTTCAGACATCTGCCCTAATGCCATCACGCCGCTGACGTTCTCGAACCCAACCGCGGAAATAAACGGTGCGGCGTAAGCGTAGTAAGCCGCCAGCGGAATGGAGATAAGCGTGGCGCAGATGATAAACACCATGAAATGGCGCTGTTTAAGCAATGCAAACGCGTCGGCACAAACCAGGTCACGCATCGAAAGCGGCTTACCGCGATCCGGCGCTGGCGTATTGGGCAGCGTAAAGCTGTAAATCCCCAATACCACGGAAGCGACTGCCGCCAGTGTGAAGATGCCGGTGCTGTCTGAAAGGCCGCTGGTGCCGACAATCAGTCCCGCCACGATCCAGCCGATGGTGCCGAACGCTCGGACTATAGGGAACCCTTTTTCGCTGTTTGCCAGACTGTGGAACGCTACGTTGTTGCTCAACGCAATGGTTGGCATGTAGCAAAGCATGTAGCCGAAGATTATCCACAACAGGCCGCTTTGCCCGCTTTCAAACGCGCCCGGCAACCACCACAGCAATGCCGCGCCAATCAGGTGCAGCACGCCGAGCACTTTCTGCGAGGCAAAGAAACGGTCCACCAGCATGCCGAGAACAAATGGCGACAAAATAGAGGCAATCGGCCCGGTGGAATACGCATCACCAATCAACGCGCTCAGGCCGTATTTACCCATCACCACGCCGAGGGTGACATACCAGGCCCCCCAGACGAAAAACTCAAGAAACATCATTAACGACAGGCGTGGGATCACCCATTTATGGGTAACCACTTGTGCCCCAACGGCCGAGTGAGAAGACATAAATCCTCCAGTGCAGGGTATTGTTTTAAGGGTAAGAGGTTATTTTTGTAATCGATTACATTAACACTTCACTAAAAATGTAATCGATTTCATGGAGGTTTCCATCATGCGTGTGAATTATTTGATACTATTGATTCAAATCTGGAATGTGGTTCACAAATCAACCGATCGTGCAAAGGATCAACATGTCGATAGATAAAGTGGCGCGAATAGCTGGTGTTTCTACCGCGACCGTTTCCCGGGTATTAAACAGCAACCCGGCCGTTAAACCGGACACCCGCGACAAAGTGCTGGCGGCGATCGAAGCATGTGAATATCAACCTAACCTGCTGGCCCGCCAGTTGCGCACATCGCGCAGCCGCATGCTGCTGGTGCTGGTGTCGAACATCACCAACCCCTTCTGCGCCCGCGTGGTGCGCGGCATTGAAGAAGAAGCGGAAAAGCATGGCTACCACATTCTGCTATGCAATTCAGAATCGCGCCTGACGCGTGAATCGGCCTACTTGCGCCTGCTAAGCGGTAAAGTGGTCGACGGCGTGATCACTATGGATGCCATCAGTTGTTTACCGGGTTTGACCACACTAATTGGTGATTCACCGTGGGTGCAATGCGGCGAAGGCGATCCGGGTTATAACGCATCATCGGTGACCATTGATAACTTCAAAGCGGCTTCCGCCGCGGTCGATCACCTTATGACATCGGGCTATAAGCGCATTGCGCTGATTAACGGGGATTTGCGCTATCTCTACTCGCAACAGCGTGAAGCCGGTTATCGCGCGGCCTGCGGGAAAAACTGGCAGGCGGTGGTGTATGCCGACAGCCTCGAATACCAGGCTGGCATACAAGCGATGGCCGAACTGTTTACCCTACCGGAACCGCCAGATGCTGTATTCACCATTTCTGACGCACTGGCTGGCGGCGCGCTGCATTACGCCCACGAACAAGGGCTGCGCGTGCCTGAAGATGTGGCAATTATGGGGTTTGATGGCGTGCCATTTGGCTCCGTCACCTTCCCGCCGCTCACCACTATCGAACAACCCATGCATCAGCTCGGCGTGCGCAGCGTACAGTTGCTGCTCGAGCGCATTGATAACCCGCAAGCGGAAATCGTGAATGAAATTCTCGACTGGAAGTTATTGGTTCGGGGATCGGTGTAGGTTTTTTGTAAAAAAATAAACGCTGAATCTGCATTCAGCGCTTTACTTATATTCCGTTATTGATAGTCAATAATACCAACCTGCTTCGCCATGAATAATTCATTTCTCTCGACGATCTCTTCGACTACTTTCCCCTCGGCATTAAAGCGGAAATAAGTCAGTGCGGTCCACGTCACATCTTTGCCATGGACATCAAATCCATGCCAGGTATTAGAACCACGCGCCACATGTTTCAGATGAACCACGACGACATCTTCAGTGATGACTTCTTTGCTGAATGTCGTGACAATGGACTCATAGCGATTAATTACATGTTCAAGCAGTGCATTTTTGAAGTTTTCAACGCCATGAATAGGTGCGTCACAATCAGGGCGATGAATAATAACGTCCTTGTCAAAATACTCTTTAACTCGATCTGCATCTTTTCCATCAACGCAATATTTAAAATATTCTTTCACTGTCTCAAGATTATTTAAACTCATCGTAATAACTCCGGGGCGATTAATTAAAATCGAGTATATGGATGTTTGTGGTATGCGTAAATAACATATATATTGCATGTGGTATGCAAAAAGTGGATATCTTATGAAACTCGATAGACTTGAACGGTGGGCAACAGTCAGGCACTTTCGCCTGGCAATCGCCCTTTTCCAATACGGCAGTGTTCTTCACGCTTCCCGATCGCTGAATGTCTCGCAACCTACAGCCAGTAAGCTACTTCTCGATCTTGAAGATGCGGTCGGGGCAAAACTATTCCTAAGAAATCGCCGTGGGGTTACCCCCACTGAACTGGGGCGCGCATTTGTTGACCGCAGCAAAATGGTGCTGGCACAGCTCGACCATGTCTCGCAGGCCATCAGTGCGTTGGGAACGGGTCATGCCGGAAGAGTCACTATTGGCAGTTTATTAACCGGTTCGAGTTATCTGGTTCCCGCAGCTATTGCTAAGCTGAGTACTTCACGGCCCGAAATACGCATAAAAATTATTGAGGGCGTCACCGGAGAGTTATTACCGCGACTGGTTTCTGGTGAACTGGATTTTTTAATTGGTCGATTATCGGATATTAGTTCCAGTGCTGTAGTTTCTCAGGAAGCCTTATTTAGTGAAAACGCGATAGTTGTCGCCCGTAAAGGCCATCCATTGGAACAAAATCTACACATAGCCCTTGAAGAATTAAAAAAGGAAGCATGGATATTACCGCCAATTGAAACCACTCTACGTAAACAATTTGATAATACATTTTACAATGAAAATATCGATCCGCCCCATGCCACTATAGAGACTGTTTCATTTTTCAATATATTATGGCTTTTAAAAAAGACTGACTTATTAGGTATTCTGCCGCATTCCATCGTTACGGATATTACTTATAGTAATGATCTTGTGCGCTTGCCGTCATTTGAACCGCTGGTTCTTGAGCAGATAGGTATTTCCAGGTTGATGGGAAGTGAACTCTCACCTGCTGCAACGGCGTTGGTGGAGTCCATTCGAAATGTAATGGCAAGTTCATCGGCAGAATAAGTAAAGGGCAACGTAGTCGTTGCCCCTATAAAAACTACTTTAACGCTTCCGGCAGCTTAATAACCCAAAGCTCATTTTGTGACTCGGGTTTTTCCAGCGGTTTTAAGGATATTTTTGTCGCGACTTCTTTTCCTTCGCGAGTTAAATGCCCTTTTCCATCCACTTCATAGTCATCTGCTTTCTTAGCGTCAGCGTCCGGGTTTTCCAGCACCGCTTGCAGGCCAAAATCATTATCGTTAATCACCGCAATGGTTTGATTATCAATTAACGTCATCCCTTCGGCTTTTTCCTGCTGCCAGCCGAGTTTACGCAGATCGACAATTTCTTTTTTCTCCGCCAGCTTAATACCACGCGCTTTCAGTTGCGCCGCATCGTCAAACTCGGGTGCTTTTTCTTTATCAAACGAACTCAGATCGCTGGCCTGGCTGAGATCAACCACATAAACCAGGTTGCGCATGACTTTGTTTTTGTCGCCGCCCTGCTCAATCAGCAGCAGGCGGTTGTTATCCAGTGCAACGATGTCACCAATTTTAGCGTCTTTGGCTTTCTTATAGACATTTACGTCAATCGGGTAACCGTACATTTCCGTTTTGCCGGTTTCTGGGTTAAAGCTCACCAGACGGGTAAACTGCGCGCTGTTTTTGCTTTTCCCGTCGATATCCAACGTACTTTGTACGGCGGCAATAATGCGCCCGTCCGGCATACGTGTAATCCCTTCAAAACCACGGTTGGCCTGACGCCATTTAATAATATTTGGCAAGCCACCCGCCACACCCTGCTCGCCTTGCTCTGCTTGCGGGCCATATTTTTTGAGGATTTTGCCATTAGCGTCGATATTGATGATGAACGGGCCATATTCGTCACACAACCAGTAACCGCCCTTGCCGTCCGGGGTGATCCCCTCGGTATCCAGACCACGTTTGTCACTCGATAACTGCTGCAAGGTATCACTCAAAGCGATCTCATTGGTTGCACCAATCAAGCCTTCCGGCAGCGGTAAACCGCTGATAGGGCCATTCTCATCATGTAACGCGTGTGCATCGGTAGCCTGGGCTTTGCCATCAGCAACGCGGATGGTCATCAGTAATGGGGTAAATTTCGGGTTGGCAAAAATCTTCGAGTCTTTTTTACCGGCTTTCGGGGAATCGGCATTCGGACCGCGATCCGTCACCGTAGCAAACACCAGCGCATCACCATCTTTACGAATAAATTGCAGCCCTGAACCCACGCCAACCGGTAAACCATCCGGGAAGTTGTTGGCGTAAGCCCCTTTATATTCAACATGGTCACTTTGCGGGAATGTGACAACGTAACGATCAACCTGCGGCTCTGCTGCCTGACTTGCCAGAGGAAATAAAGAGGTCAATAACAGCGCAAAAGGTTTTAATTTCATGATGTTCGCATCCTTGGGTTTGGTCACCTGTTTTGTTCAACAATGTATAAAGCAGCTATATGACACAAATATGACTTTACGCAGATGCTCTAAATTTCTGCCTTGTCGTGCGGATAACCCACAAGCACTGGCTGAAACGAGTCAGGTCTATTTCTAACGATAAGGGTATTTCATGTCCGTAAGGCGTTTTTCTATTTTAGTTTTCAGCACATTGCTGCTTATTTTCTTAGCCAGCACAGCCTCCAACATCTGGTCACTCACCCGTAGCAACCACTCTCTGGATAATGTAAATCGCGAAATCCGTGTGGTGTTATCGGTAATCGACCCGATCAACCACAGCCGCACCATGCGCGTTCGTGCAATGG
This sequence comes from Buttiauxella sp. BIGb0552, assembly GCF_004366275.1. Lineage (NCBI taxonomy): Bacteria > Pseudomonadati > Pseudomonadota > Gammaproteobacteria > Enterobacterales > Enterobacteriaceae > Buttiauxella > Buttiauxella sp. BIGb0552. Next base: position 639,122 of record NZ_SODY01000001.1, read on the forward strand.
AAGCGTTAGAAGAGCGTGAGCAAGGGTTAAACGATCAGGGGCAACAGGCACTCAACGGCGCACAATCGGTACTTGAGAAGGCAAACGCCGCATTTCAGGCTTATCTTGAGGAACCCAAACAGCCTGGTGAACAGGTGTTGACTGATTCCTATCAAAGCGCGTTTGTGAATTATCGTGAGCAAGGCTTACAGCCCCTGCTGGATGCTGTCCGCGCCAACGACATTCCGCGTGCTCGTGCGCTGGTGACATCCACCCTGCCACAGCTGGATAAGCAATTTGAAGTCGCACTGGATAAATTACTGGCATTCCGCCAACAGTATGCGCAGCAGCTCAACAAAGATGCTCAATCTGGTTTCAAACAGAGTCTGGTGAGTATCGCAATTTTTGCACTGATCTTCGCCGTTATCCTCGGTGCCGTGTTCTGGCTGCTGAAAAAACGGGTACTCAACGAACTGGATAAAGCCAAAGAGCATTGCACTGAAATCGCCAGCGGTATGTTGCATACGCCGATTGTGGCCAGTGCCAATGACGAGATTGGTGCAATGATGCGCGAGCTTGAGCAAATGCGTGTATCACTGGCAAGCATTATTGGCCAGGTGCGTGAGTCCAGCCAAACCGTGGCATACGCCTCTGAAGAAATTGCCGCCGGTAACACCGATCTTTCTGCACGTACCGAAGAACAAGCGTCATCGCTGGGTGAAACAGCGGCCAGCATGGAACAGTTAACCGTGACGGTGAAATCTACTTCCGACAATTCTCACCAGGCAAATAAGCTGGCAAATGGCATGTTGATAGCTGCCAATGACGGCAATGAGATTGTTAGCGAGGTGATTGATTCAATGCGTAATATTGAGTCCAGTTCCAGCAAGATTGACAACATTATCAGCATTATCGAAGACATAGCTTTCCAGACCAATATTCTGGCGCTGAACGCCGCGGTTGAAGCCGCACGCGCAGGCGAGCAAGGCCGTGGGTTTGCAGTTGTAGCAACAGAGGTACGTAACCTGGCGCAGCGTTCATCGGTGGCAGCAAAAGAGATCAAAGAGCTTATTGAGCTTTCTGGCGAGCAGGTCAATATCGGTAGCAATCTGGTGAACCGTGCGGGCGAAAGCATGCAGCGCATTTCCAACGCAATTAAAGAAGTGACCGGGCTGATGGAGGAGATTGCTGTATCTACAGGCGAGCAAAGCCGTGGTATCGAGCAGATTAACCAGGCTGTGGTGCAAATGGATGTGGTGACGCAGCAGAATGCCGCGTTGGTAGAACAGGCTTCAGCGGCGGCAATGTCGCTTAAAGAGCAGTCGCAAGCGTTAAATGAAATGGTAGCGGTATTTAAGCTCGCGTGATGTGTATTAGCTCAGACCTTACCTGAGATTGTCATACCATCGAGTTTAACCTTATGTGACAGTCCGCTCTGTGCCAGGAGCGGACATTAGTGACACATGGTGTACTAATTAACCAGGGTACTCCATAATGAAATTGAATTTTATAGAGTCAAAAATATATAAATAAAAAGAGGTGTCAGCATGGTTATCAGGAAATTACTTCCTAACGAATGGGATGGTGCTTACACATTGATATCTCAGCTGCGAGATATTTCAAAGGAACAATTTATCCAGAGCGTGACTATCCAAACTCTAAACGGTTATGAGATCGTGGGTGCTTTTATTGATGAAGAACCCAAGGGGTTGATGGGGTTCAGACCTGTTCATACACTAGCTAGAGGTCTTCATCTGCATATTGATGATTTGGTTGTTGATAAAAAGTCTAGAAGCTTGGGTATAGGCGAATCACTCTTGAATTTTGCAAAAGCAGAGTCGAAAAGTAGGGGCATGAATTTTATTTTTTTAGATGCCAGAAACGAGGCTATTCCGTTTTATGAGCGAAATCATTTTGTGTTCCATTCATCTCCATCAATGAAAATTCAACTCAAGTAATATTAGTACCTACAATAATGTACACACTGTACCTACCGTTCATATAACTCCAGGCGGCAGGTGTCTCCCGACCTTTCTTTGGTGGACACAAGGTTAGTGAGCGCAATGTCCGTTTCTCGCTCAGAGTGGAAGTTCAGACCCCACAATATAACGGTGGTTTGACGCCGAATTATTCAGAACGTTTATTCTGGAAATACTCTTAAACTGTGGCCAGTTTTTGTTGACCATATATGGACGACCCGGGTGATGCAAGTACTGGTTTGATGCGGTTTGCGACCAAATATCCGGCGTCATTATTGGGTTCATAACCCGCACCATGATGTCATCTGAGCCATGTTTCCTTATCACTACACCGGTATATGATTACCCTGGTCAATTTCAGGCTGTTACAGGGGCGGTAGCCGTTTTCTCATCAGTGCCTGCAAACTCAGTAAAGCGTGTTTCTTCAATTTAAGCTTTGGGTTAATTCATTGCAAAAGCCTTATTCGTATTGAAATCGACTGGAACCCAGCGGTAAAGCATGGTGTGGTCGACTCTGACACCGCGGTCGGTCAGTATTTCCTGCAAAGCAGGATAACTGATACCGTATTTACAGTACCAGCGTACCACCCACATAATAATGTCACGACTGAAATGCCGATCCTTGAATACGTTCATGATTTGCGTCACGGGTGAAAAAGACAGCAAGTTTTATCAGAGTTACGAGCTTTGCAATAGTACCTGTTATTCTTGCCGAGCATGGCTAGGGAAAATTGAGAAATGCCCCCATGAGGGGGACAGGCTGTATTTTTAAAAGGGAGTTCGGACATTCGAACTCCACTTTTTTAAGTACAAGGAATTTTATTTCGCTATATTCAGTTACTATCTTACGCAGAGTAATTCTTTATCGAGGAATATCCAGCCCACTAATTATTCCTCTGGAGAACACAATCTGCCATAACTGAGTTTGTCTGGCTCGAAATGCCCCAGCGCAAGCTGTCAGATAGTAATTAAACATGCGCTGAAAATTGGGTGTATAGGATCCTTCAATATCCTCCCATTGGTCATTAAATTTCTTATGCCATGCCATCAACGTTTTATCATAGTCAGCACCAAAGTTGTGCCAGTCCTCAACAATAAAATGACGCTCACTTGCTTCTGCAATCTGTTTTATGGATGGCAGGCAACCATTCGGGAAAATATATTTATCAATCCATGGGTCAACATTATGCCCACTCTTATTACTGCCAATAGTGTGAAGTAACACTAAACCATCAGGCTTCAGACAGTGATCGACCACATTGAACCAGGTTGCATAGTTTTTTGGTCCAACATGCTCAAACATCCCGACTGAGACTACCCTGTCGTACTTATCTGTTCCGTCAAGATCACGATAGTCCGAGAGAATAATATTCACGTCCAGATCGGTACATCGTGCTATTGCTGCAGACTGTTGTTCAACTGATATAGTGATTCCATCCACTTTAACTCCGTAATGCCTTGAAGCATATTCTGCCAGACCTCCCCAGCCGCAACCAATATCCAGCAGGTGCATGCCCGGCTCTAGGTGGAGTTTCTCGCAAATAAGTCGTAACTTATCCTGCTGTGCCTCCTCCAGTGTTTTGGCTCGCTTCCAGTAACCGCAGGAATATTGCATCCACGAATCCAGCATAATGGCATAAAGATCATTACCCAAATCATAATGGTGCTCTCCAACAATCCATGCTCGTCTACGGGACTGCATATTCCGCAAACGTGAAATGCAGATATGGAACATTTCTCTAAAGTTGAACGGCATCATCTCTGACACGCCTGCGCGTAAAATCTTGGTGAAAAAGATATCTAGCGCAGGGCAATCCCAAAGACCTTCTACATAGGTTTCCCCAAGACCTATCGACCCTTCGTTGATAACCCGGGTATAAAACTGCTCGTCATGCACTGAGAGATCCCACGGTTTATCACCATTAATGCGGATCCCTGCTGGTGACAGCAATTTCTCCACAACCTGACGGGCTCGCGAGACACGTAAATTAGGTCTTTCGATAGCAACATTTGACATCTTTATCTCCTCATTTTGAGAAACCAAACAGGTAGTTCATCCATGGCAATTCAATCACCAGGTACAGGACGAAATAAGTCGCGCCTAACAATGTCCGCAGGCGCCAATAGCTTTTTGCAGATAAATAACCACTCCTGTAATAGATAGGCGCCTGACCATTTGCATAAGGGGTAATAATGCCCATGTTCCACAGCGTGCTACACAGGATGTTGGCGAACGGCTATACGTTCAGTCATTCATTTCCACCACAACGGCTATCATGACGGGAACGGGATGATACAAAATGACGAGCCTATGGAAATCAGTAAATGGGTAAAGATAGTTCGTCACATTTTGTCCATTTATTATTCTGTTATGTTAGTGATGTATTCGAAGATTTATAATTATAATAATAGCGACATTAATGATGCCAAACTTAAATGTGATTCGCTTACTTTACATAACCTTTCCTCCCCAGACAATTAATAGAATACCTTACCAAAAATTTAATTTACCTAGATTGTTAGTTAGTGGTGTTACTGATATTGAATAGGAGTCTTTCAAATTCCTTGAGACATTTAACAAATTTTATATTTAAAGGGGTGATTTTTGGAATTAAGGCATATACGTTATTTTCTGGCCGTAGCCGATGCAAAAAGTTTTACGTATGCCGCTGATGCTCTGGGTATTAGTCAACCACCACTGAGCATGCAAATACGGGATCTTGAAAAAGAAGTCGGGGCAGTCCTTTTTCATCGCCTACCCCGAGGGGTGGAACTCAATGCTGCGGGGGAAGAGTTTTATAAAAATATACATGAGATACCTCATCTGATTGAACGAGCCACGCTCTCGTCGCGAATGGCTTCGCGCGGGGAACTGGGACGACTAAAAGTAGGATTTACCTCTTCATCCACCTTCAATCCGATTGTGACAATGGGTATTAAAAATTTTAAAGATCAATATAAAAATGCCATTCTAAAAATAGATGAGGCACATACTGATAGTTTAATTCAACGCGTCAACAACGGTAGTATCGATATTGCATTTGTCAGGGCAGAAAAATCAGTCATTGAAGAGACATTCGATACTCTTGATATTAATCTGACTATTCAGGAAAAGCTATCATTAGTGACTTCAGTTAATACCGTATTTCCACCTCAAGAAGAATTATGTGTGAAGCAATTGTCAGATCGAGAATTAATATTATGCCCACGTGAATACAGTGTACATATGTACGAGACAATTATGAATATATTTGATAAGGCCGGGTGCTCCCCACTTATGAAACAAACCACCCCACAAATATCCTCAATCATCAATCTTGTTTCAACGGGTCTGGGTTATTCCATTGTGCCTGATTCAATGAGAAGTATTTTCAGTCATATGAAAGGCATTCAATTTTATACTATCAAAGATGATGAGGCTTATGTGCCACTGTCCCTGGTGAGCCGCCGATATGAACGTTCGGTAATGGTAAAGAATTTCATTGAGAGTATAGTGAAGATGCACAAAGAAACGTAAGGTATAGAGATAAATAATCTGGCCCGCTTTTATAATTTATTGAGCGGGCTAGAAGTTATGTTGAAAATATTCACGACGCAAACGTTAGTTGTGAATATGTTTTATTTCAAGCTGGTTATGACCTGTAAAACTATTTATTTTGTAAAACCAAATAAATAACCAATCCATGGAATTTCAATAACCAGATATAGCAAGAAATAAATCACACCGAAAATTGTTCCCATTCGCCAGTAATCCTTTGCTGGTAGGTAGCCGCTTCCATAATAAATGGGGGCGGGACCATTTGCATAGGGCGTTATAATCCCCATAATTCCTTGCGTACCACACAGAAGGATGGCGAATGCATAAACGTTCATACCGTGCATACCGGCTACAATGGCAATCATAACCGGCACCAGTGCTGTGGCATGTGCCGTTCCGCTGGCAAAGAAGTAATGCAGAACAAAAAAGGCAATTAACAGAACGGTTATAGTCGCAAGCAAGGAAAAGCCTACCAGATCGCTTGAAATTCTCACACCCAGCCAGTGAACAAACCCGACACTGGAAAGCCCGGATGCTAAGGCTACAAGCGTAGCGAACCAAAAAAAAGTATTCCAGGCGGCCTTATTGCTGGTGACATCTGCCCAGCTAATCACCCCGGTAATTAACATCAGAGCTATCACAATGAGTGCAGAAATTGCTGGTTCGATAACGCTCCCGAAACCTATCCATAGTATCAACGCCAGCATCACAAAAATGATTAGTAGTTTTTCGTGAAGTGAAAGGGAGCCTTGTTTTTGCAATTCTCCTGCAGCCCACACGGGGACTTGGTTATTACTCTTAATCTCAGGAGGATATAAATAATATGCCATTACCGGCGTAAGAAGCCATAACACAATCCCTACGGGGAGCATAGCAATAAACCAGTCCATCCAACTGATGGTAAGTCCGGTCAGTTCAGTGACCAGCGCACTGGCCAGAAGGTTGGGAGCCAAGGCGGTCAGGAACAGAGTGCTGCTCACACAGGTAGCCGATATAGAGACCCACATCAGATAAGAACCTATCCGCCTGGAACTTTCATCATGCGGTTTTGAATCATAAAGGGGCGGAAGATTACGAATGACCGGATAAATGGTTCCTCCACTTCTTGCTGTGTTCGAAGGGGTAAAGGGCGCGAGGATCAGGTCTGCAAGGGCAATCGCATACCCAAGAGTTAGTGTTCGTTTACCTAGTTTTTTTACCAGCATCAGCGAGATACGACGTCCAAGCCCAGTTTTTTCATATCCCAGCGCGAACATAAATGCGCTGAATATCAGCCAGACAGTACTATTGGAAAAGCCTGAAACCGCCCAGTTAAAGGCCTCATTGGTTGCATTAAACTTCGGACTAGCAAGTTGATGTGCAGAAAACAAAAGCCACGGACTGAATGTACTGATCACCAGTACCGCTATAAGCCCGATTACCGCGCCTGGTAAGGGCTCAAGTATGAGACCGACGATTGATCCTACGAAAATGGCAAAAAAATACCAGGTATAAGACTCCATGCCTGCCGGAGCGGGAATAAGGGCAATGATCAGTGCCACTATTACCGGCAGGAGTAACATGATTTTATTTTTCATGACATACGCTCCTGAACACCCGCATATCTGATGATATGCGGGTCATAACGACGAGAGGCTTAAATCGAAGTTCGTTTATAAATTGGGTATCGTGGCTCCCAGAAGACTTTTTCGAGGTTGTTAATGAGCTCAATATCGTTAATATTTGGCGCAACGTTATCTCTCATCGCCGCGTGTGCAACGGCTAGTGCGATTCGTTTTGACAGTAATGAAATATCATTTAATGCAGGCAGTAATCCCTGATCGCGTCCCGTCTGCATTGGCGAACTTTCAGCAAGGGTTTCACTGGCGACAAGGAACATATTTTCAGTTACACGGGTTGCATTGCTGATGAGAACACCGAGCCCAATTCCAGGGAAGATATAAGAATTATTGCACTGTGCAATAGGTATCCGTTTCCCGTTGTACTGAACTGGATCAAACGGGCTTCCACTGGCAACAATGGCATTCCCCTCTGTCCAGTCGATAATGTCCTGTGGGATAGCTTCGACACACCCAGTAGGATTTGAAAGCGGGAAAACAATCGGTCGTTTACAGTTCGCATACATATTGCGAATAACTTTCTCCGTGAAAATACCACGGCAGCCTGAAACACCAATAAGAGCTGTTGGGCGTATTTGTGTCACTAGTTCATCCAGCGACATGTTCTTCGGCTCAAATTTAAGTAAAGTGCGGTGTTTTGCCAGCTTGAGTTGGAAATCTGTCAGACCTTCGTGCTCGTCAGTAAGCAAACCATCTTTGTCTACCATGAAAATTTTACTTCTGGCTTCTTTTTCGGTAATACCTTCCTGCATCATTTTCGCGACAATAAGTTCTGCAATACCGCATCCGGCAGTTCCCGCCCCGACAAACATAAATCGCTGGTCGCTGAGTGTCATTTCTCCCGCCTTACTGGCAGCGAGAAGGCTACCTAACGTGACAGCAGCGGTACCCTGAATATCGTCATTAAAACAACACAAGCGGTTACGGTATTTCTCAAGTAAAGGTGTGGCATGACGGAGGGCAAAATCTTCAAATTGAAGCAGAACATTAGGCCAGCGATTCAGTACAGCGGTTATAAATTTATCAATAAATGCATAGTAATCTTCATCAGAAATACGTGCATGATGAGAACCCATATAAAGAGGATCGCTTAAAAGCTCCGGATTATTAGTACCGACATCAAGTGTTATTGGCAAGGTTTGCTGTGGAGAAATACCCCCACAAGCGGTATATAGCGACAATTTACCAATAGGGATCCCCATCCCGCCAATGCCCTGATCGCCAAGGCCAAGTATGCGTTCACCATCAGTTACCACAATAACTTTTACATCATCATTACTGACATTCTGTAAAAGGGTATCTATATTTTCATGCTCAGACCAGGAAATAAACAGGCCGCGGGCACGACGATAGATTTCAGAGAAATGCTGACAGGCATAGCCCACTGTGGGAGTATAGATCAGAGGAAGTGAATCCTTAATGTGTGTTGTAATATACTTATAAAAAAGAACTTCATTTGTATCCTGTAAATTTCGCAAAAACACATGTTTGGCTTCATTTGAGATGAAGCGATTAAGTTGCATATGAACACGCTTCACCTGGTCGTCTAATGTTTCAATTTTTGGTGGAATCAGTCCGCTAAGATTAAAAGCATCTCGCTCTTCAGATGTAAATGCACTCCCTTTATTTAATAATGGATTTTTTATTAGAGAATCACCGGAATGATACGTGTAAACGTTTTTCATAATAGCCACCATGTATTTACTAAGATATGTGGGTTTATATCAGTTAAGACATAATATATTGAAGCTTAGGATTAAAATCCTACCGCTGGAATGATATTGTCAGAGTTGAGACATAGCATTGCTATTACTCTCTATAATCCAAATATAATCATTATTAATTCTGAGTTCTTGAAATGAGATTAAAAGTTTTAAGGTGAACAAACAATTCTTATTTATGACGATATGTATATGCAAAACCTATAGGTTACAGCCCCCCGCTTGGGAAACGGAAAACATCCTACGCTACGCCTATTTTGTGTACAGATTACTATTCACTGAGCTTAATGTGCAGTATTTACCCTGTCCCAGTTTGAGGTTTGTTCTCCAAACGTAATCCCCGCTCAGGTTGATATGTTCCCATCCCAGCGGTGACAGATGGGTAATCAGTTGCTCATTCAGCACGTAAAATTCGTAATATTTCGGTCAATGCCGGTATCTGCTAGTACATGTAGTGGATGACGAGGCACGTGAACTTGCACGCCAGATTAACTCGACCGGGTTATGGGAATGGAGAACGAGCTCCCCCTGAACGATGGTAACCATTGCCCGAAGACTTCCTCCTTGAATATGAATTTCAGGGAGATGAAGAACTGGACTGTTTCCAACTGGACTTTCTGGATCGCCTTTAAACTCTTAGTTAGTCGTATTAAGAATCGAGGCGGGATTTATTAATAAAGGAATAAATATGGCTAACTAGTTTATTGCGACTGAAGGTGTAAAGGTGGTGAAGGACAGCGCCAGTCTGTGGCCGCAGATTCTTACTGCTGGCGCTGCATGGATGTTATGGTCAATGTCTATTAAATGCATGCCTGTCAGGCTCAGGCACACATTTAAATTTGGCTACTCATTAAATACTTTTTTTTGGATATGATGTTTTTCTACTTACTCCAAACCAACAATGCAATTCTTACCTGAACTTTTAGCTTGATAAAGTCGAATGTCTGCTTTTTTCAATATCTCATCAGGAGATGAACCTTCATTAGATGATGAAACACCACAGCTAAAGGTTACATTCAAACCCTCTTCACGCCATTGTTTTTGTTCTACTCTTTTTCTCCATAGATCCAGTAATGTATAGAAATCATCATAATTACCTCCTCTATAAATTACGACGAGTTCCTCGCCTCCGAATCTATATATATTCGTCAGGAACTCGCTGCCTGCTTTACTAATGTACGTTAGTACAACATCCCCTGTATGATGCCCAAATGTATCATTTACCTTCTTAAAATTGTCAACGTCAATTATAGCGAAGTAGAACGCTCTTTCAGAGTGGAAAAGATGGTGGAAATCACAGTCAAATTTCTTTCTTGTATGTAAATTGGTAAGGCCATCCGTTTCAGCATCATGTATAGCGGCCTCAAGTTTTTTGCTATTGTCTTTTAAAGACTCGGAAACTTTCTTAATGCTATCGCCTTCGTTGTCAATGGATATACCGTTAATGTTTAAGTAGAGTGCTGTGATGGCCTGTTTAAAATATAATTTAATTATAAATAATATGATTAAATAAGATATTAAACATGCCAGTGACACTAACAAAAATAAATTCTTTTCATAAGTACTGTGTGCTTCAAAATCAGCATCGCTGACTACACTGAACGCAATCCATGCGGGGTTGTCATAAACGCGATAAAAAACATGCTTGTTTCTTTTTTCATCAAAAAAATAACCTTCTGACTCTGTTGCCATGTCTATCCAGGTCTGAGGTATTGCTCTTTTAAATAATTCTTTAGTATTGGAATACATGATTAAGTGGCCATCGTATGAAACAACTTTGAATCGAGCGTTGTAAGGGGCTTGGTTGTATTTTATCAATTCACTCAAGCTATGGAGGTCTAGATCGAAAGCAATATTACCTACGAATTCTGAATGGTCATTAAAAATATTCATGCTGGTAGTGACGGCCATTCCGTTATTATACTTCGGTGTTTTGGTTACGGATTTATATGGTGCAGAGAATCGCACCTCATCTTTCCTTGCTGAGAAGGGATACCAGGGTCTTTCATTTACCTTAAAATTTGCCCCTAGGTTCTCTGGGTAAATTTTGTAGTTACCTTCTTTATCTGACAAAATAACTGTTTCGAAAAAAGTTGTTGAGTTTACGATAGATGGAATTATCGAATTCAGTTCTGTATGTGTAGGTGATATATAACCTTCAATGTCTTTTGACGTCAGTTGACCTAAAAGCGAGTGAAGTAATAACTCCATTTCCTGGACGGGTCTTTCTATAGCATTTCTGGCACTATTTTCATTAAATCGAGACATGATCTCGATAAACTCCCCTTTATTTCTTACATCCATGGATAAAAATGAATATAGAAACATTATAACAAATGGAATAAAGGTGCTGGTCGTTAAAATGTAAATGCTTTTATGTGATATAGTGTTCTTCACGTGACTACAATGCTCCATGCAAGTTGTAAAATAGCTTTTATAAAAATAAGTATTCTAATTTAATTTTTTTATGGTAACTGTCGCATTAAATAAACGACTGGAAGTGGGGGGAACTTAAATGTCCCATGGAAAATATGTGGGCATCATGAAATTGTAAAAGGATTTTAATTTAATTGTGAATGAATTTAACAAACAGCAAGCCATTGATACGTTAATAGAAAAAGCAGCGATTTATCCTTGCCATAGATGTGGAAATGTAAAATTTGCGGTACTAGATGGAGTATCCTTACTTCCATTAATAGAGTGTATAGATAGTCATACCGTTGTTGATAAAATGAACACTCCGATTTTCCATGTGCTATGTGAAAATTGTGGTGTTCTTACTGCCCACTCCCTGGGTATGCTCGATTTAATGTCGAATAAATAAAATGTAGGATATGACTTTCCCGACCTCCTTCCTTGTTAGTGTTATAGCGCAAGTCACATTGGTGAGGCAGAGGAGGATTTCGTTAGCGGTTGCGTGACTATCGTTAGGTTCGATGGTGGGAATATGTGTGAACAACCGAAAGGATCTTCTTGGGATCCTTTCGGTTGCGTAGTAATCTCTTGCTCAGTAAAGGGGTTTGAAGTCCAGAACGGTAAATTGGTCTTACCCAACAATAGTAGACACCCTGCCAGGTGAGTAAACTCTCAACCAGAGGTAGCTCACATGACAAAATCAGCATCAACCATCAAAAAGATCCCCAAAACAACACTCGCCTGAATTCCGTCATGAAGCCCTTAACCTGGCTGAACGCATTGGTGTTGCCGTGATCTTACCTCGCGGCCTGGACTTTCAGGCCAGAGTTATGACGGTTAAACAGCACAAACGCAATGCCGGCCACAGGGATCAGTATCGCCACCCACGGAATACCTGCCGCGCCGAGGGCACTGTCGACGGTCAGACCACCGATAATCCCGCCCAGTGCATTCGCCAGGTTGAAGGCTGAGATATTAGCGGTACCGGCCAGTTCCGGTGCAGTACTGCCATGTTTCAGTACGTTCATCTGTAATGGCGGGACATTACCGAATGAGGCAATGCCGAACAGGAACGTCGCCACCATAAACAACCAGTAATGGCTGCTGACCAGGCCAACAACAATCAGTGACACGACCATCAGGACCGGCCATAAAAGCTGCGCCTGGCGCAGGTTGCGGTCTGCTGTCATACCGCCGATATGGTTACCCACCACGAGGCCCAGCCCGACCACAAACAGCAGTACGGTTAACGCCTGTACGCTGTAACCTGCCACCTGCTCTGCCAGTGGTGCAATGTAACCATACAGCGTCATAAAGCCCGTCCAGCACAGAACGGTGATCGCAAGGCTTGCCAGTAACGGGCCATGACGGAATACCGCCAGCTGCTGACGCACACTCTTACCCGGCTCAGGAGGCTGGCGCTGAATGGTCAGCATAATAGCAACCAGCGCCACCGCACCCAGGGCGGAGACAACATAAAACGTCACGTTCCAGCCGAAGATATTGCCAATCCAGGCACCGAACGGCACACCCAATACGTTGGCCAGCGTCAGCCCGGCAAACATTTGCCCCACAGCGCGACCCGCAAGATTCTCTGCCACCAGTCCCGTTGCGACCACCGCACCGATACCGTAAAACGGCCCCTGTACCAGGCCCGCCAGCACCCGGCTGACCAGCAGCACCGAATAACTGGTGGATAAGGCGCTGACGAGGTTGGCGGCAATAAACATCACCATCAGTCCGGCCAGGACATTACGTTTTTCAAAACGGGCAAGCCACAGCGTCAGCACCGGCCCACCGATAACAATCGCCATCGCGTAAGCGGTGATAACGTTTCCCGCCTGACCGTCGGTGATATTGAGGGAGTGCGCCATAGTGGTGAGTAACCCGGCGACAACAAACTCGGCGGTGCCGATAGCAAAAGCGGATAAGGTCAGTATCCAGACCTCTAAAGGGATACGTTGCGGTTTCATAAGTGACTCTGACAGATGAATGATGAGAGTCATTCTGGGCTAAAGAATCACTTTTGATAATGGCAGTAATATGGAATGGATTATTTTGTTTTTATGAATAAACCTGTTACCGGATCATTCATTATCCAGCCAGTTGATGAAAAACTCGCTGAAAGCCGTCACTTGCAAAGGCTGAAAACGGCGTTGCGGGTAGACAAACTGGAGGCCAACCTGTTTTTTGTCATGGCGACTGAAACCGATAAAGGTGTCGGCAAATAAGACGATGAGCCGCCCCTGTTCGACATCGCGCTTCACATCCCACCATGATTTGCTGGTGATACCCGCACCGGCCAGCACCCACTGGCGTAGCAGGGCACCATCATCACACACCATGGCCGGCGTGACCCGCACCATGGAGGGCACATCATGCTCTTCAAAACGCCACTCGTTCATCGGCGTGCCGCGCTGCTCCATCACCAGGCAACGATGCCCGTGCAGGTCATCCGGATGCACAGGTGCCCCATGTGTTTCAAGGTAGCTTTTTGACGCAACCAGTACACGGCGATTGGGGCGGATAAATTTCGTCACCAGATTGCTGTCCGGGAGGTTGCCGAAGCGCACGCTCATGTCCAGACGGTTGGCAATCAAATCCACCACACTTTCACTCAGATAGACAAAGCTTCTGACTTCAGGATGCAGACGGGAAAAATCGAGCAGTGCGGCCGAAAGATACTGCCGGCCAAAATCTGATGGCGCTGAAATACGCAGGCTGCCGCTGAGCATCCCGTCCTTCTGTGTCAGTTTCGACTCGGCCTGCGCCATTTCCTCCATCACGCGAAGTGCGGCGTGGTAAAAATCCTCACCGGCACGTGTCAGTGCAATTGCCCGGGTGGAACGATTAAACAGCCGGGTCTGATAGCGTTCCTCCAGTGCCTTTAACCGGGCCGTCATGGTGGCAGGAGAAAGATTCATCCGCCGTCCGGCTGCGGCCAGTCCACCCGCCTCCACGACTTCCACCAGTAACGTCATATCTTCAAACTTGCCCATTATTCCGTTTTCCTGAAAATAGAATCAGTTATTCCCGCCATTATCAAAGCGACGCGCAGGACGTAAAGTCAAGCCATAACTGACCGCCCTGGAGAACAGAACATGCAACAACACCCTCTTTTTGAAACCACACAGATTGGCCATCTTGAGCTAAAAAACCGTATTGTGATGGCGCCGATGACCCGTGCACGTACCGCGCAGCCGGGCAATATCCCCACTGCATTGATGGCGGAGTATTACCAGCAACGCGCCAGTGCAGGTCTCATCATCACCGAAGCGACGCAGATTTCTCCGCAGGGTCAGGGTTACTCCTGGACGCCGGGTATTCATTCCGCTGAACAAATCGCAGGCTGGCGTCTGGTGACCGATGCGGTTCATAAAGTGAATGGCAAAATCTTCTCTCAGTTGTGGCATGTGGGGCGTATGTCTCATGAAAGTTTTCACCCGGATGGCAAGCCTGTTGCCCCTTCAGCGTTGTCGCCGGAGGCACAGGTGTGGGTAGTCAACAGCGAAGGTGTGGGTGAAATGGTTGACTGCCCGGTCCCGCGTGAGCTGACCCATGGCGATATTCAGCAGGTGATTGCGGATTACCGCCAGGCGGCCATCAATGCTATGGAAGCCGGATTTGACGGTGTGGAAATCCACGGTGGCAACGGATACCTGATTGACCAGTTCCTGCGTCGCTCCTCAAATAAACGGACCGATGAATACGGCGGCAGCCTGGCAAACCGCGTGCGTTTCGCTCAGGAAGTGCTGGAAGCCATCAGTGACGCCATTGGTGCAGAGCGCACCGGTATTCGCCTGGCGCCCTTTATCACCCAGCGTGGCATGGACGACCCACAGGCCATCGAAGCGATTCTGGCGCTGGCGGCCTGGTGTGAAACAAAGGGCATCGCCTTTATTCATCTGGCTGAAGCTGACTGGGATGATGCACCGCAGGTGCCTTATGAGTTCCGTGAAACCCTGCGGGCAACCTTCAGCGGCGCCATTATTGTAGCGGGGAATTACACGCGTGAAAAAGCCGACAAACTGCTGGCGGCGGGTGTGGTGGACCTGGTGGCCTTCGGTCGCCCGTTTATTGCCAACCCCGACTTCCCGCGCCGTCTGAAACAAAACCTGCCGCTGGCAGAGATGGGCAATCCGGCGACACTGTTTGGCGGTACTGAAGTCGGTTATACCGATTATCCGTTCCTGACGACTGAGGTCTGAATCATGACACAACGCACACTCATTATTGGTGGCGCTACGGGGATTGGTTTCGCCGTGGCACAGCTTCTGGCAACCCGTGGGGAGCATATTATTCTTGCCGGTCGCCATCACGACAAACTTCAACATGCCTGTCAGCAACTTCAGACAACCGGTGCGTCAGCGGAAAGCCTGGTACTGGATATCGCCGATGAAGTGCAACTTGAGCGCCTGGCCCGGACGCTTGAACCGGTGGACAACATTGTGGTGACGGCGGGCTCCCAGGCGCCGGGTGGAGCATTCACCACCCTGGATTTGAAGACCGCAAAACAGGCGTTTGATACCAAATTCTGGGGCAGTCTGGCGGTTGCCCGTCATCTGAGCGGGAAAATTAAACCCGGTGGAACACTGACCCTGACCAGTGGTTTTCTTGCCCGCCGTACCGTTCCCGGTACCCTGGTGAAAACCACGATGAATGCGGCTCTGGAAGCTGCAGTGAAAATGCTGGCGAAAGAGTTATCTCCTCTGCGCGTTAACGCCATCAGTCCGGGACTGACAGATACTGAAGCCTATGCAGGTATGGCACCGGAAGCACGTGAACAGATGCTGGTGCGGGCGGCAGAAAATCTACCGGCCAAAAGGTATGGTCGTGCAGAAGACCTGGCAAAAGGGTATCTGTTTGTCATTGATAACCCCTTTGTCACCGGCTCGATAGTGGATATTGAGGGTGGGGCCCTGGTTAATTAACCCGGAGAAATGAAGATGACTCACCTGGATGTGGTTAAAGCCTATTTTAAATACTGTGTAGACGGAAAAGATGTCGAACGCGTGAATGAATTTTTTGATGAAAACGTGGTGATTCACCGTCCTGACTGCCCCGGGCCACTAGTCGGTCTTGAAGTTTTTAAAAAAGGGCTGCGCGAGAATGTGACCGACCGCTATGAAGCCATTGTGACGACATTTCAAAAAGAAGTTGTTGCTGACGACCAGGTTGTTGTCGCCCTGACTCATGTGGCGACAGGATCTAATACGTGGAACGGTTTTGACGTCAGAGGCAGGGATGTCACCTGGACCAGCCTGACCTATTTCAGGTTCAATACGTCCGGCAAAATTGTTGAGGAAATAGTGGAGCGTAATGAATTAAATATGGCGCGTCAGTTAGAACTCGTTGATTTTTAATCAGTAAGCTATAAGAGAAATACAGGGCTGTTTTATGTGAAATGGTAAAGCAGCTCTTTTTTTGCTACTGCAGATATGTACATTTTTCTTATTGAATACACAGATGCACAAGCATCCGTCCTGAATAACACAACGATTAATCTGGCCCAAGTGCTGCGGGGCCTGTGATCTGCTCCCATAACTCAAGATCCCTCGATATAAGGATGCATTCCGCACTTCCGGTTTTCGCTCATAGCTGACTATAAGATGTGATTGTGTCGAATCTCGCGTCAGCAACATCCGACACAATCACCGTTTTACCAAACCTTATCGGCAAGTTCCGTCACCAGGCGGACTTTGTCCCACTGCTGTTCAGGCGTCAGACTGTTACCCTCTTCTGTTGAGGCAAAGCCGCACTGTGGGCTGAGGCAGATTTGACTGATATCGACATATTGCGCCGCTTCGTTAATTCGCGCCTGAATCAACTCCGGGTTTTCCAGCTCACCATTTTTGGTGGTGATCAAACCTAAAACGACCTGCTGATGACCCGGACGCACAAAGCGCAGCGGTGCAAAATCACCGGAACGGTCGTTATCGTATTCAAGGAAGAATGCATCCACATTGACGCTGCCGAATAACACTTGGGCAACTGGCTCGTAGCCACCCTCTGAAATCCACGTGGAACGGAAGTTACCGCGACAAACATGCAGGCCGATAACCAAATCATCCGGCTTTCCTTCCAGCGCTTTATTCAGTACCTGAGCATAGATTTGCGCCAGTTGGTCTGGGTCATCCCCACGCTCGCGGATCTCTTTACGTTGGGCATCGGAACACAGATAAGCCCAAACGGTGTCATCAAGTTGCAGATAGCGGCAACCGGCAGCGTAAAAAGCCTGAATCGCATCGCGCCATGTCGTCGCCAGGTCGTCAAAATACTCTTTTAAATCAGGGTATACATTACTGTCGATAGCATTGCGGCCACCACGGAAATGCAACACGCTTGGGCTTGGAATGGTCATTTTTGGCACCGCGTTGCCGCTGATGCTTTTCAGATAGCGGAAATCTTCCAGCATTGGGTGCGAACCAAATCCGAGTTTACCCACCACACGCACACTGTGCGCTTTAGTCTGTACCCCATTAAACTGAATGCCCTGCTCAGATTCATAACGTTCCACACCTTGCAGGCCGTCGAAGAAATCAAAATGCCACCACGCCCGACGGAACTCGCCATCAGTCACCACATGCAGACCGCATGCACACTGCTGCTCGACCGAAGCACGAATCGCATCATCTTCAACTTTGCGCAACTGGCTGGCATCGATTTCACCTGCAGCAAACGCAAGGCGAGCATTTTTGATAGTGGCTGGACGTAAGAAGCTACCGACGATATCGGCACGGAACGGGGCGCGATGTTGTGTTGACTGTGGCATGTGTTTTCTCCGCTAACCCGGCTAATTAATTTAGTCAGGTGATAATTCATTATTTGAATATTTAGCCGTCTGGACGGCTGTTTGTGTGATTGAGAATGGCAGATGCTGAACATGAGGACAAACGAAGATCTTTCATGGTTATTGAAAATAATTCATGTTGTTAAGGTAATGTGAATTGCAAGTTGATCTACGTCACAGTTTGCCGTTAAATATGACGTCCTGTTTTTGAGCCTCCCAATTATGATTGTTCGCCCGCAGCAACACTGGTTTATCCGCTTATTCGTCTGGCACGGTTCGGTTCTACAAAAAATCTACTCCCGCCTGTTATTGAATGTTGCGCTCTCGATAAGCGTTATCTTCTTCCTGCCATGGTATGAGACGCTTGGTTTAAAACTCACCATCGCACCCTTTAGTATTCTTGGTGTGGCGATAGCGATTTTTCTCGGGTTCAGAAACAGCGTCTGTTACGCACGCTTTAACGAGGCTCGCACGCTGTGGGGGCAACTGGCGATTACTCAGCGTTCGTTTTTGCGCGAGACTAAAAGTCTGCTGGGGGAAAACCAGAGTCAGATTACGTCGTTTGTGAATTTGCAGAT
Organism: Buttiauxella sp. BIGb0552; assembly: GCF_004366275.1. Taxonomy (NCBI): domain Bacteria; kingdom Pseudomonadati; phylum Pseudomonadota; class Gammaproteobacteria; order Enterobacterales; family Enterobacteriaceae; genus Buttiauxella; species Buttiauxella sp. BIGb0552. The sequence goes on from NZ_SODY01000001.1 coordinate 657,741, forward strand.
TGCCTTTTGCCACGCGCTCAGGCTCACATTGCGTAAGCGCCCGGTAGAGGAGACGCTGAAAAAATTCTTAACTGCCGATGAATTACAGTGGGTGATGAAAAGCCACGCGCCCTGTAACCGCATACTATTGCTGATGGGTGACTGGCTCGCCGATAAGCGCAAACAGGGCCTGATTTCCGATGTGGTGTGGAGCAGCCTGAACCATCATCTGAACGATCTTTCAGCGGTTGCCGGAGGTTGCGAGCGTATTGCCAGCACTCCGTTGCCGTTCGCTTATACGTTGATTTTGCATCGCACGGTCTATCTGTTTTGCATCATGCTGCCGTTCGCTTTGGTCACCGACCTACACTATATGACACCGTTCTTGTCGGTATTTGTTTCATATACCTTTATTTCGCTTGATACGCTGGCTGAAGAGCTGGAAGAGCCGTTTGGCACAGAAGACAACGACCTGCCGCTGGATGCAATTTGCAACACTATTGAGCGGGATTTACAGGATATGGATGAGAGTGAGGAACTGCCTGAGAAGTTGCGCCCGAATCGCTATTATCGGTTGAGCTAGGCGCACTATTTATTTATTCATGTATACCCTAAATAATTCAAGTTACGGAAAGGCGACCAGACCGTAAGTCCCCAGTCACATAGATAACTATGTGGCTGGGGCGCACGGGTGCAGTCAACGCATCAGTAGCTCGAAGTATGACGAGTATTAGAAGATTGGGCCGACAAAATCACGTTTACCTAATGGCACCCCTGCCTGACGCAAGATGTCGTAAGCGGTAGTAAAGTGGAAATAGAAGTTCGGCGTAGCGAATTTGTACACGTAGTTGCGAGCGGTGAAACGCAATTCATGTTCACGAGCCATCACAACAATTGGGCGCTCGTCGTCACCAGCAAGTTGCTCATCGCTAATGCCTTTCATGAACTCAACCGTTGCTTTGATACGGGTCTGAAGCTGTTCAATAGTGGTTTCGTTATCTTCCATCACCGGAGCATCAACACCCGCCAGGCGAGCAACGGCACGTTTGGCCATATCGGTGGTAATTTGCACCTGGCGCACCAACGGATACATATCTTCCGCCAGTGACGCAGTCAGCAGGCTCTCTTCCGTTTTGCCGTTCTCTTTCGCCCAGTTAGCCGCTTTCTCAAGAATTGCAGACAGGTTGCTTAAACCCAGGATGAACTGTGCATTGGTTTCACTGTAAATCGACATTGTGACTTCCTTTAGATATGACAAATTTGAGGCAAAGATTACACCCACTTAACGCCCTGCGGATAGCAAATTCACGACTCACGCAAAGCTAAATCCTTCATCAGCCCAACCGGTGATTCCACCAATCATAATTTTCACCGGGCGGCCCAGACGCGCCAGTTTTAAAGCTGCGCGATCCGCACCGTTGCAATGCGGGCCGGCGCAATAAACCACGAATAAGGTATCTGCAGGCCATTCGGCCATGCGTTCAGCCGACATATCGCGATGGCGCAAATGCAAAGCACCAGGAATATGGCGACGGGCGAATGCTTCCGGTGAGCCGACAACATGCAGCAGAACAAAATCCATATCTTCGTCTTTCATTGCGCTATGCACATCATCGCAGTCTGTTTCGAGACACAAACGCTGGAGAAAATGAGCAGCGGCGATTTCTGGGGCAGCGGCTGGATAATCAGTAACGTAACTCATAAATACTCCTCATGATGGTGAGATCTCACTATAGAGCGCAGCGTGTGGCTTGACGTATGGCAGAAATGACAGATAACGTGAAGATCATGACAATCGTTCGGGATATCCCTTTGCAAAACCCTCTAGTTGTTGCGCTGGCATATGACGGCCTGTGTACCTTTGAATTTGGTGTCGTTGTTGAAGTGTTTGGCCTGCCGCGTCCAGAAATGGGTGATAACTGGTATCAGTTTGCGGTCGCAGGAATCGAACCAGGCGAGCTTAGAGCGACTGGAGGTATCCGGCTGGCGGTCGATGGTGGTCTTTCTTTGTTGGAAGATGCCGGAACGATTATTGTGCCCGGCTGGCGAGGTGCCGACGAACCGGTTCCGCCACAGTTGTGTGAAGCGTTACGCACGGCGCATTCACGCGGTGCGCGGATTATGTCGATATGCTCCGGCGTATTCGTGCTGGCAGCCAGCGGCCTGCTCGATGGGTTACAAGCCTCAACCCACTGGCGTTATACCGAAAAACTTCAGCAGTGCTACCCTGCCATTCAGGTGATGCCAGATGTGTTGTATATCGATAACGGATCGGTACTGACCTCTGCCGGAAGTGCCGCCGGTATCGATTTGAGTTTGCATCTGGTGCGGCGGGATTACGGCCAGGCTGCCGCAAACAGCGTGGCGCGCCGACTGGTCGTCCCCCCTCATCGCGTTGGCGGGCAGGCTCAGTTTATCGAACAACCTATTCCGGTTGCCTATGAGAGCAAGCGTCTAAGCCCGCTGTTCGATTATTTGCAAATTCATCTGGCGGATGAACACTCGGTAGAGTCTCTGGCGGTGTTTACCGGCATGAGCCCGAGAACATTTTTACGCCGTTTTTCCGCAACAACCGGCACCACGCCCACACGCTGGCTGCTGAATATGCGCCTGGCGCGCTGTCGGGATTTACTGGAGAGCAGCACTCTCTCCATTGATGAAATAGCCGAGCGTGTCGGGTTTGGCAGTGCGGCGACTCTGCGCCACCATTTCCGCGCTAAGTTCGCCACCACACCCGCCGCCTACCGCAAGTCATTTACTTCAAGTAACGAAAAATTGATTATCACTCGTGAAACAACGTGATAGAGATAACGGCATTATTTGAAAGTTAGCAGATGAATGTATCTGGAGAAGATATGCGTAAATTGAATGTGTTTGTTTTTTCTGTGGCCCTGATGGCCGGATCTCTACCATTGGCGATGACGGCTCAAGCAGCTGATGCGCCTGCTGTCGCACCGGCGCCAGCCGCTCCGCAGCCAGCTTCCTCGTTTGAAATTCAAGAATTTCATGCCGATTACAAGCCATTTAAAATTGGCGACATCGTGCCTGATTTATACCGCACGAAGCCTTACCAGATTGATGCCTGGCAAATCAGGCACCTCCCAGCACCAGAAGCGGGCAGCCACTGGACATACATGGGCGGGAATTATGTGTTAATTACCGACGCGGAAGGGAAGATTTTACGCGCCATGAAAGGCGAGATTTTTTACGGTCATTAATAGCACAAACCCCGGTCATCGCACCGGGGTTTGGTTTTCAAACAGGCGTTAATTAAGCGCGCAGCATGGCTTTAATCTTCGAGTAAGCGTGCTCAAAAATCATATCCGTCGTACACATAAAGACAATCACATCGCCTGACTCGCACTCGTCGAGTGCTTCGTTTAATTCCGCATCGAAATCTTTAGATAACTGCGGCATCAACATCTGCATATCGCCCGGGTAATCCTCATCTTCATCGGGTGGCATATCGTCAATTTTCGAGCCACGCACCACGTAAATCAGCAGATTTTTATCGTTGGACGTAATTGGGGCGCGCAAATATTTACCCGTTGGATGCTTAGCCATATCGTTACCTTTTGTTGATAGCTGTAAATTCCGCGCTATCCTCGCAAAAGATGAGACGAAAAGACAGCCTGAGCGTAATGACAAGCCTCAGTTAACCACTAAACTCAGGAGAATTAAAAATCTGGACTGAGGTGGCTATGCAACAAAAAGTTTCTGCTCAATGTCATTGTGGTGCTGTCGCTTTTACCGTCGAACTTAGCGATGGTTTTAACACTATCCGCCGCTGTAACTGTTCATTTTGCCGAATGCGCGGCGCAGTTGCTGTCTCTGCTCCGTTGTCGGGGATTAAGATTACTAAAGGGCAGGATAAACTCACCGAATATCGTTTTAACACCGGAGCAGCGGTGCATTTCTTCTGTTCCGTGTGCGGGATTTATACTTTCCACCAGCGCCGCTCAAACCCTGAGCAATATGGCGTGAATGTCGCCTGCATTGAAGGCGTTTCTCCTTTTGACTTCCCGAAAGTCACGGTAATGGAGGGCGCCCATCACCCGAAAGATGGTGGCGGTGGCGTGGCCGGGTATCTGACTTTTACCCCTGAATGATTTTTGCTATTCGCGGGCGGGTAATGTTGTGCTTACCCGCCCGGCGACTGTCACTTCTCCCCTAGCCGCCAAATCTTCTCGGCATAGCGCCCGACAAGGGCCAGCGAGATGGCGAGCAGTAAGAAGAAAATCACTTTATTGGTGTCGTCCCAGAACATTTCGAAATAGCGGGTGTAGAGGTTAATACCGAGGAACGTTAGGCCAAATCCGCGCAGCATTCCATCGTCAGTTTTCAGGCTAATCCAGATACATGCGCCTGCCGCCAGGGCGAACAGCAATGACCAGTGCAGCAGTTCAATCTGGCGCACACTTTGCCAGATATCAAAATCGTAATTGCCAAAGATCGACAAAATCCACAAAGCGATAAACAGATACAGCAGCCCCATCGCTTTGCTGACTGCAAACACGTTACGTTGCAGCAAAGGTTTTTTAAGCAGGTAACATGCCGCGAGTAATACCCCGCCGAATAATACAAAGCGAATTGGGTAGTTCATACCGAGCCAATAAGCGCCCCAGCCGGAAGAATAGCCTGTCGATGTCCCGAAATAGCTGCCTAATGTCAGCAGGAAAAATAGCCAGATAAGACCCGAACGGCTCAGGTAGCCAATGACGCCGTAAATCGCGCAGCCGAGCAAAAATAGCGGTGCTACATTTCCGCTGCCGTTATCAAACGCCATGCCGAGCTGCCATAAAAATAGTGCGGTGAATAATACGCCTAGGAACAGAATGGCCTCATTGCTGTAGCGTTTATCCGGCGTCTTTCTCTGGCGGTAGAATCCCCAGCAATAAAAGGCAATGGCGATAAGCAGCAAAATGACCGCGCGCGTGAGGTAACCAAAATTAAACAGCAACGCCATCAAATATTCATCAGCAACCAGGCTGCCCATCGCGATAATAAAGCAGGCCAGCGCTATCCAGAATGCATAGCGGCTCATTCGTTGCCAGTCAAAAAGCTGAACCGAGAGGTTTTGTTGCAAACGCTGCTGTTCTGAGGCATCAATCACCCCTTCCTGACGCCAGCCCTCTAGTGTGCGCTTGACGATCTTTTCCTGTTTGCGTGTCACTTTCATAGCGGTTTTCCTTACCTGAGTTTAGTCACTACGTTACAGTAATTAATCAGATTCTAAACCATGCACAATTTCTTAATTCATCACTACGCTTAATGCAATTAAGTCACAGGAGAAAGCTATGCAGGACTGGAACCCCGCGCTTTACTTGCAGTTTGCAGCTGAACGTACGCGCCCGGCAGCAGAACTCGCCGCGCGCATTCAACAACCCGAAGCAAAACATATTGCCGATTTAGGCTGCGGCCCAGGCAACAGTACCGCTTTATTGCACCAGGCCTTCCCGGATGCAACTGTGACAGGCATCGATAGCTCTCCGGCGATGTTGGAAAAAGCTCGCGCCGCCCTGCCCAACTGCCAGTTTGAACAGGCTGATGTGACATCCTGGACGCCGGCGGTAAAGCAAGATGTTATCTATGCTAATGCGTCATTGCAGTGGGTAATCAACCATCCAGAACTGTTTCCCCACCTGGCGACACAGCTTGCCGAAAATGGAGTGTTAGCGGTGCAAATGCCGGATAATTGGCAGGAGCCAACGCATACATTAATGCGCCAGGTCGCTGCTGAACTGGGGAACCCTGACTCCGGGCGAGAAGCGTTGCTACCTGCACAACAGTATTACGATTTGCTGGCGCAATCGGGCTGTGCGGTGGATATCTGGCGTACAACCTATTTCCACGTCATGCCGTCAGCACAGGCGATTATTGAATGGCTGAGCTCTACCGGTTTACGGCCTTATCTCGCAAACCTAGACAGCATTCAGCAACAGGCATTTCTGGAGCGTTACCACACGCTTTTGCAGCAGGCGTATCCGCCGCGACACGATGGCAACGTGTTGATGCTGTTCCCACGCCTGTTTATTGTGGCAAGAAAAACTATAGCGTAACGCCCATCTGGCGTAGCGTTTCGACATCCTGCAAAGGTGCTGCGCCAAACGATCGACGATATTCACGGTTAAATTGCGATGGCGATTCATAGCCTACTTGCCAGGCGACATTTGCCACATCCTGGCCGCCACTGAGTAATAATCGCCTGGCTTCGAGCAGACGGATCTGCTTTTGATATTGCAACGGGCTCATCACGGTCAGGGCTTTAAAGCGATGATGCAGGCTTGAAGTACTCATGCCGACACGCTTTGCCAGTTCATCAATTTTTAGCGGTTCAGCAAAATGGCGCTTAATCCATGCCAGAGCTTCCCCCACGCCTTTGCCCTGATTCCAGGAGAGCGTCTGTTTCCAGAACGTCGCACCTGATGGCGATGTCACCAGGCGATAAAGAATTTCCTGCTTAATCAGTTTGGACATCACCGGTAAATCATCAGGGGTATCCAGCACTTTCACCAGACGTAAAAAGGCATCCTGCAAGGCTTCATCAGCACTGGATATCCAGGCCCCAGGATTGACACTCTCACCTTGTTTTTCAGGCAGCGTAATTTGCAATGAGACGATTAAATCGGCAATTTCTCGACTATTGAGGTCAATGCGCACGCCATAATAAGGCTCGGACACAGTGGCCTGAGTCACCTGACCGGAGACCGGCATGTCTACCGCCGCCATTGAGTAGTTCCCCGGGCCATACTCCGTGACATTGTCACCTATGAGCATTTTTTTACGCCCTTGAAGCAGCATGCACATCGACGGTTCCAGCATGCCTCGGTTAAACAGCGTTGGTTCAGATACGCGGATAAATCGAAGCCAGGGCACTGCGGTTTGCAGTTCCATCTCAGACGTTTCCGCACATTGGTAATGCCGCGCCACGCTTTTACAAAGCTCAGCTAAAATGCGGCCCTCAAGCCGCAGAATGTTTTCTCGTTCCGGCATATCACTGCCCCATTATGGCTTTTGGCTCAAGATACCCTTCCAACCCGAAAGTACCAAATTCACGTCCAATCCCTGACTGTTTAAAACCGCCAAATGGCACTTGTGGCTCATTATAAACACCGTTAACAAATACTCGTCCGGCGATAAGTTGGCTTGCAACCGTCTGTGTACGTTGCGCATCTTTGCCACTTACATATGCCTGTAATCCGTAAACGGTATCGTTGGCAATTGCGATAGCTTCTGCGTCATCTTTATAGGTAATCACCGACAGCACCGGGCCAAAAATTTCTTGTTGGGCGATAGTCATATCGTTACGAACATTCACAAAAACAGTTGGCTTCACAAAGTAACCGCGTTCAAAACCTGCCGGATGGCCTTCACCCCCGCAGAGTAATTCAGCACCTTCTTCAACCCCTTTGCGGATGTATGCCTGCACGCGTTCATATTGCTGTGCCGTCACCGCGGTACCAACGTTCTTACCAGGTTCCAACTGAGATATGTCCTGGCGTAACTGTGCCTTAACTTCCTCGAGGCGGTTTTCATGGACTAACAAACGTGTACCGGCAATACATGCCTGGCCGCTGTTCCAGGACATCACCTGCAACGCCAGTGGAATGGCTTGTTGAAGATCGACATCATCAAGCAGTACATTGGCAGACTTCCCGCCCAGTTCGAGCGTCACGCGCTTAAGCGTATCCACCGCACCACGGGCAATGGTTTTTCCCACGGCGGTAGAACCCGTAAATGAGATTTTTGCGATATCAGGATGACGTGTAATTTCAGCACCGACCACGTCACCACGACCAGTGACAATATTTATCACCCCGTTCGGCAGGCCTGCGGCATGTAGACACTCAGTAATTAATGCCGTCTGGCGGGCACTCAGTTCGCTAGGTTTAATCACCGCCGTTGAGCCAGAAGCAATTACCGTCGCAAGCTTAGAGGCAATAAAACCATAGTTACCATTCCACGGTGTAATCAGCCCCACCACCCCCAAAGGCTCCATGATCACACGAGCGTTGCCAACACGGGTTTCAAAGGGGAATTTTGCCAGCACATCGCGCATTTGCATAAAGCTGTCGATGGCATGATTCACAGTACCCTGAGCAAACGCAGGCATACAGCCGTATTCTTCCACCATGGTATCAATCAGTTCAACTTCGCGGGATTTTACGGCGTCATGCAGTTGTTGCAGCCAGGCCATACGCTGTTCGCGGGAAGCACTGCGCATTATTGGGAACGCCGCTTTTGCAGCAGCAATTGCCTGCCGAGTGTCTTCAACATCTGCCAGTTGCACTTGCGCGACGGTTTCTTCGGTAGTTGGGTTAACAAGCTCGAACAGCTCATTGCCATGTGGGGTAACAAACTGGCCATTGATATAGATGTGATTAATAGTTTTCATGATGCGCTCCAGGTATGTTTGACCGGTTCAGTGTCGCCTGAGACGGTGCATTTCCAGTAGCGCAATGCTGTTAGATGATTGAACAATCCTGCAAACATCCCCTTTATCGTTAGAGCCGTAGTGGCGGCAACTGGTCAAACACCGAGTGCAGGCAACTCCCCCACATATTGCGGATTTCGCTGAAGTATTCATGCTGTGCGGTAATGGCGTACTGCTGTGAGTCGTCAAAGCAATCGCCGTGATAAATCATCACATCCAGCGGCAAGCCCACGGATAAATTCGAGTTCAACGTGGAGTCCATCGAAATCAACGCACACTGCACCGCCTGCTCAAGCCCGGTGTCGTAACTGACGATACGATCGATGATCGGTTTGCCATATTTGCTTTCGCCAATCTGGAAATACGGCGTGTCGCTGGTGGCTTCAATGAAATTCCCTTCGGCGTAAATATGAAACAGGCGCATACCTTCACCGCGAATCTGCCCACCTAGAATAAACGTGGCGGTGAAATCTGCTCCATCACGCGCAATCACCTCTTTTAAGGTTTGCCCCACCAGCACGGCCGCATCATATAGCGAACTGACGGTATAGAGATTTTGCGTGGTGGCGTCTTGTGCACGATGCTGCAATAAATTGATGACGCTTTGGGTGGTCGCCAGGTTTCCTGCACTTTGCATGATTAACGTTCGGTCATCGCTGCGTTGGAACACATGCAGTTTTTTAAACGTGGAGATATGGTCAACACCCGCATTAGTGCGCGAATCACTGACAAAAATCATGCCGCTGGATAAGCGCATGGCGACGCAGTAGGTCATAGAGAACTCTCGATTTTGTTGAGTCTGTTTAATGCCCTCATTTTGGTCCTCAGGAAGAGGATGAGGATGAAGATGAAGGCGAACATTTTAAAATCACTGTGCACTTTGCATACGCTGCACCGCGGCAATCGTCTCCATGCCTTCATCACCTCCGCCAAGACGCACACCACGCACCGGGCAGGCATCCAGATAATCAAAACCGACAGCCAGCTTCAAATGGTGGCAGGTATTGCGCGTATTGTTGGTGATATCAAAACTGTGCCAGCGCCCTTCGATGAGCGTTTCAACCCATGCGTGTGTCGCAACATGAGCGCTGTCTGGGGTATAGAGATAGCCGCTAACATAACGCGCCGGAAGTCCGAGGCTACGACAGCAGGCCACAAATACATGTGCGTGATCCTGACAAACGCCAATCCCTGCGTCGAAGACTTGGGCTGCGGTATCTTTCACATTCGTGCCTCCCGGCGTGTACGGCATCCGTTCCAGCACATCCCCCATCATTACCGTCAGGCTATCGAGTGGCGAACCGCCCTGCCAGTACTCCCTGGCAAACGCCAGAATGGCACTATCTGGTTGCGTTAATGGCGTATGACGCAGCCATACCAGTGGTGAAAGAGCCTCGCGTGTTCCATCATCCATCACTTCATCTTCTGCAATTTCCACAACACCAGTGGCTTTAATGCTGATTGACTGATGCGGGCGGTCAAGCGTGAGTACATGAAGAATATTGCCGAAGGCATCTGTGGTTTGCACTGCTTCTTCCGGCAGCGCCAATTGCCATGAAATGATGCGCTGATGTTCAGACTCCTGCGGCGTGAGGCGCAAATATTGAGTACTGTGCTTCACTTGCTGCTCGTAGCTGTAGAGTGTGCTGTGCTCAATCGTCAGTCTCATTGTGCCTCCAGATAGGTATATTGGATACTTTCGGAAATCGCATTCACCTGGCTTAAAAAACCTGTCAGCCAGTGTTGCAGCCCCGTGTCGAAAACATCCTCCAGCGTGCTAAAACGCAGTTCAGCATGCAGAACATGCGCCAGGCGACGTGGAGCATTAGCGCTATGCCCGCCAATCAGTTCCAGTTGATTCACCACTTCCTCAATGCAGGAACGTAATGAACGCGGGCTTTCACTACGCAAAATCAGCAGGTCAGCCACCATTTCGCGCACCAGTTGCTGCTTATAGATACTGTGGTATGCCTCTCGTGCACTCACGGCACGCAGCAGGGTGTCCATGCGGTAGTGTTCGCGCACCGCGTCAGGGTCGTTATCCAACAATTGATTTTTGACGCCGAGCAAGCGTGCAGTACTGTCAGCCCGCTCCAGCAAGGTACCCAGACGAATAAATGACATCGCATCATTGCGCAGCAACGTGCCAAACATCGCGCCGCGAAACAGATGCGAACGTTCTTTCACCCAGTCGAAAAAGTCATCGGCATTACTGCTGTTGACTCCTTCTTTACGCAGCCGCTTCATTTCTATCCATGCGGTATTGATGCTTTCCCACACCTCAGAAGAGAGGCTGCCACGCACCGCATGAGCGTTTTCCCAGGCCGACTGCAGGCAACTATAGATGCTGCTCGGGTTACGGGTATCAAGTGCAAAGTAGTCGAAAATACCGGGCATAGTGAGTTGCTGGTAATACTCCCAGTAAGCCGCCCCGCTGCCGGTTAAATTCAGCGGCACCTGCAAATCCTGATGCCCGGTTTCACGAAATGGCATCATCGAAAGGCGGTTAGTCACGTCTAATACCCGTGCGATATTCTCAGCGCGTTCCAGATAACGCGCCATCCAATAGAGTTCGCTGGCTGTGCGGCTTAACATGATGTGTCATCCTCCAGAACCCAAGTGTCTTTGGTGCCACCGCCTTGTGATGAGTTAACTACCAGCGAGCCTTTTTTCAGCGCTACACGTGTTAGCCCACCAGCGATAAGGCGCGTTTCTGCGCCGTAGAGAGCAAAAGGTCGTAAGTCGATATGCCGTGGTGCCAGACCCTCGTCAACAAACGTCGGGCAGGTTGAAAGCGCCAGGGTGTCCTGAGCGATGTAGTTTTGGGGGCGCGCTTTTAATACCGAGCGGAAGGCTTCAATTTCAGCTTTGCTGGCCGCTGGGCCAATCAACATGCCATAGCCGCCTGCGCCATGGACCTCTTTAACCACCATTTGATCAAGGCGTGAAAGCACATAGCCCAGTTGGTCAGGATGGCGGCATTGCCATGTTGGCACATTATTGAGAATAGGCTCTTCGGAGAGATAGAAGCGAATCATCGCGGGCACGTAGGGATAAATGGATTTGTCATCAGCAACGCCGGTTCCGATGGCGTTCGCCAGCACCACACCACCTGTGCGGTACACCGAGAGCAGGCCGGGTACGCCGAGCATAGAGTCCGGGCGGAAGGCCAATGGATCGAGGAAGGCGTCATCTACACGACGATAAATCACATCGACTTTGCATGGCCCAAGCGTGGTGCGCATAAACACCGCGCCTTCTTTGACGAATAAATCAGCGCTTTCAACCAGTTCAACGCCCATCTGCTGCGCAAGGAAGCTGTGTTCAAAATAGGCGCTGTTAAAGCGGCCTGGCGTAAGAACCACTACCGTTGGGTCGTTAACTGGCGAGCTTTCACGCAGAGTTTGCAGCAAATGTGAGGGGTAGCGCTCGACCGGACGAATGCGCTGCTGGGCAAATAATTCCGGATATAACCGCATCATCATTTTGCGGTTTTCCAGCATGTACGAGACACCCGACGGAGTGCGTAAGTTATCTTCGAGCACGTAATATTGCCCATCGCCACCGCGTACCATATCCACGCCAATGATGTGCGCGTAGATATCGCGGTGCAGATTTATTCCCTGCATACAGGGCTGGTATTGGTCATTCGCCAACACTTGCTCCGCCGGAATTACACCTGCTTTGAGGATATTTTGATCGTGATAGATGTCGTGCAAAAAGAGATTTAGCGCCTGCACGCGTTGGCGGATACCGGCATCGAGCATCGCCCATTCCGTGGCGGGAATGATGCGCGGCACGCTATCAAAAGGAATTAAACGCTCGGCACCATCTTCATCGCCATAGACATTAAAAGTAATCCCCACACGGTGAAAAAGTAACGCGGCTTCTTGTTTCTTGCGCATCACCGCTGAGCTGTCTGCCTGCTGCAACCAATTCCAGTAATTCCCATAATGGCCACGATGATGGCCATCGAGAGTAAACATTTCATCAAAAAATGACGCGGCACCGGGGTCCATATTGATCATAATTCCTCACTTCTACCCGTCGTCCTTCGAGCTGCCTCTTTGTTGGCTACGCTCACTCACCCGAATCACTTACTTATGTAAGCTCATCGGATTCGTTCTCTTGCCGCCGCGATGCAACACGAATGACTTAGGGTATATCGATAAAGTTATCTAAATATAAGCAGGAAATATGCCAGGCCATTTTGGTGCATTTTAGGGGGGATTTGTCTGTTTTTGAGGCAAAAACAGTCGCTCAGAAAAAGAACGCACCATGGCGGTGCGTTCTGTGGTTTATCGTTACGCCTGGCACTGTGTCCAGCGAGCACGCAGCGTGTCGTACACCCAGTTATAAATTACGGTGTACGGCAGGAAGAACAGGAAGAAACCGATCTCGACCATAAACGCCTGCAATAGAGAAATATCCAGCATCCAGGCCGCCAGCGGCAGGCCAATCAGGATAAATCCCCCTTCAAAGCCCAGCGCGTGAGCAACGCGCAGTGGCAAGCGGCGTTTTTGCCCCATCGGGAAGATTTTATCGAACCCGGCGTTATAAATGATGTTCCACACCATGGCGACGGTCGAAAGCATTACTGCCAGCGCACCCATCTGAAACAGTGGCTTATCCATAATCCACGCGGCCAATGGCGCACAAATCGCAATCGCGATGACTTCAAAACCCACCGCATGCAGGATGCGTTCGGCAAATGTTCTCTTTTGAGACTGCATAACTAACTCCAGACGAAATAAAAGCAATATGGCTCTGCGTATTATTATCGCTATTACTGATAGAATTAAGTTAGAAACCATCGAGAAAAGCGATAGATCATGAATTACTCCCCTGAATCCCTCGAAGCGTTTTTACATGCGGTTGAAACCGGGTCGTTTTCTGCGGCGGCGCGTAAGCTAAAGAAAAGCCAGTCGACGATAAGCAGTGCGATTGCAAATCTCGAGGCCGACCTGGGCGTGACCTTATTTGATCGCCAGAGCCGTCAACCCGTATTGACTGACCAGGGAAAACACGTTTTGCCCTATATACAGTCAATACTTGCGGCAAGCGAAAGGCTCAATGAAGTCTCTGTACGCCTTGCAGGCAACGTTGAGCCGCGTCTGAGTTTTGTGCTCTCTGATGTCTGGCAAACTTCACACCACGAATCGATTCTCCAGCGTTTTTCACAGTGCTTTCCCGATATCGAATTCGAGTGTCTGATTGCTGAGGATGAAGATGTCATCGACCTGATACAAATTGGCCGTGCGCATGTGGGTGTGTTGCGGGTACAGCCACGTTACCCGGTGGATGTAACGGTCGCTCGTTTGCAGGTCGGTGCGGAGATGGCGATTTTTATTCACCGCCAGCACGAGTTGGCCCGTCTGCCTGCGGTTGAAATGGACATGCTACAGACTGAACGCCAGCTCTGTTTGAGCACCTTTACCGATCCGACTCGCAATAAAAGCGGTGGCCCAATGTGGTCATCACCATCGTTATTGATGCTATTGGAAATGGCAGAGCAAGGGTTTGGCTGGGGAATTTTGCCGCGCTGGCTGGTAGAGCAATTTGGTCATGGGATCTTGCAGGAGTTACCCATTGCTGGGTGGCCCCAGCGCATTGACGTGGATGTTTTGTGGTCAAATAAAACGCCGCCAGGCCCTGCAGGAAGATGGATGATTGATCAGTTACGGGCACAGAATTAAAAAGAGAGGGCATTGGATGCCCTCTCTCTATGGCTTACTTGTTGCGCTTCGGCATTGTCTTCAGCAATTCATCCGGGCTGATGGACGCCACAACATCGCTGCCTGGTAATGGCATCTTGAGGATGTGATTCTTCATCTTACCGATAACGTGCATCTCACACGGTTTACAGTCAAATTTCAGCGTCAGCACTTCATCCTGATGCACCAACTGCATTGGCGTGGCTTTCCAGCTTTTTACTGAACCTTTCGCCTGTTTCGGGCATAAGTTAAACGCAAAACGCAGACAGTGTTTAGTGATCATTACCGGCACTTCACCCTTTTCTTCGTGGGCTTCATAAGCGGCATCAATCAGTTTCACGCCATAACGCTGATAAAACTCACGCGCTTTATGGTTGTAAACATTGGCGAGAAACGTCAGATGCTCATCTGGATAGACCGGTGGCGGAACGCTAACAGGTTTACGGGTGCCGCGCTGATACTGTTGCAGGCGCGCATCGGTCAGCTCGTCGATAGCTTCACGGCGCAGTTGATTCAACTGGCTGTTTGGCACGAACAATGGAGCGGGAAGATTCAACTCTACTTTTCGCGCCTGGTACATGGTTTGACCCAGTTTTGTCAGGCCATCGCGCAGGTTCGAGTACGCTTTTTCCGGGTTGTTCGCCACTTCGAACTGCCCTTCCAGCGTTTTAGTTACACTGACTCCATCTTCACTGGTGAGGGTTAAAATCAGCTGTTCTTCCCAACCACCTAGCTCCAAATCCACCGCAATACGGCGTTCGCTGGAGGTCTTCGTCAACGCCTGCTGCCAGTTATGGTCAAGGTTACGGTTGAGTGGATGGTTCGGGCGGACATTTTTCAGTGTTTCCGGCATCTCATTTGGCCAGACGCGATACTGATTTTTACCGGTTTTCTCCACCGTATTAGCGCGGAAGCCAACGATATCGCGCTTGATCAACACGTTCAGACCATCACCATTGGTCAGTGTGTCGGTCACGCTAACATCCAGGAAGTCTTTACCCACCTTCATGACCTCACCTACCGGTAAGCCGATATATTTTGGTGAATCAAAAGCGCCGATATCAATTTTGCGCTCATTGACGAAGTAGTCTGTGCTGCCGCGGTGGAAGGTTTTATCCGGTGACGGAATAAAGAAATGCGAGGTCTTGCCGGCGGAGGCACGAACCAAATCGGTGCGCTGCTCCATTAATTCATCCAGCAACTGGCGATAATAAGCGGTGATGTTTTTCACATAGCTCATATCTTTGTAGCGCCCTTCAATTTTGAAGGAACGCACGCCAGCATCTACCAATGCAGCAAGATTGGCGCTTTGATCGTTATCTTTCATCGACAACAGATGTTTTTCATAGGCCACTACGCGGCCCTGATCGTCTTTCAGGGTGTACGGCAAACGGCAAGCCTGGGAGCAATCACCACGGTTTGCGCTGCGCCCGGTCTGAGCGTGGGAGATATTACATTGCCCTGAATAGGCCACGCATAGCGCACCGTGAATAAAGAACTCAATCGTGGCATCAACATTTTCATGAATTGCACGAATTTGATTGAGGTTCAGCTCACGGGCCAGAACGATTTGTGAGAATCCCGCATCAGACAGGAATTTTGCTTTTTCTACACTGCGAATATCGCACTGGGTACTGGCGTGGATTTCAATCGGCGGCAGATCCATTTCCAGCACGCCCATGTCTTGCACAATCAGCGCATCAACACCCACCTGATACAGGTCGTGGATCATACGACGTGCAGGTTCCAGTTCGTTGTCATGCAGGATGGTGTTGAGCGTAACAAAAATCTTCGCCCCATAACGGTGAGCAAACGGCACCAGTTCAGCAAGATCTTGCAGGCTGTTGCCGGCATTATGGCGAGCGCCAAAGCCAGGCCCGCCGATGTAGACCGCATCCGCACCATGCAAAATGGCTTCGCGGGCGATGGATGTGTCACGGGCTGGGCTGAGTAATTCAAGATGATTGGCGTGCAGGCGCATAGTGGGTCTGTTTCTATGTTATGGGCGAAAGGTGGGTATTGTAGTCAGATTGGCCGCGTAAGCATATACCCGTCATACTTCAAGTCGTATGAAACGGCGCGACAACATAGGCTGGTAATAATGCTGGCGGCTGCTAAAGACGGTGTATTACAAAATGTTTTAACTTATACTTCCAGAAGGAATAATTACAAAGAGTAATCATATTAGACCTATTAAAGTGGGCGCTAGTTAAATGACTCAATTAAGATGATTAGAAATGACCATAAACACAGAACATTCAAGGCTTTATAAGTCAGAAGGCGTTAAGTTGTTATACAACAACTCATTACCAGGCATTCTGATTACATTTATTGCGTCTACCACTCTTGCCTTCACTTTTATCGACAATAATAATTTCTACGCCAAAATCACCTGGTGGCTGATCATGGCCCTGGTGCTGGCTATTCGCGTCATTGATACCCATATGTGGATAAAAAGTGACGCCGAATGTAAAGACCGGAAGGACTGGGTGGTGCGCTTTTCAATAGGCTGCTTAATAACGGCTATGTTGTGGAGCGTCTATGCGGTCACTTTTTACCCGCAATTTACCATTGAAGAACTTAGCTCTACGAATGTGATACTTGCCGCGATGGCTGGGGGAGCCACAAGTATCCTCTCAGCAAGCTTTCTGCTATCCGCGCTCTATAACATTATTATTTTAATGCCGATGTCCATATTGCTGCTGCTGCAGCCAGAACAATATAAAATTAACCTCGGTGGGCTGGGCGTCTGTTTTACTTTAATCATGATTATCGCTTCTGCACGTTCAGCCAATTATATTAAAGAAGCTATCTTGTTGCGTTACCGAAACAAAAAACTTGTTTCCAGCATGGAAGAGACCATCCGAGAAAGAACGCAGGAAGTGTATGTTATATCCAATATAGACTCCCTCACGGGTCTGTATAACCGCACTGCATTTTTGTCGGCAGTAGAAGGCATTGAGCGCGAATTTGAGCAGAACCATATTGCGGGCTTCTCCATTTTCTTTATCGACCTCGATGGTTTTAAAAATATTAATGACACGCTAGGCCACAATGTCGGCGACAAAGTACTCATTGCATTAAGTACCCGACTTAAAAGCTTTATCGGTGACGGTAACTTTATGTGCCGTTGGGGTGGTGATGAATTTATTCTGTTGGTTAAGGAAAGTTCTCATGACATTACCAGTGAGCTTGCTGAAAATATCATCGCCAGCCTCTCCCTACCGATCCGTCTTGATGACCAAACTATTGCCCTGAATGCAACAATCGGTATTTCAGTTTGTCCTGAGCATGACTCTTCCATCACGCGACTGATTCAGCTTGCGGATATCGCCATGTATTCGCAAAAAGGCAAATATCCTGAACGTTTTGCTTTCTATAATCTCGAACTAGAACACAACCTGCGCCGCAAGATGACTCTCAACGAAGCACTAAAAGGTGCACTTGAGCGTGATGAGTTCCGTCTTGTGTATCAACCGATTGTCGACGCAGCCGGCCAAATAGTCAGTTTTGAAGCCTTAATGCGCTGGCGTTATCAGGAGCAGGAGATCTCTCCAGTTGAATTTATCCCATTAATGGAACAAAGCGGCCGCATTGTTCAGGTGGGAAGTTGGGTACTGGAAGAGGCCTGTAAAACACTGGCGCAAATGCATAAAACAAATGCTCAAATCTGCATGTGCGTGAATATCTCGCTGATTCAGTTTTACGACAAAGGGTTCGTCAATAACGTCAACCGGGTTATCGAACGCTATGCAATACCAGGGCATTTACTGCATCTGGAAGTCACTGAATCGCTCTTCCAGTCTGAACAGATGATGATTAATGAGAAGGTCTGTCAGTTACAACAATGTGGCGTGAAATTCTCAGTAGATGATTTTGGGACGGGCTATTCAAGTTTGTCCGTCATCCAGAATATGAATATTGATTACATTAAAATTGACCGCTCGTTTATTCAGCATATTGAACACAAAGGCCTATCTATTGTTCAGGCGATGATGAATATGTCCAGAAGCCTCAACTTCAGTGTTATCGCCGAAGGCGTGGAGACGGAAAAACAGCGCCAGTTACTTGAGCAATGTGGTATCCCTTATATGCAGGGTTACTATTTCTCACGACCACTGGAACGCCCAAATGCGTTGGCTTATATCAACGTGGCCGTAGAACAAGAATCCTCAATCGAATACGCGTAAGAGTTTTAATTGCTCTCCCCCCGGAGAGCAATCCCCCCTATTTTTGCCCTTGCTAAACATTTCACATAACAATGAACTTGCAGAGTTTTCAACATCATCACGCCTGTTGTTAATGATTTGTGATGTTATAGTTCGACAACGCTAAAAACTATGAAGGAAAAAAATGCGCACAATATCCATCCCATTGCCCACGATCCTGGCAGGGTTTGTTGCTGTTTTAGTTGGCTACGCCAGCTCGGCGGCAATTATCTGGCAGGCGGCGGAAGCTGCTGGTGCTAACACGCTGCAAATCGCGGGTTGGCTGACGATGCTTGGGATTGGCATGGGGGTGAGTACTCTCGTGCTAACGATTTGGTACCGCACGCCCATTCTCACCGCCTGGTCCACTCCGGGTGCAGCTCTGCTCGCGACCAGTTTACCAGGCCATTCGCTCAATGAAGCTATCGGCGTGTTTATTTTCGCCTCATTTTTAATTCTGCTGTGCGGTGTGACCGGCCTCTTCGCCCGTTTGATGCGTCTTATTCCCTCAACACTTTCCGCAGCGATGTTGGCAGGCATTCTGCTGCGCTTTGGCCTCGATGCATTTACTTCTTTGCAGGGGAATTTCTTACTCTGTGCCAGTATGTTGCTCGGCTGGCTACTGGCAAAAACCTGGGCTCCACGTTATGCCGTTGTGGTGGCAATGGTAGTTGGCCTGCTGGTTTGCATCATCAGCGGAAGCCTGCAAAGCGGTAGCGTGCCGGTCGCAATGGTTATGCCAGAATTTACCACACCACATTTTTCACTATCGAGCCTGTTAGGCATCGGTATCCCTTTCTTCCTGGTGACCATGGCGTCACAAAACGCACCAGGCGTTGCCACACTCAAAGCCTCTGGCTATGAGATTCCGGTATCGCCACTGATTGTGGTCACCGCAGCGATTGCTCTGATACTGGCACCTTTTGGCGTGTTTTCTATTTGTATTGCTGCGATCACTGCCGCAATTTGCCAGGGTTCTGAAGCGCATCCCGATCCGTCAAAACGCTGGCTTGCCGCCGCTGCGGCTGGCGTGTTTTATTTGCTTGCCGGTATTTTTGGCGGCTCCATCACCACGTTACTCACCGCACTGCCTGTCGCCTATATTCATACGCTGGCAGGCCTGGCGTTGTTGAGTACCATTGCAGGAAGCTTGTATCAGGCGTTAAACCACGAGCGTGAGCGCGATGCGGCAATCGTCACGTTTCTGGTCACTGCATCTGGCGTCAGTTTGCTGGGGATTGGTTCTGCTTTTTGGGGGCTGGTGGCTGGCGGGATATGTTACGCGTTGTTCTCATTTACCCGTCGCGCGTAGCTGTGACGGTGTCACGCCTATCGTCGCTTTAAAACGATTACTGAAATGGCTTGCCGAGCTAAACCCGCAGGCCATCGCTATATCTGTGAGCGATAACGGGCTGTTTTTCACTAATGCTTCGGCGCGTAACATGCGTCTTTGCATGACAAATTGATGTGGTGCGAGCTGGATTGATTGCTTAAACATGCGCGCAAAGTGAAACTCGCTGAGCCCTGCTTCTTGAGCCAGTTCAGTCAGCGTTAATGGTTCACTAAGGTGCTGTTCAATATATGCCTGGATATTTCGCAGCACCGCAGGTGCCAGGCCTCCACGCACATTAGGCAAACGCCACTGCACGTTGCTGTACGTCTGAACCAGGTGGGTCAACAGCAGTGTTGATGCCGTACTCAACATCAAATGGTTCGCCTGCTGTTGCCAATCGCTGCTGAGTAGAAAGTGGCGATACAACTGTGTAATACGCGGGTCCTCGCTGAAGATTTTCTCATCGAGCTGAAGAGCAACCGGGCTGCGATCCCAGATTTGCTCCGCAATATGACGCAGATGTTCATCCGTACAATACAGATGCACAAATGAAAAATGGTTGCGAATATCCCAGGTAGTTTCCCCGTCTTTTGGCATTAGACAGAACCGGTCTGGCCCGCCGCCATTTTTCCAACCTGAATTGGTTTTTTGGTAGGTTTCATAACCTTCATTCACATACATGCTTAACGTATGGTGATCGCTGCATTGCGTCACACGGTCGAGACTGTTTGACCAGGCCGACAGTTGAATCCCGGAACCCAGCTGCACGTTATCTTCCAGCACGGCGTTGTGCTGGCGAAGATTTTCAAATGCGTGATACGGCTGGGTCATAACTTATTACCATCAAGGTTCGGGACTGACAGTGTATGTAGTGCCAGCACTCGTTACCAGCCATTAACAATCCACCCTGCAAAAAAAACCGCAAGAATATGCAAGCCACGCAAGCCGGTGAAAGCAACGAGCGACATATTCCCGGATACTCCCCTTAACCGTTTGGGGAGATAACAAAATGAATGCATTGCTTTATATTTCGGTGGTGGTGATTTGGGGTACAACCTGGCTTGCAATTTACATGCAGCAAGGTGTGGTGTCGGTACCCGTTTCTATTTTCTGGCGTTTTGCCGTAGCGGCCGTCGTGATGCTGGTGGTATTACTGGCGCTTGGACGCTTGCGTCGTATCAGCTTACGTGACCATCTGTTCTGCATGCTGCAAGGTGGCTGTGTTTTTGGTTTTAACTTTTTCTGTTTCTATCATGCTGCGGCATATATCAGCTCGGGACTGGAGTCGGTAATATTCTCCATGGCCGTGTTGTTTAATGCGGTTAACAGCATGATTTTCTTCCGTCAGCGTCCACACAAAAATTTGCTACCCGCCGCAGTTCTCGGCATTGCCGGGGTTGTTGCGCTGTTCTGGCATGATTTGGTCGCGACACAACTTGCCCCTTCTCTACTGTTGGGAATCGGTTTGAGTGCACTGGGCACTTACGGGTTTTCACTCGGCAATATGATAAGTACTCGCCACCAGCGTCGTGGGCTGGAGACGCTTTCTACCAACACTTACGCCATGTTTTACGGCACCGTCATTATGGGTGTGCTGGCACTGGTGCGCGGTGATTCGTTTATGCCGGAATTTACGCTGCGCTATCTGGGCTCGCTGTTCTATCTGGCAATTTTCGGTTCGGTTATCGCCTTTGGTGCCTATTTCACGCTGGTTGGGCGTATCGGTGCAAGCCAGGCCGCTTATAGCACGCTGTTATTCCCTCTGGTGGCATTGAGTCTATCTACGGTTTATGAAGGGTATGTCTGGCATAGCAACGCCATTATCGGGCTTATCATGATCTTGCTGGGCAATCTGGTGATGTTTTCAAAACCGGGGATGTTTAGTGCACTGCCATGGCGCAAGCGGGCAGCATAAGAGGTAAAAAAGGGAGCTTAGCTCCCTTTTTCCGTGTGATAGCGCGTTATTTAACTTCAAACATGGACGCATCTGTCGCCATGCCATCAATCACTGATTTCAGCGAGTCTACGGTAATAGGTGCACTTTCATTGCTTACCGTTTTACCTTCGCCTTTACGTACTACTTTCATTACGACTTTGTTGGTTGAGGAGTCAATTAGCTCCCCTTCAAAATAGAGGTTTGTTTCCATCGTACGGTGGCCTGTTGCTGCTTCAGTACCCGCAACAATCATTGCCACTGGAATCACTTCATAAAACTGCAAACCTTGTTTGCTGCTGTCTACGCCCGTAATTGCACCATGGAAAATCAAAGTACGCGGACCCGGCTTGCTGACCAGTTGGATGCGCTTCTCGGCACTCGCTTTCAACTGTTGATTGGAGTATGCAAGGATTTTATCCAGTGTCTGAGCACCCAGTTGGGTGGTTGGTTTCGGCACTGGGTAGTAAGTCAACGGATTGAAGATAAGTTTGTCGTAGTTGCTGCTTTTAAAGCTTGGATCAACCCAGCGTAAAATGGTTTTTCCAGATGCAGATTGTGTTTCCTGAAGACCGGAATAATTTTTTAAGAAACCAGAATACTTCTCAGGAGCGGTAACAGACGAGGAGCAGCCGGCCAAGGCTAACAGGCCTGTTAGGCAGGCGGCTTTAACACAAAAAGAAGTGCGCATATTTTATCCCTGTAAATTGCATGTAAGCCTTTCAGTTATAGCAAAAAATTGGGATTGCGCATGAAGTTATAAATGCTATTTTTCCAAACTCAGATAACAATCGCGAAATTTCTTTTTAACATGCTCATTATTTAGCTCGAATTACCTATTTTTTCGTATATAAGATAGCCTTACATGCAGTAAATAAATATGGAGTAACCATGATTCCACATCTGCGTATTGCTCGTCCGGTGACCGATCTTGCTCAAAGCAAAGAGATGTACTGTCTGGGATTGGGTTTGCAAGAACTCGGGAATTTTAGCGAGCACGACGGTTTTAGCGGCGTGATGCTGGGTCGTGATGATTTAAGCTGGCATTTTGAATTTACTGTTTGTCACCGCCACCCGGTAGAACCCGCCGCAACGGTTGATGACCTATTAGTGCTGTACTATCCGGATAACGCTCAATGGCAAAAAACCTGCCAGCAAATGCTGAATGCAGGTTTTGTCACCATTAACAGTTTTAATCCGTACTGGGATATCGCCGGGCGCACCTTTGTTGATAACGATGGTTATCGCATCGTGCTGCAAAACCGCGCCTGGCCTGCGGCTTAGACTTTGCGTGCCAGCATAGTGGCGAATCGCAGTTTAATGCGGTTACCTTCCGCGTCGGTTTTATGTAATTCACCGACATCTTCGTTGTATTTCAGCAATTCCCAACCCGCGTAATAATGACTCAACTCAGCTTCAGTAAAAGCAAATGGGAAGCCGACGGTGCAAGGGAAATCTTCGGTGTCCATCGCAGCAACAATCAGGTTGTAACCACCAACTTTGGTGCAACGCTGCATGTTGGCGATAAGCCCTGGAATGGTGTTACGCTCCAGGAACATCATTACTACGGTTGAAAGAATGAAGTCGTACTCGCCGTCAAAATGTAATGTGTTGAGATCGACCACGTCTGCAGTGATATTTTTCAGCCCTTCCGCTTCAATAATTTTATTCAGGTTGCTGATGCTCATCGGGTTTTTATCCCACGCTGTTACATCAAACCCTTTTTGATTCAGATACAGACTGTTACGACCGCTACCGCAACCGAGATCTAATGTTTTCCCAGGCGGGACAACCGTTACCGCATTCACCACGTCAGAATGGGTGCGAGTTAAGCCATATTTCTCGGTGTAATAATTTTCAGAAACCATGTTAATTCGTCCTTTTTGCAGGCCGTTCGACACGCAGCAGCAATTTACCCTGATAAAGCAGGATAACCGTGCGCACCAGCAGCAGGCCAATAATGAAATTAGTGAAGATAAATAGCGGCACCGCGAGTGCGGTAAAAAGCCCGTCGTTACTCCCCATGCCCAGATGAAGGGCCGTGGCAGCAAGTGCTGATATACCGAACGAGAAGCTCCAGAACGAGGCATTAAATGGCTGCATCAAATACCACGGCATCAGGCGCAACATAAACAGTAATTGCAGCAACCCATAGCCAAACAGCATTTTGGCAAAGAAGTCAGGTTGCCCACCGTTAACACTCAAATAAGCGTTGCAAGCAACCAGCGCAGGTGCGAGTTGAATGCCAAGTGAAGTTCGCGTCGTTTCCGGGAGTTCACCAGCGCTGCGTAAACGATGCAAAATCGCCGGTTCCAGGCTTAACCAGGAAAATACGCCCGCACCAAAAAACAAAATACCGAGGTCATGGAAACCAAGCGCACCGCAAGCCATCGCGCTGATAAAATTATTGGCAACTGTTGGCAAATAGAGTCCCGGCGTAGTGTCGGTATGCGGGTGGCTGCCACGCCATAACCCGGCACTTTGCCATGCGGCGTATACCAATTGCACTATTGCCCCAAAAGCAAACATGCCCACGGCTAACGGGCGAAGATAAGGCGCGATGGCAATCGAAACTAATATGGTTGTCGCCGGAAACAGGCTCACAAAACTGCCCTTCAACGGGTGGCGGACCTCATCTAAAACGGTTTGCGGATATTTCACCAGGCGCACGATAAAAGCCAGCGCCAGAGCGAGCCAGATAGCAATCGCCAGGCCCTCAAACGCCTCACCAATTACCGATGATACTGGCCAAATCGTGGCAGCGTAGCGCCAGGCAAAACCCATTCCGATGGTCCCAAGAACCATACCAAAATACCCAGCCGGGAGATTAAGCATGGTTCGCGTTACTGATTTATTCATTTCGTTTAAAACTTAAAATGTATTTTAGATGCATTTTATGTGATTGCACCGAAGAACGCCATCTGAGGATTTACCTGCTAAGTTTTAAACAGAAAGAAAACTAAGGCGAAGATGATGAACAAGTATCAGTTAACGGGCGACTCGCAACTACATGATTATCTGGTCGATGGCAAAAAACAGCAGGTCAAACTCTGGCAAGTTGTGGCCCTGTGCGATTTCAGCGACATCAAAGCCGGGCAACTGGGTGGCTGGATTGAAAACGAAGATAATCTTAGCCAGCTCGGGAATTGCTGGATTTATGGCGGCGAGTGCATGGTATACGGCGGCTCAAGTGTTAACGATGATGCTCAAGTTCATGGCAGTTCCACCCTTTGCCACCAGGCCCATATCAGCGGGAAAAGCATCGTTAAAGAATCATTGATTAGCGGTGAATGCCGTATTTACGATGCCGCGCGCATTGTTAACGGCAGCAAGGTGATTGCGGTTCGTGGACTGACCGCCGACAACGATAAAGTGCTGCAAATTTATGGCAACGCTACGGTAAACGCATCGCGCGTGGTTCATCAGGCACAGATCTTTGGTAACGCGGTGGTGAACAACGCTTTTATTGAACACCGCGCTGAAGTGTTCGGGCAGGCAATTCTCGAAGGCAATGACGAGAACAATATCTGGATCTGCGACTGCGCCCGTGTGTTCGACAACGCGCGTATTATCGCAGGGCGTGGTGATGACCAGATCCCAACCATTCGCTATTCCTCGCAGGTCTACGGCAATGCGCTTATTGAGGGCGACTGCGTGCTAAAACACCAGGTGCATATCTTCGATGATGCAACACTCATTGGCGGCCCTATCCAATTAGATAACCAGGTGCAGATTTACGGCCAGGCGCGAATCACCGGCAATGTTCTGATAGAGAACAATGTGCAAATTTACGATAAAGCAGCGGTTGATGGCCTGGACGGTGAGCTCATTCATATACGAGGCATTAAGGATATTAACGGTGAGCAGCGAGTTACTCGCTCACCGTTTTATGGCGTGTTTTAAGAACCGTCGCGTTAACCAATAATCCGCGCGTAGATGTTCTGGTCATGGAACTCGCCATTTAAAAACTCAGCTTGTTTCAGGCGCCCTTCAAGCAGGAAGCCATTACGCAACGCCACCTTATTACTGGCGACATTACTGACAATGCATTTGATCACAAAACGGCGGGCCAGGCCTTCACGGGCGTACTTGTGAATGACCGCGTCTAAAGCTCGCGAAATAATCCCCGACCCCAGGACATCTTTATCCAGCCAATAACCGATATAGGCGGTTTTATTGGTCGGCTCTATCTGGTTAAACGAGAACACCCCTACCATTTTTTCATCCTGGAAAATCAGGAACATTTTCGCGTAGCCACGATGATGCAGGATATAGTTGCCCTGCGCCATTTTGCGCGAGTCCTCAACCGACAACACGAACCTCGGCCAGTCCATCGCTGTTTGTAGCCAGGCTTTGTTCTTTTGTACCAAAGCAAAAATCTCATCCACATACCGCTCATTGATTGAATGAAGTGTTATGTGGTCATCAATATTAATCACGTCGTCTTGCCAGTTATCAGAATCGCGCACGCACCCTCTCCTTCTTTTTATCTGTGGAAAATAATGGTGCAGAAAAATAGATTGCACCACAGACGATCCCCACCAATGCACAAATCAGTTTAACGCACGTCTCGCGCCGCTGCTGGGCTGCTTCTCATGCTGGTATAGATATTGCTTAACATCTTTGTAACCCAAAGGAGACTTAGATGAAAGCGATCATAATTGGCGGCGGCATTGGTGGACTCTCGGCGGCAATTGCCCTGAAAAGATGTGGCATTACAACGGAAGTCTATGAAGCGGTCAAAGAAATCAAACCGGTTGGTGCGGCAATTTCGATTTGGCCAAATGGCGTGAAGTGCCTCAACTGGCTCGGCATGAAAGAGCAGCTCCAGCAATTGGGTGGGTCGATGGAATATATGGCCTACAAAGAATTTGTCCACGGCCAAACCCTGACACGTTTTAGTCTTGATCCTTTAATTCAAAGTGTTGGCGAGCGCGCCTATCCGGTGGCTCGCGCGGAACTGCAAGACATGCTGATTGATAATTACGGGCGTGCGGATATTCAGTTTGGCAAGCGCGTAGCGCGTATCGAAGAGTTTGACGGTGGCGTGCGGGCATATTTTGAAGATGGTCATGTTGCAGTAGGTGATGTGTTAATCGCCGCCGATGGCACCCATTCGGTGATCCGCCCCTATGTGCTCGGCCACCAGACAGAGCGCCGTTATGCCGGTTACGTTAACTGGAATGGTCTGGTCGATATTGATGAATCTATTGCACCTGCCAACCAGTGGACGACATTTGTCGGCGAAGGTAAGCGTGTGTCGCTGATGCCAGTTGCGGGCAATCGTTTTTACTTCTTCTTTGATGTGCCATTAGAAAAAGGACTGCCGGAAGATCGCAGCACGGTAAAAGCCGATTTAACCCGTTATTTTTCTGGTTGGGCAGACCCGGTGCAAAAGTTGATTTCCACAATTAACCCCGACACCACTAATCGCATAGAAATTCATGATATTGAGCCATTTATGCAATTGGTTCGCGGGCGAGTTGCGCTGCTTGGTGACTCAGGCCACAGCACCACACCAGACATCGGCCAGGGCGGATGCGCTGCCATGGAAGACGCCGTTGTACTGGCCGTCGCGCTGCAAACCAACTCTCTCGGTGTAGAAGATGCATTGCTACGCTATCAGGAGAAACGCGCGTATCGCGTAAAAGACCTGGTGCTCAAGGCGCGCAAACGCTGCGATGTGACCCACGGTAAAGATATGAACATCACTCATAGCTGGTATGAAGAACTAAAAAGCGAAACCGGTGAGCGCGTATTGTCGGGCATGCGCGAAACGATTCTCGGTGGGCCGCTGGAGTAGCGTTGCACAATCTTTCATTCAAATCCTGAAGGATGTTCCAGAAATGACGTCAGAAATTGACGTCATTTTTTTATATGCCAGCATGACTTCATAAATTGACTTCACGGAAGGGTTCATGGGCTAGGGCAAGTATTGGAGTAACACCATGACGGATTCACATTCAATTCCAAATACAATGGTGATTTGCGGCCCACCGGCGTTAATCACTTGGGTTTCTGAAATCAGCCTGTTTCGCGGCAAATTTCTCGGGCTTTCAGGCTACTGCGATTTTGTGGCAGATAGCGCTAAGGGCTTGATGTAGGAAGGTGAGATTTCGCTGAAAGCGTATCTAGCGGATTGCAAAGAAAGCGGCATTGAGCCGTATGAGCGCGAAGAGAAGATCAAAACCTTTACTCTGCGCTACCCCGAGTCATTTGGCGAACGCCTGGCGATTGCCGCCGCCGAACAGCGCATGTCGGTAAATAGCTATATTGTTGAAATGCTCAGCAAGCTGATGAAACTAAAGTGAATCTGTCGGATGACTCTGCACTTATCCGACCTACAAAAGATAAAGCCCCGTATTTGTAACGGGGCTTAAGCTATTACTTCATCACGCGGTCATCAACGTACTTGCGTTTATCCGGTGCTGGTGGGAAGTAATGATACAGCCAGGTTTCACTGATGGCATCACCCTGGCAGCGCAAGAACATTCGCATATCTACCGGGTCGGTAGAGTCATCTGTTGGATACCAGTCAAACAGAATACGATAGCCGTCGAATGGCTCGACATACAAAATCTCAATCTGTCTGGCTTCGCCGTTAGACAGCGTGATAACCGGCTCGATACCTTTCGGTGCCGCAGCTTTCAAATCACCACCGATAAAATCAATGGCGAAACGGCGTGACCATTTTTCAGGGAAATGCTCGCCAGGTGCCCAACCTTCCGGGAAACTGCCCATACCGGTGCGGGTCGCGTAAACTCGCGCCAGCGGCGACTGAATCGGCGGCAAACCGCTCCAGTACAGACGGTATTTGAATTCCAGCTCATCACCGGCTTTCACCGGTTTCTCCGGCTGCCAGAAGCAGACGATGTTATCAAGCGTTTCCCCCGTAGTCGGGATCTCCATCAGCCCAATCGCGCCTTTACCCCACTTATTGAGCGGCTCAACCCACAGACTTGGGCGCTTGTTATACCAGCCCATGATGTCCTGGTAATTGGCAAACTCGTGGTCGAGTTGCAGCAAACCGAAGCCTTTCGGGTTGTTATCGAGATAAGCGTTGAACTGCAACTTCTGTGGGTTATTGAGCGGACGCGTTACCCATTCGCCGTTTCCACGCCACATAGCCAGGCGATCGGAGTCATGAATTTGCGGGTGAATGGTGTCGCACATACGGCGTTCGTTAGTGCCGCAGGCAAACATACTGGTCATCGGCGCGATGCCCAATTGCTTAATATCTTCACGAGCATACAGGTGATTATCGACATCCATCACCACGCGCTCAGCTTCACAACTGATTGTAAATTTGTACGCCCCGGTGACACTTGCGCTATCTAACAAGGCGTAGACCACAAACTTCGTGTCACCCGCTTTCGCGGTTTCAAACCAGAAAGAGGTAAAGTCCGGGAACTCTTCCAGCTGATCGGTATAGGTGTTTACCGCGAGGCCTCGCGCTGAAAGCCCATATTGGTATGTATTATCGACCGCACGGAAATAGCTCGCACCAAGGAAAGAAACAACGTCACGGCGCGCCAGTTCTGGTGCTTTAAATGCTTTAAAACCGGCAAAGCCAAGATCAATCTGGCCTTCGAGTTGTTTGGTATCAACACCTGCATCGTTGTAGTTAAACAGCTCAGGGCGGAAGTGAATTTCACGTGCCTGATGGCTTGCTGAATCTACGGAGAACATGCGTACACGGCGGCGGAAGCCCATACCAACGTGGAAGAACTGCACATCAAGTTGGCGGTTTTCGATGTTGTTCCACAGCGAGTGTTCAGCATCATACTGAATCGCGTTGTAAGCCTGTGGAGTTAAGTTTGCCAGTGTGTCCGGCAACGGACGCGGTTTGCCAACCCACGGTTTCTTCGACAAATCATGGGCCATTGACTGGAGCACAGAAAAATCGAATGCGGTGGTGCGACCATCGGCAATTTCAGACTCTGCCGCGTAAGCTGCACGCGAGAAGAGCGTGGCAATTGAAGTTGTGCCGCTGACAGCGGCGAGAGCCATTGAGGCTTTGATAAAACGTCTGCGGTTCATGCCTGAAAAATTGTCCTTCATTGTCGATGTGTTTCGCCCCCACAAGAGGCAGAACAGCGGCAAAATCTAGACCGCACACTCTAGACAAAAATCACTGAAAAACCAATCGGAGACACAGACCTTTACGCAAAATTTGCGGGGTGGGGTTTGTAGGGTGGATAAGCGAATGCGCCATCCACCATTTACACAGGCAGTGTCGGATGTCGCTACGCTAATCCGACCTGGAGAACACTTATTTGACGGCTACATCGATACCTGGGAAATACTTCTTGGCAAGTGCGGTAATCGTGCCATCAGCGCGTACTTTATCGATAGCGGCATCAAGCTGTTTTTTGGTCGCTTCATCGCCTTTACGCAACCCGTAACCGATACCACTACCCAAAATCGTATCGTCGCTTACCGGCTTGCCGATAAAGCCAAATCCTTTACCCTGTGGCTTGCTTAAGAAGCCTGCCTGACCTGCTGCTGACATCACCAAAGACGCATCAATACGGCCATTGAGCAAATCGCCCCACGCCATATTTTGGTCTTTATAAGAAACCACTGTTACGCCTTCTTTTTCCCAGTGTTCTTTCGCATAAGTTTCCTGAATGGAGCCTTGCAGAACGCCGATAGTTTTACCTTTCAGTCCAGCAGGCGTTGCTTCCATACCGCTGTCGGCTTTGCCCACCAACTGTGATGGAATGCGGTAAATTGGCTGGGTAAAGTCGATACTTTTACGGCGCTGCTCGGTGATATTCATTGCGGAGTTAATTGCATCGAATTTCTTCGCCATCAGCCCTGGAATCAGCGCATCAAAAGACGTTTCAACCCATGAACATTTCAGGCTCGCCGCTTTACAGATCGCGTTGCCTAAGTCGATATCAAACCCTTCCAGCTCGCCCGCCGAGTTACGGCTTTCAAACGGTGGATACTCCGCTTCCACGCCGTAGCGCAGTTCGGTTGCTGCGAATGCCGAGAATGACGCACACATCCCAACCAACAAACTTAACGCATAAACTTTTTTCATTATGACCTCGTATCAGCGTGGCTTAACCTGGCAAAGTGCTTGAGCACCCGCACGTAACGTAGCTTCATCTTTTGCAAATGACAAACGAATCAACTTATTGTCTGTTCCGTCGGTATAAAACGCGGAGAGCGGAATGGTCGCCACGCCATATTGAGTAATTAAACGTTTCACTAATTCGCTGTCTGATTCATCAGTGAAATGATCGAATTTCGCCAGCAGGAAGAAAGACCCGGCGCTCGGCAGCAATTTAAACGGAGACTCAGCCAGCAGTGTCTGCATTAAATCGCGTTTGCGTTGGTAGAACGCCGCCAGCGACAGGTAGGTATCTGGGTTCGCCATATATTCAGCAAAGGCATATTGCATAGGAGTATCGGCGGAGAACATCAAAAACTGATGCACTTTGCAGATTTCAGTCATTAATTCTGCCGGAGCCAGGCAATAGCCCACACGCCAACCGGTCACGTGGAAGGTTTTGCCGAATGACGAAACGATAACGCTGCGTTCAGCCAGTGCCGGATGTGTTGCCATGCCGTGATGGCGCTCACCGTCAAACACGATGTGTTCGTAGACTTCATCGGACAAAATAATGATGTCGGTATTACGCGTCAGCTCCACCAGCATTTCCAGATCATGTGCGCTAAACACCTGCCCACTTGGGTTGTGTGGTGTATTTACGATGATCATACGGGTACGAGGCGTAATAGCCGCGCGTACTTCATCCCAGTTGACGGTGAAATCTGGCAACGCCAGTTTCAGCGCTACGGGTGTTGCACCTTGTAGGCGAACAATGGGCGCGTAGCTATCAAAAGAAGGTTCGAAGTAAATGACTTCATCACCAGGATGCACTAACCCGCTGATGGCGGAATAAAGCCCTTCGCTGGCGCTGGCAGTCACTAAGATTTCATCGTCGACGTCATACGTTGAACCGTAAATCGTAGCGACCTTTTCTGCGATCAAGGTTTTTAACGGCCTGAAACCGGTCATGGATGCGTATTGGTTATGGTTATCCTGCATCGCTTTGGTAACACCGGCTATCAGCTTTGGGTCAGGCGAAAAGTTTGGAGCACCCTGAGAAAGGTTAATGGCGTTGTGTTGCGCCGAGAGTTGGCCAATAACAGTAAAAATGGTGGTTCCAACATCCGGTAATTTTGAACGAAATTGCACCGGGGTTTGCATAGTCATGGCCTCTCCTGTTAAAACGCGATTTGCATAACTATTCAATATGCAACAGGTTGCTACCACAACCGAATTGTTGTCATAATAGCCATGCAAAAAACTCATAGCTCAGCGGAGAGCAATCGAATGCGGCGCAATTTCCCCCTGAATACTGTTGATGCTTTCCTGGTGACAGCCAAACATCTGAATCTGACTCGCGCGGCAAAAGAACTCTGTCTGACACAAGGTGCCGTCAGCCGCAAAATCTCCACGCTTGAGGAATGGCTCGGCTATGCGCTCTTCGATCGTCATGCTCGCGGGCTGCACCTCACACCGCAAGGCTCTGCGCTGTTGCCGGAATTGCAGCAATCTTTTGAGCACTTGCTGAATGTCGCCAGTAATGCCTGCCATAAATCCAGTGTGATCCGCCTGAAAGCCCCGACCTGCGCTATGCGCTGGCTGGTGCCAAAACTTGTCCAACTGGAAATTGCATCGCCAGAGATTCAGGTTGCGTTAACCACCACCGTTGAACACGACGTGAATTTCAAAAACGAACCTTTTGATGCAGCGATTATTTTTGGCAAGCCTTCCACAACGGGTGCATTGCTGTTTGAGGAGCGGCTTACGCCCGTGATCAGCCAGCATTTATTGCCTGAAAACGCTTTAACACCTGAGGATTTGAGTCGTTATACATTTCTTCATCCGACGCGCGATCGCACCGACTGGTCGTTGTGGTTTGGGCAAAACGTCCCTAACCCGCCTGCTATGAATAAAAATCAACACTTCGATACTATGGACCTGGCTATCAGCGCCGCGATTCAGGGGTTTGGCATTGCGATAGCCGATGCCACACTGGTGGCAGAGGATTTGCATCGTGGAAGGCTGGTGCAGCCGTTTGCGGGGAGCGTGAAGACCGGAGCGTGTTATTGTCTGGCGCTGCGGCCAGGGGAGGAAAGCCATGCGGGGATTGAGGCCTTCAGGCAAGGGTTGCTGGCAGTAAGTGAGTAGGGATTTCTATGCGAGTTAGCGTACGGTTCCGTTCACTAAACGTTCGCTGATCCATGTAGGAACGGTAAACTTTCGGGTGAACGGAAAATCTCGATCCTCCAAAAGCCATAAGCTTACTTGCCCCCCATTTCTGTTACCCCTGTAACATAAACCCAACATCCCCATTGCGCAGAATCCATTCGCCCTCATGATGTCGCCAGACTCCCTTCTGATGAGCAGAACGATGATTGCCGTTGCTTTAGTTGATGACCATGTTGTGGTGCGCTCCGGTTTTGCGCAGTTACTTAGCCTTGAGAGCGATATTGAGATTGTCGGGCAGTACAGCTCTGCCGCCGAAGCCTGGCCTGCGCTGGTAAAAAATCAGCCCGATGTAGCCGTGCTCGACGTGGCAATGCCGGACGAAAACGGCCTAAGCCTACTCAAACGCCTGCGCCAACAACGCCCCGGTTTCCGCGCCATCATTCTGAGCATTTATGACACCACCGCATTTGTGCAAAGTGCGCTGGATGCCGGTGCCAGCGGTTATCTCACCAAACGCTGCGGCCCGGAGGAATTAGTACAGGCGGTTCGTTCCGTTGGTATGGGCGGCCATTATTTATGTGCGGATGCATTACGAGCGTTACGGCACGCAGGGCAACCGGCCAAAGTTCTGGAAGTTCTCACTCCACGCGAGCATGAAGTTTTCGATTTGCTGATCAAAGGCGAAAGCGTGAAACACATTGCCGAACAGCTCAACCTTAGCCACAAAACAGTCCATGTGCATCGCGCCAACATCCTCGGCAAACTGCAATGTGAAAGCACCATCGAACTGGTGCATTTTGCCCTTGAACACCAATTGTTAACCGGGCACTAAATGTCTCGCGCGTGGCATCATCTGCTGTTATCGCTGTTTATCGTCTTTGCCTGGGGGCTGACCTGGCTTGCCCTGTGGACGATCAGTTTTTATCTCACCGATAACGGCCAGCAGGCTACCTTACTGTTGCCGCAGGGCGTCCATCTCGCATTGTTGATTTTGCTACATCGTCGCTATTGGCCAGCCCTATTTATTCCGGTGATCGGGCTACTTATTTGGCTTTGGCTGCAACAGTTAATGACAGAACCCGTCATGTTGCTTTCCCCGCTGCTTAGCGCTATTCCTGCGCTATTAGTTCAGCATTACTGGCACCGTTTTACGCTGTACTGGCAGCGGCTATCTCTGCTGATGGCGGCCATTACTGGCGATGCGCTGTTACACACCGTGGTGCTGACGCCATTTCTGTCGAGTTCCGCTTCACAAACACTGCTGGCAGCGTTTACTGGTGGTGTAGTGCTGACGCCGTTCGTCTATTTGATTTATGAATATCTGCGCCAACAGCATCTGGAAAGCCTGCTGGCACAAGAAACACCCAATCCCCCGCTACGCACTTCGTTGCTTATCTGGTGCAGCCTGTTTTTCATCATCGGTGTTGGCGCACAAATGGTGGTGTCGCCGGAAATCGAGCGTTTGTTGCTGATTGTGGTTTTCCTGCCAAACGTAGTCATGGCCTACAAATTTGGCTGGCAAGGCGGTGTACTGGCAGCGCTCCTTGGCAGCATGATGATTACCATCGCCCGGCAAATTGGCAGCGGCTTTAACGGCTTGATGGAGATGGAACTTTTTCTCTCAACCCAGGCGCTGTTGGGCATTGGTCTTGGGATTGCCATCAGTCGCCAGCAGCATCTGGCAAATAATCTTCATCGTTACCGCCAACGGCTGGAAGTTGAGTTACAGGCGCGCCGCGAGTTGATGGAACAACTGGTGCACACCGAAGAGGACACGCGCAAAGATCTGGCGCGAGAACTGCACGATGAAATTGGTCAGAATATTACTGCGATTCAAATCCAGTCGATGCTGGTTAAGCGCACTGCCAGCGGTGATGCGACGGTACTCGCCGCCGAGCAAATCAACCAGCTTGCCCAACGAATCCACCACTCGACCCGCCACTTATTGCGCCAGCTTCGCCCACCGGTGCTGGACGAAATTTCCCTCGATAAAGCGCTGCACCATCTGATTCAGGAGTTCGCCTTTGATGAACGCGGTATCACCTGCCGTTTCCATTACGATTTACCCGGCCAGCCCGCCAGCGACCCGGTGGTGTTTACGCTCTATCGTCTGGTGCAGGAGTTGCTCAATAACATTTGCAAACACGCTGACGCCCACAAGGTTGAGATCGCGTTAACTCAGCAACCCCACGGCGTGCGCCTTGAAGTCAAAGACGATGGTATCGGCTTTAGCGGCAGCACCCACACCGGCCACGGATTACAAGGGATTGCCGAACGAATCCGCGCTTTAGGCGGAGATTTGCAACTCGAAAGCCAGTCCGGCACGCGCGTAATTGTTAACCTGCCCACATTTTTTGAACAAAAACAGGGATAACCAGGAATAATTCCTGGTTGGCTAAAACCTTGTCTCATCCCCTTTGCATCCGTGTTTTCTATAGTCATTTCAACCGGGAGGAATCAGATGATTTCCGAGCAAACAATCGGCCGTGATTATCGTTACTGGCGTCCACGTTTGCTGCTGTCGATGGTCGTGGGATACGCCGCATTTTACCTGACACGCAAAAGCGTCAGTTTTGTCCTTCCGGCGATGCAGCTCGATCTGGATTTAAGCAAAAGTGATATCGGCCTGCTGGGCACGCTGTTTTATCTCTCCTATGGCCTGTCGAAATTTGCCGCCGGATTGTGGCACGACCGCCGGGGCGCTCGCTGGTTTATGGGCGCAGGATTACTGGCAACCGGGGTACTGAATATTCTTTTTGCCTTCGGCACTAACCTGCCGATGTTGCTGATTATCTGGACTTTAAACGGCTTATTCCAGGGATGGGGATGGCCGCCGTGCGCAAGGTTATTAACGCACTGGTATTCGCGCAACGAGCGCGGTTTTTGGTGGGGGTGCTGGAACACGTCCATCAACCTGGGCGGTGCGGCGGTGCCGCTGATTTCCGCGCTGATGGCAGTGTGGTACGGCTGGCAGGCATCGTTATTTGTTTCGGGTGCCATCGGCATTGTCATTGGGATTTGGTTGTGCCGCAGCCTGACCGGCACGCCGCAAGAATTGGGATTACCACCGGTCGGCGTCTGGCGACATGACCCGTTGGAAATGCGCCAGGAACAGCTCAGTCCTCCAATGCCGCAGTGGCAAATGTTTCGCAGCACGGTGCTGCAAAACCCGATGGTCTGGCTTCTCGGTGTGAGTTATGTGCTGGTGTATCTGATTCGTATCGCATTGAACGACTGGGGCAACATCTGGCTTTATGAAAGCCACGGCGTGAATTTACTCAGCGCCAACGCCACGGTGATGTTGTTCGAAATGGGCGGATTACTGGGCGCACTGTTTGCCGGATGGGGTTCAGATTTGCTGTTTCGTGGCCAGCGTGGGCCGATGATTTTACTCTTTGCGTTGGGGCTGTTTGTTTCGGTCGCCGCACTTTGGTTATCGCCAGTGCACCACTACGCATTATTGGCAGTCTGCTTTTTTGCCATCGGCTTTTTTGTTTTTGGCCCGCAGATGCTGATTGGTCTCGCCGCCGTGGAGTGCAGCCATAAACAGGCGGCAGGCAGCGTTACCGGGTTTCTGGGTTTGTTCGCCTACTTAGGTGCGGCTCTGGCGGGATGGCCGTTGTCGCAGGTGATTGAGCGTTATGGCTGGTCCGGGATGTTCGCACTACTCACCGTTGCCGCCGCATTAATTGGATTTTTGCTGATGCCCCTGTTAATGGCGGGCATCAGCGCGCAGGACAGGAGTGTTGGTGCCATGGACCCGGCAGTTACCTTACCTCAGGACACTTAGGATAATAATATGAAACTGACCGTGCTCTCTTCTCTGGTTGCTGCGGGTGTTGCGTTGGCTACCCTGTCAGGTGCCGCGCAAGCCAAAGGCCGTCTGGTGGTGTATTGCAGCGCTACCAACGAAATGTGTGAAACCGAAACCAAAGCGTTCGGTGAAAAATACGATGTGAAAACCTCGTTTATCCGCAACGGCTCGGGAAGCACGCTTGCGAAAGTTGATGCCGAGAAGAAAAACCCGCAGGCTGATGTCTGGTATGGCGGTACGCTAGACCCGCAATCCCAGGCGGGGGAAATGAATCTTCTTGAGCCGTACAAATCAGCAAATCTCGCGCAAATCATGCCAAAATTCCAGGACCCGGCTAAACGCAAAGGCAACTACTCCTCAGCGGTGTATATCGGCATTCTCGGTTTTGGTGTTAACACCCAGCGCCTGAAAGAGAAGAACCTGCCGGTGCCGAAATGCTGGAAAGATCTGACCAACCCAATTTATAAAGGTGAAATCCAGGTTGCTGACCCACAAAGCTCGGGCACCGCTTATACCGCTCTGGCAACGTTCGCCCAACTGTGGGGTGAAGATCAGGCATTTGATTACCTGAAAAAACTCAACGGCAATATCTCTCAGTACACCAAATCTGGTATTGCTCCGGCGCGTAACGCCGCGCGTGGTGAAACCGCCATCGGCATTGGTTTCCTGCACGATTACTCACTGGAAAAAGAGAACGGTGCTCCGCTGGAATTGATTTCCCCATGTGAAGGCACCGGTTATGAGATTGGTGGTGTCAGCATCCTGAAAGGCGCACGCAATATGGACAACGCCAAACTGTTTGTTGATTGGGTGCTGTCGAAAGAAGCGCAGGAACTCTCCTGGAAAAAAGGCAAGTCTTATCAAATTCTGACCAACACCACCGCCGAAAGCTCACCGTTGTCGCTCAAGCTTGATGACCTGAAACTCATCAACTACGACATGGACAAATACGGCGCGACTGACATGCGCAAAGCATTGATCAACAAATGGGTTAGCGAAGTAAAAATGGGTAACTAACCCGTTAGCAGGTGACAGCGTCACGTCACCTGCTCCCCCCTCCTTTTCTTTAGGCCGATGAGGCACTTATGTCTGAAACTTTACTTTTGCGACCTACGCGAAAGCGGGACGCTATTATCTGGTGGGTGGCGCTTTGCTGGCTGGCTTTTGCCCTGCTGCCAAGCTGGAGCCTCGATTACGGATTATTTGAATCGACAAGTGATGAGCTAATCAATGCTTACAGCTGGTCTGGACTTAACATCAGTCTGCTGTGGTACCTACTCCCTTCGCTGCTGTTGTTGCGCCCGTTTAATGAACTGGGGCCAGAAAAGCGCCAGCGTCACTATTTCGACGCAGGCTGGGCACTCTTTTGCATGGCCTTTGTGGTAGTCAGTGCAACCCTTACCGAGCGTGGAATGGGTTACGCCACTATTGTGCTGTTTATCGCCCTTGGCATGGTTATCACCCTCGCCCTGACTCGCCTTGAATGGCTCGGTGGCGACAGCTTTGTGATTGGTTCGCTGGTGACAATTATCGCGCTGATTGGTGTGTTTATTGTTTGGCCGAGCATCGCGATTTTCATTCCGATGTTTACCAATGATGCCGGGGAGTTTGCGCCGCTAGCGTTTATGGCGGTACTCAGCCAGGCGCATATCATCCAGGTAATTATCAACTCCATCGCGCTGTCGATTGCGGTGGGAATTGGCTGCACCTTCTTCGGCCTGGTTTTGGCGATTTACACCACCCGCATCGCCAAACGTAGCGCTATTATTGGCCGTATTTTCTCGATTCTGCCTATCGTGACCCCGCCGTTTGTCGTCGGCCTTGGCGTCACGTTGATGATGGGCCGTTCGGGGTATATCACCGAGTTGATGGTCGACTGGTTCGGATTGACCAACACCAACTGGCTGTACGGTTTTACCGGAATCTGGCTGGCGCAAGTTTTAGCATTTACGCCGATGGCCTTTATGATCCTCGATGGTGCGATTAAAACCATTCACCCGTCGCTGGAAGAAGCCTCTTATACCCTACGTGCGACGCGTTGGAAGACCTTTAAAGGGGTGTTTTTACCGCTGCTGAAACCGGCACTGGCTAACGCCTTTTTGATTGTGATTGTGCAATCGCTGGCGGACTTCAGTAACCCGCTGGTACTTGGCGGTAACTTCGACGTACTCGCCACACAAATCTATTTCTACATCACTGGCTCGCAACTTGATTACCAGGCCGCCAGCACACTAGGCGCATTCTTGCTGGTCTTCTCACTGCTGGTGTTCTGCATTCAGTACATGTGGATTGGAAAACGCTCCTACGTCACCGTTTCCGGTAAATCGAACCGAGGCGACGTTCAGCCGCTGCCAGTGACACTGGTGTGGGCGGTCATTGCGTTATTAGCGGTGTGGATTGCCTTTAACGCCCTACTTTACGGCAGCATTTTCTATGGCAGTTTCACGGTTAACTGGGGCGTGGATTATACGCTGACGTTCGATAACTTCATCAAGCTCTTCGGCCAGGGCATGAGTGATGGCGCGTGGCCTTCACTGCTCGACACGCTGCTGTACGCCGGGATTGCCGCACCGATCACCGCCTTTTTCGGCTTGCTGATTGCCTGGATTGTGGTGCGCCAGCAGTTCCGTGGCAAAAAGACCATCGAGTTCACCACTATGCTGTGCTTTGCAGTACCGGGCACCGTGGCGGGCGTGTCATACATCCTGGCCTTTAACAGCGCGCCGGTTTACCTGACGGGTACCGCCGCGATTGTGATTATGTCGATGGTGATGCGTAACGTGCCGGTGGGGATTCGTGCCGGAATTGCCGGGCTTGGGCAAATTGACAAATCTCTCGATGAAGCGTCTTTAAGCCTACGTGCCGGTTCAATGCGCACCATTATCAACATCCTGCTGCCATTGCTGCGCCCGGCGATTTTATCCGCGCTGATCTACAGTTTTGTGCGCGCCATTACGACTGTTAGTGCCATCGTCTTCCTCGTCACGCCGGATACTCGTGTGGCAACCGCCTACATTCTTAACCGCGTGGAAGATGGTGAATACGGGGTGGCGATAGCCTACGGCTCGATTCTTATCGTCGTAATGTTGACCATTATTTTCATTTTTGACTGGCTGATTGGTGAAGCGCGTATTTCACGTTCAAAAGCCAAAACCAACGCGTGATTACGGAGTAACACATGACACAACCTCATTTTGTAGAACTGCGCAATGTCACGAAACGGTTTGGCAATAACACCGTTATTGAAGGCATTAATCTGGCGATCCCAAAGGGTGAAATGGTGACGTTACTCGGCCCTTCCGGCTGCGGAAAAACCACCGTTTTACGCCTGGTTGCCGGGCTTGAAAAACCCACTGAAGGGCAGATTTTTATTGATGGCGAAGATGTGACGCACCGTTCCATTCAACAGCGTGACATTTGCATGGTGTTCCAGTCCTACGCCCTGTTCCCGCATATGTCGCTGGGCGATAACGTCGGTTACGGACTGAAAATGCTCGGCACCTCGCGTGGGGAAATTAAAACACGCGTGAAAGAAGCGCTGGCAATGGTCGATTTAGAGGGTTTCGAAGACCGGTTTGTTGACCAGATCTCCGGCGGCCAGCAGCAACGTGTGGCACTGGCGCGCGCACTGATCCTGAAACCGAAAGTGCTGCTGTTTGATGAGCCGCTCAGTAACCTTGATGCCAACCTGCGCCGTAGCATGCGTGACAAAATCCGCGAGCTACAAAAGCAGTTCAACATCACGTCGCTGTACGTTACTCACGATCAGAGTGAAGCGTTTGCCGTGTCGGATACGGTACTGGTGATGAACAAAGGTGAAATCATGCAGATTGGCAGCCCGCAAACGCTGTATCGCCAGCCCGCCTCACGCTTTATGGCGAGCTTTATGGGTGATGCAAACGTCTTTCCGGCGCGTTTTGGCAGCGATTTTGTCGAGATCCATGGCTACCGTTTACCGCGCCCGCCGCAGTTGACCGTAACTCAAACAGAAGGCACGGTTGGCGTGCGCCCGGAGGCGATTACTCTCAGCGAACATGGCGACGAAAGCCAGCGCTGCGTGGTACGCCATGTGGCATATATGGGGCCGCAATATGAAGTGACTGTGGAGTGGCATGGCCAGGCGCTGTTATTGCAGGTGAACGCAACTCGCTTACAGCCTGACGTAGGTGACAATTATTATCTTGAAATCCATCCGTACGGCATGTTTATGCTGGCTGATGCGGCGTAAAAACAAGGGCCGCAGCAATGCGGCCCTACGAGTGATGACAAGCTGTTCTGAAATGGCCACCGTGACGGGAGGCCATTTTCGATATCAACCGATCAACGCTTTTGCTTTCGCCCGGATATCAGCCAGTTCTGTGGCGTTAACTTTGCTTTTCTTCTCGACTTTTCGTGCTCGCCAGTCCACACAGGTGACTTGATCGGATAATGCGACGCCTTCACGGCTCTGTGTTATTTCGACCTCAAAAGGATATCCCTTTGCTTTTGTAGTGCAAGGCACACACAACAACAGCCCCGTTTTGTTGTTATAAGCAAACGGGCTAAGTACAACCGCCAGGCGATGCCCCCCTTGTTCATGCCCTTCAACAGGGTCAAAATTAATCCAGATTAAATCGCCTGCATCTGGTACATAGCGAGAAACCATCAGAGCATTTCCTTGCCAACCGGTGCGCCAAACTCCGCTTTCTCATGCTGATTTTCCGGGGTAATTCCGGCTAGCAACGCATCAAGCGAATAGGCTTTCGCTCTCACAGGAACAATAATGATACGACCATCTTCTACGGCAATATCCACCGTATCATCAACATTCAAACTAGCGGCTTGCATGATAGCGGCGGGAATGCGAACTGAAGGGCTATTACCCCATTTTTTGACGACAGATTGTGCCATGCGAGAACTCCTTTGTTGATACGTTTGTAGCAACAGTAATTCAGCCAATCTAATGTGTCAACAATGTATCTACACTGTAGTGTCGGCAGGCTAAACGGAAGATCTCTGACTGAGTGGTCGGCATTGCGCACAATACCGACCTTTCTCTAAAGTTTTGACGTCGCTACAGCAATCCGCAGCGTTTTTTACTGCGATCCGACGCCTGTTGGTACAACTCAAACTCATTTGCTACTGCTGCACCGAGCGCTTGTTCAAACTCCTGGCGGCTGGAGTGACCATGGCTGCGTGCCCCGCCTTCACTCCCCAGATTCGACTGGAAAATTCCCGCAGCACTGACCGGGAGGAAATCTTCATAAATAATCGGCTGCGCCACCAACCAACCCCGTTCAATCAGCGACTGCGGGTCATCACCTGGTTTAATCGCCTGGCGGTGCATTTCGCCCACAGGGGTTAAACGGTAGCGGAAATAAGCCAGATCCTGGCAGCGCATTAGCGTTTCACTGTCGGGCAAGCGGCTGAATACTTCCTGCAAATGCTGCTGATGGCTAAAATTATCCTGCCCATTACCGGCTTCATTTAGCAACTCATCGTATAACGCACGCCCTTTTGGCGTTAACGCTACACCACGCTGCTCAATTTCGCCGAAACGGGCGGTATGTGTGCCGTGATGTACACCGGCAAAAATAATCGGTTCTTCCAGCGCTTTAAAGCTGGTCTGGCGCAGCAAGATTGGGAATGTGCGGCGTGGTGGTCCTTCGATAATCGCTTTTGGCGCAATGCCATATTCCGGCATCAATGCCTGAACGCGGTCGATATCTAACGTGCGCGGAGTCAGGTGATTAATGTGACAGCCGCGGAAACAGACGACGTCGGCAATCAGGCGATGCTGCTGGTGGAATGCCTGGTAAGTTTGTGGATCTACCGTGGCATGACTGTGCCAACGGAAGGTTTCCAGCGCCTGACTCACGAACTCGTCTGCCTGCTCTTCGCTAAATACGCCCTGCTGGTCGTAAATATCCAGTAATGCCCGACAACGAGGGGTGAAAATGTCACGTTCTGCGAGAATAGCTGCAGCAGTTTTACGCAGTTCAGCATCGTCAATTAGCTCAAGGCGTAGCAACGAGGTGAAAATACGGAACGGATTACGCGCCAGAGCCGCGTCATCAATTGGACGAAACGCAGTGGAATGCACCGGTACGCCCGCCTGCGAAAGGTCGTAATAGCCGATTGGATACATCCCCATTACCGCAAAAATGCGCCGTAAGGTTGCCAGTTCTTCCGCTTTACCCACCCGTATTGCGCCGTGGCGCTCCACATTCAGGCGCGCCAGTTCATCGGCATTCTCTAATTGCTGTTGCAGATCGGGGTTATTTTCCAACACCGCCAGATTTACGTCAGCGACTAACTCTAACAAGGTTCCGTATTGAGGCACTTCTTGCTGGTACATCGCCGACATTGCGTGCGAAAATTTTTCCCGAAGATCATCAGCCGTGATGTTGTTCGCCATAATGTCGTACTCCTGTGAATATTGCTCAAAGAGTAGAATGTCGCGCAGGGGTTTTGGGCTAAGAATTTTCGTTTTGTGATCGACTATACAGCCATAGATTATAAGTAATGTTTTCCGAAAATTTCATAGCCACAGGTTATGTAAATCAGCCTTTAAATTCACTTTAATTTAACAAGCCATTAACTGAGACTGTCGGTGGCGATATTTAAAATTAGAATGCATCGCCTCCTGTATCCCACAACTGGAGCTGGCTATGTCACAGATTTGGCAACCTCGTGAGCTTGTACATCGCGACTACGACTCTCATCCTCCGGCGTTCGCGCCGGGGTATAAAACCAGCGTGTTACGCTCACCGCGCAATGCGCTGATCTCTTTGCAGAACTCGCTGTCTGAAATTACCGGGCCAATATTTGGTGCCAAAGATCTCGACCCGCTTGATAACGACCTGATCATGAATTACGCCAAAGACGGCCTGCCCATTGGCGAGCGCATTATTGTGCATGGCTACGTTCGCGATGGATTCGGCCGCCCGATGAAAAACACCCTGGTGGAAGTGTGGCAGGCCAACGCAGGCGGGCGTTATCGCCACAAGAAAGATAAGTATCTCGCCCCTATCGACCCAAATTTTGGCGGCTGTGGACGCGTGTTGACCGATGAAAACGGCTATTACTTCTTCCGCACCATCAAGCCAGGCCCGTATCCGTGGCGTAACCAGGCAAGTGACTGGCGCCCTTCTCACATTCACTTTTCACTCTCTGGTGACTCTTTTGCCCAACGTCTCATCACCCAGATGTATTTTGAGGGCGACCCGCTGATTAAACAGTGTCCGATTGTGAAAACCATTAATAACGATGACGCCATTCGCACATTGATTGCCGAACTGGACACCCATGCGGCAGTGCCGCTTGATTGCCTGGCGTATCGCTTTGATTTAGTGCTGCGTGGCCAGCGA
Source organism: Buttiauxella sp. BIGb0552 (assembly GCF_004366275.1). Classification (NCBI taxonomy): domain Bacteria; kingdom Pseudomonadati; phylum Pseudomonadota; class Gammaproteobacteria; order Enterobacterales; family Enterobacteriaceae; genus Buttiauxella; species Buttiauxella sp. BIGb0552. The sequence goes on from NZ_SODY01000001.1 coordinate 701,738, forward strand.
GCCACACTGTTTGAAAACCGTACTCAGGGGGCCGCGTGATGAAAGATTATTTAGCAGAAACCGCATCGCAAACTGCCGGCCCATACGTCCACATTGGTCTGGCTCCGCAAGCCGCTGGTTTTAACATTTTCGAGAAAAACTTTAGCCACGTGCTAACCAATTCTCACACTCAGGGCGAGCGGATTATTGTTGAAGGACGGGTATTTGACGGCTCAGGAACGCCAGTGCGCGATGTGTTGCTGGAAGTGTGGCAAGCCAATGCGGCCGGACGTTACAACCACCCTGCAGACAAGCAAACAAATAAAGAACTGGATGAAGATTTCCGTGGCTGGGGACGAACCTGTTCAGATTTCGACAGTGGTATCTGGCGTTTTGACACCATTAAACCGGGTGCTGTAACCGGGCGCGACGGCCGAATGATGGCCCCGCATTTGAACCTGTGGATTGTGGCGCGTGGCATTAATATTGGCCTGAATACGCGGATGTATTTTTCCGATGAGCAAGCAGCGAATGAGACCGACCCGGTGCTTAATCTCATCGAGTGGGAAGTGCGACGTAATACGCTGATTGGGAAGCGTGAGAAGCGCGGTAATGAGGTGGTGTATACGTTTGATGTGTTTCTTCAGGGGGAGAAGGAGACGGTATTTTTTGATGTATAGGTGGATTGCCAACTCATACGTGGGGCGGATTCCTCTATCAGCATAGTGATTGTTCCGTTCACCTTTGCGAACAGCCTTCCCTGATACAACTGCTAACGGTGAACGTGTCAGGGGGATTACGGCATCCCCCTGACAACCCCGCCGCCCGCTTTTAAATTGCCGCTGCGCGGTAAACCCCAGCTTATCCCCAACGTTCAGGGTCGTTCGCGACTCGCTCCCGGCGATCGCTCTCTTTCGCTGCTCCCGGCAGCTCAACCCTGACTTATGGGTAACGCTGAGGCAATTTATACCGGGAACAAGGTCAAAACCGGTTTGGCTTTTGACCCTCGCTTTTGCCGTTGACCTTTGGTCCGGCATAAATCGCCTCCGTTTTGACTGTAAGGCCGGGTCGAGCCGTCGGGAACGGCGAGAGGTTGTGATCGCCGGGAGCGAGTCACAACCGACCCTGGGACTGAAAGGAAAAACGGAGGTTTACTGCGAAGCAGCGATTTAAACGCCGGGAGCCGGGATTGCCAAGGGTGCTGCGGTAGTACCCTTGGCTCGTTCACAGTTTCGGTAACTTAAGGGATAACTGGACGCCTGGTGAACGAAACCTTTCTCCACACATAAATAATGCCAACATTTATTGGAACCCCACCCATTTCCAATAAACCCCTCCTGACTCGAATCATTAATTTAAATTAACCTTCCCTCACCTATTGTTATAAATTACCGAGTGATGTTAATGAAATTTTGCTAGCAAGTTATCAAAATCAAACAACTTATCTTGTCAGCGCTACGGGTCTGTTTTTAACATCAGGTTATGGAAAAAAACGGTTTGTTTAGTCAGCGCATTCGCTTGCGCCATCTTCATACTTTCGTGGCTGTCGCTCAACAGGGAACTCTGGGGCGCGCGGCTGAAACACTTAATCTTAGCCAGCCTGCATTATCGAAAACACTTAATGAATTAGAGCAGCTAACCGGCACGCGTTTATTTGAGCGTGGGCGGCTTGGCGCACAAATGACGTTGATGGGTGAGCAGTTTCTGACGCACGCGGTAAAGGTGCTCGATGCGCTCAATCACGCCGGGCAATCGTTTAATCAAAAAGATGGGCAAAACACTACGGTTATCCGTGTTGGTGCCTTGCCAACTGCAGCACTGGGCATATTACCAAAAGTTATTGGCCAGTTTCACAAGCAGCAAAGTGACGTTACGCTGCAAGTCGCCACCATGAATAACACCATGCTGCTGTCGGGTTTAAAATCGGGTGAGCTGGATTTAGGTATTGGCCGAATGTCCGATCCTGAATTGATGACCGGGCTGAACTATGAACTGTTATTTCTTGAATCGTTAAAACTGGTGGTTCGTCCTGGGCACCCACTTCTGCATGAAAACATCACCCTTAGCCGCGTGATGGAGTGGCCGGTGGTGGTGTCGCCAAAAGGAACAATTCCACGCCAGAATGCCGAATCGCTGCTTTCAAGCCAGGGTTGTAAAATGCCTGCAGGCTGCGTCGAAACGCTTTCCGCCTCTCTCTCTCGCCAGTTGACTGTGGATTATAACTACGTGTGGTTTGTGCCATCTGGCGCGGTGAAAGAAGATTTACGCCAGGGAACATTGACCTCGTTGCCGGTGGCAACGCAAGGTGCTGGTGAGCCAATTGGTATTTTGACTCGCGTGGATACACCGCTTTCAGCGGGCGCGCAAATTCTGCTGTCTTCGATTCGGAAATCTATTCCGGGTTAAGTAACAAGGGTGGATGACGCTAATCCACCCTACAACACCGTTTTCGTAGGTCGGATAAGCGTTAGCGCCATCCGACATTAATTAACCAGCGGCATCCATCTCATCAAACACCTGTTGTGCAAGATGCATAGTGGCGTTGGCTGCGGGTAAACCGCAGTACAGTGCTGAATGCATAATCAGTTCTTTGAGCTCATCACGCGTCACGCCGTTGTTAAAAGCCGCTCGCAGATGCATTTTCAACTCGGCCTCACGGTTAAGCGCAATTAACATCGCGATGGTTATCATGCTGCGTGTGTGGCGCTCAAGTCCCGGACGTGTCCAGATATCGCCCCAGGCATAACGCGTAATGAAGTCCTGAAACTCCTCATTCAGCGGCGTAAGCTGCGACAATGTACGATCGACGTGGCTTTCACCCAGCACCGCGCGGCGAACTTCCATGCCTCGTTGATAATGTTCTTCATCCTTCATCTCAGTCGCCCTGTTGAATAAAGTTAAGCAATGCGATGTTGAAACCGTGCGCGTCTTCAATGCTGGAGAGGTGTGAAGCTTTGAGAGTGACAAGGTGCGAACCATGCACCTGCTGATGCATAAACTCACTGTCAGCCACGGTGCAAACCGGGTCGTTGACTCCGGCGATAAACTGCATCGGTATTGTGATATTGCCAATTTCTGCTCGCAAATCCGCTGCTGCCAGTGCTTCACAACAGGCGGCATAACCTTCTGGATTGGTCTGCGCCAGGGTTGCGCATAACGCATCGACTTGCGCATGGTGGTGCTGAACAAAATCATCAGTAAACCAGCGTGCCGGCGCACTTTTGGCAATCGCCGACATCCCATCGTGGCGAACAGTTCGAGCGCGTTCCAGCCAGCCACTTTGCTCACCGATTTTCGCGGCACTGTTGGCGACAGTTACCGAAAGAAACCGCTCCGGCGCAAAACGCGCCAGCCACAGGCCAGTCAAACCACCCATTGAAATTCCGCAGAAATGCGCCTGCTTAACGCTCACATCATCCATCACACTGATAACATCTTCCGCCAGTTGTGGCAGTGTAGTTTTCTCGTTTTTGGTAGTACGTCCGTGGCCATGCGTGTCGTAACGCAGCACGCGGAAGTTCTCAAGCAACGCCGCCATTTGCGGCTGCCACATCTCAAAGGTGGTACCCAGAGAATTAGATAGTACCAGCACTGGCGCACCAGCAGGCCCTTCCAGTTGATAATAAAGACTCATTTTCCCCTCCTGGTTTGTTGTGCCGCCCGCGCCAGAACCTGGCTGATGAAATGATCATTACTGCCAATGGCGTGCTGCGGGTCGAGCAAATGTTCGATTTGTATCGTAGAAAGATGGGCGCTGACATCAGGGTGTTGTGCGAGCAATGTTGCAAGGGGCTGATTTTCGTCCAACGCGCGATGACAAAGTTGTTCCACCAGATGGTGTGCGGCCTGTTTCCCGATTGATTTCGCCAGCGCCAGAGTCACAGATTCCGCCATAATCAGGCCGTGAGTGATATCCAAATTGGTGCGCATTTTCGCGGTGTTAACCTGCATTCCCTGCATCAAATCCAGCGAGGTTTGCATCACACCCCCAGTCAGCATAATAAGCTGTGGGAGCGTTTCCCATTCGGCTTGCCAGCCACCTAGTGCCCTTTCATGTTGCTGATTCTGGCTGGCGTACAGCGTTGCCATCATTCCTGGAATGCGCATGGTGGCAGTCAGTATAGCGGCACAGCTCACCGGATTACGTTTATGGGGCATGGTGGATGAACCACCGCGTCCTTCGGCAATCGGCTCGCCTACTTCTGCAACTTCGGTTTGCATCAGTAACGAAAAATCATTGGCGAATTTGCCGAGTGTGCTGCTGACACCTGCGAACCAGTTGGAGGCTTCCAGCAATCTGTCGCGCTGGCTATGCCACGGTGTGTCGGACGGTTTAAGCGCCAGGACGCTTGCTAACGCTTGCGCCACAGGCATGCCCTGATCTTTAAGCGATGCCAGCGTGCCCGCAGCACCGCCGAATTGCAGAACCAAAACACGCGGTTTTATTTCAGACAAACGCTGCTGCCAGCGCAAAAGTGCATCTAGCGTTCCTGCCAGTTTAAGGCCAAAAGTAATCGGCAATGCGTGCTGCATCCAGGTGCGGCCAGGCATCACGCTATGCTGGTGTTGTTGGACTTGTACGGCTAAAACATCGATCAACTGCCCGATAAGTACCTCAGAAGCATCGAATGCAGCGCGCAGTTGCAGCACCAGACCGGTATCAATCACATCCTGGCTGGTTGCGCCCCAGTGAACGTAACGTGCGGCCTGTTCATCGTGCTTTTTTACGTTGGCAGTGAGCTGTTTCACCAGCGGGATCGCAAGGTTTCCAGCACCTGCCGCCGCTTGCGCTAAGGCTTCACTATTGAGTTTTGTGGCCTGACACTGCCCAGAAATGACATTAACCGCCGACTCAGGGATCACGCCACATTGCGCACAGGCCTGCGCCAGTGCCGCTTCAAAATCCAGCATCCCTTGTAACGTCTTCTCATCGCTGAAGATTTCAGTTAGCGATGATGCACGCAACATTGGGGTAAACAGTGTCATGCCTGCTCCTTAAACGCGTTCAATAATCAGTGCAATCCCCTGACCGACACCAATACACATGGTACAAAGCGCGTAACGTCCGCCGCTACGCTTGAGTTGATACGCGGCGGTCATCGCCAGACGACCACCGGATGCGCCAAGCGGATGCCCAAGCGCAATGGCCCCGCCATTCGGGTTTACATGTTCGGCATCATCAGGCAGACCCAGGTCGCGCATCACCGCCAGTGCCTGGGCAGCAAAGGCTTCGTTTAATTCAATCACGTCCATTTGTGCCAACGTTAACCCGGTTTGCGCCAGCACTTTGCGCACTGCCGGAGCCGGGCCAAAACCCATAATCCGTGGTGCGACACCTGCAGTCGCCACACCCACGACACGCGCCAGTGGCTGCAAACCATGAGTGTTAAGCGCCTGTTCGCTTGCGAGCAGCAAAGCACAAGCCCCGTCATTAACACCTGATGCGTTTCCTGCGGTGACGGTACCGTCGGCTCGTACAACACCTTTGAGTTTTGCCAGTGCCTCAATCGAGGTGGATCGAGGATGTTCATCCTGATTAAACAGCAACGCTTCACCTTTGCGTTGCGCGATAGAAACAGGAATTAACTCATCATCAAAAATACCCATTTCCTGAGCGCGAGCGGTGCGTAACTGGCTGCGTAAGGCAAAGGCGTCCTGATCCTCACGGTTAATATTAAAGTCAGTCGCGACGTTTTCTGCCGTTTCGGGCATCGCTTCAACACCATACTGCGCTTTCATTAGCGGGTTGATAAAACGCCAGCCAATGGTGGTGTCTTCCATTTTCATATTGCGACTAAAGGCGCTTTCCGCTTTGCCCATTACAAACGGTGCGCGCGACATACTTTCCACGCCACCGGCAATCATCAGCTGCGTTTCACCGCTTTTGATAGCCCTTGCCGCAACACCGAGCGCATCAAGGCTTGAACCACATAAACGGTTGATGGTACTCCCCGGCACCGTCTCTGGTAGCCCCGCCAGCAACAAAGCCATACGCGCCACGTTGCGGTTATCTTCCCCCGCCTGGTTTGCACAGCCGTAAATCACATCATCAACCGCCGACCAGTCGAGATTTGGATGGCGCGCGATCAAGGCTTTCAGCGGTAATGCAGCTAAATCATCACTACGAACACTGGACAGTGTGCCACCAAAACGACCGAACGGAGTACGCACTCCATCACAGATAAATGCTTGATTCATCATAGTTCCTTACGCGCTTTCTGCCAGTTGTTCGAAGCCCAGGGTGACCGGGGTAATACGTTGTAATTCTTCAAAAGAGAGGCCATTGAAGATTTCGCGCACCACGGGGCCTTTTTCAGTGATATCAATCACTGCGAGATCGGTATAAATACGGCTGACACAGCCGATTCCGGTGAGTGGATAAGAGCAGCTATCCACCAGCTTGCATTCGCCATCACGGGTCAGGTGATCCATCATCACAAAGACCTGGCGTGCGCCAATGGCTAAGTCCATCGCTCCACCTACTGCCGGGATAGAGTCCGGCGCACCGGTGCTCCAGTTTGCAAGGTCGCCTGTGGCTGAAACCTGATACGCGCCTAGCACGCAGATATCGAGGTGGCCGCCGCGCATCATGGCAAAAGAGTCGCCATGGTGGAAAAAACAGCCGCCGGTCAACAAAGTGACAAACTCTTTTCCGGCATTGATAAGCTCAGGGTCTTCTTCGCCCTCGGCCGGTTTTGGCCCCATGCCTAGCAAGCCGTTCTCACTGTGCAAGAAGATCTCTTTATCCGCCGGAAGGTAGTTGGCAATGCGTGTTGGCAAGCCAATGCCGAGGTTGACATAAGCGCCTTCGGGAATATCACGTGCGACACGTTGTGCCATTTCATCACGGGTTAGTTTTTTCACCTGCAGGCTCCTTATGCGCTTTGTGCCAGTGATTTTTCGGTGGCGACCAGACGTTGTACGAAAATGCCAGGCGTCACGATATTTTCAGGGTCAAGGTCACCTAGCTGCACCAGGCGGCTGACTTCAGCAATAGTCACGGTGGCGGCAGTGGCCATAATTGGCCCAAAGTTACGCGCCGCTTTGCGGTACACCAGGTTTCCCCAGCGGTCACCTTCATACGCTTTGATTAATGCAAAATCGGCTTTTAGCGGGTATTCCAGCACATATTGGCGGCCATCGATTTCACGCGTCTCTTTACCATCGGCAAGCGGTGTGCCAAAACCAGTTGGCGTAAATACCGCCCCAAGCCCTGCTCCCGCCGCCTGGATGCGTGCCGCCAGATTGCCTTGTGGCACCAGTTCCAGTTCAACTTTGCCGCGTCGATACAGGTCATCAAAAATTTGTGAATCCACCTGACGTGGGAATGAGCAGATCATTTTGCGCACTCGTCCTGCCTTCAAAAGTGCCGCCAACCCCACTTCCCCGTTCCCTGCGTTGTTATTGATTATGGTCAGGTCACAAGCGCCCTGATCAATCAAGGCATCAATAAGATAGGTGGGTTGTCCTGCGGTCCCGAAGCCACCAATCATGATGGTGGCTCCGTCGAAAATTCCGGCAACCGCTTCTTCAAGCGAAGCCACACTTTTGTTGATCATCACTCTGCTCCTTGGTGTGCGTCATTCGCACAAGTTTGCTTTGTTCGAACAAAATGTGACCCCGTTAACGAAGCTGGTCAAGGGCGATAATCGAAATATGGTGCGATTATCGAACATCATGTATCTTTGTTTTCAGAGTGTGATGAATGGCGAAATTTGAGGAGAACGGAATGGAAATTCAACGTGATGAACCGGTAGCAGGTGAAGTCGATCCCTTTAAAGGCGACCCGAATTTTATGGCATCACTGGCTCGCGGACTGGAGGTGATTCAGGCATTCACTCCACAGCGGCGACAAATGTCTATTTCACAAATTAGCCAGAAGACCGGGATCCCCCGCGCTGCGGTGCGACGCTGTTTGTACACTCTGGGCAAGCTTGGCTTTGTCTACGCCGAAGACGGTAAATACTACCAATTGCGCCCACGAATTTTATCGCTGGGCCATGCCTATCTGGCCTCGACACCACTGGCGAAATCCACGCAACCGGTGCTCAAACATCTGAGTGAAATGCTCAACGAGTCCTGTTCAATCGCCACGTTGGATGGCGACGATATTTTGTATATCGCCCGCGCTTCCAGCTCACGCATCATGACCATTGATTTGGATATCGGCAGCCGCCTGCCAGCGTGGTCAACATCCATGGGCCGCGTATTGCTGAGTTATTTGCCGGAAGAACAGCTCAACGATTTCCTGGGTCGCATAACTATGATCCGTTACACGCCGCAGACGGTGGATTCGGTGAGCAAACTGCGCGAAGAGTTAAAACGCGTGCGTCAGCAAGGGTACGCGCTTAACGACCAGGAACTGGAGATGGGGTTGCGCTCGATTGCCGTTCCACTGGTAAATCCTGAAGGAGCGGTGGTTGCAGCACTCAACGTTGGCGTTCATGCCGGGCAGGTTTCCGCCCAGGAATTGCTGAACCGTGTGCTGCCTAAGTTGCAGGAAGCGGCAGAGGAGTTGTCATTGTTGTTAAAGGCAGATTAGCGGCTGTGTTTTGCGTGGCGTTCCCAGTTCTCGACTTTCGCCTGCTCGGATTTTTTGAGCGCCACGTAACACGCCCCACTGCCGCCGTGATGCGGCATGGCGCTGCAAAACGCCTGCACTTCGTCAAATTCCGCCAGCCAACGAGCGAGATAACTGCGCACGATATTGGCATGTGATTTATCTTCGCGCCCTTTGCCATGAACGATCAGCAAATTGCGCAGGCCATCTTTTTTGGCTTCCTGCATGTAGGCGTAAAGCATCTGGCGGCATTGTTCGACGGGTTGGCGGATGAGGTTAAGACTTGCTTCCTGCTTGTATTTTCCTAGTCGCAACTTATCCAATACACCGGTTTGCAGCCCTTCACGCTTAAATTCAAGCAATGTGTTGAGCGGAATAATTTCCAGAAAGTCGGTGGTCAGAAAGTTATCCAACTGAACAGTATCGAGCTTTTGCGCCACCTTCTCCTTCACCGGTTTCAACCACTGGCTGCTGTTACAGTTTTTCAGCGGTTTGACGTCATCCATGGCGTCAAGAAACAGCGATTTTTCATCAAGGTTCATGTGCAAATCCTCCAGTCTTAATTCTGAAGTCACTATAGCCGCCGATGAACCGAGGCTCAATGCCCTATTAACGGCATTCGCGACGAAATTGGTTGATAAGCGCAGTAGTGAGTGGAGCCTGGGTCACATCTCGCCGTTGAATCAGGTAGTAAGTAGCATTGGGCAGCGTTTCGGTGATGTTAATTTGCTTCAACCTATGGGCTAACATCGGGTCGTGCCCTAATTCAGCGGGTAAAATACTCAGAAAATCACTCTGTGCCACCAGGCTAATACAGGCTGAAAAGGTTTCACAGAACACACTGATATTGGGAATTTCTGAACGCTTTTGGAATAACTCTTCCAGTTGTTTGTAATAGCTGCCGCGTGGCGTTGGCAACGTCCAGTTATAGTGCAGTAACTCTTTTAACGTTGTGGCATTGGTTGCCGGGTGGCCCTCTCGGGCAAATACTGCAAACGGCTTTTCAAACAGCCGTTCAAACGTAAATTCCTGGTCGTAAGGCCCCTGATAGTAAGTATTGATGGTGAAATCCAGCTCTCCCTGACGCAGCGAGTTAATCATCGAAACCAGCTGTCCTTCCATAATACGGACTTTAACTTGCGGATGTTTTTGATGAAACGCGGTGATAACCGGCGGCATTAAGGTGCGGGAAACACTGGCTCCAAGACCAATATTAATTTGCCCCGCCAGTTGCCCCTGGCGTTGCAAGATATCTTCCTGGGCAGCCCTCAGTTCTTCCAGAATCAAACGCGCATGCTGGTAAAAACTTTCACCACACTCCGTTAAAGCAACGCCCTGGCTACGTCGGATAAACAAGCGCGCCGACATTCCCTCTTCTAACTCTTTAATCGATTTTGTGAGCGCGGGTTGCGAAAGATTTAACGCCCGACTGGCTCCGCGAATACTGCCATTCTGCGTCACAGCCACAAATGCACGGATCTGATGGAGCTTAACCTGGAAGGTCACATGGCCTCCTGATAACCAATAGCTATCAGCTGAAAGATTTTGTCATCTACTGTAATTCAATCTCTTATGCCAGGGTAATCCAGGTACGGCGAAAACTTCCAAAAATCGCTGGGTGATAAGTAAAAACTATCACAGCGTGAACTTGATCACAGAAGATGCTTATTACGGGATGGGATATGAAGCAACTAGAACTGGCAGTACATGAACTGGCTCCACGCATGCAGCACTGGCGGCGCGATTTTCACCATTTTGCCGAGTCTGGCTGGCTGGAATTTCGTACTGCCACTCACGTTGCCGAAGTACTTCATCAATTAGGTTATCAGCTGGCTTTAGGCCGTGATGTGGTAGATGACGCGGCACGGATGGGGCTGCCATCGGCTGAAGTACTGGCACGTGAAGAACAACGAGCTCAAGCGCAAGGTGCATTGCCGCAGTGGCTAGGGCATTTTTCTGGCGGTTTCACCGGGATTGTTGCCACGCTGGACACAGGCCGTCCCGGTCCAACTATCGCTTTCCGCGTTGATATGGACGCTCTGGACCTGGGCGAGATGCAACAGCCTTCGCATCGCCCATTTGCGGAAGGTTTTGCATCCTGTAATGACGGAATGATGCATGCCTGCGGCCACGATGGGCATACGGCAATTGGACTTGGCCTCGCCACTGTTCTGCAACAGTTTTCCCACCAGCTTAATGGCACCATCAAACTCATTTTCCAGCCTGCAGAAGAAGGCACACGCGGTGCGCGCGCCATGGTTGCCGCAGGTGCACTGGATAATATCGATTACTTTACTGCGATTCATATCGGCACCGGTATCCCAGGCGGCACGGTGGTGTGTGGAAGCGATAACTTTATGGCGACCACTAAGTTTGATGTGCAATTCACTGGCGTTGCTGCGCATGCAGGCGGCAAGCCGGAAGAAGGCCGCAACGCTCTGCTCGCTGCGGCTCAAACTGCGTTGGCTCTGCACAGTATTGCTCCTCATAGCGCTGGAGCATCACGCGTTAACGTTGGCGTTTTACAGGCGGGAAGTGGCCGTAACGTGGTGCCCGCGAACGCGCTGTTGAAAGTGGAAACGCGTGGAGAAAGTAACGTTATCAACGACTACGTGTTTGAACGTGCGCAAGAGATCATTCGTGGTGTCGCGACGATGTACGGCATCGAAGCCGAAGTCCGTTTGATGGGGGCGGCAACCAACAGCGTGCCGTCACCAGAATGGGTGGCATTTATCCACCAGCAGGCGCTCGACGTGAATGGTGTAACGCAAGTTGTCGATACTGTGAAAGGCGCTGCTGGTTCCGAAGATGCCACTCTCATGATGGCGCGTGTTCAGGAGCAAGGCGGTAAAGCGTCGTACATGGTTTTCGGTACGCAATTGAGTGCCGGGCATCATAACGAGAAGTTTGATTTCGATGAGAAGGTGATGGAAGTTGCCGTGAATACCATGGCCCGCCTCGCCCTTAATTTCCCCTGGCAGCGAGGTGTGTAATGAGTTCGATTTATCAGTTTGTTGATGATGCTATTGAAGCCAAACGTGGCGAGCTCACCGCCATTGCCGATGATATCTGGGATCACCCGGAAACTCGTTTTGAAGAACACTGGTCTGCTGAACGCCTGGCTTGTGCTTTAGAGGCAGAGGGTTTTAGCGTTGAGCGCAATGCCGGGAATATCAAAACAGCGTTTGTAGCGAGTTTCGGCTCAGGTCTACCGGTCATCGCCCTGCTGGGGGAATACGACGCGCTGGCCGGTTTAAGCCAATGCTCCGGTGAAGATTCGCCTAATCCCCTGGTTGAAGATGCAAACGGTCACGGCTGCGGCCACAATTTGCTTGGCACGGCTGCTTTTGCCGGTGCCGTGGCGGTGAAGAACTGGCTTGAGCAATCTGGCGCTAAAGGAACCGTGCGTTTTTATGGCTGCCCTGGCGAAGAAGGTGGCTCCGGTAAAACATTTATGGTGCGCGAAGGACTTTTTGATGATGTCGATGCCGCCGTTACCTGGCACCCGGAAGCTTACGCCGGAATGTTTAGCACCAGTTCGCTGGCCAATATTCAGGTTGCTTATCGCTTCAATGGCATCGCAGCACACGCGGCAAATTCACCGCATTTGGGGCGTAGCGCACTGGATGCCGTCACACTGATGACGACTGGCACTAACTTCCTCAACGAGCACATTATTGAAAAAGCGCGTGTGCATTACGCGATAACCAATGCCGGTGGCATTTCGCCAAACGTGGTGCAGGCGCAAGCGGAAGTGCTGTATTTGATTCGCGCACCGGAAATGGCGCAGGCACAGCATATTTATGAGCGCATCAATAAAGTTGCCGAAGGGGCTGCGCTGATGACTGAAACCACTGTGAATGTGCGTTTTGATAAAGCCTGCTCCAATTATCTGCCTAACCGCAACCTGGAAGCCGTGATGTATCAGGCTTTACAGGCGCTTGGCTTGCCTGAATGGAATGACGAAGAGCTGGCATTTGCGAAAAAAATTCGTGCGACGCTTACCGAAAACGACCTGCAAAATAGCTTAAATAATATCGCTAACACCTCCAATGAAGAGGGTAAAGAGTTTGCTCGTCGCCATCGTGAAACGTTGCTGATAGATGAAATTGCGCCTTATGCTGCAAACGACAAGATCCTGCCGGGTTCCACCGATGTTGGCGATGTCAGCTGGAAAGTCCCGGTGGCACAATGCTTTAGCCCATGCTTTACGGTTGGGACTCCACTCCATACCTGGCAACTGGTGAGCCAGGGTCGCACGTCTATCGCGCATAAAGGAATGCTACATGCGGGCAAAGTGATGGCGGCGACGGCACTGCAACTGTTTACACAACCTCAGACACTGGAAGCCTGCCAAAGCGAGTTGCACGCACAACTTGCTGAACGCCCATACCAGTGTCCGATCCCGAAAAACGTTACACCGTCACCTTTACAATAATTAATAACCATACATTAATGGTTTTTGTAAGGCGGATTGGCGCTGCGTCCTCCGCCTTACTACACAACATAACATCGCAATTGATAGAGGCCCGTCTATGAGTCTTTCTTCATTACCCACTCCTTCCGGCTCTGGCAAGTTGTACGGCCTTGTCGAAAAAATTGGCAATAAAGTGCCCCATCCTTTTTTGCTGTTCGTCTATTTGATTGTCATTTTATCAGTGAGTACTGCGGTACTTTCTGCGTTGAATGTCAGCGTTCGTAACCCGGCGGATGGGAGCCTGGTGCAGGTTAATAACCTGCTGAGCGCCGAAGGCGTACATTGGTTTTTGCCTAATGTGATTAAAAACTTCAGCGGCTTTGCGCCGTTAGGGGCAATTCTGGCACTGGTGCTGGGCGCGGGTCTTGCCGAGCGCGTCGGCCTGTTGCCAAGTTTGATGGTAAAGATGGCGTCACACGTGAGCGCGCGTTATGCCAGTTATATGGTGTTATTTATCGCCTTCTTTAGCCATATTTCGTCCGATGCGGCGTTGGTTATTATGCCACCGATGGGGGCGCTGATCTTTCTTGCCGTGGGTCGCCACCCAATCGCTGGTTTGCTGGCGGCCATCGCCGGTGTCGGTTGTGGGTTTACGGCTAATTTATTAATTGTGACCACCGATGTGCTGCTTTCAGGGATCAGCACCGAAGCCGCCCACACTATCGATCCGCTGATGCACGTAAGCGTGATTGATAACTGGTACTTTATGGCAACGTCCGTGTTCGTGCTGTCGATTGTCGGTGGGCTGATTACCGATAAAATCGTCGAGCCGCGCCTGGGAACCTGGAAAGGAGAGAATAAAGAGAAACTTCAGCAGCTCGATGATGAACAGCGCTTTGGCTTGCGCGTAACGGGTATTGTGGCGCTGTTGTTTATCGCCGTGGTTGCCGTGCTGCTGGTGCCAGAAAATGGCCTGCTGCGCGACCCGGTTAAACACACCATTATTCCTTCACCGTTTATCAGTGGGATCGTGCCGCTGATCATCATGTTCTTCTTTGTTGTTTCGCTGGCCTACGGCATTGCGACGAAAAAGATTCGCCGCCAGGCTGATTTACCGCAGTTAATGATTGAACCGATGAAAGAGATGGCCGGTTTTATCGTGATGGTGTTCCCGTTGGCGCAGTTCGTGGCGATGTTCAACTGGAGCAACATGGGCAAATTCATGGCAGTCGGCCTGACCGATATGCTGGAAGGATCAGGGCTGAATGGGATCCCGGCGTTCCTCGGCCTTGCTCTGCTGTCTTCGTTCCTGTGCATGTTTATCGCCAGCGGCTCGGCCATCTGGTCGATTCTGGCGCCGATATTTGTACCGATGTTTATGATGCTGGGTTTCCACCCTGCTTTCGCACAAATTCTGTTCCGCGTGGCGGATTCATCGGTCATTCCACTGGCCCCCGTTTCACCGTTTATCCCGCTATTCCTCGGATTTTTACAGCGCTATAAACCGGATGCCAAATTAGGCACCTATTACTCTTTGATATTGCCTTACCCGCTGATCTTTTTGGTAGTCTGGTTGCTGTTACTGGTTGCGTGGTATCTTGTCGGCTTGCCTATTGGGCCGGGAATTTACCCGCATCTCAATTAACTGGAGCGCATCATGCTGACACTGTTAGAAGACAAGATTGATACGCCTCTTGGGCCATTATGGATAATTTGCGACGAGCTTTATCACTTACGCGCGGTTGAGTGGGAAGAACATAGCAATAGAATGGTGCAACTGCTCGGTCTTCATTATGGTGTCAGCGGCTATCAGCGCGTGGCGTGCAAAAATCCAAATGGACTGAGCGATAAACTGCGCGACTATTTCGACGGCGATTTGGCAGTAATAGAAACGCTGCCAACCGCAACTGCGGGAACCGAATTTCAGCGTGAAGTCTGGCAAACATTACGCACCATTCCTTGCGGGCAAATCATGCATTACGGGCAGTTAGCAGACCAACTTGGCAGACCGGGAGCGGCGCGCGCAGTGGGGGCTGCAAATGGTTCAAACCCGGTAAGCGTGGTGGTGCCATGCCATCGCGTGATTGGCCGTAATGGCACGATGACGGGCTATGCGGGAGGCGTCAGTAGGAAAGAGTGGTTGCTGCGGCATGAAGGATATTTGTTGTTGTAGCACCCTAAGTGCGGAAGAATGTTCTTTATTCACACAATAATAATGTGGATTAATATACAGTTCTATTAATTTCAATAGGATAGCTCTATAACCACAAGGTTATTAGCTGATATATTCTGAATGCGCTTTCATCATACTTACGTGCTCAAGAAAAAGATGTTAAAATTGACCAATATCAATAACGGCCCGAGCATATCTATGATCCCTGAAAAGCGAATTATTCGACGCATTCAGTCTGGCGGTTGTGCTATCCATTGCCAGGATTGCAGCATCAGCCAATTATGCATCCCCTTCACGCTCAATGAACATGAGCTTGATCAGCTTGATAATATCATCGAGCGTAAGAAGCCTATTCAGAAGGGACAGACCCTGTTTAAGGCTGGTGATGAGCTGAAGTCGCTGTACGCAATTCGTTCAGGGACCATCAAGAGCTACACCATTACTGAACAAGGTGATGAGCAAATTACCGGCTTCCATTTAGCAGGCGATCTTGTGGGCTTTGACGCTATTGGCACGGGTATGCACCCAAGCTTTGCGCAAGCACTTGAAACCTCAATGGTTTGCGAAATCCCATTCGAAACCCTTGATGATTTGTCGGGTAAAATGCCGAATCTGCGCCAGCAGATGATGCGTTTGATGAGCGGCGAAATTAAGGGCGACCAGGATATGATCCTGTTGCTTTCCAAAAAGAATGCAGAAGAGCGTCTGGCCGCATTTATCTACAATCTTTCACGTCGCTTTGCCCAGCGCGGCTTCTCCCCTCGGGAATTCCGTCTGACCATGACTCGTGGCGATATCGGTAACTATCTTGGGCTGACGGTGGAAACCATTAGTCGCCTGTTAGGCCGTTTCCAGAAAAGTGGCATGCTGGCGGTGAAAGGAAAGTACATTACTATCGAAAATATCGATCTTCTTGCACAACTCGCTGGTCAATCGCGTAACGTCGCCTAGTATCTGCTTTCCTATGTGGGATCATTAAATTTTCCTCATTTATTGATCCCACAGAGACTTATCACCTGTTTCATTCATCACATATGGGTTAATCTTAATTTACAGACTGTGGTTAAGCAGTTGTAAGGAGACCTGTATGGCAAAGTATCAAAACATGCTAGTCGCTATAGATCCTAATCAGGACGATCAACCCGCCCTGCGGCGTGCTGTTTATTTGCATCAACGGATTGGTGGCAGGATCAAAGCATTTCTGCCTATCTATGATTTTTCCTACGAAATGACCACCCTTCTGTCACCAGATGAACGCACAGCTATGCGCAAAGGCGTTATTAGCCAACGTGCAGCCTGGATAAAAGAACAAGCCCAGTACTACATCGATTCGGGTGTACCGATTGAGATTAAAGTGGTTTGGCATAATCGTCCCTTCGAGGCAATTATTCAGGAAGTGATCAGCGGTGGTCATGACCTGGTGCTCAAAATGACGCATCAGCACGATAAACTGGAAGCGGTAATTTTCACACCAACCGACTGGCATCTGCTGCGTAAGTGCCCAAGCCCGGTATGGATGGTTAATGAAAAACAGTGGCCTGAAGGCGGCCGAGCGGTCGTTGCGGTCAACCTTGCAAGTGAAGAGCAATACCACAACGCGCTCAATGAAAAGCTGGTTAAAGAGACCATTCGCTTAGCCGAGGATGTTAACCACACTGAAGTTCACCTCGTAGGTGCCTACCCAATTACTCCAATTAACATTGCCATCGAACTCCCTGATTTTGATCCAAGCGTTTATAACGATGCTATTCGCGGCCAGCATTTAGTTGCGATGAAAGCGTTACGCCAAAAATTTGGAATCGATGAGAAAATGACTCACGTCGAGAAAGGATTACCTGAAGAGGTTATTCCTGATCTCGCGGAACATTTGCAAGCGGGTATCGTGGTGCTCGGCACTGTAGGTCGCACCGGCCTTTCTGCTGCATTTCTTGGCAATACTGCCGAACAAGTTATCGACCATTTGCGTTGCGATTTGCTGGTCATCAAACCTGATGATTACCAAACACCGGTAGAAATGGATGACGAAGAAGACGATTAGTACGTCGTTTGAATAATAAAAAATCCGTCCATTGCGACGGATTTTTTATTGGTGCTATTTCGGAAAAAAATTTCGGAAAAGAAAAACCGCCCCGAAAGGCGGTTTTTGCAAACTACCGATAAAACTAGAGTGCTTTAAGAATCGCTTCGACGCTGGCTTTGGCATCGCCAAACAGCATTTGAGTGTTCTCTTTAAAGAACAGCGGGTTCTGCACACCTGCGTAACCTGTGTTCATCGAACGCTTGAACACGATTACGTTTTGCGCCTTCCACACTTCCAGCACTGGCATACCCGCGATTGGGCTGCGAGGATCTTCAAGTGCTGCCGGGTTAACGGTGTCATTCGCACCAATAACCAGAACGGTGTCGGTATCGGTGAAATCATCGTTGATTTCATCCATTTCCAGAACCACATCGTACGGAACACGCGCTTCCGCCAACAGAACGTTCATGTGGCCTGGCAAACGCCCGGCAACCGGGTGAATACCAAAGCGAACTTTGATGCCACGTGCGCGCAGCTTCTCAGTAATCTCTGCCACCGGATATTGCGCCTGCGCAACAGCCATGCCGTACCCTGGAGTGATGATCACAGACGTTGAGTTTTTCAGCATGTCCGCTGTGTCTTCAGCTGTGATTTCACGATGCTCACCGACTTCGTCATCTTCACCAGTAGAAGAACCGTCAGTACCAAAACCACCGGCAATGACGCTGATGAAGGAACGGTTCATTGCCTTACACATGATGTAAGACAGAATCGCACCGGACGAACCAACCAATGCACCGGTAACAATCAGCAAGTCATTGCTGAGCATAAAGCCCGCTGCCGCTGCTGCCCAACCGGAGTAGGAGTTCAGCATTGAGACCACAACTGGCATATCTGCGCCACCAATTGATGCAACCAGGTGCCAGCCAACAATCAGTGCGATGATAGTCATCACCAGCAACGCTAATACTTGCAAGCCAACGCTTTCAGTACGCACGAAGATGATTAGCATAGCGAAGGAAACAACCAGCGCCGCGAGGTTCAGTTTATGACGATGTGGCAACATTAACGGTTTAGAGGAAATCTTGCCGCGCAGTTTACCAAACGCCACGATGGAACCCGTGAAGGTCACCGCACCAATAAAGATACCGAGGAAGACTTCCGTTAGGTGGATGTTTTCCATAATCGGCTCAAGGCCAGGAGCATGGTCCAGATAGCTGTTAAAGCCAACCAGAACCGCAGCAAGACCTACGAAGCTGTGCAAAATTGCAACCAACTCCGGCATCTCGGTCATTTCGACTTTCTTAGCAAGATGGATACCGATGGCACCACCAATCACCATGGCAACGATAATCCAGACCACATTGCCAGTCTCTGGCCCGAAGATGGTCGCAACCAATGCGATACCCATACCGGCCATTCCGAACAAGTTGCCTTGCTTAGATGTTTCGTGTTTTGACAGCCCCGCCAGGCTGAAAATAAACAGAATAGCGGCAACAATGTATGCTGCTGTAACTAATCCACCAGACATGTGTTACCCCTTAGTTCTTCCGGAACATTTTCAGCATGCGCTGAGTGACGGTGAAACCACCAAAAATATTGATACTGGCAATCAGTACGGCAACAAAGCTCAGGAAGCTAACCCAACCGCCATGACCAATTTGCAGCAATGCACCCACCACGATAATCCCTGAAATGGCGTTAGTGACCGACATCAGCGGGGTATGAAGTGCATGAGAAACATTCCAGACGACGTAGTAACCGACGACACACGACAGCGCAAACACTGTGAAGTGGCCGAGGAACTCTTTAGGCGCAACGTCTGCAAGCCAGCCAAACAGAATGATCGCCAACGCCATAAACGCATATTTGCGCCATGGTGAAGCCGGTTTTTTATCTTCGACAGGAACAGCAGCTTTCTTCGCCGCAGCTTGAGGCTGCGCAGAAACCTGAATTGGCGGTGCCGGCCAGGTGACTTCACCATCACGAATAACCGTCACACCACGAATAACAACATCTTCAAAATCAATCACGGTATTGCCATCTTTCTCTTTGCAGAGCAGTTTCAGCAAATTAACCAGGTTGGTACCGTAAAGTTGGGAGGATTGCGTTGGTAGGCGTCCTGGTAAATCGGTGTAACCAATAACTTTCACGCCGTTTGGCGTTACAGTCACCTGATCTGCAACCGTATATTCACAGTTACCGCCGTTCTGCGCTGCAAGATCGACAATCACGCTGCCTGCTTGCATGGAATCAACCATTTCACGGGTGATAAGTTTTGGAGCTGGTTTGCCTGGGATCAACGCCGTAGTAACAATGATGTCGACTTCTTTCGCCTGGGCTGCAAACAGCTCCATTTCGGCTTTAATGAAGGCCTCAGACATCACTTTGGCATAGCCATCGCCGCTGCCTGCTTCTTCTTTAAAGTCCAGTTCAAGGAACTCAGCGCCCATACTTTGCACTTGTTCTTTCACTTCTGGACGGGTGTCAAAGGCGCGCACAATAGCACCAAGGCTGTTGGCTGCACCAATCGCCGCAAGGCCCGCAACACCAGCACCGATGACCATCACTTTAGCTGGTGGCACTTTGCCCGCAGCGGTAATCTGCCCGGTAAAGAAGCGGCCAAATTCATGAGCGGCTTCAACAATTGCGCGATAACCCGCAATGTTAGCCATTGAACTTAGGGCATCGAGCGACTGCGCACGTGAAATACGTGGCACGGAATCCATCGCCATTACGGTGACATTTTTAGCGGCAAGCTTTTCGAGCAACTCAGGATTCTGAGCAGGCCAGATGAAGCTCACCAGCGTGGAACCTTCACGCAATAGCTCAATTTCGCTATCTTGCGGTGCATTCACTTTCAGAACGATGTCAGATTGCCAGACGTCAGCGGTATCTGAAATGGTCGCGCCAACTTGTACAAATGCTTCGTCATCAAAGCTCGCCAGTTTACCCGCTCCGCTTTCGACAGTGACGGTGAAGCCCAGTTTCAGCAATTGCTCCACTGTTTTTGGCGTGGCTGCCACGCGGGATTCGCCCGCCCACCGCTCTTTTGGTACCCCAATACGCATAGTATTCCCTTCCATCTGATTTTTTGTTGATGGTTTGTCAGACATTGCCTTGGCAATCGTCAGTTCCGTTACCAGTTCAATTAAAAATGCATCTGTAACAAACTATTTATAACCTACTGAAAATAACGCCCGTGATCTAGATCAGGATCTCAGTATTTGTATCATTATCGTAAAAATTTAGCTCCAGGGCCTTAAGACAGCTCTTTTCGACTAATTTTCATCTACAACACCTGATAATACGCTTCATCAGCGCGGCAATTCACGATTCTGCGCCGCTGCAAATTGCACATTTAACATTAAATTAACCAATTAAGTTGTAAGCTTTACCACTTTTACTGGTCAAAGCACTCTTTTATGAAGCTATAAATTTTCGTTATGAAAAATAGCTGGAATCAATAACTGCAGAGTGCAAGATGCCGCAGGTAGTTAGAGGTTGCAACCTTCAACCTTAAGCCTGCCAACTTACACAATTTTTTCCACTTTTCATGCCCCATTCGTCATAGAACACCGAATTCTAAGACCTTTTTCTGAAGCCCTGGTACGTGATAAAAACCATGAAACACACATTCTGTGAGCAATTAACACACACCATAAAGTTGCATGGATGACGAGAGAACATTACGATGAACTGATTAAAACACGCGCAATCTACAGACGTCTCAAACAGCCGCCTTTGAGCAAATCCACTTTCAAATAAATTAGCCAATAAAAGCATGACCCTACAGTATCAATATCCAGAGCATCTCCGTCATACACTTAAAACTCTTCCATCAAGTCCTGGTGTATATATTTTCTACGGTTCGGATCAAAGCTTTCCTCTCTACATCGGGAAAAGCATCAACATTCGTAGTCGTGTTCAGTCGCATTTCAGAACGCAATCTGAAGCGAAATTACTGCACATGACCACTCGTATTGAATTTCACCAAACCATTGGTGAAATTGGCGCCCTGTTACTTGAGTCCCAGCTCATAAAGAATCACAGCCCACTCTTCAACAAAAGGTTACGGGTGACGAGAAAGCTTTGTTCTCTTCGTATTACTGATCAAACAACACAATTTGTATTCAGCAGCGAAACCGACTTCACAAATGTTAAGGGCTTATTTGGGCTGTTTAAAACCAGGCATGCAGCTATAGACCAGTTAAGAGAGTTGGCAGACAAGGAACAACTTTGTTGTGGGGTATTAGGCCTTGAAAAGTTGACTGCTGGCAGGCCGTGCTTCCGTTTCTCATTGAACAAATGTGCGGGTGCGTGTTGCGGGAAAGAGACTATTGAGCGTCACCAGGAACGGCTTAGAAGTTCTCTTGAATCGATAAGAGTCCGGAGTTGGCCATACCCTGGACGCATTGCGTTAAAAGAGAAATCAGGAGATCAAACTGAGTACCATATATTGAATAACTGGCTGTATTTGGGAACGGTAAACACTCTGGAGTCAGGTAAAGCAATGGTTACTCCTCCCTCACATTTTGACCGGGACAGTTACAAGATTCTTTGTCGATATGTTTTCCAGAGCGACGCAGTAAAAATCGTTGAGCTAGACTAACTCGCAAATTCTTCTGCTCTTTGCTCTCGTCTTTCTTGAGATAACCACCGTACTAACCAAACGCGTCATAAACACCCTTACAGGGCGCTTTCAGCTGGTGCAAATCCTGCTTTTATTGCCTGACAGTTGGGACATGAGAATGCGCAAATGGTATATACGGTCTACTCTGCATGAATTTCCGGATTGGACTCGGATCAAGTCAGCCTTTTGAACCGAAAAACAGCTAAAGTACATGACAGTTATTACACTATTAATATTCATTAATATCAATTAGTTAACCTGTCATCACAAGCTAAATCGATCAGTTGTAGATTAGCCACTATTTCAATGCAATAATCTGCGGCTAACAGGTAACCCTCAGAGAATGCGGTATTTGTATTCATTTTGCGCAAGGCGAAGGACTATTTTTATGAAGCTCAAGAACACCCTTCTGGCATCAGCACTGATTTCCTTAACGGCGCTGTCTGCTCAGGCAGCAACAGAACTGACACCGGATCAAGCTGCGGCTCTTAAACCATTTGATCGCATTACTATCACCGGTCGTTTTAATGCGATTAGTGACGCTGTCGATGCTGTTTCCCGTCGTGCAGATAAGATCGGCGCTGCATCTTTCTATGTTCAGAGCACTAACGATGCCAGCAACAGCGGTAACTGGCGCGTAGTCGCTGATGTGTATCATGCTGATGCCCCTAAAGCCGAAAATACGTCCAATCGCGTTATTAATGGTGTGACGGAGTTACCGAAAGACCAGGCATATGCGCTTGAGCCATTCGATACTGTGACAGTCCAGGGCTTCTACCGCAGCCAACCAGAAGTTAACGATGTGATTACCCGTGCAGCTAAAGAAAAAGGTGCGGACTCCTTCTTTATCGTGCGCCAGGTTGATGCAAACTCAGGTGGTAACCAGCGTATTACAGCTTTCATCTATAAAAAAGATGCGAAAAAACGTGTTCTGCAAAGCGCTGACGCGATTCCTGCTGATTCAGAAGCAGGTAAAGCAGCGCTGGCAGCCGGTGGCGCCGCAGCCGCCAAAGTTGAGATTCCAGGTGTAGCAAGCTCCAGCATGCCAAGCTCTGATGTTGGCCGCTTCTTTGAAACACAAACAAGCAAAGGTGGTCGTTACACTGTAACGCTGCCAGACGGCACTAAAATTCAGGAATTGAATAAAGTGACTGCCGCTCAAATGGTTCCATTTGATAGCGTGAAATTCACTGGCCACTATGGCAGCGGTACTGAAATTTCTTACCAGGTTGCAAAACGTGCGGCCAAGAAAGGTGCGAAGTTCTACCACATCACTCGTCAATGGGATGAACGTGGCGGTAACATGACAATTAGCGCTGATTTGTATAAATAAGCGCAGCTTTTGTAGCAAAAAGGGTGGCTATGCCGCCCTTTTTTTATTTCCCTGGCATTTTATGGCTCATGTCATTGCAAGCAGCGTCTACACTCCGTAAAATTCCGCGCCTTAGTGTTACCCACCATTTTTATGCATAAAAACATGATAATTATTCTGGGTCTTATTTGAATATCACGGGACTGCTATGGAAAAGAAACTTGGCCTCGCCGCATTAACTGCATTGGTATTGAGTTCGATGCTCGGTGCTGGTGTATTTAGCCTGCCGCAAAACATGGCGAGTGTGGCCAGTCCCTCAGCATTACTGATTGGCTGGGCCATTACGGGTGCAGGTATTTTGTTGCTGGCGCTGGCAATGTTGGTGCTAACCCGCCTGCGGCCAGATCTGGACGGCGGAATTTTTACTTATGCACGCGAAGGTTTTGGCGAACTGATCGGATTCTTCTCCGCGTGGGGCTACTGGCTTTGTGCAGTGATCGCCAATGTCTCCTACCTGGTTATTGTTTTCTCCGCACTGAGTTTCTTCACCGATACGCCGGAACTACGCCTGTTTGGTGATGGGAATACCTGGCAGTCGATTATTGGGGCATCGGTGCTACTGTGGATGGTTCACTTCCTGGTACTTCGCGGCGTGCAAACTGCGGCCAGTATCAATCTGGTTGCCACACTTGCGAAGTTATTGCCTTTAGGTCTGTTTATCGTTCTCGCCGCTTTGGCCTTTAAACTTCGTACCTTCACCCTTGATTTTAGCGGGATTGCGCTGGGTGTTCCCGTTTGGGAACAGGTCAAGAACACCATGTTGATTACCCTTTGGGTATTTATTGGTGTTGAGGGGGCGGTGGTTGTTTCTGCTCGTGCGCGTAATAAAAATGATGTCGGGCGAGCAACACTTCTTGCTGTGACTGCGGCATTAGGCGTGTATCTGCTCGTCACATTGCTTTCGTTGGGGGTCATTGCCCGTCCGGAACTCGCCGGAATGCGCAATCCTTCGATGGCCGGATTAATGGTCGAAATGATGGGCCCTTGGGGTGAAGTCATTATCGCTGCTGGACTCATTGTTTCAGTATGTGGTGCCTATCTGAGCTGGACTATCATGGCCGCAGAAGTGCCATATCTTGCAGCCACACATAAGGCCTTCCCGAAGATTTTTGCTCGTCAGAACAAGAATAATGCACCGTCTGCTTCGCTGTGGCTTACCAATATTAGTGTCCAGATTTGCCTGGTTTTGATTTGGTTGACGGGCTCAGATTACAATACGCTGCTGACAATCGCTTCAGAGATGATTCTGGTTCCCTACTTCCTGGTCGGTGCCTTTTTGCTAAAAGTGTCGACACGCCCTCTGCATAAAGCAATTGGCTTTGGGGCATGCATTTATGGCTTATGGCTGTTGTATGCATCAGGCCCCATGCATTTACTGCTTTCGGTGGTATTGTATGCGCCGGGATTATTAGTCTTTATGTATACGCGCAGCACGCATACGCATGACATCAAACTTAACTTCAAGGAAAGATCTGTCATTTTCCTGATGCTGGTGGCTGCGTTTCCTGCAACATGGGTACTGGTGAAGTAAATCACCAGATAACAACAGTAAGGAGTCGTCGATGGAGATAACATCATCCGCCAGCCCTATTTTGATTACTGGTGCTGGTAAACGAATTGGCCTGGCACTGGCGCGACACTTCCTGGCTCAAAAGCAACCCGTCATTATCAGCTACCGTACGCGTTATCCGGCGGTAGATGAGCTAGAACAGGCAGGGGCAACTTGCCTGTTCGCAGATTTCTCAACTAATCAGGGTATTGAGCAATTTGCCCTGAACGTCACACAGCGTTGCGACGGCCTGCGAGCCATTCTGCACAATGCCAGTGCCTGGCTTCCAGAGTCCTCTCACTCGTCACACGCGCAGACGCTGGCTGAAATGCTACAAATTCACGTTAACACCCCCTATCTTCTCAATCATCTTCTTGAGCCACTATTGCGTGGAGGTGGGCATTCCAGTGCCGATATCATTCATTTCACAGATTACGTTGTAGAACGTGGAAGCGATAAGCACATTGCCTATGCCGCCAGTAAAGCTGCGCTTGATAATATGACTCGCTCATTTGCCCGCAAACTGGCACCTGAAGTCAAAGTGAATGCCATTGCGCCTGCAATGATCATGTTCAATGAGCATGACGATATCGAGTACCGAAAAGCTGCATTGAATAAATCTTTGATGAAAATAGCGCCTGGTGAACAAGAAATAGTTGGATTAGTAAATTATCTGTTGAACAGCAGTTACGTCACAGGCCGCACCCACTGTGTTGATGGCGGCCGCCCGCTTCGATAATTTTGTTTACCCTCGATTTATGGCATTAAAACCTTTTGCAGTGTATGTTTTCTTTTTGATCCAATGTATCGGGCTATGAACAAAATCGTATACGTAGAAGACGATCCTGAAGTAGGAGCGTTAATTGCCGCTTATCTCGGCAAACATGACATTGACGTTATTGTTGAAAGCCGCGGTGATTGCGCTGAGGCAACAATCCAGCAGCAGCGCCCTGACCTTGTGTTGCTGGATGTCATGCTCCCCGGCAAAGATGGTATGACATTGTGCCGTGACCTGCGTCCTCAATGGGATGGCCCGATTGTGCTACTGACTTCTCTGGACAGCGATATGAACCACATATTGTCGCTGGAGATGGGCGCTAACGACTATATCCTCAAAACCACGCCTCCAGCCGTTCTTCTTGCACGCTTACGCTTGCACCTACGCCAACGTGTTTCTGCACAACATACCGTTGAAAGTAGCCCTACAGCGCTTAAACCACACAAAGCTATGCGCTTTGGCGCATTGTGTATTGACCCGGTCAATCGTCAAGTTACGCTTGGTTCAGAGAACATCACGCTTTCTACTGCTGATTTCGATCTGCTTTGGGAACTGGCGACTCACGCAGGGCAAATTATGGATCGCGATGCGTTGCTTAAAAACTTGCGTGGGGTGACTTACGACGGTCTGGATCGTAGCGTTGATGTCGCTATTTCACGCCTTAGAAAAAAACTCTACGACAGTGCTACTGAACCGTTTCGTATCAAAACAGTGCGTAATAAAGGTTATTTATTCGCCCCCCACGCCTGGGAGAGTGAAGTTTAGGTGTTCTGTATTTTACTTGTTTAACGCTAGAAATAACCGTTCATTTAATGAGCGGTTATTTTGATTCAACGACTTCCTTTCGAAATCCTTCCTCATATATTTCACTACCCACCAGACTAGTTTTAATTCTGTAAACTTATGTATAGAAATACACCTAACTTATATGATAGATTTCTGTCTGTGATTTGCTTCAAAAAAAAATCAGATGAATATTTCACAAAAAAACTATTTTCATTATTACTTTGTGTTCTTTTTGTTACTTATCTGAATTAACAAAAATAAGATTTAAACTTTATTCGCGGGAAAGCAACCGTGAATAATGTAGAAAAATAGCTAATTTCACCTTTCTGTTAACACCAGATAACTCGCTTTGACAACACAGTTATCTGTTTAAAAAACCATTACAAGCGTAATTGCTTCAGGTAATTTTGTGATAAAAGTGTGGCTACAAAACAATCTTTTACACCGTTTAAATAACAGCCAAATCAAGTTATTAAACAATCGCTATGCCCATGCCATTATTGCCAGCACAATGGCTATCGTTCCCTTATCGATTGTCCGTGGTTTAGTCATCACCGCATCGGTACTCTGTGAAACAGCAGGTTTTGACCAGGCAGCTCAGTGGTTTATACAGTTGCAAATTGGTTTTTTAGCGCTCGCTCCGCTGGTTATGAATATCTATGTGGCTGTTCATTGGGCCGTCAGAAACCGCCTGTCACAAATATACTGCATTGCGTTAAGTATCAGCACATTGATGATCTTCCGGCGAATACTGGATGATAATGCACAATTTTACCTGGATATCAGTATTCCTATGGCTTTGGCTTCCGGAATAATTGGTAATGTATTACAAGAAATAGTCAGTAAAAATCTGTTAAAACTTCGCCAGTGGCGTGATAACAATAACGTTACGATTGTTTCATTTTTTGTTACATTGATGATGGTTGCTCTATTCAGCAGCATTATAAAATTTGCTGCTGAAACTGGCTTGCATCATGCAATGAGTTTTTTCAGCCAACTGTCACTTTATTTTTACCCTACTAACTTTCTAAATGGCATTTTATACGTCCTATTGCGCAGTGTTCCATGGTTCTTTGGTCTACACGGCTATTATCTATTTATGGACATTGATGTTGCCTTTACTGCTGCTGCAAAATTAAATATTAATGATTGGTATTCAGGACGTGGTGCACTCAACATTCTCAGCCCAGTCTTCTACGACATGTGGTGTAATTCCGGTGGTACAGGAAATACGCTGAGTTTAGTGATCTGTATTTTAATGCAGAAAAACAGCCCACACCGCCGTCTGTTGACCATCGCTGGGCCGATGTCATTGTTTAACATCAACGAACCACTCATTTTTGGTTTTCCGATTGTTCTCAATCCGGTAATGATTATTCCGTTCGTCCTGACCCCGTTAGTCTCTTACATCGTGGCGTATGGCGCGACTTACTATAGTTTCATTCCAAGAATTACCGCTATCGTGAGCTGGTCAACTCCAGGGCCTATCAAGGTGTGGTTAGCCAGCGGAGAATCAAGTGCCGCCGTACTGCTATATATTGCTCTTGTCGTCCTGGGTGTGGCTATTTATTACCCATTTGTCAAAAGTACATTAAAACAAAAAAGCGCTGTAAATAATGACATGGACTTACTGACCGGTGAGATGAAAGTCATTCAGCCAACTGATTTTGAGATGGTGCCAAATTATAGTCATATTGTTGAAGAAAACAGCTACATTGAAGCTCAGCGACAAATTGAAAAGCTACAATCCAGTGGTCAGTTCATTCTCTATTTCCAACCCCAAGTACGCTTATCTGATAACAAGGTTGTCGCCCTTGAAGTGCTGATCCGCCATCAGTGCGACAGTGGCAAGATTACTCCCCCTATCTTCCTGAAATATTATGAGCGTGCAGGTCTGATGCCAGAGATAGACTTCTGGGTGATGGAAAACGCACTGGATTACCTACGCGAAAATATGTCTGAGACAGAGAGCATGACTCTGTCAGTCAATATTTCGCCACAAACCTTGGTCGACTATCGACTTCTGCATATTGTGAACAAAGTGCTGGCCAAACCACTACCTGCTGGCTGGAGTCTGGAGTTTGAGATAACGGAGTCACAGAAGATTCAAGAGCCTGTACGTCTGGCAGAGGTGATGGAAAAGTTGCGCAGTCTAGGTATCAAAATCGCACTCGATGATTTTGGTTCAGGGTACTCGACTCTGCACTATTTGACCCGCTACCCACTAGACAAGATAAAGCTCGATAGATCGATGGTTCTCGGTCTGGCCAAGCCGGATGGCTTTAGCTTCCTGCAGCAGGTAGTTAAATTATGTATGGTGGTTCAGTGCGAAATACTTATCGAAGGTGTTGAAACTGAGCAAGAATTAGAGCTAGTAAAAATGGCCGGCATTGAGTTGTGCCAGGGATTCTTGTTCCACCGCCCTTTACCGGGAAAAATCGTGTGTCAACTTCTGGCGGAACAACACAAGATGGAAATGCAGCCGGGCCATTCTCTACCTGAGGTTGAAGCAATCGCTTAAGCCACCATTCTCATTAAACACCACACTAACACACACCAGATATTGTCAGCAGGGGCAAACCCTGCTTTCATAGCCTCCCAGATGGGGTATGAAAATTCTAGAATGACATCGCTCATATCCCCATAGCGCTCCTGTAAAGCAGGGGCCAGTCTTCAGATACGCAATAACCCGGTGATTTTCATTGAAAAAGTTATTTATACAATTCTATCTTTTACTGTTTGTCTGCTTTTTGGTGATGACCATGCTGGTTGGCCTGGTATACAAATTCACCGCCGAACGTGCAGGTCGCCAGTCGCTAGATGATTTGATGAAAAGCTCACTGTATTTAATGCGTAGCGAGTTGCGAGAAATTCCTCCTCGCGACTGGAACCGCACCATTAAAGATCTCGACCTTAATTTATCCTTTAAGCTGCACATTGAGCCAATGGATAAATTCAAGCTTGATGAGATGACCATGCATCACCTGCGCGCAGGCGAAATTGTCGCTCTCGACGATGAATATACATTTATCCAGCGCATCCCTCGCAGCCACTATGTACTGGCCGTAGGGCCAATACCGTATCTCTTTTTCTTACACCAAATGCGCTTACTGGACGTCGCACTGATGGCATTTATTGCCATCTCCCTCGCCTTCCCCGTATTTATCTGGATGCGACCGCACTGGAAGGACATGCTCAAACTAGAAACGGCGGCGCAAAGATTGGGGCAAGGACATCTGGATGAGCGAATTCATTTCGACAGTGCTTCAAGTTTTGAGCGCCTGGGCGTCGCATTTAACCACATGGCCGATAGCATTAATGCGCAAATTGCCAGTAAGAAGCTCCTGATTGACGGAATTGCTCATGAACTGCGTACACCATTAGTCCGTTTACGTTATCGCCTCGAGATGAGTGATAATCTTACCGAAGCAGAGTCACTGGCGCTAAACCGCGACATTGGACAATTGGAAGCGTTAATTGAAGAATTGCTAACCTACGCACGTCTGGATCGCCCGCAAACGGAGTTACAACTGGCAAGTGTCAACGTTCCTCGCTGGCTTGATGAGCACATTGCGGACGTCAGAATTATTCATCCGCATCTCGATATCTTGTTGGATACCCCACCCAGCGGCAATTTTGGCCTGATTGACCTGCGTCTGATGGAACGAGTGACAGATAACCTGGTCAACAACGCACTGCGTTACAGTAACGAGAAATTACGCATTAGCCTGTGGCTTGATGGACAAACCGCGATTTTGCAGGTGGAAGACGATGGCCCAGGTATACCCGCAGAAGAACGCGAAAGAGTATTTGAACCGTTTGTTCGCCTCGACCCAAGCCGCGACCGTGCTACCGGTGGCTGTGGCCTTGGGCTGGCAATTGTGCATTCTGTCGCAACCGCTATGGAAGGCTCTGTAGTAGTTGATAGCGGTGCCTTGGGCGGTGCGCGTTTTCGCTTTAGCTGGCCAATTAAAACTGAATCCGCAATGACACTGGCATCCATCAAGCCAAGCCGCTAAAAATCACATTATCTCCTGCCTGACTATTGCAACACAGATGGTCAGGTTCATCTGCCTGTGTTATAAACAAACATCAGTATGTTGTAACTAATTTGGTGGCGAAATGACAAAATATGATTTGATTGAACGCCTTAACAGTACATTTCGCGAGCTCGAGCGAGATCTACGTCAGTTCAGTGAACAACTCGACAGCTACAGGTTGTTAGTTGGCCGTGTCTTTCAACTGCCTACGGTTGATAAAGGGAATGAACACGATGCGGTAAGCAAAATCGAGGTGACACAACGACTAGGTAGAGAAGCACATCAGGCCACCCTCGCCCATTTCACTCATTTGTTTATCCAGCAGCAGTCCGAGAAAACCAGCAGTAAAGCCGCTGTGCGCCTGCCTGGTGCGGTTTGCTATCAGGTTGACGACACATCCCGCCTTCAGACTCAAACCCTGGTTCTTCGCATTAATCAGCGTAAACAGGAGCTTGAAAACATTATCAGCGTGGAGTCGGGACTGCCCAGCGTGCAGCGGTTTGAGTGGGTTCACCGCCAGCTTCCTGGGCTTATAACCCTTAATGCTTACCGCTCTATTACACTGTTGGAAAACCCTACTACGTTGAATTTTGGTTGGGCAAATAAACAAATCATCAAGAATTACTCACGCAGGGAAGTTATTGAAATACTGGAAAAGAGCCTCAAAGCGAATCGCGCTGTACCGCCCTATACCCGTGAGCAATGGGCGGAGCAAATTACCCGCGAGCTGAACTCCATTACCAGCCTTTCAGATAATGTACGCCTGAAGATTAAACGCCCAGTAAAAGTACAGCCCGTTGCCCGCGCCTGGTACCAGGAGCGTAAAAAACAGGTACAACATGCCTGCCCGTCACCTTTGGTGGTGCTGTGTAATCGTGATAATGGCGAAATACCACCGGATATGGGGGAGTTACTGAATTATGATGCGGAGAATATTCGTCATCGCTATAAGCCGGATGCGCAACCGCTACGGTTGGTAATCCCGCGCCTGCATTTGTACTGCGAGGAGTAAATGCAGGCGCGTGGGGCTTACTGTTTCATGCTGCCAACCATCTCTTCTGGCCGCACCCAGGCATCAAACTCGTCTTCACTCAGATAGCCAAGTTTCAGCGCTGAAGCTTTCAAAGTTAGCCCTTCTTTATGGGCTTTCTTGGCAATCTCTGCTGCTTTGTCATATCCAATATGTGGATTGAGTGCCGTCACCAACATCAGTGATTCGTTCAGTAATTGCGTAATGCGATCACGATTCGGCTCAATACCCACCGCGCAATGTTGATTAAAACTCTCCATGCCATCAGCCAGTAAACGCACCGATTGCAAGAAATTATGAATCACCATCGGGCGATAAACATTGAGCTCAAAGTTGCCTGACGCCCCACCCATATTCACCGCCACATCATTGCCCATCACCTGGCAGCAGAGCATCGTCAACGCTTCACACTGGGTAGGATTCACCTTACCAGGCATAATTGAGCTGCCCGGTTCGTTCTCAGGAATAGCGATTTCACCAATGCCGCAGCGCGGGCCTGAAGATAACCAGCGCACATCGTTGGCAATTTTCATAAGTGATGCCGCCAGCCCTTTTAGCGCACCATGCGAATGAACCAGCGCATCACAGGTCGCCAGCGCTTCGAATTTGTTCGGCGCGGTGATAAACGGTTGCCCGGTAATTTCTGCCAGTTCTTTGGCGACACGTACTGCGTATTCCGGGTGGGTATTAAGCCCTGTCCCCACCGCCGTGCCGCCTAATGCGAGTTCGGCAACGTGCGGCAGACTGTTTTCAACATGCCTGAGATTATGCTCAAGCATCGCCACCCAACCGGAAATTTCCTGGCCCAGGGTAAGCGGGGTTGCATCTTGTAAATGAGTACGGCCAATTTTAACGATGTCACGGAAGGCTTCCGCTTTACCCAGCAACGTCTCTCTTAATACGTTTAGCTGCGGGATAAGTTGTTCGCGTACCGCAATGACAGCGGCAACATGCATCGCCGTTGGGAAAACGTCATTCGAACTTTGGCTCTTGTTCACATCGTCGTTAGGGTGAACTTTTCGCTCCATGCCGCGCACGCCGCCGAGAATTTCGCTCGCCCGGTTTGCCAACACTTCGTTCATATTCATATTGCTCTGTGTACCCGAGCCCGTTTGCCAGATAGCCAGTGGGAATTCATCCGGGTGTTTACCCGCCAGAACTTCGTCGGCCGCCTTAATAATAGCGTTGCCCCGATCCTCCACCAGCAATCCGAGATCCATATTTACCTTTGCGGCAGCTCGCTTGGTTAATGCCAATGCGTGGATCAGCGCCGTGGGCATTTTTTCGGTGGAAATACGGAAGTGCTCAAGTGAGCGCTGAGTTTGCGCGCCCCACAGTTTATCTGCCGGGACGTCGATTGGGCCCATTGAGTCTTTTTCACTGCGACTGGCTACCATTTCATTCTCCTTAGACTGTTCGCATCCCCCAAAATAATTCGAGGTGCGTCAAGGCGGCAAAGGAGCTTATCCCGATGAGCTTACATAAGTAAGTGATTCGGGTAAGCGAGAGCAGCCAACACAGACGTAACTCGAAGAATGAAGGGGGATAAAAAAACCGCCCTGATGGGCGGCTTGAGTTATCTATTTCACACATCGCGTACATTGGGACGCGTGTATTTTCTGGAAGAAGTCATTGCCCTTATCATCCACCAGAATAAAGGCCGGGAAGTCTTCAACTTCAATCTTCCAGATGGCTTCCATACCCAATTCCGCATATTCGACGCAATCAAGGCTCTTGATGCTCTGCTGCGCCAGAACTGCCGCCGGGCCGCCGATACTACCAAGATAGAAACCACCATGTTTATGGCAGGCATCCGTCACTTGCTGGCTACGGTTGCCTTTTGCCAACATCACCATACTGCCGCCGTTGGCTTGCAATAAGTCGACATAGGAATCCATACGCCCGGCGGTTGTTGGCCCAAGTGAACCTGATGCATAACCGTCTGGCGTTTTAGCTGGCCCCGCGTAATACACCGGGTGATCCTTGATGTATTGCGGCAAACCTTCGCCGTTGTCGATACGTTCTTTGAGTTTAGCGTGGGCGATGTCACGCGCCACAATTATCGTGCCGCTTAAAGAAAGGCGAGTTGAAACAGGGTACTGCGCCAGTTGTTTTAGGATCTCACTCATCGGGCGGTTCAGATCGACTTTTACTGCCTCCCCTTCACCCGCCTGACGGAGTTCCTGCGGGATAAACTTACCTGGGTTGTGTTCGAGTTTTTCGATCCAAATACCATCGCGGTTGATCTTTGCTTTGATGTTGCGATCGGCTGAACAAGAAACACCCATGCCAATCGGGCATGACGCACCGTGGCGCGGCAAGCGCACAACACGGATATCGTGGGCAAAATACTTACCACCAAACTGCGCGCCAAGGCCAAGGTTCTGAGCTTCTTTTAATAACTCGTCTTCAAGTGCTACGTCGCGGAATGCCTGGCCATGTTCGTTACCTTCGGTTGGCAGACCATCATAGTATTTGGTTGAGGCGAGTTTTACGGTTTTAAGCGTCGCTTCAGCCGATGTACCGCCGATCACAAACGCCACATGATACGGAGGACACGCGGCAGTCCCGAGGCTACGCATCTTATCGACCAGGTAATCTTTAAGGCGGCCAGGACTCAGCAACGCCTTCGTTTCCTGATAGAGATAGGTTTTATTTGCTGAACCGCCGCCTTTGGCGATACAGAGGAATTTGTATTCAGCGCCATCAACACTGTAAAGGTCGATTTGCGCAGGCAGATTTGTGCCGGTATTCACCTCTTTGTACATATCCAGCGCCGCGTTTTGCGAGTAGCGCAGGTTATCTTCAATAAAGGTGTTATAGACGCCACGGGACAGCGCTTCTTCATCGCCACCGCCGGTCCAGACGCGTTGGCCTTTTTTACCCATGATAATTGCCGTGCCGGTATCCTGGCAGGTTGGCAAAATACCTTTTGCAGCGATTTCGGAGTTACGCAGGAATTGCAGCGCGACATACTTATCATTTTCGCTGGCTTCAGGGTCATTGAGGATATCGGCTACTTGTTGCTGGTGAGCCGGGCGTAACATAAACGAGGCATCGTGGAAGGCGTGTTTGGCGAGTAACGTGAGGGCTTTAGGATCAACTTTCAGGACTTCCTGCCCTTCGAACTCTGACACGGAAACATAATCGCTGCTGAGCAGGTAGTATTCTGTTTCGTCTTTTTTTAACGGGAACGGCTCTTGATAATGAAAGGCTTTGTTAGGCATTGTTCTCTCACTTACAACATCAAATACCCTTCATACTTCAAGCTGCAGGCGCGTTGGCTGCACTCAGTCGCCCGAATCACTTACTTCAGTAAGCTCATCGGGACTCCATCAATTGCCGCCTTCCTGCACCTCGAGTTATTTTGGGTATACGTTAGTTTTTATCTTTTCTGCGCAAAATGACACGCTGCGTTAGTAACACAAGTCAAAATATCCTACACAAATTTTTAACAAAAACTGAGACTAGTACGACTTTTTACTCGCCTGGTTACTTCATCTCAGATAATTGGTTTAATAGTCGGAACTTTATATACCTTACAACAGGGCTTGATAATGCAAAAACTCATTAACTCAGTGCAAAACTATGCCTGGGGAAGTAAAACTGCGTTAACGGAACTTTACGGCGTGGAAAACCCAGCAAACCTGCCTATGGCAGAATTATGGATGGGGGCTCACCCGAAAAGCAGCTCAAAAATTCTTGATAACGGCAAAGCTCGTTCACTGCGTGACGTGGTTGATGCCGACAAATCCGCACTGTTAGGCAAGGCCGTTGCAGAGCGTTTTGGTGAGTTACCGTTCCTCTTCAAAGTGCTGTGCGCCGATCAACCCCTTTCTATTCAGGTCCATCCTAATAAAAAAGCGTCTGAACTGGGTTTTGCCAAAGAGAACGCAGCAGGCATTCCATTAGATGCCGCCGAGCGTAACTACAAAGATCCTAACCACAAACCAGAACTGGTGTTCGCATTAACGCCGTTCCTGGCAATGAACGCTTTCCGTGAGTTTAGCGATATCGTCTCTTTGCTCCAGCCAGTTTCCGGGGCTCACCCGGCAATTGCTCATTTCTTACAAGAGCCAAATGCGGAACGTTTGTCACAACTTTTCGCAAGCCTGCTGAATATGAAAGGCGATGAGAAATCCCTGGCACTCGGCGTGTTGAAGGCAGCCTTGAATAATCAGCAAGGCGAGCCGTGGGAAACCATTCGCGTAATTTCTGAGTTTTACCCGGACGACAGTGGCTTATTCTCACCACTGCTGTTGAACGTGGTGAAATTACAGCCGGGCGAAGCGATGTTCCTGTTTGCAGAAACCCCACACGCTTACCTGAAAGGTGTGGCTCTTGAGGTGATGGCAAACTCGGATAACGTCCTACGCGCAGGGCTCACGCCAAAATACATCGACATTCCTGAGCTGGTCGCAAACGTTAAGTTTGAGCCAAAACCTGCCGCTGAGTTACTGACTCAGCCAGAGAAAAATGGCAGCGAACTGGACTTCCCTATTCCAGTTGATGACTTCGCCTTCTCATTGCACGATCTCGGCTCTCAGCAAGTGCAGCTTGCCCAACCAAGTGCGGCCATTGTGTTCTGCACTGAAGGTGAAGCAATTTTAAGCAAAGACCAGCAGCAATTGACGCTCAAACCTGGTGAGTCTGCGTTTATTTCTGCGCAAGAATCACCGGTATCTCTCAGCGGTGTAGGTCGTGTGGCTCGTGTATTCTCTAAAATCTGAGTTTAAAGCAACTTACTGATCTTTTTGGGTAGGATTGCTAAGCTGTGTAGAATCAGTTTCTTCAATGCCCGCGGGCATTTCAATCATCTGCCGGAGGACTACCGGCAGATGCACTTAATATGGACTACGACAGAATGAAAAAATCACTGGTTGCAGTAGGTGTTATTGTTGCTTTGGGTGTGGTGTGGACTGGCACAGCCTGGTACACCGGTAAACAGCTCGAAGGCCGTATGGCGGAGATGATCAGCAACGCTAATACCGCATTGAACAAAGCCTCGCCCGAAGCTGGCTTGACGCTGGGCTACCAGGATTATCATCGTGGTCTGTTCAGCAGCACCATGCAGTTAGTCATCAAACCAACCGCAGGAATGACAAGCGCGCTCCTCAAGCCTGACCAAACTATCGTATTTAACGAAACCATAGATCATGGCCCGTTCCCGTTCGCACAACTGAAAAAATTCAATCTGTTGCCTTCCATGGCGTCAGTTCATACCACATTGATGAATAACCCAACCACCAAACCATTGTTTGATATTGCTAAAGGCCAGTCCTTTATTGATGCCCAAACGCGTATTGGCTATAGCGGTGACACCTCTTCTGATATCAACTTGCTGCCACTGAATTATGAAAATGGCGAACAAAAAGTTGCCTTTAGCGGTGGTGAGTTCAAGGCTGATGTGGATGCCCAGGGTGATAAAATTGCCGTGAGTGGCGAAGCACAAAGCGGCCTAGTCAATACTGTCAATGAATACGGCCAGCACGTGCAGATGACCTTTAACGGTATCAAAACCGAAGGCAATAGTGCGCGTAGCGAATTTATCGAGCGAATTGGTAGCCAGAAAGCCTCGATCGACAAGTTGTCCATTTCCATCGAAGGCAAAGAAATGGCCGTTGTGGAAGGTTTTAACATCAACGCCAAATCTGAGCTTCAGGAAGATAAAAAGCATCTTTCCGGCCAAATCGATTACGCGATTAATTCTTTGAAGATACAGAACAAAGATATTGGTAGCGGTAAGCTAACGCTCAAAATCGGCAATCTTGACGGAGCTGCGGTGCGCGAATTTAGCCAGAAATATAACGCTGAGTCGCAAAAATTACTGGCAGATCCTGCTTTCGCGCAGAATCCTGAAGCTTATCAGCAGCAAATTGTTGAGCTGTTTGCCGCCAACCTGCCGCTATTGTTGAAAGGTGATCCGGTGATTACCGTTGCGCCATTAAGCTGGAAAAATGCTAAAGGCGAGAGCAGCTTCAATCTCTCTTTGTTCCTGAAAGACCCGGCGCAATCAAAGGGTGAACCAACAACTCCGGAAGAACAACTGAACCGTGTGGTTAAATCTCTCGACAGTAAACTGGTTATTCCAGTCGATATGGCGACTGAGTTGATGACGCAAGTTGCACAGTTTGAAGGCTACCAGCCTGCCGAAGCAGCTAAACTTGCCGAGCAGCAAATCAAAGGTCTGGCCGCAATGGGCCAAATGTTCCGCGTGACCACTATGGAAGGCAACAATGTGGTTTCCAGCCTGCAGTACTCCAACGGTCAGGTGACACTGAACGGCCAGAAAATGGCACTGGGCGATCTGTTAGGAATGTTTGGTATGCCGACTATGGGTGAACCAGAAGCTGCCCCAGCACCAGAACTTGAAGCACCTGCTGTGCCAGAAGCGCCTGCTGTCCCTCAGCAATAATTGTGAGCAATACCTGGCTAAAAGCCTCCCTTTAGGGAGGCTTTTTAATTTTTTCTCACCACCAATCGTGCTGGCATAATCTGACTGAGCGCACTGATATCACCTTGCTGTGTACGCTGCAGGATACGCTGCCCGGCCATACGACCTATCTCACGAGCAGGTGTAGAAACCCAGGTTAATGGCAAGTCATCCAGTTCATCGTCCATCACTTCAGCGAAAGCTGCCAATGCCACATGGCGGTCATAGTAACTATCGATACTTCCCTCGCCACTTTGTCTTCCAGCGCGCAGTAAACCAAACCATGCCCCCATCGCTACAGTGCTGTTGTGGCAGAGCACAGCAGTAATTGTCGGGTTGTGCTGAAGAAGTGTGGTGATCGCGTCCGCCGCTTTTTTCTGACTCGGTTCGCATTCGATTATCCACTCACTGTGGAATGGCAAGCCGTATTGCAGAAGCGTGGAACAATAACCACCCACGCGTTCGGCGCGAGTCAAAGAGGCACCATCACCACCGAGCCAGGCAATCCGTTGATGCCCACGCTTGATCAAGTGTTCGGTGACAAGCTGAGCGGCCTGCATATTGTCAGGCCTGATAATATCGGCTTCATCGAGGTAGCTGGCGCGAGAGGCAAATACCAGGGGTAAATTTTTCTGTTGCGCAATGGTACGCATATCCGCCCCCTGTCCCGCTGCTCCGGCGACAATAATGCCATCCACTCCTTGTGCAATTAACATGTCAAAGCAACGCTGCATATGCTGTCCCTG
This sequence comes from Buttiauxella sp. BIGb0552, assembly GCF_004366275.1. Lineage (NCBI taxonomy): Bacteria > Pseudomonadati > Pseudomonadota > Gammaproteobacteria > Enterobacterales > Enterobacteriaceae > Buttiauxella > Buttiauxella sp. BIGb0552. The sequence continues at coordinate 740,254 of NZ_SODY01000001.1, forward strand.
CGCGCCACTTTGGGTCAGGAAGAGTAGCTTGCCCTGCTTTTCTAGTTCATCCGTTAAACCTGCGGTGAGCTCGGCATAAAAAGGATTGCATAGATCACGCACGATCAACCCAATAACCCCACTTTGGCCACCACGTAATGAAACAGCCTGGCGATTACGCACGAATCCTAATTTTTCTATGGCTTCATTCACGCGCAATCCGGTCGCTGGTGAAATGCGCCCTTTGCCACTGAGAACCAGAGAAACTGTCGTAACAGAAACTCCAGCGGCTTCAGCGACTTCGTTAATTGTTATTTTCTTTTCCTGAGTCGTCATTAGGCCGACGGACCCTCCATAAAACAAAATTTAGTGATAAAACGTTTAACCTAACATGAGGTATTAAGCACTCTAGTGAGCTTTAGATCTGTGAACTATAGCGCAATAAAGGTTGGTAAAACGTTTTATCATCCGCTTCGTTCTTTACCACCACCCATCTATCAACCAGGGTTTAAGGAGTCGTTATGGCGGCTAATACACCACAAAAAATTACGCTTTGGGAGTTTTTTCAAAACCTTGGCAAAACCTTTATGTTACCCGTGGCACTTTTGTCGTTCTGCGGCATTATGCTCGGTATCGGGAGTTCACTCAGTAGCCACGATGTAGTGACTCTGCTTCCAGCATTAGGTAATCCTGTTTTACAGCTAATTTTCACCTGGATGGGGAAAGTCGGCTCGTTTGCGTTTAGCTTCCTACCAATTATGTTCTGTATCGCAATCCCGCTTGGGCTTGCGCGTGAAAACAAAGGTGTAGCGGCGTTTTCTGGTTTTGTCGGTTACGCGGTAATGAACCTTGCAGTGAACTTCTGGCTGACGGCTAAAGGTATTTTGCCGACAACAGATGCCGCCATCCTGAAAGCAAACAACATCCAAAATATTCTAGGTATTCAATCTATTGATACCGGCATTTTGGGTGCGGTTATTGTCGGTGTGATTGTATTCCTGCTGCATGAGCGTTTCCACAACGTGCGCTTGCCTGATGCGCTGGCCTTCTTTGGTGGTACCCGCTTTGTGCCAATCATCACCACCGTAGTGATGGGTCTGGTTGGTCTGGTTATCCCGTTAATCTGGCCGGTTTTTGCCGCTGGGATCAATGCACTGGGTAACATGATCAACAGCGCTGGCATGTTTGGGCCGATGATCTTCGGTACCGGTGAGCGCTTATTGCTGCCGTTCGGTTTGCACCACATCCTTGTTGCGCTGATTCGCTTTACTGATGCAGGCGGAACGATGGATGTTTGTGGCCATAGTGTCAGCGGCGCACTGACTATCTTCCAGGCGCAATTGAGCTGCCCAACGGTTCATGGTTTCTCTGAAAGTGCGACCCGCTTCCTGTCACAGGGTAAAATGCCTGCCTTCCTTGGCGGTTTACCGGGTGCAGCCCTGGCGATGTATCACTGTGCTCGCCCTGAAAACCGTCACAAAATTAAAGGCCTGCTGATTTCTGGCGTGATTGCCTGCGTGGTTGGCGGAACGACTGAACCGCTGGAATTCCTGTTCCTTTTTGTCGCTCCTGTGTTGTATGTCATCCACGCTTTGTTGACTGGCCTTGGCTTTACCATGATGGCGGTATTGGGTGTGACTATCGGTAATACCGATGGCAACATCATCGACTTCGTCGTATTCGGGATCCTGCACGGCCTGGCGACAAAATGGTATATGGTGCCTGTGGTTGCAGCTATCTGGTTTGCGGCATACTACGCAATTTTCCGCTTTGCGATTACCCGCTTCAACATCAAAACGCCGGGTCGTGATATCGATAACACCACCAGCGCTGAAAAAGCGATTGCCGGCCAGGTGGGTAAATCGGGTTACAATGTTCCAGCCATGCTCGCAGCTCTGGGCGGTGCCGAGAATATTGTTTCTCTCGATAACTGCATCACTCGCCTGCGTATGTCAGTGAAAGATATGGCTTTGGTCGACAGTGCAGCACTGAAAAACCTCCGTGCCATCGGTGTGGTGCAACTCAACCAGCACAATCTGCAAGTGGTGATTGGTCCGCAGGTCCAGTCGGTGAAAGATGAAATGGCGCATCTGATGCAAACTGCTCAGGCGTAAACCATAACGGGCGCTACGGCGCCCGTTTGTTGCGAGGTAATATGTTCGATTTTTCCACAGTCGTTGACCGCCACGGAACCTGGTGTACTCAGTGGGATTATGTCGCTGACCGTTTCGGTGCCGCCGACCTCCTGCCCTTTACCATCTCCGATATGGATTTCCCTACCGCTCCAGTCATACTTGAAGCTCTGCAACAACGCTTATCTCACGGTGTATTAGGTTATAGCCGCTGGAAGAATGACGAGTTTCTTGGTGCGATCGTGCATTGGTATCACACGCGTTTTAACAGTGTGATTAATAAAGAGTCGGTAGTGTACGGCCCGTCGGTTATCTACATGGTGTCGCAACTCATTCGCCAGTGGTCTGAACCTGGCGATGCAGTGCTTATCCATACCCCTGCGTATGACGCATTTTATAAAGCCATTGAGGGCAACCAACGCCAGGTATTTAGCGCTCCGTTGCATAAAACCGAAAGCAGTTGGATGTGCGATATGGTTGCTCTTGAAGCGCAACTGGCGAAACCTGAATGCAAGATCATGCTGCTTTGCAGCCCGCAAAATCCTACCGGCAAAGTCTGGACACGTACTGAACTTGAAACCATGGCAATGCTTTGCGAACGTCATGGCGTCAGAGTTATCAGTGATGAAATCCATATGGATATGGTATGGGAAGGCCACCAGCACACGCCGTGGAATGAAGTAGGCAAAGGCCAATGGGCGCTGTTCACGTCGGGTTCCAAAAGCTTCAACATTCCTGCATTAACAGGTGCTTATGGCTTGATTAATGATAGTGATGAGTGCCAGAAATACTTAAATGTGCTCAAAGGTCAGGATGGATTATCATCCCCCGCCATTCTTGCCGTTGTTGCCCATATCGCGGCCTATCAAGAAGGTTCCGCCTGGCTTGATGAGCTCCGAATATACCTGCAAAGTAATCTCCGCTTTGTCGCCGATGCCCTGAACGAAGAGTTTGCGCAACTAAACTGGCAACCGCCAGAATCCACTTATCTTGCATGGATAGATTTACGCCCATTGGGTATTGATGACAATGCGCTGCAAAAAGTGCTTATCGAGCAGCAAAAAGTCGCCATCATGCCGGGATATACCTACGGCGAGGAAGGAAAAGGATTTGTGCGACTGAACGCCGGCTGCCCACGAGTTAAGCTTGAAGAAGGTGTGAAGCGCCTGATTGCGGCGATTAAATCTCTCCAGTGAAGTTAAGGGGAGAAAACTCCCCTTTTTGTTTGCGCAACGTAGCTATTTAGGTGCGTTTGTTCTTATACTGTTGCGCACTTAAATCAAAAAAAGAGTGCGACCATGATTGATACCACCCTGCCGTTAACCGATTTGCACCGCCACCTTGATGGCAATATTCGTGCTCAAACTATTCTCGATCTGGGACGCCAGTTTAATTTGCCGCTCCCGGCTGACTCCCTTGAAGCACTTCGTCCTCACGTACAAGTTGTGGAAACAGCACCTGACCTGGTGAGCTTCCTGCAAAAACTGGATTGGGGCGTTAAAGTCCTCGCGGATCTCGATGCCTGCCGCCGCGTAGCATGGGAAAACATTGAAGATGCAGCCCTGAATGGCCTGCATTATGTCGAATTACGTTTCTCTCCAGGCTATATGGCCATGACCCATAACCTGCCGGTTGCGGGTGTGGTGGAAGCGGTGATTGAAGGTATTCGCCAGGGTTGCCGTGATTTCGGTGTTGAAGCCCGCTTAATTGGCATTATGAGCCGTACTTTCGGCGAGGCTGCATGTCTGGCTGAGCTGGAGGCCCTGCTGGCACATCGCGATAGCATTACTGCCCTTGACCTTGCCGGTGATGAACTCGGTTTCCCGGGTAGTCTGTTCCTGAGTCACTTTAACCGTGCACGTGATGCGGGTTGGCATATCACCGTTCATGCCGGTGAAGCCGCTGGCCCGGAAAGTATCTGGCAGGCAATTCGTGAGCTGGGTGCCGAGCGTATCGGACATGGTGTTAAGGCAATCGAAGATCCGGCGCTTATGGATTTGCTTGCGGAACATGGGATTGGCATCGAGTCCTGCCTGACGTCCAATATCCAAACCAGCACGATAGCCTCAATGGATAAGCACCCGTTGATTACCTTCCTGGATAAAGGCGTGCTGGCAACGATCAATACTGATGACCCAGCCGTCCAGGGTATCGATATTATTCACGAATATAATGTGGCTGCACCGCAAGCAGGTTTGAGTGCGGCACATATCCGTACCGCACAAGAGAACGGTTTAAGAATTGCCTTCTTATCTGATGCAGAAAAACAGGCGCTGATTGCTAAGGTTCGCGCCGCGTAGCGCCAACAAGAGCTTGAGTCAGGAAGCTGACTCAAGCTCTCTTTTGTTGTTTTGCGCGTAAATCCAATGCCATTAACACGAGTTTTTACCCTAAGTATCAATAATAATTGATGCTATTTTTAATCGTAAAACTTTCAACCTTCGGCGGTTTGACACTTTCATCGGTGATATTCAGTACACATTCCAGAGGGTTGAAATACCCGTCATAATCACAAGTTTGTTTGACCAAAGCGATAGACTTGCCGTTGAGGGTGCTTTCAGAGGTGTAATCGAGTTTTTTCTTATTGTCGCTACCGGATTTCGCCTTGATAGCCAGGGTGTCATTTTTTGCTGTAGTTACCTTACCTAACGGATATCCATCAGCGTCGTAGTTGTAAACGATGGATGTCGCTTCACTGTGTGCTGCCACCACAAAACCTTTATCATCCGTCTCATAGGTAATAGCGCCACTCGGCAATTCTGCCAACTGGCATTTCCCCTGAAGCTTTACCCGTTTTTCACGGGTGATGGCGTCAAGATAGTAATTAGCATCCAACACCAGGGTTGCACCGGTATTGTTTTCCAGATCGTGAAATTCGAGCTCGTTGAAACACCCTTCTTCCGATATCAGGCCAACAATGCGTTTAACGACTTCGCCTTTTTCATTGATTAATGTCTGGCTGAAGTCTTTTACCGGCCCACGCAACGGGTCAAAATCAAATTCATTCGAGAAACTCGCCATTTCTGGCGTGTAAGAAAGCGTATTGTTCTGATTGTCACACCCGGCAACAGACGCTGCCAGCGCACAGAGGATAATGATTTTCTTCACGTAATTCCTGTCCCCGACTTGAAATGTAACAACAATGATGTACCCAAAATAATTCGAGTTGCAAGAAGGCGGCAAGAGAGCGAGTCCCGATGAGCTTACTCTGGTAAGTGATGCGGGTGAGTAAACGTAGCCAACGCACATGCAACTTGAAGTATGAAGGGTATAAGCAAATACAACAATTTACACTGCAGATACTATCCTTACTACAGCCCCTCAACAGAAGGAAGATACGATGAAACGTTCAATTTGGCTTGGTGTATGCCTGTTGGCTGCAGCAACTCCCGTACTGGCCGCACAGACTTCCTGCGATACCGTCAAGGCTGACATTCAGCAAAAGATAATCAATAACGGTGTCCCTGAATCAGGCTTTAGTTTAACAATTGTTCCTAACGATCAAGCTGATAAGCCTGATGCCCAAGTTGTTGGCCATTGTGGTAATGATACGCAAAAAATCCTTTATACGCGTACCAGCAGCGGAAACTATCCGGTAAGCGGTGGTAGTACGCAGGATGGGTCACAAAGTGAGCCACAATAGCTATTAAAACGGATGTAGATGTCTAATGCATAGCAATTGCCAGGCAATCCGTAGAGAATGCGCGGCATAACTCGCGCAACAAGGAAGAGAATGATGTCTGAAACAACGCAACGACTGGCGACTATCGCCCTGACAGGAAGAGTGCTCGGTGCGCTTTTTTATCAAGAACCTAAAAGCCGGGATGTCGCATCACTGTATGCCTCACTTCAGGATCCATCCTGGACTGAGCAATGGCCAGTACAACATGAAGAACTGGCGAGTATCGCGCAGCGTATGGCGGAAGGTTTTAACTATGAGCCTGAGTCTTTGAGTGAAGCCTGGCAGCGCCTGTTCATCGGCCCGGATGCTTTACCTGCCTCGCCTTGGGGTTCGGTCTATCTCGATAAAGAACAAGTGCTTTTTGGTGATTCGATGCTTGAATTACGCCGCTGGATGCGTAAAAACGACATCTCCAACGAGCAAGATAACAACGAACCCGAAGATCACTTCGGTTTGCTACTGATGCTGGCCGCCTGGCTTGCTGAAGAAAGATTGCAGCCGAAAGTTGACGAACTTCTTGCCTGGCACATCCTGCCGTGGAGCGGGCGTTTCCTGGAGTTGTTTATCGCTAATGCTGAACATCCGTTCTATCAAGCGTTAGGCGAATTAACTCACCTGACACTTGCTCAGTGGAGTAAAGGTTTACAGATTCCTGTCGCGCAAAAAGAGCTCTATTCCTAAGAATCTGAGTAACGGTGGAAGGCGTTCGCGCTTATCCACCGACTACTTTTCTCTTATCGATCCCGCGTATTAACCCCACATTATCCTACAGTTACTCTCCGTCATTTCCCCTGCAAAAGTTACAACGTAACTTCACTTAGCTAATTTTAAGACAATTCTTTACAACCACGCTTTAAGCGAGGCGGCACAAGGCTAACTCGTTAATTTACACACTAATTATTCACCAGGTAATTTCCCCATTTACTGGAATCATTCCCGCTGCGTTGCTATAGGTCAAAACACCCTGCCGACACAAGGCATAACAACAAGCGACCTCAAGGTTGCTATAACGTGCACCCAGGGAGACACACTGCAATGCATAATACTTCCATCGTAAAACGCACTTTTTTTGGTGCACTGGCAATAATCGTCGTCCTCGGATTATTGATTTGGGGAATTGGCCCCGAAACCATAGTCGCTCGTAAAGTGGATTTGCTTTATCTCGGGCAACAACACTTAATTTTGGTGTTTAGTTCGATGGCACTGGCTCTGCTAGTAGGGATACCAAGCGGAATTTTGCTCAGTCGCCCTGCTGCTCGCCGTTTTGCTGAATATGCGATGCAAATCTTTAACGTCGGAAATACCTTGCCACCGCTGGCCGTCTTAGCGTTGGCGATGGTATTTATCGGGATTGGCGACAAACCTGCAATAATCGCGCTGTTCCTCGCCTCGCTGCTGCCAATTGTCCGTAATACCTACTCGGGTTTATCCGGTGTCCCTTCTTCGCTTATCGAAGCTGCCAACGGCATTGGCATGACTAAATGGCAACGCTTGCGCCAGGTTGAGTTACCCAACGCATGGCCAGTCATGCTTTCGGGCATCCGTATTGCAACCGCAATTAACGTGGGTACTGCGCCGCTGGCGTTTTTGATAGGTGCCAGCAGTTACGGTGAGCTTATTTTCCCGGGCATCTACCTCAATGATTTCCCGACACTGATTTTGGGTGCAGCTGCCACAGCGCTGTTTGCCCTGATCCTTGATGTTGCACTCGCGGGCTTAGGTCGTGTGTTAAGTCCCCACACAGTGAAATAAAAACAATAAAAAGGAGCCCGTCATGAAACCGTTTAAACCGTTACTTGCCGCACTCACCACAACGCTGCTATTCGCAGGTACTGCAAAAGCTGAACCTATCGTGCTGGCAACAAAAAGCTTTACCGAACAACATATTTTGTCTGCCATGACCACACAGTACCTGCGTAAGAAAGGCTTCCAGGTGACGCCGCAGACCAACATTGCCACCGTGATTTCCCGTAATGCGATGATCAACAAACAGGTGGATATGACATGGGAATATACCGGTACCTCATTGATTATTTTTAATCACATCAACAAACGTATGACCCCACAAGACTCCTACGACACCGTTAAGAAACTTGATGCCAAACTCGGGTTGGTGTGGTTGAAACCTGCCGATATGAACAACACCTACGCCTTCGCGATGCAGCGCAAACGCGCTGAAGAAGAGAACATCAATACCATGTCGCAACTGGTGGCAAAAATTGAACAAATTCGCAAAACAGACCCGGATAAAAATTGGATGCTAGGACTGGATCTGGAGTTTGCCGGGCGTAGCGATGGCATGAAGCCTTTGCAGCAAGCCTACAACATGCCGCTCGACCGCCCGCAGATTCGCCAAATGGACCCGGGTCTGGTCTATAACGCGGTGCGCGATGGGTTTGTGGATGCAGGGTTGATTTACACCACTGACGGGCGCGTAAAAGGCTTTGATCTTAAGGTGCTGGAAGACGATAAGGGCTTCTTCCCAAGTTATGCCGTGACTCCTGTTGTGCGTAAAGAGACGTTAGCGGCGAACCCTGGGCTTGAGGAGGCTCTCGACACCCTCTCCGCATCACTCAATAACGACGTGATATCCACCTTGAATGCCAAAGTGGATATCGACCATGAAACCCCACAAAAAGTTGCGCAAGAATTCCTGCAGCACAAAGGCTTGCTCTGAGGAGGCATCATGGAAACGTTGCATTATATGATTGATAACGCAGGTTATCTTGGCAGCCTGACACTACAGCACTTGTGGTTAGTTTTATTAGCCGTGGGGCTGGCGATAATTATTGGCGTGCCGTTGGGGATTTTAATTGTGCGCCATAAATGGCTCGCCACACCGGTACTGGGTATCGCCACCATCGTGCTGACAATTCCTTCTATCGCACTGTTTGGTCTGATGATTCCGCTGTTTTCGCTGGTTGGACAAGGGATTGGCGTATTCCCCGCCATTACCGCCGTCTTCCTCTATTCGCTCTTGCCGATTGTGCGCAACACGCACACCGCTCTCGACAGCTTGCCTCCGGGCTTGCGTGAAGCCGGGCGTGGTATCGGCATGACCTTCTGGCAACGCCTGCGTTGGGTTGAAATCCCGATGGCCCTGCCGGTCATTTTTGGCGGCATTCGTACCGCAGTGGTCATGAATATTGGCGTAATGGCAATTGCTGCGGTGATCGGTGCTGGCGGCTTAGGTTTGTTATTGCTTAACGGTATCGGCAGCAGCGACATCCGTATGTTGATTGCCGGTGCGGTGATGATTTGTGTTTTGGCTATTGTGCTTGATTGGTTACTGCATCGTTTACAAGTGGTGCTGACTCCTAAGGGGATTCGATAATGATTAAACTGGAAAATCTCACCAAACAGTTCGTTCAGAAGAACGGCCAAACATTTAACGCGGTTGATAACGTCAGCCTGAATGTGCCTGAAGGCGAAATGTGCGTGCTGCTCGGCCCTTCTGGCTGTGGCAAAACCACCACACTGAAGATGATTAATCGCCTGATAGCCCCAACCGGCGGCAATATTCTGATTAACGGTAAAAACACTAACGAGCTGGATACCGTCACGCTGCGCCGCAATATTGGCTACGTTATCCAGCAAATCGGTCTGTTCCCGAACATGACGATTGAAGAAAACATTACCGTCGTCCCGCGGATGCTGGGTTGGGATAAAGCGCGCTGTAAAGAACGCGCCAGCGAATTAATGAGTATGGTGGCGCTCGACCCTAACCGTTTCCTGAACCGTTACCCACGTGAAATGTCAGGCGGGCAGCAACAACGTATTGGCGTGATTCGGGCACTGGCGGCGGATCCTCCGGTACTGCTGATGGACGAGCCGTTTGGTGCGGTCGACCCTATCAACCGTGAAGCTATACAGAATGAATTTCTGGAAATGCAACGTCAGCTGAAGAAAACCGTCATGCTGGTGAGCCATGATATTGATGAAGCTCTGAAATTGGGTGACCGTATCGCCGTGTTCCGTCAGGGGAAAATTGTGCAATGCGCCAGTCCCGATGAACTCTTAGCTAAGCCTGCCAATGAATTTGTGGGGTCGTTTGTTGGCCAGGATCGCACCCTGAAACGTCTGCTGTTGGTTCAGGCTGGTGATGTCACCGACCAACAACCGACAATTACCGCGCGTGAGTCCACACCGTTACCGGAAGCATTCTCTACCATGGATGATAAAGACATGCGCTCGATAACCGTGGTGGATGGTGAAGGTAAGCCATTAGGTTTTGTGAAGCGCCGTGAAGCACGTGGTGCTATCGGCCCATGCTCTGAGTTACTGCACCCGTTCCGCGTGACCGGACGTGCGGAAGATAACCTGCGAATCGTGCTATCTAAGCTCTACGAGCACAACATGGTGTGGATGCCGATTACTGACGAAGATGGCCGCTACAGCGGTGAAATTTCGCAAGATTATATCGCCGATTACCTCAGTTCAGGCCGTACCCGCCGAGCACTGAATATTTCGTAGTTTCAACGCAAATATTGCTCAACTCCAGGTCGGATTAGCGCCAGCGACATCCGACAAAACAGCAACAAACGGTGGATGACGCTCACGCTTATCCACCTTACAATGCTTTGATGCGCCATCTAAACCACTTCCCCGATATGAAAGGCATGCTTCGACGGCTAATATTCGCCGTCTGGATTGGCGTTGCCTCTGCATTGGTCGTCTGGCTGTTTCGCCAGTCAATGTATTTCCTTGAAGGCCTTTTCCTTGGCGATCATAGCGGAAGCCTGGTTGCCGCCGCTGCAGCACTACCGCCGTGGCGCAGATTACTCACTCCGGCTATTGGTGGTTTACTTGCGGGCACCTTACTTTGGGGCTGGCAACGCGCTACACGCCAGCGCCCTTCTGCTCCCACTGACTATATGGAAGCCATAGAAACCGGCGACGGGCGTCTTGATGTATCCGCAAGTCTGGTCAAATCGGCCGCGTCACTGATTGTGGTAGCAAGCGGTAGTGCCATTGGTCGCGAAGGCGCGATGGTATTATTGGCCACCGTTTTTGCTTCGGTACTTGCCCAGCGTTTCTCAAATAAAGATGAATGGAAATTGTGGGTCGCCTGCGGTGCCGCAGCCGGGATGGCAAGCGCCTACCACGCACCACTGGCTGGCAGTTTGTTTATCGCAGAGATTCTGTTTGGCACGCTGATGCTCGCCTCACTTGGCCCAGTAGTAATTGCTGCCGTCAGCGCCTTGTTGATGACTCATTTACTCAATGACGAACAAGCGTTGCTGTATACCGTGCGAGCGTTAAGCGCTCCGCAACCTATACAATACTTGCTGATGGCAGCATTCGGCCTGCTTGCAGGTCTTGCCGGGCCACTGTTTCTTTGGCTGATGTCACATAGCAGCAAGCTATTCCAGCGTTTGCATTTAATGCCCCCGCTACAGCTTGCGTTAGGGGGATTGCTGGTTGGGCTTCTTTCGCTGATTACGCCATTGGTTTGGGGAAATGGTTATAGCGTAGTGCAATCGTTCCTCTCACAGCCCCCGGCACTGCTGTTTGTCGCCGGTATTTTGGTTTACAAACTGGCGGCGGTGCTGGCAAGTAGCGGTTCTGGTGCGCCAGGTGGTGTCTTTACGCCAACGCTATTTGTCGGGGCGGCACTGGGAATGGTGGTCGGTCAATGGTTTGGAGTCTGGGCGTGGAGTGGCGATAGCATCGCTATTTTGCTGGCATTAACCGGAATGGCAACGCTTTTAGCGGCGACCACGCATGCACCGATTATGTCCACATTGATGGTTTGTGAAATGACCGGGGAATTTACATTACTCCCCGGTTTACTGCTGGCGTGCGTAATTGCTTCTGCGCTTTCGCGCTGGTTACGCCCGCAAACGGTCTACAGTCAGAACGCTGCTAAGACGGGATAAATCGATGTAATTTGCCAGTTCACGCTGCTCTGCTCGAGGCAAATAAGGCAATTCGCCCACCAGCGGTGCAGGCAATTTCTTGCTTAATACATCAATAATTTCTGCGTAGTGTGCAAGCCCTGGATTGATACGGTTTGCCACCCAACCAATCAGTGGCAAGCCATCATTGGCAATCGCCTGCGCTGTCAGCAAGGCATGATTGATGCACCCTTCCTGAATCCCAACCACCATCAACACCGGTAACTGTTCCTGAACCACCCACTCGGATAATGGACGTAAGTCGTTCATCAGGCTGCGCCAGCCGCCAGTGCCTTCGACAACAACATGATCCACCTGCCCGGCCAAACGCTGTAGCCCATCAGACAGCAGCGAATAGTTAATCTGGCAGTTATGGCTCACGCTGCTTTCTTCTTCGCTAAGAGCGATAGGATTGATGGCTTCATAAGGTAAATTGACAGTGGAAACGCTTTGTAGAACTAACGCGTCTTTGTTGCGTAGGCCCTCTGGCGTCTCTTTACTGCCTTTGGCTACCGGCTTATAGCCGACGACACTTTTGCCACTGGCTGCAAGAGCCTGCAACAAGGCGCGAGAAACCACAGTCTTCCCGACTGCAGTATCGGTACCCGTTATAAAGAAACGCGTAAGCATGACTAACTCCCAAGGCAATGCTTTAAGTACCCATCTAACTTCAAGTCGCAGGGACGGTTATAGCCCGCCTGCAACTCAAATTATTTAGGGTATGAGTGATTAAAAATTGAATAATTCAGGAGTGAAAGTCTAAAAGAATAGTCATTCGACCAGATTGAGATAGCGCAATTTTTAGTGGATCAGGCAATGAGATTAACCTTGCAGCAAGCGAATCAATAATGAACCGTTATACATTGCATCTTTTACCAGCGCCGCTCCCGCCATTGTTCCGCGATGATTGTACTGGGTACTTTCAACAACCATATGCTCGCTATACGCCGGTAATGCTTGTTGGCGAATACAACTGGTGATTGCCGGATGCAGAATCTCTGCGGCTCGGTTAAACGGGGAACCAATCAGGATTTTTTGTGGATGGAACAGATTCACCATTATCGCAAGAATACGGCCAACGTTAGTACCAATACCGAGAATGATATCTTTCGCTAATAGATCGCCACTTAACGCAGCGTCACAGAGAGATTCGACCGTCAGAGGTTGTTCATGCAGCATGGAACCCATCGACTGACTCATGCGAAGCTGTGCTAATTCAAGCACGCTGTCGATACTGGCAATCGTTTCCAGGCAACCGTGGTTACCGCAATAACAAAGCTTGCCGTAAGGATCAACTTGCGTATGGCCAATCTCAACCAGGCTGCTACTGCCCGCATGGAGCAGGCGTCCATCGGTAATCACACCGGCACCGACGTTATTATCAATAACCACCTGAATCACATCACGAGCGCCCTTTGAGGCGCCAAATAGCCCTTCCGCCATCGTCCAGGCGCTGATGTCATGCTGAATATAGACCGGCACACCGGTGTAGTTTTCCAGAATCTCACCGAGCGGCATATCGCAGACTTCATAAAACGGCATCCGATGCACGATGCCGCGCTTGGTGTCGATAATACCCGGCATAGTGATAGCTATCGCCGTCAGGCGCTCAAGCTTTTGCTGATGGCGGATAAAGAACTGGTCAATCTGCGCGATGATGCGTTCAATAAGCGGTTGTGAGTCGCTAATAGCAAGATCAACCGTATCTTCAACAATCAGCTTACTGCTTAAATCATGCAGGCCAAGGGAGATTTCCCCACGGCTAATACGCACGGACAAATAGTGCCATGCTTCAGTTTCCAGCATCAAGCCCACAGCTGGACGGCCCCGGCTACCAGGGTCTTGAATTTCCGTTTCCTGCACCAGATGAGCTTCAATCATTTCACGAACAATTTTCGTGATGCTGGCAGGCGCAAGTTGCGCCAGGCGAGAAAGATCGATGCGCGACACCGGCCCATGGGTATCAATCAAGCGATAAACTACGCCCGCATTGGTTTGCTTGATCTGATCGATATGGCCCGGTTGACTATCAGCAACCACTTGCGACTCCCTTTATTTTCGCGCTTCGAAATAAACTTTGGGCTATGGTGAAACACTTCAAGCGAAGGAGTCAAATATTTAGGTAGGGTTGTGATTTACCGCACATAATCTGCTGTATTAACCACCTTTTAACGTCGTTATTGACTCAGTGAGCAGCGCAGAGATGCGAAGTGCCGCCGCAGAAAGTTCACGATGCTTTGGCCAAACGAGCCACATTTCAGATTGCGCTTCTGGCTCATCAATGGGTAGCCACACCACTTCCGATAGACGGACACGTTTAAATGACGCCGGAAGTATCGATACCCCTAACCCGGCGGACACCAGTCCAATGATGGTCATGGCCTCGCCCACTTCCTGGGTGATGTAGGGTGAAATCCCGTGGCGTTGCAGCAAGCCGAGAATATCTTCATACAGCCCCGTCCCAACGAGCGGATCAAAGAAGACAAAAGGTTCATTTGCGAGCTGTTGCAGAGAAACTTTTGAGCATTGGGCCAACGGATGGTCACGGTGCACCATTGCCAGTAGTGGCTCACGCAGAACCAGACTCCAGTCGAGCGTATCCGGGAGCCGCGTGTTGCGCATTAAACCGAGTTCGAGTTCGCCGTCGTTTAACGGTGCAATTTGCTTGCGGGTGTTGATTTCCCGCATCTGGAGATGTACGTCCGGGTAGCTGCGGCGAAATGTCGAAAGGCTATCGGATACCGTTTTAATAAAGGGCGCGGATGATGTGAAACCAATACGCAACTCGCCGGTTTCCCCTTGATGAAGCCGGGCTGCACGCCCTGCCGCTGCATCAACCTGGCTTAAAATCTGCCGGGCATCTTGCAAAAACTGGCTGCCTGCGGCGGTCAGATTCACGCTGCGATTAGTTCTCGCCAGTAGACGCGCACCAATTTGCTGTTCAAGGATTTGAATTTGCTGGCTCAGAGGTGGCTGAGAGATACGTAAACGCGCGGCAGCCCGCCCAAAATGCAGCTCTTCAGCAACGGCAATAAAGTAACGCAGGTGACGCAATTCAATATTCATACTTTTAAAATATCAATTGAGATTATTAATATATTAGACAGAACAATTACAATTTTCTACTCTGAAAAGAAGACTTCATTTGTGTATTTTTAAGGACCGATTTTGAGCCGTACAACCCTCGTCAACACCGCCCCGGCAGCAAATATTGACGAAAGACGATCTCCCCAGCCGGTCACTTACATCAAGCGTGGTTCACCTCAATTTATGCGCGTTACGCTTGCGCTCTTTTCCGCAGGACTTGCCACCTTCGCGCTACTTTATTGTGTACAACCGATACTGCCGGTTCTTTCTCATGAATTTAGTGTCTCACCGGCCAGTAGCAGTATTTCGCTATCTGTTTCAACTGCTATGCTGGCGATTGGGCTGCTCTTTACTGGCCCGCTGTCTGATGCCATCGGTCGTAAACCCGTGATGGTTACGGCGCTGTTGCTCGCCTCATGCTGCACGCTACTTTCAACCATGATGACAAGTTGGCATGGCATATTGGTGATGCGTGCCCTGATTGGGCTGTCTCTTAGCGGTGTTGCTGCGGTTGGCATGACTTACCTGAGTGAAGAAATCCACCCAAGCGTGGTGGCATTTTCGATGGGGCTGTATATCAGTGGGAACTCAATTGGTGGCATGAGTGGCCGCCTGTTAAGCGGCGTGTTGACCGACTTCTTTAACTGGCGGATTGCGGTTGCGGCTATTGGCTGTTTCGCTCTGGCATCAGCGTTAATGTTCTGGAAAATACTGCCCGCCTCAAAACATTTCCGCCCCTCTTCGCTGCGGCCCAAAACGCTGTTTATCAACTTCCGGCTGCACTGGCGCGATCAGGGGCTACCTCTGTTATTTGCGCAGGGCTTTTTGCTGATGGGGGCGTTTGTCACCCTGTTTAACTACATTGGTTATCGCCTGATGCAGGGGCCATGGTATTTAAGCCAGGCGGTGGTCGGGCTTCTGTCTGTAGCGTATTTAACCGGAACATGGAGTTCGCCAAAAGCCGGGGCCATGACCGCAAAATTTGGCCGTGGCCCGGTGATGGTCTTTTCCACCGCGGTGATGCTGGCAGGTGTGGTGTTAACTGTCTTTTCACCGTTGCCGATTATCTTCATCGGCATGCTGCTCTTTTCTGCTGGATTCTTCGCCGCACACTCTGTTGCCAGCGGCTGGATTGGCCCGCGAGCTAAACGCGCTAAAGGGCAAGCCTCGTCACTTTATTTATTCAGCTATTACCTCGGTTCAAGTCTTGCCGGGACGCTCGGCGGAGTGTTCTGGCACCAGTTTGGCTGGCCGGGAGTCGCCAGTTTTATTGGCTCACTTTTGGTCATATCCTTACTGGTGGGGACGCGTTTGCATCATCGCGCACAATAACCCCGTTACGGCCTCGTTTTCGGGATGGCTTTTTGCTATTTTCGCAGCGTAAACCATCTCTTTATGAGGCCCTATGGAAAAGCAAAACTATAATCATCTCACCCGCACCTTCCAGCGTCTTTCACGTTTTGGACATCTCTCGGCCATCGCTGGCTGGGATATGTTCACCAATATGCCACCAAACGGCAACACAGCACGCGGCGAAGCCCTGGCCGAACTGAGTGTTTTGCAGCACCAAATCCTGACCGATAAAAAAATCGCTACGCTATTGCAGGCCGCGGTTCAGGAAAATTTGAATGATGTTGAACGTGCAAACCTGCGTGAAATGACACGCCAGTACCAAGAAGCCATTTTATTACCCGCATCACTGGTAGAAGAAAAATCGCTGGTTGGGACGCGCTGTGAACATGGCTGGCGCACGCAACGCCCAGCCAACGACTGGCAGGGTTTTTCCACCAATTTAAAAGAAGTGGTTCGTGTTAGCCGTGAAGAGGCGAAACTGCGCGCAGAAGCAAAAGGCAAATCCCCCTACGACGCGCTGTTAGACATTTATGAACCCGGCATGTCCAGCGCCAAACTCGACGTGCTATTCGGCGACTTGCGCACCTGGCTGCCTGAGTTGCTGCAAAAAGTTGTCGATAAACAAGCAAAAGAGTCGGTTATAACTCCTGTTGGCCCATTCGCTACGCACGATCAGCGCGAGCTTGGTCTGGAAACCATGAAGCTGCTGGGCTTTGATTTTAACGGTGGCCGACTTGATGTCAGTGCGCATCCGTTCTGCGGCGGCGTGCCGGAAGATGTACGCATTACCACGCGTTACGATGAAACAGATCTGGTAAGCGCACTGTTTGGCGTTATCCACGAAACGGGCCATGCGCGTTACGAGCAGAACCTGCCACGTGAATGGCTAGGCCAGCCTGTTGCTCTGGCGCGTTCCACGGCGATTCATGAGTCACAAAGTCTGTTCTTTGAGATGCAATTAGGGCGTAGCAAAGAGTTTCTTAAACTGCTGCTACCGATGGTCACTGAGCGTTTTGGCAAACAACCCGCATTTGAAACAGCAAACTTTATTGCCGTTAACCAGCGTGTCGAGCGTGGTTTTATTCGCGTTGATGCAGATGAAGTCAGCTATCCGGCCCACGTAGTTTTACGTTACGAAATCGAACGTGCGCTGATTGATGGTGAAATTGAAGTGGAAGACATCCCGGCACTGTGGGATGAAAAAATGCGGCAATGGTTGGGGCTTTCCACCAAAGATAACTTCCGTAATGGTTGTATGCAGGATATTCATTGGACGGACGGTGCTTTCGGTTACTTCCCTTCGTACACGCTGGGCGCAATGTATGCTGCTCAACTGTTCAATGCGGCAAAACTCGCACTGCCACAGCTCGAAAGCGATATTGCGGAAGGAAACTTCAGCGCATTGTTCGATTGGCTACGTCAGAATATCTGGCAACACGGCAGCCGCTTCACCACTTCAGAGTTGATTACCAACGCTACCGGTGAAGACCTTAACCCGTTGTATTTCCGCAAACATTTAGAAGCGCGTTACCTTTAATCTTCCTCACCTGTCCGCGCCCTAAATAATTCGGGTTTTATAGGGGGGGATTAGCGTTAGCGACATCCACCATTGACGCAGGTTATGTCGGATGTCGCTGCGCTAATCCGACCTACCACGAAATTTCTTCATCAATTCCCCGGCGTGTACAAACCGTTACACGCCGAAACCAATCACTCACTGAACGCGTTGATCCACAAGTCTATAGTTCATCTCAACGGCCCCGCAGGGCTTCAAACAAACATGAATTCAAACATGAATTGAGGATGTCGAGATGAATAAAGTATTAGCTCTGGTTGTTGCCGCTGCAATGGGTCTGTCTTCTGCTGCTTTCGCTGCTGAGACTACTGCGACTCCAGCTCCTGCTACCACTTCTGCTGCAGCTAAAGCTCCTGCTGCAAAAACTACTCATCATAAAAAACACAAAAAAGCAGCTACCGAGCAGAAAGCACAAGCCGCTAAAAAACACAAAAAAGAAGTGAAGAAAACTGAAGCAGCAAAACCAGCTGCACAGAAAGCCCAGGCTGCTAAAAAGCACCACAAAAAACCTACCGCTAAAACTGAAGCAGCAAAACCTGCAACTCAGCCAGCTGCATAAGGTTATCGGGGTTATCCCGAAAGCATAGCCACACTACTAACCTGCATAATTTGAGTTGTCGGCAGGTGGCAAGCAAGTGAGTCCCCAGAAGCGTAGATAACTATGTGACTGGGATGAACGACCGACGCCAACACACCGATAACGTGAAGTATGACGGTTAAAAACACCCGGTTCGCCGGGTGTTTACTTCCGGAGTCTGGATGATGTTGCGACGCTACAGCTTTGAAATCATCCTCACGCTGCTTATTCTTTGCGGCATTATTACGCTAAGCTTCTGGCTGTAATGACTTTTTACTCCCACTTTTTGTGCGACCCGTCTATAGTTAGTCCATTCGCTGGGTTTATATAACAATCAAAATTAATCGCCCCACAGAGAGTGATATGCGCAAAAAAGTTGTGATGTTGTTAGGTGTACTGTGTTTGTTGCCTGCCCTTTCTCATGCTGATGACGAAAGTGCTGCGAATGTCAAAACGCTGTTTTTTGGCAAGGATGACCGCACAAGAGTGAATGATCCCGCAACACCGCCGTGGGATGCTATCGGTCAACTTGAGACGGCGAGCGGCAATCTTTGCACCGCGACATTAATTTCCCCTCACCTGGCACTTACCGCCGGGCACTGTTTGCTGCAACCACCCCATGGGAAACCCGATAAAGCCATCGCTTTGCGCTTTGTGTCTAATAAAGGCAAATGGCGTTATGAAATTCATGATATTGAAGGTCGGGTTGAATCAACGCTGGGTCGTCGCCTTAAACCCGATGGCGACGGTTGGATTGTCCCTGCCAATGCAGCACCTCATGATTTTGGTCTGATTATTTTGCACAACCCGCCTTCAGGTATCACGCCGTTGCCATTGTTTGAGGGTGATCGTGACGCACTAACCGAAGCGCTTAAAAATCAGAATCGTAAAGTCACGCAGTCGGGTTATCCCGAGGATCATCTGGACGATCTTTATACCCATAACGATTGCCTGATTACCGGCTGGGCACAGAAAACTGTTCTCTCGCATCAGTGCGATACATTGCCTGGTGATAGTGGCTCACCCTTGATGCTGAAAACGGAAAATGGTTGGCAGCTGATTGCGGTGCAGAGCTCAGCGCCTGCGGCGAAAGATCGTTATCGTGCAGATAATAGGGCGATTTCTGTGACGGGGTTTCGTGACCAGCTACAGAGTTTAGCCAGCCAATAATTTCACCGCCGGGTATCACGCCCGGCGGTTTGCTTTTATGCCAGTTTGATAAGCACCATGCCCGCTAGTAATAAAACCAGCCCCACCCAGCCTTTACGGTTAAGACGCTGGCCGAATAAAATCCAGCCAGCCGCCACGGTGGCAATAATGCCGAAGCCACCCCACAGTGCATAAGCGACCGACAATTCAATTCCTTTTACTGCCTGCGCAAGCGCGCTAAAGGCTGCCAGAACTGCACACAGCGACAATATGCCGTAGCCAAAACGGCGAAAACCATCAGAGTGTTTCAAGAAAATATTAGCGGCAATTTCTAACACGATTGCCAGGAACAGCCATAGCGCGTGAACCCATTCAAATGATTGCATGTTCGCTCTCCTTTGCTGGTTTTACCGTTCGCGTTTTTTTAGCGCTGGTTCCCGATTTAATCAAAGCAATCCCCACCACTAACGTGGTCAGACCGATGATTTTCAGTAGTGAGATCGATTCGTCGAACAACAAAACACTGAAAAGGGTAATAAATAAAATACCAATTCCTTCCCACATGGCATACGCGACGCAAGGGCGATTTTTTTAACCGAAAATGATAATAAAATATAAGACAAGGTGATCATCAACAGCATAAAAATATAGCCGAGATTATCATCACTGACGCTGGACCATTTCATGGATAACGTGCCGGTAATTTCGGCAATAATAGCCAATGCTAATAATATCCAATAGATCATGATTCCTCTCCTGATAGAGAAAATAGCCGTACTAATGCTTGTAAGGTGCTAAATAAAGCGCACAAGCTGAATAAAAAATAAGCTTATTTACCCGAAATAATTCGTGTACCAGTAAGGCGACAAGACCGTAAGCAAGCCGGTGCAGTCAACGCAACTGGGCGCGAAGTATCAAGGGAAAAACAGGAGAGTGAATCTACAGCGCGTTACGCCAGTGTTGTTCACCGGAAAGCGAGAAAGCAGAAGAGAAAGATGGGGCTTGATGGGTTAATAACATTTTGAACAGCTTGTTCGTAAGCATAATGTCCATAGTTTTCACAACGTATCCGCGGTGTTGCTTCTCATCAGTTGCGGATAGTAAATTGTCCTCAGTAGTCAAACACGCTGAATTTGTACCATATTTCGCAAGATGCCTGACTTCCATTTTCAATTCTTTACGCTTGTGTGGCAGAAAATAAGTGTATACCCCTCCTTTCCCCACCCGTACTATATAGACAATTAAGGAACGGATTATTCTGATGGAGACCGTCAATAATGGCAAAACCCATTATTACGTTAAGTGGATTAAAAGTAGTCATTATGTTGGGGATGTTAGTCATCATCCTTGTGGGGATAAAAGTGGCTGCTGAGATAATCGTGCCATTTATTCTGGCACTGTTTATTGCCATTATCCTCAACCCAATGATTCGTCGTCTGGAGCGCATACGTGTCCCGCGAGTGCTGGCGATCACCTTCGTCATTTCAGTAATTATTTTCTTCATGGCTGTACTGCTCGCCTACCTGGGAACCACGCTTAATGAGCTGACGCGTACGCTGCCGCAATACCGTTCCTTGTTAATCTCCCCTCTGCAAACACTTGATCCGTGGCTACAACGGGTCGGGATTTCTGTGTCGGTGGATGAACTGGTTAAGTATATCGACCCGAACGCGGCAATGACGTTAGTCACAAGTCTTATCACTCAGCTTTCCAATGCGATGACCTCAATCTTTTTACTGCTTCTGACCGTAGTATTTATGTTGATTGAAGTACCGCAATTGCCGGTAAAACTTCAACAATTGATGTCCCGACCGGCAGAAGGTATGGGTGCTATCCAGCGAGCTTTGGACAGCGTCAGCCATTATCTTGTGCTAAAAACCGCTATCAGTTTGGTTACGGGGTTGGTGGTCTGGATAATGTTAGCCATGCTGGATGTGCGTTTTGCCTTTGTCTGGGGGCTGCTCGCCTTCTCACTCAACTATATTCCCAATATTGGATCCGTTCTCGCAGCAATCCCACCGGTTGCGCAGGTGCTGGTATTTAGTGGACTGTATGATGCACTGCTTGTCGTTGCCGGTTATCTGGCCATCAACCTGGTGTTTGGCAATATCATCGAACCACGCATGATGGGGCGAGGATTGGGTTTATCTACTCTGGTGGTTTTCTTGTCGTTGATTTTTTGGGGCTGGCTGCTGGGCCCGGTGGGAATGCTACTGTCGGTTCCACTGACTATCGCGGTGAAAATAGCACTTGAACAAAACGAGGGTGGCAAGAGTATTGCCGTGCTGTTGAGTGATGTGACCAATAGCTAAAGAGCCATAGCCGCTCCGGATAACAGAGCGGCTATGTAGTGAGACTACATACTGTAACCCGGTTTTTTGGCCAAAGTATCCAGTGCCGGAGCTATCTCTTTATCGTAGACATCCTCTTTCCAGCGATCTTTCTGGATAGGGGTTAGCGCAACAGAGAGCGACTCGTCAGATGAATTAAAGTGCTTCTTCAGCACGGCACAAATATCAGCGGCAAGCGCTTCTTTTTGTTCTTCAGTCAACTCACGCGGAAAGTGCTTTATGGTAATATGCGGCACAACAAATCTCCTTTGAATGGCGAACTCTATTCTTACGTTAAAATATCAAGTTATAGCAATAGAAAATCATTTGGGGCAGATAGAGGCAAACTCATCAAAGCTGATGCCGTACTGCTCGTGGTCCAACCGCAAGCCAAACTTTTCTTGCAGTAGTTGATACACCGCCCTCTCATCAGCCATATCCTCGCGTTGCTCGCCGCTAAACTGCCGGTTACTCAGCGTTAACGTCGTGCCATCGGGTTTATGCAAACACAACATTAAATGATGACGGAAATGCGATTCAGGCCAGGTCGAAACATAGTGATTTGCGACCTGAAAATCACTGAAATATTGGGGTTGCAGATCAAATCGATACAGAGGCATCCAGCCATCTTGTTGTTTGATGCTCAGCAAGTAATCGCCGTCCAGATGCGTTAAGCGATAGACACCATGCGCCGTAGGCTGCTCAACATCAGTTTCCAGCCGCAAAGGGGAAGTCAGTGTTTTCCCACCAAATCCTACATCTGCCAGATAACGCTGTTTATTTATCGTCACCAGCAATAGTCGGTGCGTTCTTGCTGGCATTTCAGGCGGTTGCGTGATCAACACTCTCGCCGCCAGGTCTTCCACTTCAAAACCAATGTCTTCAAGCGCTGCGCGCAGCAAGGCATTTTGCTCATAGCAATAGCCTCCTCGCCCAGCGACAACAAGCTTTTCAAAAACATTATCGAGCTCAAGCCTGATCGTTCGACCAAGAAGCGCATCCAGGTTTTCGAAAGGAATGGAACAAGTATGCAGCAGATGAATATGTTGCAAGGTTTCTAAGGTGGGTACGGCTTTACCATGAAAACCGATACGCGCAAAATAGGTTTGTCGATCGAAAGTCATCATCTCAACCTCTTAAAATCCGATGTCTTTACTATAAAGCGTTTTTTTCATGGCAAATGATCGATAATGCTCTGGCTACAACAGGCCTGTAGACTACTCCCCGGAAATTAAGTGCCAGAAGGATGCGCCATGAAACCCAAGTCGATGACTCTCTATGATGTGGCAAAACATGCCAATGTTTCCTATCAGACCGTTTCGCGGGTTATCAATCAGGCAGAGCACGTTTCTGATAAAACGCGCCGTAAAGTCGAAGCAGCGATGCTGGCACTTAACTACGTTCCTAACCGGGTGGCGCAGCAACTAGCCGGAAAACTGAGCCACACGATTGGGCTTGTGACCAGCAATTTGTCCCTCCACGCTCCGTCGCAAATCGCCGCAGCCATTAAGTCTCAGGCCAGCAAACTCCACTTTAACGTGGTGATATCGATGATTGAGCAGCCTGATTTGAGTGCCTGCAAAGGTGCTGTGAATAGCCTGCTTTCCCAGCGGGTTGATGGGCTAATTGTGAATATTCCTCTGGAAGATGAGCAAGTTCGAGCCATCACTGACATGTGCGGCAATGTGCCGGTATTGTTCCTCGATGTATCCCCGACTCTCAATATCCACAGCATCACATTTGATGCCACCACCGGCACGCAGTTGGCAGTAACTCATCTCGTCCAACAAGGCCACCAGCATATTGCTTTACTGAGCGGGCCGTTGACCTCAGTTTCAGCCCGCCTGCGCCTGGAAGGTTGGCAACTGGCTCTGGCAAAGCATCATCTGATGGCTGTCGCACAATTGCAGGGCGACTGGAGTTCAATCTCCGGTTATCTCCAGACACTGGCGCTCATTAGCACGGGATCGAAGTTCACCGCCCTGCTGGTCGCTAACGATCAAATGGCGTTAGGTGCATTACGTGCACTCAATGAATCAGGGTTATCCGTTCCTGGGCAAGTCTCAGTGGTGGGTTATGACGATACCGAAGACAGCGCCTGTTTTATCCCGCCGCTCACTACCATCAAGCAAGACTTTAAAGCACTGGGGAATACCAGCGTTGACCAACTGATTGCCCAAATCCACACGCCCGCTTTACCGGGCCATGCCACCGTCCTTCCCGTCACGCTTATTGAGCGTAAAACGACGGCGGCACCAGATTCTGAAGCTGTGTCACCACAAACCCTGGCCGACGCGCTTGCGGTGCTTGCCCGTCAGGTCGCGCGTCTAAAGTAATTTTTGTGAATCGCCTCACCTGAAGTTATTTTACTGCTTTACATCTGCGCAGGTAAAAAACATATTAATTAATAATTGTGAGCGCTTCGCAAAATGTAAAGGAACATCAAGTATGACCATCAGATCGGGTTCTGTTGCGGCCACTTTGGCCGC
Organism: Buttiauxella sp. BIGb0552; assembly: GCF_004366275.1. NCBI lineage: Bacteria > Pseudomonadati > Pseudomonadota > Gammaproteobacteria > Enterobacterales > Enterobacteriaceae > Buttiauxella > Buttiauxella sp. BIGb0552. The sequence goes on from NZ_SODY01000001.1 coordinate 764,505, forward strand.
GATCCTTGGGCGACGCGACTGGGAGAACCCAGCAGTGACGCAATTAAATCGCTTGCCTGCTCACCCGCCATTTTCCAGTTGGCGTGATGCGCTCGCCGCGCGTGACGACTCATCATCTGAAAGTCTGCGCAGTCTTAATGGTGAGTGGCAGTTTAGTTACTTCACTCAGCCCGAGTGTGTTCCCGAAAGCTGGCTTGAGGTTGATTTAGCCGATGGTCAAATCTTACCAGTCCCATCAAACTGGCAAATGCATGGCTTTGATGCCCCGATTTATACCAATGTCACTTATCCCATCCCGGTTACACCGCCATTTGTGCCACAAGACAACCCGACTGGATGTTACTCGCTCACATTTAATGTCGAACAATGCTGGCTTGATCATGGTCAGACGAGGATTATTTTCGATGGTGTGAATTCGGCATTCCATCTTTGGTGTAACGGCCACTGGATTGGCTACGGTCAGGATAGTCGCCTGCCCTCTGAATTTGACCTCAGTGAAGTCCTGCACGCGGGGCAAAACCGCATTGCGGTGATGGTGCTACGTTGGTGCGATGGAAGTTATCTGGAAGATCAGGATATGTGGCGTATGAGCGGTATTTTCCGCGATGTGACACTACTGCATAAACCTTCCACCCAGTTGAGCGATGTGCATATTGCCACCCATTTAAACGAAGATTTCAGCCATGCGATACTGGAAACAGCTGTTGCGGTGAAAGGCGAAACCGATGGCGCGTTACAGGTAAAAGTGCAGCTGTGGCGCGGCGAAGAATTCGTGAGTGAGCGGCAACAAACGCTGGTCAGCGAGATTATTGATGAACGTGGAGCCTATAACGACCGCACCACTATCCGAATGCCTGTCGCAAACCCTTTGTTGTGGAGTGCGGAAATCCCCAACCTCTATCGTGCTGTCATTATTTTGTTGGATAGCGCAGGCGTGACAATAGAGGCAGAAGCCTATGACGTGGGCTTTCGTAAAGTCGAAATCCATCAAGGGCTGTTAAAACTCAACGGCAAACCTTTGCTCATTCGCGGTACCAACCGCCATGAACATCACCAGGAATTTGGCCAGGTGATGGATGTCGAAACCATGCGCCGCGACATTATTTTGATGAAGCAGCACAACTTTAATGCGGTGCGCTGCTCGCATTATCCGAACCATCCGTTGTGGTATCGCTTGTGCGACCGTTACGGTCTGTACGTGGTGGATGAGGCAAACATTGAAACCCATGGCATGGTGCCGATGAATCGCCTGAGTGACGATCCTGGCTGGCTGCCCGCGATGACGGAACGTGTCACTCGTATGGTGAAACGCGATATTAATCATCCATCAATTATTATCTGGTCGCTTGGTAACGAGTCCGGTCACGGTGCCAATCATGATGCACTTTATCGCTGGATAAAATCTGTCGACCCCACCCGCCCGGTGCAGTACGAAGGTGGTGGTGCCAACAGCGCAGCAACCGATATTATTTGCCCTATGTATGCGCGTGTTGACCAGGACCAACCCTTCCCGGCAGTGCCTAAATGGTCCATTAAAAAGTGGATTGGCATGCCCGATGAAACCCGTCCGTTGATCCTTTGCGAATATGCCCACGCCATGGGCAACAGTTTTGGTGGTTTCCATAAATACTGGCAGGCATTCCGCCAGCACCCGCGTCTGCAAGGTGGTTTTGTCTGGGACTGGGTCGATCAGTCGCTAATTAAACACGATGAAAATGGCGAGCCCTTCGCAGCCTACGGCGGGGATTTTGGCGACAAACCTAACGATCGTCAGTTCTGCATGAACGGCCTTGTCTTTGCCGACCGCACAGCGCATCCGGCATTGTATGAAGCACAACAAGCACAACAGTTTTTCCAGTTTGAACTTCATCGTGAAACCCCGTTACGCCTCGAAATAACCAGCGAGTACCTGTTCCGCTACAGCAACAACGAACGCCTGGTTTGGCAGATTTCGCAAGTAGGTGAATCCCTCGCAGAAGGTGAAATGCTGCTCGATATTGCGCCAGAAGGTAAGCAGACGATGACGTTCGATTCCCTCCCTGCAATCAGCGGTAGCGGTGATGTGTGGCTGACGGTAAAAGTACTGCAAACCAACGCCACAGACTGGTCTGATGCCGGGCATATTTGTGCATGGGATCAGTGGCAACTGCCGAGTATCCTCAGCGCAAGCCCGCTGCCTTTTAATGGTAAAGCGCCTGAACTGGTAACCAGTAACTGCCATTTCGATATTCACCTCGGCCTGCATCACTGGCAGTTCAACCGCGAAACTGGTTTGTTAAACCAGTGGTGGAAGGCACAGCAGCCTGCACTATTAAAGCCACTACAAGATCAGTTCACCCGCGCACCGCTTGATAACGATATTGGTGTCAGCGAAGTGACGCGCATTGACCCGAACGCGTGGGTCGAGCGTTGGAAGGCAGCAGGAATGTATGAGCTTGAGCCACGTGTGGAGAGCTGCGAAGCGGAGGCTTTGGACAATGAAGTGCAGCTGCGCACCGTTCATAGCTGGCAGCACAACGGCAAAACGCTGTTTATCAGCCGTAAGCTCTGGCGAATTGATTGCCAGGGCGAACTCCACGTCAATGTTGATGTTGAAATTGCTTATGGCACACCTCCACCTGCGCGCATCGGTCTGACCTGCCAACTGGCGGAAGTCTATCCTGAAGTGAACTGGCTTGGTCTGGGTCCACATGAAAACTACCCCGATCGCAAGCAATCTGCGCTCTTCGATAGTTGGCAGCTTCCACTTGACGAACTGTACACACCGTATGTTTTCCCAACGGAGAATGGCTTGCGCTGCGATACCCAAATACTGGAATACGGCGACAACCAGTGGCGCGGGAATTTCCACTTCAATATCAGCCGCTTTAGCCAACAACAATTGCGCGAAACCTCGCATCGCCATTTGCTTGTGGCAGAAACAGGCACCTGCTTAAATATGGATGGTTTCCATATGGGTGTTGGTGGCGATGACTCCTGGAGCCCAAGCGTTTCACCGGAATACTTGCTTGATAAGCAGCATTATCACTACCAGTTAAGTTGGCAGCGCCGCTAACATCCCTCCTTCAACAATGGCCTGTGTAGTCGCAGGCCATCTTCGAATAACCGCTACAATCTCTACTCTTTGAAAAAAGGCATTAGCGTCCTTAACCATTTATGGATAGGATCTGTCGCCCGATTTTGTCATGGCGTGGAAGTTATAAAAACGTCAGGCATTACGTAGGGGTCTTTTTAACAAAGGAACAGGGTCTACATGAACACAACACACAAAACGGAAGCGGAAGCGGAAAAGCACGCAGCTAAACGCCGCTGGCTAAATTCGCATGATTCCGGGTATCACAAAGCAATGGGTAACCGCCAGGTACAGATGATTGCCATCGGCGGCGCAATTGGCACAGGGCTTTTCCTGGGCGCTGGCGCACGTCTACAAATGGCTGGCCCGGCTCTGGCACTCGTCTATCTGGTCTGCGGCATCTTCTCTTTCTTTATTTTACGCGCGTTAGGCGAACTGGTGCTCCATCGCCCTTCGAGCGGTAGTTTCGTTTCTTATGCCCGTGAGTTTCTCGGTGAGAAAGCCTCCTACGTGGCAGGCTGGATGTACTTCGTGAACTGGGCAATGACGGGCATTGTCGATATCACCGCCGTGGCACTTTATATGCACTATTGGGGCGCTTTTGGCGATGTGCCACAGTGGGTATTTGCTCTCGGTGCGCTTGGTATTGTCGGTGCCATGAATATGATCGGTGTGAAATGGTTCGCAGAAATGGAGTTCTGGTTTGCGCTGATAAAAGTCCTCGCAATCGTCGCCTTCCTGGTGGTGGGGACGGTGTTCCTTGGCAGCGGGAAAATGCTTGATGGCAACACGACAGGTTTCCATTTAATTACTGATAACGGTGGTTTCTTCCCACATGGGTTACTGCCTGCATTAGTGCTTATTCAGGGCGTGGTGTTTGCTTTTGCTTCAATCGAACTGGTGGGTACCGCGGCGGGTGAATGCAAAGATCCAAAGACAATGGTGCCAAAAGCGATTAACAGCGTTATCTGGCGTATTGGGCTTTTTTACGTCGGCTCCGTGACATTGCTGGTTTTATTGCTGCCATGGAACGCCTATCAGGCGGGACAAAGCCCGTTTGTGACATTTTTCTCTAAACTCGGTGTGCCATACATTGGCGACATCATGAATATGGTGGTTCTGACTGCTGCGCTTTCCAGCCTAAACTCTGGCCTCTATTCCACCGGGCGTATTTTGCGTTCAATGTCGATGGGTGGTTCAGCACCTCAGTTCATGTCGAAAATGAGCAAGCAGCACGTACCCTATGCCGGGATATTGGTTACGCTTGGGATATATGTGATTGGTGTGGTACTGAATTATCTAGTGCCATCACAAGTGTTCGAGATAGTCCTCAACGTTGCCTCGCTGGGGATTATCTCTTCCTGGGCATTTATCATGGTTTGCCAGATGCGCTTGCGTAAAGCGATTAAAGAGGGGAAAGCTGAAGACGTTAGTTTTAAATTACCTGGCGCACCGTTCACCTCATGGTTAACCCTGCTCTTCCTGTTTAGCGTATTGGTGTTGATGGGATTCGATTACCCGAACGGAACTTATACCATTGCATCTATTCCGCTGATTGCTTTGTTGCTGGTGATTGGCTGGTTTGGCGCACGTAAGCGCGTTCAAGAACTTGCCCACAATCCCGACGCTCCCCCTGAGGAAGCGCCGCACAAGGTCAAGTAAACCCATACTGAGCCGATGTTTCGTAGCGAAAAAGGGCAGAATATTTTCTGCCCTTTTTGCTGCTATTTACAATGTCCCGCTAAATATCACTGGCCCGGTCGGTTGCCCCGTTGGAGAGCCGCCTTGCGGTTCGAGGCTGATTGCAATCGTCGTGCCTGGCGATAAAGCCACATTGGTTGCAGTAAGTTGTGTCGGCTCGCTGGCATTCACTAAGCCAAGTGAAATCGGTTTTGCACCCGAAGGTATCGCCCATAACTGCAAGCTGTTATTGGCCGCAATGGTGCGAGGCTGAACCGAAACCAACTGCAGCGTTTTACGTTCACTGTCAGCACTGACAACCCATTGACCTTTGGTTGCATCGCTACTGTTTAACACCACCAGCGGTGCGAGATCGGGTGATCGGCTGGTGAAATACGGCACCAGAATAACCGCGGCAAGTCCAGCCGCCAGCGCCCATCCCAGGTAATTCCAGTTCCACAATGACGTAGGTCTTTGCGGCGGTAAGCTGAGCTGTATTTTTTTCCATACTCGTTCTGGCGGAATCTGTTGCTGTGTATTGTTTTCAAATGGTGCCAGCAAGGTTTGCCAACGACCAAGTTGCTGTGCCAACTCTTGTTCCTGCGCAAGGCGTTTTTCGAAACGCAGACGCGCATTACCACGCAGGGTGCCCAGGGCATACTGCGCGCTCAATGCGCTGTCGATATCGTGTCTGCTTTTCATAATCCTACGCAGTCCTTAAGGTGGTCCAGAGCCCGGCGCACCCAACTTTTTACTGTACCAAGCGGTTGATGCAACCAGGTCGCAATTTCGCTGTGAGACATCCCCTGATAGTAGGCCAGCACCACGCTTTGCCGTTGTTCTGGCGGCAGATGAGCAAGGCAATGTGTGAGTTTGTCGACCTGCTTATCATCGTGCTGGCTATCTTCATTTTGATAACTCGTTACTGGAGTATATTCAGTCAGTTCATCTTCCAGTTCACTACTACGAGCGGTGCCACTTCTTAGCCAATCGATACAACGATTGCGCACAATATGCGTAAGCCAGGTCATCGGGGAGCTGGAGGCAGGATCATAAGTTGCAGCGCGATTCCAGACGGCAAGAAAACTGTCATGCAGAACTTCTTCGGCCCATGATGAGCGGCGCAACATACGTAACGCTACCGGGAAAAGCATCGGTGACGTCTGGCGATAAAGTTGTTCAAAGGCGCGGCGGTCACCATCGGCAACCGCCCGCACAAGCGCTACCTGTTGTTGCACTTGCTGATTATCCATATCTTTCCTGATTGGGTGTGAGTCAGTCACTCACACCGAGTATAGACAGGATTTATTTAGGCATCAGGACAGTATCAATAACGTCAATTACACCGTTTTTCTGATTTACGTCATAAGTACTGATATTCGCGATATTTCCCTGGGCATCTTTCAACTGGATGTTATGCGGGCCGTTACTCATTACCCATAAAGGTTGCCCGTTCACGGTTTTCAGTTCCGCATGGCCACCACCCTCTTTAATTTTTTTCTCAAGCTGCTTCATGTCGTATTTTCCAGCCACGACGTGATAAGTCAGAATGTTGGTCAGTACCGCTTTGTTTTCCGGTTTCACCAGATTCTCAACGGTCCCTGCGGGCAGTTTTGCAAACGCTGCATTAGTTGGCGCAAACACCGTAAACGGCCCTGTTCCCTGAAGGGTATCGACCAAACCCGCGGCTTTTACCGCTGCAACCAGGGTTGTGTGGTCTTTAGAGTTGATCGCATTTTCTACGATGTTTTTTGAAGGATACATCGCAGCGCCACCCACCATCACGGAGTCTGACATCATGGCAGCCATGCTGGCGGCACTAAACAGTAACGAGGTAGAGATAGCAGCAGTAAGGATTCTGTTCATGGTTATTTCCTCATTGAGTCAGGAGCACGTTGTTGGCTCACACTCTGATATACGTACGAGGAAATGAACTGGATGCAGGAATATGAAAATATTTGTTCACTCCGGAAAAATCACTCCAATCGCCGCGGAAATCCTCACAAAACACTTTCGCTCATAAAAACTTGCATTAACGTTATGTGCCATTAACACTTTTCAAACATTCATCACAAGTATTAACATACCCTCTTGAATGTTCCAGATGGTTCGTCCGGAACGTAAAATGCTCCCACCTGTGAAAATGTCTGATGAAAATTGTGCACCATGGAAAGATCTCCCTGCCACTGATATTAGTCCCGGCCCTTTCGTCTTTTGCCCTTCCGGCACTTGCCGCCGAAGAGACGATGGTCGTTACCGCAACACAAGGCACGATTTCCGAGCTGGATACACCAGCGGCGGTGAGTGTCGTCAATGGCGACGATATGCGCCAGGCGGCGCCACGCGTTAATCTTTCAGAAAGTCTTAGCAGCGTACCGGGCCTGCAAGTTCAGAACCGTCAGAACTATGCGCAAGATTTACAGCTTTCGGTGCGCGGATTTGGTTCTCGCTCCACCTATGGTGTGCGCGGCATAAGAATGTATGTCGATGGTATTCCCGCGACCATGCCTGATGGCCAGGGGCAAACCTCAAATATCGATATAAACAGCGTTGAAAGTATCGAAGTGCTACGTGGCCCCTTCTCGGCACTTTATGGCAACGCATCGGGTGGCGTGATTAATGTCAGCACAACAACGGGTACACAACCGCCAACTTTTGAAGCCAGCAGCTATTACGGCAGCTTTGGAAGCTGGCGTAACAGTATTAAAGCAACCGGAGCCACGGGTGATGGTACGCAGGCAGGTGATGTCGATTACGCCGTATCAGCTTCACGCTTTACGACTCATGGTTATCGCGACCACAGCAGTGCACAAAAAAATCTCGGCAACGCCAAACTGGGTGTGCGTCTCAATGAAGCAAGCAAATTAACCCTGCTGCTCAACAGCGTAGATATTGATGCCAATGATCCTGGCGGTTTAACCGAGCAGGAATGGCGCAATGACCCGACTCAGGCCCCTCGCGCCGAACAGTACAACACCCGCAAGACCACCAAACAGACTCAGGCTGGTCTGCGCTATGACAGACAGCTAAGCGCCAATGATGATTTAAGTGTCATGACCTATGCAGGGGTGCGCGAAACTACGCAATATCAGTCCATTCCCGTTGCCCCTCAGCTAAACCCAACGCATCCAGGTGGTGTGATTGAACTTTCGCGCCATTACCAAGGGATAGATTCTCGCTGGACACATCGAGGCAATCTTCTGTCTGTGCCGGTGACGTTTACCACCGGGCTTGATTACGAAACCATGTCGGAAAAGCGCAAAGGGTATGAAAACTTTGTGGTAGAAAACGGCACCACAGTTTTAGGCGAGAAAGGCGACCTTCGGCGTGACGAACGTAATCTAATGTGGAACGTTGACCCGTATCTGCAAACGGCCTGGCAACTCACCGATAAACTCAGTCTTGATGCAGGCGTGCGTTTCAGTTCGGTCTGGTTCGACTCGAACGATCAGTACATTACCGCTAAAAACGGTGATGACAGCGGCGATGCGAGCTACCACAAGTGGCTACCTGCCGCCGCGTTGAAATACGCCGTGACCGATGCCTGGAATATTTACACCTCGGCAGGCCGTGGTTTTGAAACGCCGACCATCAACGAACTCTCGTATCGTGATAATGGCCAGTCAGGTTTGAATTTTGGATTAAAACCATCCACCAGCGATACCGTGGAAATCGGCACTAAAACGCGCGTCGGCAATAGTTTGTTTGCTGCGGCACTCTTCCAGACAGATACCGACGATGAGATTGTTGCAGACCAAAGCAGCGGTGGGCGCACAACCTATAAAAATGCCGGTGAAACCCGCCGCCGTGGGGTGGAACTCTCTGCTGATAGCCAACTTGGCTACGACTGGCGTGTAAAAATGGCGTGGACTTATCTCGATGCTACCTATCGCAGTAATGCGTGTGGCGCTGATAATTGCGAAGGCAATCGCATTCCGGGAATCGCGCGCAACATGGGCTACGCTTCACTTGAATATGCGCCGCCAGAGGGTTTCTATGCAGGAGCCGACGTGCGTTATATGAGTGATATTCAGGCCAATGACGAGAATACTGCGAAAGCACCTGCTTACACGGTCGCCTCACTCAACAGTGGTTATAAACTGCGGATTCAGGAAAGCTGGTTATTGGATATTTGGGGACGCGTCGATAACCTGTTCGATCGCGAGTATGTCGGTTCCGTTATTGTTAACGAAAGTAATGGTCGCTACTACGAACCCGCGCCGGGGCGCAATTATGGTGTGGGGGTGAACCTGAGTTACACATTCTTATAAGCATAAAAAACGGAACCCCATCAGGTTCCGTTTTATTTGGTGCCGGAGATGGATTACTCCATCGTCGCACCGCTGTTAAGCTTGAACACCACGTTGACAATCATTCCTTGCCCTGGCTTGCCGCTTTCGTAGCGCCATTTTTTCATCGCCAGTTTCACCTCGCGTTCGAACATATTGGCAGGTGTCGCGGAAAGAATCGTCACATTACTCACGCTACCATCTGCAGCAACATCAAACTTCACACGCACTTTGCCTTCTATGCGCAGCGCATGCGCGCGGGCAGGATACTGTGGCGAATTACGGCTAAGCGCACGCGGCCCAGTTGCAACAGGTGCTGGTGAGGCAACAGGTGCAGTGTTTGCAACCGGTGCGGGACGCGCTGGTGCGGTGTTAGTTACCGGTGCGCTCGGACGCGGTTCAACCGGCCTTACTTCGCGCTTCGGCTCTTCAACCTTTTTCACCGGCTTCGGTTTTGGCTTAGGTTTTGGTTTCGGTTCTGGCTTATGAATGACAACTGGCGCCTCTTTCGGCGGCTCAGGGATCGGTTCAGGCTCAGGTTCGGCTACCGGCTCTGGCGGTGGCTGAACAACTTCAGGTTGTGGTGGTTCAAGCTCAGCCGGAGTCACCATAGTGATACTGATAGGCTGCGCAGGTGCTGGCAACTCAACAACCTGATGATGTACCGAGGTATAGAGAGCCGCCGCGACAATAGCACCATGAAGTACGACAGAGAGCGCGGTCGGCCACGGAAAGCGGCGGCGAGGTAAATCAAGGGTCATTGACGTCATAATGTCTTAGGTCTCTTAAACAGGCGTCAATTTTAAATGCAAATAGCAATCATATTCAACAACGCATCGAACAAAGTCGCTCATTTTCCTGCCAGGCGCTGGATTTTCCCACATTCAACGTAGTGATTTAACATCTTGTTAATACGCAATAGATTTCAAGTTGCAGTCTTAGCTCCATTCACTTACCGTGTTTTACATATCTCATATCTATATAAGGAGTGCTGCACGTGCTGTATGTCATTTATGCGGAAGATAATGCCGACTCTCTCGAAAAACGCACGGCTGTGCGCCCTGCCCACCTGGCCCGTCTACAACTTTTACGCGATGAAGGTCGCCTGTTAACTGCCGGGCCTATGCCTGCTGTTGACAGTAATGATCCTGGTGCTGCGGGTTTTACCGGTTCAACGGTGATTGCTGAGTTTGCATCTCTTGAAGATGCACAAGCCTGGGCTGAAGCAGATCCTTATATCGCGGCGGGTGTGTACAAACAGGTAGCAATCAAGCCATTCAAGAAGGTATTCTGATTAAACTATTCGTACGGCGAATGAATTTATCAGGAAATTTTTATGGATTTGTTTGATGAGTCTTATGAGCGCCATAAGCAGTCTGTGGGTAATCAGGAAGCACGCTGGAACGCCTGGCTTGCCAAACATCCTTTGGTGATTGTCGCGGCGGCATCGGTCACAGTGCTGATTATTTTACTGGCAATGCATTTCTCGTAAGCCCGAGATTTTGAAGATACTGGGCACCGCAAGCGGTGCCCTTTTCTTTACGACGCCCATTGATCGTGAATGGCAAACAGCAAGGAGTTACGCTGGCGGTTTGTCTGGCACTTTCTGATGGCGTGAATGCGCATATTGCGGCGTGACTGACCTTCCAGCCAACGCGATCTGCGCCGTTGTGTCTGACGCAGCATACGCCAACGTCCGACCTCAGTTCTACTACGCCTCATTTTTACGACTCGGGTTGCATGTAAGACGCGCCATTATAGTGTCTTCTTCACGCCAGACCAGCCGTTTTACGATTATACCCGTCATACTTAAGTTGTCGGTGCGCAGGCTTACTACAACTCAAATTATTTTGGGTATAGTTTTAGTGTCAACCTCTGGCGGTTGTGCGTAAACTCAAAAGCATACGGTTTCTAAAGGATTTTTGAACTATGACAACCTTCTATACAGTTGTTAGTTGGCTGATCATTTTAGGTTATTGGCTTCTAATAGCCGGCGTAACGCTGCGAATTTTAATGAAGCGCCGCGCAGTTCCTTCGGCCATGGCATGGCTGCTGATTATTTATATTCTTCCTCTGGTAGGGATAATCGCCTACCTCTCGTTTGGTGAGTTGCATCTGGGCAAACGTCGTGCCGAACGCGCGCGTGCTATGTGGCCATCAACGGCAAAATGGCTTAACGACCTTAAAAGCTGCAAACATATTTTTGCCGAAGAAAACAGCGAAGTCGCGACATCGTTATTCCAATTGTGTGAACGTCGCCAGGGGATTGGTGGCGTTAAGGGCAACCAGCTACAACTGCTCACCACCTCTGATGAAACGATGCATGCGTTGATTCGTGATATTCAGCTGGCTCGCCATAACATCGAGATGGTGTTTTATATCTGGCAGCCAGGAGGGTTAGCAGACCAGGTGGCTGAATCGCTGATGGCCGCAGCTCGCCGTGGTATTCACTGCCGCTTAATGCTCGACTCAGCTGGCAGCGTCGCCTTCTTCCGCAGCCCTTGGGCGAACATGATGCGTAACGCCGGCGTGGAAGTCGTTGAAGCACTCAAAGTTAATTTGATGCGTGTGTTCTTGCGCCGTATGGATTTACGTCAGCACCGTAAGATGGTGATGATCGATAACTATATCGCTTACACAGGCAGTATGAATCTCGTCGACCCACGCTTCTTTAAACAAGATGCAGGCGTTGGGCAATGGGTCGATTTAATGGCGCGTATGGAAGGCCCGGTTGCCACAGCAATGGGGATTGTCTATTCCTGTGACTGGGAAATCGAAACCGGTAAGCGCATTTTACCTCCCGCGCCAGATGCCAATATCATGCCGTTTGAAGAAGCGACCGGGCATACTATTCACACGATTGCTTCAGGCCCAGGCTTCCCGGAAGATTTGATTCATCAGGCACTGCTGACGTCAGTTTATGCGGCACGTGAATACCTGATTATGACGACCCCCTATTTTGTGCCGAGCGACGATTTGCTTCACGCGATTTGTACTGCGGCACAACGTGGCGTCGACGTCAGTATTATTGTGCCACGCAAGAACGACTCATTACTGGTGGGTTGGGCAAGCCGGGCATTCTTTACCGAATTGCTGGAAGCTGGCGTTAAGATTTACCAGTTCGAAGGCGGCCTGCTGCATACTAAGAGCGTACTGGTCGATGGGCAACTCAGTCTGGTGGGTACGGTTAATCTGGATATGCGTAGTCTTTGGCTCAATTTCGAGATAACCCTGGTTATCGATGACTCCGGTTTTGCCAGCGACCTTGCCGCCGTACAGGACGATTATATCTCCCGCTCACGGCTGGTTGATCTACGCTTGTGGTTGAAACGCCCAATGTGGCAACGTGTGGTAGAGCGACTGTTTTACTTCTTTAGCCCGTTGCTGTAAAACGTGGCGCATCAGCACTCGATAAGTGGAAATAGACATGGAAATGGATCTGAACAACCGCCTGACAGAAGATGAAACTCTCGAGCAGGCTTACGATATTTTTCTCGAACTGGCGGTTGATAACCTCGACCCGGCAGATGTGATTTTATTTAACCTGCAATTTGAAGAGCGTGGCGGTGCCGAGCTTTTTGACCCCGCTGAAGACTGGCAGGAGCATGTAGATTTCGACCTGAACCCTGACTTCTTTGCCGAAGTAGTGATTGGCCTTGCCGACACAGACGGTGGCGAAATCAACGATATCTTTGCTCGTGTGCTGCTGTGCCGCGAAAAAGATCACAAGCTCTGCCATATTCTCTGGCGCGAGTGATGCTTTTTAGCGCGGCACTGCTGCCGCGCTACTCTTCTTTCCCTATTAGCGGTAATCGCCCACCACACGACTTACAATATTGAGCGTTAGTCTCATGATCTTGCTGGTGACATAACGGGCATTTTCGCTCCAGCCTTTTGCGTTGTAATTCCGTCGTCATTTGCGCGGTCAAAATCCCCGTTGGGATAGCAATCACCGAGTAACCAATCAAGATAAGTAATGACGCCACGAACCTTCCTAACGGAGTATGAGGCGTAATATCGCCGTAACCTACTGTCGCAACCGTCACCACAGCCCAATAAACCGAAACGCCAAGACTTGTAAAGCCGTTAACAGCCCCTTCAATTCCATACATTAATGCGCCAGCGGTGACTAATACGATGGCGATAAATGAATAGAATAGAATGAGTTGATGCCGGGAATTGACCACCGCACGCCATAAGCTATTTAACGCAGGCATTAAGCGCAGTAATTTCAGGATACGTAGTACGCGAATTGCCCGCATGGCACGCCATGCAAAGAAATAGTGTATCGCCAGCTCCGGCCACAACCATAAAACATAAAGCGGCAGAATTGTCGCAAGATCGATAAACCCCCAGAAACTGAATACATAGCGCACTGGCTCAGGCCAGACAAGCACGCGCAATACGTATTCAAGGGTAAAGACCAGGGTAAAACCGATTTCGATGGCGATAAACATCCGCCACTGTTCAGGAGTGAAAGTGACTTGATTGCCGATGCTGGATTCAATAAAAACAGTGATGACACTAAGCAGCGCCAGCAAACCCCATAATACTTCGGAGCGGCGCCCTGAGCGGGTTCGTTGGTCAAATAAAACGTGGTAACAACGTTGTCTTAAAGAACTCTTATTCCCTGTCACGAAAACCTCGCCTGTAAAAAAAGGGCTGGCGTAATGCCAGCCCTGCGAGATTATAACGGGTCAACCTTCAGACAGGAAACGGCATGCTTGAAACTGCCTTCCAGAACTGGGCGAGTTTTCGCACATTCTGGCCCTGCAATCGGGCAGCGCGTACGGAACACGCAGCCTGACGGCGGGTTGATTGGCGAGGGCAACTCCCCTTCGAGAAGTTGTATCGTTTTATTTCTTTCCAGATCCGGGTCAGGAATTGGCACCGCAGACATCAACGCTTTGGTGTAAGGGTGCAGCGGGTTGTGATACACCTCATCATAGGTGCCCAGCTCAACGGCATGGCCCAGATACATCACCAGAACGCGGTCAGAGATGTGTTTTACCACTGCTAAATCGTGCGCGATGAAGATTAGGGAAAGCCCCATTTCACGTTGCAGTTTTTGCAGCAGGTTCACAACCTGAGCCTGGATTGATACGTCGAGCGCAGAAACCGGTTCGTCACAGATAATCAGTTTTGGCTCAAGGATCAAAGCACGGGCGATCCCGATACGCTGGCACTGGCCACCTGAAAACTCGTGCGGGTAACGGTTGATGAGGTTTGGCAGCAAGCCCACTTTCATCATCATCGCTTTTACGCGGTCACGAACTTCCTGGCGCGGCATTTTCGGGTGATAGGTGCGCAGCGGCTCAGCGATAATATCGCCGATATTCATACGCGGGTTGAGCGACGCGAGCGGGTCCTGGAAAATCATCTGGATGTCGCTACGCACATCGCGCCACTCGTCCTGATTCATGCCCAGCAAATCTTTACCCAGCCATGCCACGCGGCCTTCCGTCGCTTTCACCAGGCCGATAATCGCACGGGCAAATGTCGATTTTCCGCAGCCCGATTCCCCTACCACGCCCAGCGTTTCGCCTTCGTATAAACGCAGCGTCACGCCATCAACCGCTTTCAGGGTTTTAGAGGGTTGCCAGAACCACTGCCTGCCGTCTTTGATATCAAAGTGAACTTTAAGGTCAGCGATTTCTAAGAGGACTTTTTTCTCTTGCGTCACGGCGTTCATACTAACTCCTCCACTGGCTTAAAGCAGGCGCGTAAGCGGCCCTCACCAAATTGTTCCAGCGGCGGTGCTGTGTTACAGATTTCCATCGCATGTGGGCAACGAGGCTGGAACGGGCAACCCTTCGGCAAACGCAACAGGTTTGGCGGGTTGCCAGGAATAGTCAGCAGTGATTCACCTTCAGCATCCAGACGCGGTACCGCATTTAGCAGACCGATAGAATACGGGTGAACCGGGTTGTAAAACACATCCCGCGCCTGACCATACTCCATAGTACGGCCAGCATACATCACCAGTACTTTGTCGCAGATCCCGGCAACAACACCCAGATCGTGGGTGATCATGATAATCGCGGTGTTGAACTCACGTTTAAGCTCGTTCAGCAGCGTCATGATTTGTGCCTGAACGGTCACATCCAGTGCTGTCGTTGGCTCATCTGCAATCAGCAGTTTTGGACGGCACAGTAACGCCATGGCAATCATTACGCGCTGGCGCATACCGCCGGAAAACTCATGCGGGAACATACGCATGCGTTTCCGTGCTTCAGGCATTTTAACCGCATCGAGCATACGAACAGATTCTTCAAACGCTTCCGCTTTGCCCAATTTTTTGTGCAACATCAGCACTTCCATTAACTGCTCGCCTACACGCATGTAAGGATTCAGTGAGGTCATTGGGTCCTGGAAGATCATCGAAATCTGTTCTGCACGCAGGCGGTTAAGCTGGCTTTCGGGCAGGTTCAGAATCTCTTTGCCATTAAACTTCGCGGAGCCACCAATACGGCCGTTCGCCGCCAGCAAACCCATCAAAGCAAAAGCCGTTTGCGATTTACCGGAACCGGATTCGCCCACAATACCCAGTGTTTCACCGGCACGCAGGCTGAAATTCAGATCGTTTACCGCAGTAACATCACCGTCTGGCGTACTGAAGGTGACGCGCAGATCTTTTACGTCTAACAACGTAGAAGCCTGGCTCAGTGGAGTAACCACCGCAGGATTTTCAATTGTGCTCATCGCGGCACTCCTTAACGATCTTTCGGGTCGAGGGCATCACGCAGACCATCGCCGATAAAGTTGAAACAGAACAGAGTGATAACCAGGAAGCCTGCCGGGAACATTAGCAACCATGGGGAAACTTCCATGGAGTTGGCACCATCGCTCAGCAATGCACCCCAGCTACTTAGTGGCTCTTGTGTACCCAGCCCCAGGAAGCTCAGGAAAGATTCGAACAGGATCATGCTTGGCACCAGCAGCGAGGCATAAACCACCACTACGCCGAGTACGTTTGGCACAATGTGACGAACAACAATGTTAACGGTAGAAACACCGCCAACCTGGGCTGCTTCAATGAACTCTTTACGTTTCAGGCTCAGCGTTTGGCCACGCACGATACGCGCCATATCCAGCCAGGAAACCATGCCGATTGCGACAAAAATCAGCAGGATGTTTTGCCCGAAGAATGTCACCAGCAAAATAACGAAGAACATGAATGGGAAGGAGTTGAGGATCTCGAGCAGACGCATCATCACAGAGTCGGTTTTGCCACCCAGATAACCTGCAAGCGAGCCATACAATGTGCCAACGACTACCGCGACCAGTGCCGCCGCAACACCCACCATCAATGAGATACGGCCACCGATTGCGACACGAACCAGCAGGTCACGACCTGAAGAGTCCGTACCGAAATAGTGACCAGAGGTCATGTCCGGTGCGGCCGACATCATTCCCCAATCGGTATCAAAATAGCTAAACTGCGACAGCATTGGCGCGAAGGTCACGAACAGCGCGATAAGTGCCAGGACAATCAGACTCGCTACCGCTGCACGGTTATGCATAAAGCGGCGACGGGCGTCTTGCCAAAGGCTACGGCCTTCTACTTCTAGTTTTTCACTGAAGTTTTCCAGCGCCTCGCTGTTTTTATTACTCAACATCATGGCGTACTCCAGCGTCAGTAACGGATTTTCGGATCGATAACGGCATACAGCACATCAACAATCGCGTTAAAGAGAATAGTTAGCGCGCCAACCAGAATGGTCAGGCTCAGAACCAATGAATAGTCACGGTTCAACGCTCCGTTTACGAACAACTGGCCGATACCCGGTAATCCGTAAATGGTTTCAATAACCATCGAGCCTGTGATGATACCGACAAATGCCGGGCCCAAATATGACAGAACGGGTAGCAGTGCAGGTTTCAACGCGTGGCGCAAAATAATGCGGCGCATCGGCAAACCTTTCGCACGGGCGGTACGGATAAAGTTGGAGTGCAGAACTTCAATCATTGAGCCACGAGTGATACGCGCGATACTGGCAATATAAGCCAAAGACAACGCGACCATCGGCAGGATCATGTATTGAATAGCCCCTCCGTTCCACCCGCCTCCGGGCAACCACTTGAGGGTTATCGCAAATATCAGAACCAGTAATGGCGCAACCACGAAGCTCGGGATAACTACCCCGGTCATGGCTATCCCCATTACGGCGTAATCCCATTTGGTATTTTGATTCAGTGCGGCAATAACCCCAGCGAAAACCCCTAAAACAACGGCAAAGATAAATGCGGCAGCACCCAATTTTGCCGAGACTGGGAAGCTTGAGGCCACCAGGTCGTTCACTGAATAATCTTTATATTTAAATGACGGGCCAAAATCACCGTGCGCCAGTTGTTTCAGATAGCTGAAATACTGGGTCGAGATCGGATCGTTTAAATGGTATTTGGCTTCAATGTTCGCCATAACTTCCGGCGGCAGTGCGCGTTCGCTGGTAAAAGGGCTACCTGGCGCAAGGCGCATCATGAAGAATGAAATTGTTATAAGAATAAATAGTGTCGGAATTGCTTCCAGACAACGACGCAGAATAAATTTCAACATTGCCCGTACCTTCTGGCTGTGCCTTTAGAGTGCGATAAAATAAGACACGATGGAGCAAGCTCTACCCTTTTATCTTAAATAATTCACGTTGCAGGAAGGCGACAAGCTCATGAATCCCCAGGAACATAAACAAACTATGTGACTGGGGTGAATGAGTGCAGTTAACGCACCTGCAGCGTGAAGTATGAGGGATAAAACTTGCCCCACGAATTGCCATTAATGTTTGATGATATACATATCTTTAGTATAGATATTATCCATCGGGTCTTTACCGGTATAACCGCCAACCCATGGTTTCACCAGACGGGCATTCACATAGTAATAAACCGGAACGATTGCAGAATCTTTGCCCAATTGCTGTTCCGCTTTATCGTATGCGGCAGAGCGTTGCGCATCATCAGTCGCTTTCAGCGATTCCGCCATAATGGCGTCAAAGGCTGGGCTCTTATAATGCGCGGTGTTCATTGAGCTTGTAGACAGCATCGTATTCAGGAAGGAAGTCGGTTCGTTGTAATCCGCACACCAGCCAGCACGCGCAACGTTATAGTTGCCCTGATGACGCGTATCGAGGAAGGTTTTCCACTCCTGGTTTACCAGCTTAACGTTCACACCGAGGTTTTTCTGCCAGATAGAAGCAGCTGCAATAGCCAGTTTCTTGTGCAGATCGGAGGTGTTGTACAACAGGTCGAAGGTTAGCGGTTTATCTTTGGTGTAACCCGCTTCAGCCAGCAACTTCTTAGCTTCTTCGTTACGTTTTTCCTGAGTCCATGAGAACCACTCAGGTTTAGTCAGTTTTGCACCGTCAGTATAAGGAGGGGTATAGCCATATGCTGGCAGATCGCCCTGCGCCTTCACTTTATTAACGATAATGTCACGATCCAGACCCAGTTTCAGAGCGGTACGGACACGCGCATCGTTAAATGGAGCTTTCTGGTTGTTAATTTCGTAGTAGTAAGTACACAGATACGGGTCAACGTGTACTTCAGCTGGAATTTCTTTTTTCAGCTTCTGGAACAGCTCGATTGGCAGGTTGTTATACGTCATGTCAATCTCACCGCTGCGGTAGCGGTTAACATCCGTGACTTCGGAAGAGATTGGCAGATAGGTAATTTGCGAAATAACGGTTTTCGCGTTATCCCAATAATTGGTATTACGTTCCATGACGATGCGTTCGTTAACAACCCAGTCTTTCAGTTTATAAGCACCGTTGCTCACGATGTTTGCAGGCTGGGTCCACTTCTCACCAAACTTCTCAATGGCGGTTTTATTCACCGGGGACATCGCCGGGTTAACCAGAAGTTTATAGAAGTAAGGAACAGGCTCGCTCAAAGTGACTTCCAGAGTGTGGTCGTCAATGGCTTTTACGCCCAGTTCACTTGGTTTCATTTTTCCGTCGATAATAGCATCAACGTTTACGATATGGCCGTATTGCGGGTAGCTTGCGTATGGGGAAGCAGTATTTGGATCAACCAGACGCTGCCAGCTATAAACGAAATCTTGTGCTGTGACTGGCTCGCCGTTAGACCATTTCGCATCTTTACGCAGATGGAAGGTCCAGACTTTGAAATCTTTATTATCCCAGGACTCTGCTACGCCCGGAATTGGGTGACCGTCTTTTGGAGAAGTAATCAATAAACCTTCAAACAGGTCACGGCTCACGTTTGACTCAGGAACACCTTCAATCTTATTTGGGTCCAGAGACTGTGGTTCAGCACCGTTATTTCGGATCAACGTTTGCTTTTCTGACAGTTGAACACCTGCAGGAACTTCGGCCGCCATGGCCACATTGCCTACGATTAGCGCGGATAAAATACTTGCTGCTACCAGACTTTTTTTTGTGATGATGGACATTGTGTTGATACTCCACTCATTATAATTACCGACCCGAAAGCCAGCCTCTTCCCCTTAGGGTTCCTTAACAGCGCAAGAGCGTTATGCGACTGTCCGGATTAACTTCTTGTCTTACTTGCTATCACCGACTTTATTTTTGGGGACGCTCTTATTGGCACCCTGCTCCGTCGATTCTTAATCAACCTACCCTGTACTCAGGTTGATTTTTATGAGTCATCTGTAAATGAAACATTTCTCAGATAATTGTGTTGCCCGGAAAGTATCAAAAGCCTCTGACGCTCGCCAATACAATTTGCAAATTTGTTAACCATTTCTCTTTTATCTATTCGGAGACTGGTTCGTAACGATGCTTTTTCCGTGTAAAACACTCGGTTAACTCTTTAAAAATAAAAGGTATACCGGTGATCAAAAAGATGAGTTTCGCGCAGACTGACGGCACCCACCCCTAATTCACGAAAAATTAACAATTGGTTATTTTTTAGCACATTCATCTGCTGGATAGCATGATTAACTAATATCATCTCAATAAAGCGGCAGCAAGCATCATTGTGTAGTGTGAGTTAAATAACGAACTGATTGTCAGTTTTATGTACAGCGGGGAAAAGTGAAGGTAGTTAATACGCGGTTTCCAAAGCATTTTCTTATGGATAATTTTCTTATGAAAACTGAAAAAATGCTTATGCTTTATTGGTATTGGTGTGAAATTAACAAAAAAAAGCAGAATAATTATTCTGCTTTTTCATACGAACCTTTCAGCAGAACTAACTTAACAGTCCCGGGAAGATCGTTTTCAGGCCAGTCACAATAAACTCTATACCCAGAGCCATCAGTAACAGACCCATTATACGGGTAATGACGTTGATGCCGGTTTGACCCAGCAGGCGTACTAGCCATGGCGCAAGGCGGAACACCAACCAACAACAAAATGCAAAGAGCGCAATAGCGATTGTAAAACCGACCAGATAATTCCAGCTATGGTAACGCGTGCCCCATACGATGGTCGAACTTATTGCACCAGGACCGGCCATTAAAGGCAATGCTAATGGCACAACACCCACACTTTCACGAATGGCGCTTTCTGATTTTTCTTGTTTGTTCTGTTTATCTTCCCCAAGCTTACCGCTGATCATCGACATCGCAATGGTGACCACCAGAATACCGCCGGCAATGCGGAAAGAATCAATTGATATACCAAATAATTGCAGAATACCGTCACCGAGGAACAACGATGTCCATAAAATAATCGCTACCGACAGGTTGGCGGTAAGGTTTGTTTTATTCCTGGCCAACGCCGTTTGGTAGCTGGTCATACTAATGAATACAGGAATGATCCCCACTGGGTTTACCAGCGCGAACAAGCCAATAAAGAACTTAAAATAGGTAGGCAAATCGAACAAGGGTTGGGCCACTCAAAACTCCGCGAATGAACGTAGCAAAGGCCGGCGTAATGTAATGGAAAACAGGTGCTGGCGCCACGCACTTTCGCAGCATAGATAACTACTTTTATTAGCAAATGCGATATTAAACGATAATGTTACCCACTTGTTGAAAATATGGTAATTTGTTTTATCTTTGCTGTGACTAAAATTTTAAAGACTTATCAGTTACCTCAATCCTCCCTGCTGAATGGAGTCAGCCTTAAAATATTGTGATTTACATCACAAAAAACCTACTCAGAAGTGAGTACTCTTGATGCATCTGAAGAGCAAATGATTCAGAGGATGAATAGGTTTTTTTAGGTAGGCTCTTTTAGTAAGTCAGCAAGATGTTTTGGGAAGTTTTTGGATAGTCGTGGCTCGTGTCTTACGCAAGCTGTTGCCCGCTGACTATACTGTCGTCTCGAGCAGCTCATTTACTAAAAGAGTTTAAACATTATCAGGAGAGCATTATGGCTGTAACTAATGTCGCTGAACTTAACGCACTTGTAGAGCGCGTCAAGAAAGCCCAGCGTGAATATGCCAACTTTACTCAAGAGCAAGTTGATAAAATCTTCCGCGCCGCCGCTCTGGCTGCCGCAGATGCTCGAATCCCTCTCGCGAAACTGGCCGTTGCCGAATCTGGCATGGGTATCGTTGAAGATAAAGTGATCAAAAACCACTTTGCTTCAGAGTATATCTACAACGCCTATAAAGATGAAAAGACCTGCGGTGTTCTGTCTGAAGACCACACGTTCGGGACTATCACCATCGCTGAGCCAATCGGTATCATCTGCGGTATCGTGCCAACGACTAACCCAACTTCAACGGCTATCTTTAAGTCTCTGATCAGCCTGAAGACTCGTAACGCAATCATCTTCTCTCCACACCCACGTGCAAAAGACGCGACCAACAAAGCAGCGGACATCGTTCTGCAAGCTGCGATCGCTGCTGGTGCACCTAAAGATCTGATCGGTTGGATTGACCAACCATCTGTCGAACTGTCTAACGCTCTGATGCACCACCCAGATATCAACATGATTCTGGCAACTGGTGGCCCAGGCATGGTTAAAGCAGCATACAGCTCCGGTAAACCAGCAATCGGCGTAGGCGCAGGTAACACCCCTGTTGTTGTTGACGAAACTGCCGACATCAAACGTGTAGTTGCTTCTATCCTGATGTCTAAAACCTTCGATAACGGCGTAATCTGTGCTTCCGAGCAATCAGTTATCGTTGTTGACTCTGCTTACAACGCAGTGCGCGAACGTTTTGCATCCCACGGCGGCTACATGCTGCAGGGTAAAGAGCTGAAAGCTGTTCAGGACATCATCCTGAAAAATGGCGCACTGAACGCAGCTATCGTTGGTCAGCCAGCAACTAAAATTGCTGAACTGGCAGGCTTCACAGTACCGGCTGACACCAAGATCCTGATTGGTGAAGTTAGCGTTGTTGACGAGTCTGAGCCATTCGCTCACGAAAAACTGTCTCCAACTCTGGCTATGTACCGTGCTAAGAGCTTTGAAGACGCTGTTGTTAAAGCTGAGAAACTGGTTGAGATGGGCGGCATCGGCCACACATCTTGCCTGTACACAGACCAGGACAACCAGCCAGAGCGCGTTAAGCACTTCGGCGACAAAATGAAAACTGCACGTATCCTGATCAACACCCCTGCTTCTCAGGGTGGTATCGGTGACCTGTACAACTTCAAACTCGCGCCTTCCCTGACTCTGGGTTGTGGCTCATGGGGTGGTAACTCCATCTCTGAGAACGTGGGTCCTAAGCACCTGATCAACAAGAAAACCGTTGCTAAGCGAGCTGAGAACATGTTGTGGCATAAACTTCCGAAATCTATCTACTTCCGCCGTGGCTCTCTGCCAATCGCGCTGGACGAAGTGATTACTGATGGTCACAAACGTGCGATGATCGTTACCGACCGTTTCCTGTTCAACAACGGCTATGCAGACCAGATCACTTCTGTTCTGAAAGCAGCTGGCGTTGAAACTGAAGTATTCTTCGAAGTAGAAGCTGATCCGACTCTGTCCGTAGTACGTAAAGGTGCAGAACTGGCGAACTCCTTCAAACCAGACGTGATTATCGCGCTGGGTGGTGGTTCACCGATGGATGCTGCGAAAATCATGTGGGTCATGTACGAGCACCCAGAAACTCACTTCGAAGAACTGGCTCTGCGCTTCATGGACATCCGTAAGCGTATCTACAAGTTCCCGAAAATGGGCGTAAAAGCGAAAATGATCGCGGTTACTACCACTTCCGGTACTGGTTCAGAAGTGACCCCGTTTGCAGTTGTAACTGATGATGCAACTGGCCAGAAATACCCACTGGCTGACTACGCTCTGACTCCAGATATGGCGATTGTTGATGCCAACCTGGTCATGGACATGCCTAAGTCCCTGTGTGCATTCGGTGGTCTTGATGCCGTAACTCACGCACTGGAAGCTTATGTTTCTGTTCTGGCGAGCGAGTTCTCTGACGGTCAGGCTCTGCAAGCACTGAAACTGCTGAAAGAAAACCTGCCAGCATCTTACAACGAAGGCTCTAAAAACCCAGTTGCTCGTGAGCGTGTACACAACGCTGCGACCATCGCGGGTATCGCGTTTGCGAACGCCTTCTTGGGTGTGTGTCACTCAATGGCTCACAAACTGGGTTCTCAGTTCCACATTCCTCACGGTCTGGCGAACGCCCTGTTGATCTCCAACGTTATCCGTTATAACGCGAACGACAACCCAACTAAGCAGACTGCATTCAGCCAGTATGACCGCCCACAAGCGCGTCGTCGTTATGCTGAAATCGCTGACCATCTGGGTCTGAGCGCACCGGGCGACCGTACTGCTGCTAAGATTGAGAAACTGCTGGCATGGCTTGACAGCATCAAGGCTGAACTGGGTATTCCTAAGTCCATCCGCGAAGCTGGCGTTCAGGAAGCTGACTTCCTGGCTCACGTTGATAAACTGTCTGAAGATGCGTTCGATGACCAGTGTACCGGTGCTAACCCACGTTACCCGCTGATCTCTGAACTGAAACAAATTCTGATGGATACCTTCTACGGTCGTGAATTCTCCGAAGAAGGCAACGAAGCACCATCTGCTAAAGCAACTGCAGCTCCAGCCGTTAAAGCTGACAAGAAAGCGAAGAAAACAGCTTAATTGTAAAGCCTAATAAAAAACCCGCTTCGGCGGGTTTTTTTGTTTCTGTTTTCTAAAAACGTCGCCCAAAGCCTCTCACGACGATGATTGAGAAAGGCAACCCCTTGCCTTCTCGTTTAATTTTATTCGCTCTGAATGCCTTCCAGAGAGCCTGTCTGCAGTGCTTCTTTATAGTGTTTACGGCAAACAGATACATAGCGCTCGTTCCCACCAATCACAACCTGCTCTCCCTGGTTATACGGGCGACCTTCCTGGTCGAGGCGCAAAACCATGCTGGCTTTACGTCCACAAAAACAGATAGTTTTTAATTCCACCAGTTTGTCTGACCACGCTAATAAATATTGGCTTCCGCCAAATAACTCGCCCTGAAAATCAGTGCGTAGGCCATAACATAATACGGGAATATCTAATTCATCTACGACGTCTGATAACGCCAAAACTTGATCGCGTGTGAGGAATTGGCATTCATCTACCAGAACGCAATGCACAGCGTCCCGCTGATGCTCTTCACGTATTTCATTGAATAATTGGGTTGAACCATTGTAGAGCTTTGCAGGAGACGATAATCCAATACGCGAACTCACCTTTCCAGAACCAAACCGATTGTCAATTTCTGCGGTATACACCAATGTGCGCATTCCGCGCTCTTGATAGTTGTATGACGATTGCAGTAATGCCGTAGATTTACCCGCGTTCATTGCGGAATAGTAAAAGTAGAGTTGTGCCATTGGTCAGCTAGCCTGAGTTAAAATGTAAATATTATTAACACAGGATTATATCATAAGCCGTTAGGGAGTTGCTTTTACCTTATGACTCCTGGAAGAATTCATAGAGTGTTCGAGAGATATATAAACCATAGCGTGGAATGCCTGAAATCGGCAGAGGGTTGATGTTCATCACGTTGCACTTAACTTACGGAGTTTTCAGTGTTTTTGCTGCAATTCCAAGAAAACTATTGAATCGCTAATAATAATTATCTATTAAAAATATCCACCATTACAGGCAATAATACCAAAGGTTGATATTTCACCATTAATGCGTTTATGTCTCAATTTACTCCTTCGGCAACCCTGAAACTATCAGGGTTGTTGTAGAAAAAGTGAGTTCCCCACGTTTTGTTTACCTTAGATGCAAGCCAAAATTTAAGTTAATACCCTTTTATAAATCGACAAAATATTATGGAATTTTGAATTCCTTACATTACTTCCTATTGCAGAACTTAATTTAAGCCTCTATTATTAGCCCAACAAGCCAACCATCAATATAAGTTTGAGATTACTAAAATGAGCGAAGCACTTAAAATTCTGAACAACATCCGTACTCTTCGTGCACAAGCCAGAGAATGTACCCTGGAAACGCTGGAAGAAATGCTGGAAAAATTAGAAGTTGTTGTTAACGAACGCCGTGAAGAAGATAACGCTGCTGCTGCAGAAATTGAAGAGCGTACTCGTAAACTGCAACAATACCGTGAAATGCTAATTGCTGACGGCATTGATCCTAATGAATTACTGAATAGCATGGCTGCTGTTAAAACTGCAGGCAAAGCAAAACGCGCTGCACGTCCAGCTAAATATCAGTACATCGACGAAAACGGCGAAAGCAAAACCTGGACTGGCCAGGGCCGTACTCCAGCTGTAATCAAAAAAGCAATGGAAGAGCAAGGCAAGAAACTGGAAGACTTCCTGATCGCCTAATTTTCGCTTTTAGTGCTGCTTATTAAATCCCGCTTCGGCGGGATTTTTATTGTGGGTACCTCATTAGCAAAATCTTTGTTGCTACAAATAGCGCTCATAAAAAAAGGAAGCCAGGCTTCCTTTTTCTTTTAACTTCTCAGCAATCTCAGCATCAGCTGACTTTATAGAATGCCTTATACCAGTCTACAAAGCGCTGTACGCCATCCTGAACCGATGTCTGTGGTTTAAAGCCAATGACATCATACAACGCCTTCGTGTCCGCACTGGTCTCCAGAACGTCTCCTGGCTGCATAGGCATCATATTCTTCTGGGCAACCTTACCTAACGAGGTTTCAAGCGCAGTAATATAATCCATCAACGTAACTGGATTACTGTTCCCAATATTATAAACTCGATAAGGCGCTGAGCTTGTTGCCGGAGTTCCTTCCTCTACTGTCCACATGGCATCGGCTTGCGGAATGACATCCTGCAAACGAACAATCGCCTCTGCAATATCATCAATATAAGTGAAGTCACGACGCATTTGCCCATGATTATAAACGTCGATACTCTTTCCTTCGACAATCGCACGGGTAAATTTAAATAACGCCATATCCGGGCGGCCCCATGGACCATAAACGGTGAAAAAACGCAAGCCGGTCGTCGGTAACCCATATAAGTGCGAGTACGTATGCGACATCAACTCGTTAGCTTTTTTGGTTGCCGCATATAATGATATTGGATGATCAACAGTGTCATCAGTTGAGAACGGAAGTTTGCGATTTAGCCCATATACTGAACTTGACGAAGCATATAACAGATGCCCCACTTTATTATGGCGACAACCTTCAAGAACATTTAAATGCCCCACAAGGTTTGAATCGGCATAGGCGTGAGGGTTATCGATGGAATAACGTACACCTGCTTGAGCAGCAAGGTGAATCACACGATCAAATTTCTCTTTGGCAAATAACTCTGCCATGGCATTACGATCGGCAAGGTCAATTTTATCGAAACGGAATGAAGAATGTGGTGCGAGAAGATCAAGGCGAGCTTGTTTAAGATTGACATCGTAATAGTCATTCAGGTTATCGATACCGATAACCTGGTGACCGGCTGCCAGCAGACGTTCACTGACATGAAATCCAATAAAGCCTGCACTGCCGGTAACCAAAAATTTCATATAATCCTCATTTATACCCGTCATACTTCAAACTGCATCTTTGTTGGTTTTGTGAACTTACCCGAATCACTTACTGATGTAAGTTCATCGGGATGTGTTCACTTGCCGCCGCGATGCAGCTTGAATTATTTAGGATATATTACGCAATATTGATGGACGCTCCGCGGCCGATTGCATAATAAACAAAGCCGCGTTTGTTAAGTCTCTCAGGATCATACAGGTTACGACCGTCAAAGATAACTGGTTGCTTTAGGGATTTATTGATTGCATCAAAATCAGGTGCACGGAAACTTTGCCACTCAGTACAAATAACCAGAGCATCTGCATCTTGTAATGCAGCTTCTTTAGTTCCCATCAATTTCAGATCTGGGCGATGTCCGTAAATGCGCTGAGCTTCGTCCATTGCTTCCGGGTCATACGCCTGCACCTGAGCACCGCGTTCCCACAGCGCTTCCATCAGGACGCGGCTAGAGGCTTCACGCATATCGTCGGTATTCGGTTTGAAGGAAAGTCCCCACAGCGCGAAGGTTTTACCTTTCAGATCTTCACCGAAATGACGAGTAATAAACTCAGGGAGTTTTAACTTCTGGTCGTGGTTGACCTCTTCTACCGCTTGCAGAATACGTGGCGTGTAGCCAATCTGCTGAGCGGTACGAATCAGAGCCTGCACATCTTTAGGGAAGCAGGAGCCACCATAACCACAGCCAGGGTAAATAAAGCTGTAGCCGATGCGGGAGTCTGAACCAATACCCATACGCACTTTTTCGATATCTGCGCCCAGGCGTTCTGCCAGGTTAGAGATTTCGTTCATAAAGCTAATTTTAGTCGCCAGCATGCAGTTAGCGGCGTACTTGGTCAGCTCGGCACTACGGATATCCATCAGGATCATGCGATCGTGGTTACGGTTGAACGGTTCGTACAGTTCACGCAGCAAATCCACCACATCATCGTTATCAGTACCAATAACGATACGCTCAGGGCGCATACAGTCAGAAACTGCCGCACCTTCTTTCAGGAATTCCGGGTTAGAAACCACATCAAATGGAATGTCTACGCCACGGGCTTTCAGCGTCTCTTCCATTACGTTGCGCACTTTGTCTGCGGTTCCGACAGGAACGGTAGATTTATCGAGCACAACTTTGTGGGATGTCATGTGCTGCGCGATAGTACGCGCCACAGCGGTGACATATTTCAGGTCAGCAGAACCGTCTTCATCCGGTGGCGTACCAACGGCAATAAATTGCATTTCACCATGATGGACGCCCAATTCAGCATCGGTGCTGAACTGTAAACGGCCTTCTTCATAGTTTTTCTTCACCAGCGGCGTTAAGCCGGGTTCAAAAATTGGGATCACGCCGTTTTTCAGATTTTCGACTTTCTTCGCATCGACATCTATGCACATTACATCGTGACCAACTTCCGCAAGCACTGCTGCCTGAACAAGTCCAACATAGCCGATACCAAATACAGTAACTTTCATCTTTCTATCCTGCGTTGAAATGAATTACTTTTTCGCGCCAACTGTCTCTTCTAGCCAGGCTTTGAAATCTGCGCCCAAAGTGCTGTGACGGATACCGTACTCCACAAACGCCTGCATATAACCGAGTTTGTTACCACAGTCATGGCTCACGCCTCTCATGTGATAAGCTTCAACAGTCTGTTTTTCCATCAACATAGCAATGGAGTCAGTCAGCTGAATTTCATCACCTGCACCTGGAGGTGTTTTGGACAGCAGCGGCCAAATATCCGCGGTCAGCACATAACGGCCTACAACTGCAAGATTAGATGGTGCAACGTTGGCTTTAGGTTTCTCAACGATACCGACCATTGGCACGCTATCGCCTTCGTTTAACTCAACACCTTTACAGTCAACAACACCGTAAGCGGTAACATCTTCTACCGGCTCAACCATGATTTGGCTGTTGCCCGTAGCGTCAAAACGTTTGATCATTTCTGCCAGGTTATCCTGGGAAAGATCGGATTCGAACTCATCGAGAATTACATCTGGCAGAATAACGGCTACTGGCTCATCACCCACCACCGGGTGCGCGCACAAAACAGCGTGACCCAAACCTTTCGCCAGGCCCTGACGAACCTGCATAATAGTGACATGCGGAGGGCAAATAGCCTGGACTTCATCCAGCAACTGGCGCTTAACACGTTTTTCCAGCATGGCTTCAAGTTCAAAGCTGGTATCGAAGTGGTTTTCGATGGAGTTTTTCGAAGAGTGCGTCACCAACACAATTTCAGTGATGCCTGCAGCGATACATTCATTTACCACATACTGAATTAATGGTTTATCAACCAGAGGCAACATCTCTTTTGGAATTGCCTTGGTCGCCGGTAACATACGCGTACCTAATCCCGCGACAGGGATTACTGCTTTTCTTACTTTAGAATTAATGGCAGCCATTGAAAAATCTCCTGGACTGTTCAAGTTTTCACTTGCAAGTCAATTAAAAAAACGTCTCGAGTATATCAGCTTAAAAGTGAGATCTACGGCTGTTTACCCGTTGCGTTGGCAATTTAAGATAAATACGAATGAGTTGAATACGATATTACCACCAGCAATGATAGGGGAGAAAACCTAAATGATTTCAACCATTCAAATGCTCACTCCGCAGACAACATCAGGCGTAATCTCCCGCCCGTACCCCATACCTGACACTGCCAAGACTCACAACGCTGGCTGATTTGGTTGAGATAAGTATTACCCAGCGTCCCTAATGGCACACCATTGCTGACCTGAATTTGATGCTCACCGGTATTTAAGGTGGCATTTAGCCCCGCAGATACCAGAATCAGGTTTTTTAACTCACTATGATAATAGCCGACCATCAGGGGAAACTGCCCCGTGAGATTGGCCTGGCGTAATAATTGATTCACTTGTTTGAGTAAATTACCGAGCTCAGGTAAACGTTGGTTTTGTTTAGAAAGTTGTTCCTGCAATAGCCCGTTAAATAGTGCTCGTAATAACAGTGCCGCCAGCACCCCATTATCCCCTGCTCTTGTCACATCAAGGCAATAAAAAGCCAGGTCGTTCTCTGACAACGCAGCAATATCCAGAACAAGTCCTGGTTGATTATGAGTAATTAACTGGCGGTAATTCACCCGGCAATGCGAAATCACCTGTTGTACAGGAGGTTGAAGTTCTTGCAGTAGCGTAGATGCAGCCTGCGGGTCGCTGACTAGCGCATCCCAGTCCTGAAATAGCCTTTCTTCTTCCTCAACACGCGAATTAAACATGTTGGGATAGAGGCAGGCGAAAACGGTTTCACGCAGACGATTGAGGTCTTTAATTGGCTTGAGTAGGACATCCTGTACCCCAAAGCGCAACGCTTTAGCGATATCAGACATGTTTTCGGTGGCGGAGATCACCAGTATTGGGGTCTGCACGCCTTCATTGCGCAAGTGCTCTACCAGCTTCAATCCATTCATGCGAGGCATAGCCAGATCGCAAATCAGCAGATCGGGCGCAAAACTGGTCATCTTTTCCAGAGCATCTATACCATCAACGGCAACAACAATGACCGCACCTAAGGAAGAGAGATAATTTTCCAGTAAAGAGCGGAAAACGGGCTCATCCTCAACAATGAGAATTAGTTTTCCAACGAGTGGCTGTGTCATTTTCGCTCCCCTGACTGGCGATAGATCAATAGTGGCATGGTATGACAATCACCGCCTGTCAGAATTGCCTGAAGATGCGAGTTTTCACCATACTCAATCATGGGTACGAACCAATGGCAGCAGCTCATCCATCTTTTTCTCGACAGCTAAACTGCCCGCACTTATCGCTTCCGCGGCACGGTGGAAATCAAGTGTTGAAATCTGGGGGCAAAAAGGTTGCAGCAAAATATCCGGTGGGTCACCTGCCATACGGTTACGCTTTAAGCGGTTTTCCAACACCTGTATGGAGGTGGTCATGATTTCCATGGCCGTTGGCGTGGTATTGGCACGACGGGTAGTGATTTTGCCGAGTTGTTCGCGCAAACGACCACGCCATGAATCAGGCTGCACCTGGTTTTCCGCCAGTGGAGTCGTCATATTGACGGAGAGTAAATCTTGCTGCATCAAATGCGCATCATGTTGCAGGTCGACGGCAATCACGATATCGGCACCCAACGCACGGGTCAGCGAAACAGGCACCGGGTTAACCACTGCGCCATCCACCAGCCAGTAGCCGTTATACCCGACCGGCGACAATAGCCCCGGCATACTGCAAGACGCTCGAACAGCCTGGTGCAAATCACCATCCGTGAACCACAATTCACGTCCAGTACTTAAATTGGTGGCAACAGAGCCAAAACGCAGCGCGCAATCTTCAATTTTCTCTTCGGTAATGATTTTGCGGACGTTGTTGAACACTCTTTCGCCACGCAACAAACCGCCACGACGCCAGGAAAGATCCATTAGTCGCAGTACATCCCAATAGCCGAACGAGCGCACCCATCGTTCCATCATAGGTAAGCGATTACTTGCATACGCGGCACCGACCAGTGCCCCAACCGAGCAGCCAGCAACGATATCAACCTGAATGCCAGCCCGCTTTAACGCATTAATGACACCAATATGCGCCCATCCTTTTGCTGCTCCCGACCCTAATGCAAGGCCGATCTTTACCTGTCTCATTTCGCCTCGGTCTTTCTTCCCCGGTTTATACCCATCATTTTTCAAGCTGCGGGGGTGTTGATTGCAACTCAAATGCCAATGGATATATCACCTCGTGGCGAACTCGCCACAGCTCAGTTAACATAACTACCCCGCGTATTTACGCCGACTATTTTTTTGTAACCAAGGAGATGCTGTGTCGCAACTTTGCCCTTGTGGTAGCGGTCAGGAGTATAGCTTATGTTGCCAGCCTTACCTACGCGCGGACCAGCTTGCGCCAACCCCATCGCAACTCATGCGTTCACGTTATAGCGCTTATGTGATGCAGGATGCAGACTATCTTGTTGCCACCTGGTACCCGCAAACACGCAGTCCTGCTCTGACAACAGATCTTTTGGGAAGTTTTGGGAATACTCACTGGTTGGGCCTGACAGTTTATGAAGCCGCCGCAGGTGAGAATGAAAACGAAGGTTACGTTAGTTTTGTCGCGCGCTTTGAAGAACAAGGCAAAGAAAGTGCGATTATCGAGCGTTCTCGTTTCTTAAAGGAAAACGGCCGGTGGTACTATGTTGATGGAACCCGCCCGCAGTTTGGTCGAAATGACCCCTGCCCTTGCGGTTCTGGAAAAAAATATAAAAAGTGTTGTGGGTAATGACTCGTCATGGCACAAATCAATTAGCAAACACACGTACAACAGGACTTAGCCTGCAATGCAAGCATTACAACGAAAAGTACTACGCACCATCTGCCCTGACGCAAAGGGCCTGATCGCCAAGATCACCAATATTTGTTACAAGCACGAACTGAACATTGTTCAGAACAATGAGTTTGTCGACCATCGCACCGGACGCTTCTTTATGCGTACCGAACTCGAAGGTATTTTTAACGACAACACTCTGCTGGCCGATTTAGATAGCGCACTGCCTGAAGGTTCGTTGCGCGAACTGATTCCTGCGGGCCGTCGCCGCGTGGTGATTCTGGTCACCAAAGAAGCGCACTGCTTGGGCGATCTATTAATGAAAGCTAACTACGGCGGCCTGGATGTCGAAATCGCTGCGGTAATTGGTAACCACGAGACTTTGCGTACCCTGGTCGAACGTTTTGATATTCCGTTCGAACTGGTGAGCCATGAAGGGCTGACGCGTGAAGATCACGATAAACAGATGGCTGACGCTATTGAAGCGCACAAACCTGATTATGTGGTACTGGCTAAATACATGCGCGTGTTAACTCCTGAATTTGTTTCACGCTTCCCGAACCAGATTATCAATATCCACCACTCATTCCTGCCTGCTTTTATTGGTGCTCGTCCTTATCACCAGGCCTATGAACGCGGAGTGAAGATCATCGGTGCCACTGCGCACTATGTGAATGACAATCTGGATGAAGGCCCAATCATCATGCAAGATGTTATTCACGTCGATCACACCTACACTGCAGAAGATATGATGCGTGCCGGGCGTGATGTTGAGAAAAATGTTCTCAGCCGCGCACTGTATCAAGTGCTGGCCCAGCGTGTGTTTGTATACGGTAATCGCACGATTATTCTGTAGATCAATCATGTAATTGCTTAGGTTTGCGACGTTACGTGTAAAAAAACGGCAAACGATTCATTTTCTTACAGTGAATGCTTTACAGCGGCGCTTCATTTGATATGATGCGCCCCGCTTCCAGACGAAGGAGGCGAGTAAGAAAGCCAACAAAATGTTATACCCCTGGCGGGGTTCCCGAGCGGCCAAAGGGAGCAGACTGTAAATCTGCCGTCATCGACTTCGAAGGTTCGAATCCTTCCCCCGCCACCATTCTTAACCACTGGCTGTGGTTAAGACGATAAGCTCTCATCAACATGAGCACTTATCAAAATTCAGTAGTACCTATACCCCTGGCGGGGTTCCCGAGCGGCCAAAGGGAGCAGACTGTAAATCTGCCGTCATCGACTTCGAAGGTTCGAATCCTTCCCCCGCCACCATCTCTTTAGTACCTTCCCAAATTATCCAAATCGCATAAACTTTCATATTCCCGTTGGGGAAGGATGAGAAGCTTCGACTAAGGTTCGATTCGAGCAAAGCGAGAAAGCGTTGCCGCAGGCAACGACCCGAAGGGCGAGATGCAAAGCATCGAGTAATCCTTCCCCCGCCACCATCTCTTTAGTACCTTCCCAAATTATCCAAATCGCACCCTATTCAACACTTTTTGTTGGATGACGCTGCGCTTATCCAACCTACAAATTCAAAACCAAAACTCAAAATCGATCCGTAGGTCGGATAAGCGCAGCGTCATCCGACACACCCACGCCAACCGCCCACCAGCGTCTTTACATCGCAGGCAATCGCCGCGTAACTGGCGAACTTTTCACAATCGCCGTATTAGACTGAGCCTGTTCGGCAAGCCCATCGAGCAGCGTGTCCAACTGCGCAATATCTTTTACTACCAGTCTCACCACAAAACAGTCTTCTCCAGTCACTTTGTCACACTCAATGCATTGCGGCATGGCTTGCAGATATTTTTCCACCTTCTGCAGCATTCCTGGCAGCGGTTTCACTCTGACCAGAGCCTGCAATGTATACCCCAGCGCCGCCAGATTCACTCGCGCGCTATAGCCCTGAATAATCCCCCGCTCTTCTAAACGCTTCAGTCGCTCTGCCGTACTCGGCGAGGTTAGCCCCACTCGCGCACTCAGTACTTTAAGCGACAATCTGGCATCCTGCGCCAGGCAGGTCACAATCGCCCGGTCGATATCATCAATAAGGAATTCCATCTGATTTACCTTAATAAAAAAAGAAATTATCTCTTTTTACCTTACAACAACTCTGTAAAGCACACGTCGATTTTTTCACAATAGAGACATCTGATTCGGGAGGTTTCTATGAGTGAATTTAAAACGGGTGTCTGGCAAATGTGCCTGGCAATGCTTATTTCAGGCTCCATTGGCGCATTTGTATTGTTGTCAGGTTTACCCGTTATTGACGTCGTATTCTGGCGTTGTGCGATCGGCGCTGCAGCGCTTGGATTTTTTATCCTGGTGAGCAAACAGCCTTTCAGCCACTTTACACGTCGCACGTTATTACTGTCCGTAATCGGCGGTGTGGCTTTGGTCATCAACTGGTTACTGCTGTTCGCCGCCTACGACCAGATTTCCATCGGCATGTCGACCGTGGTCTACAATACTCAGCCGTTCATGCTGGTTCTCATAGGTATTTTAATGGGTGAGCGGGTGACACTGATAAAGTGGGGTTGGCTACTGCTGGCGTTTAGCGGCGTGGTGATTCTGCTTTCTAGTGAGCTTATTAAGGCGCATAACGCTAACTTGATAACAGGTATTGCCATGGCGCTTGGTGCCGCTTTCTTCTACGCGTTGACGGCAATCATCGCCCGCAAATTACGCCCGCTTCCACCGCAACATATTGCCTTTATCCAGGTGCTGGTTGGTGTGGTTATATTGTTGCCGCTGGCCCATTTCGTCACTCTCTCGGAAAGTTTCCCATGGGGAATTTTACTGACGCTCGGAATCGTTCACACCGGAGTGATGTACCAGTTGCTTTATAGCGCGATTCAGAAACTACCAACGCCGATCATCGGCTCACTCTCTTTTATTTATCCTTTGGTGGCGGTCACCGTAGATAGCCTGATGTTTGGTCATACGTTGAGCGTGGTGCAATTTATCGGGGGTGCGCTGATTTTGCTGGCTGCGGCAGGAAATAATCTCGGCTGGGGCACAAAAGAAAAGGCCCTGCTCTCGCAGGGCCTGGAACAAAAAACGCGATAATTAGCGACGAGCGCGAACCACCTGATACTTACGCGTCAAATACTCCACCGGAGCGCTCCACACATGCACCAGACGGGTGAACGGGAACAGCAGGAACAGCGTCATCCCCAGCACCAGATGCACGCGGAAGATAAACGCCACGCCATCCAGATGCTCAGATGCGCCGCCGTGGAACGTCACCACCGCTTGCGCCCATCCCACCAGCTTCATCATCTCGCTGCCGTCCATATGCTGGGCGGAGAAAGGAATCGTCAGCAGGCCCAACGCGCACTGAATCATCAGCAAACTCAGAATCAGGATATCCGCCACGCTTGATGTCGCACGAACACGTGGATTAAACAGACGACGCTTAAGCAGCAACAAACCGCCCACCAGCGTCATCACACCACATGCGCCACCGGCAATCATCGCCATCTTCTGCTTCACATCAATTGGCAGGAATGACTCGTACATCCAGTGCGGCGTTAACATGCCAAGGAAGTGACCGGCGAAAATCCCCAGAATCCCGATATGGAACAGGTTGGACGCCAGATTCATCCCTTTGCGATCCAGCATCTGACTGGAACCGGCTTTCCACGTGTACTGCCCGTAGTCATAGCGCAGCCAGCTGCCCAGCAGGAATACCGTCCCGCAAATGTACGGATACATGTCATAGAAGAACACATTGAGAAAATGCATGATTACTGTCCTCCGATATTCAAATACTGCGGAGCGACAGCTCCGGCAAAACGACGCTGATGGCTGCTGATTTCAGACTCACCACACCCTGCGTCCGCCACAAATTTCACCTGCTCTTCTTCCCACACCGCATCCAGCGCCTGCGGCGTATCATCACGCGCTTCGTCCGCGATTTGCAGGCTCACGCTTTCCACCGCCACATCGCTTTGCGATAGGCCAAGCAGCACATCAAACAACACCGCATAATCGCTTTCGCGCTGCTTCAGGCGTGCCGCCAGCAGGGCCAGAATCGGTGCCACATCCTGCAAACCGCCTCGCGCTTCACTTTCTTCACGCTGGGACAGATATTCCAGATACAGCGGCAAATGGTCCGGCAGCTCACGGCTATCGATTTCCATTCCAGCCTGCTGATACTGGTTCATCAAGTTGACCATCGCCTGGCCACGGTCACGGGATTCCCCGTGGACATGTTCAAACAACAACATAGAAGTGGCACGACCACGATCGAACAGCTCGCTGTAGTTTGCCTGCGCATCTAATAAATCACCGCCACACAGCGTCGAAATAAAATTATTAAGCTGTGCGGCCTGTTGCAAATTAAGCGCCCCACCCTCGGCTAACGCATCGCGCAATTCCTGTTGGTGCTGCCACAAGGCAGTATCCGGGTACTCGAGCAGACGGGAAATCACCAGAAGTTCAATCATGGTTTTGGCTCCGTTTTGCTGGACACATCAATCGCGTCGATACGTTTGCTATTGAACAGGTTGAATTTGCTGTCAGAACCGTGGCAACCGTCACCAAAGCTGAAACCACAACCTTTGCTTTCCGGGAAGGCATCTGCCGCCAGTTCGCGATGGCTTGATGGCACCACGAAACGATCTTCGTAGTTGGCTATCGCCAGGTAGCGATACATTTCCTGTGCCTGCGCTTCCGTCAGCCCAACTTCTTCCAGCGCACGCGTATCAACAACCCCTTCGACTGTTTCAGCGCGCTTGTAATGGCGCATTGCCATCATGCGTTTGAGCGCACGCAGCACCGGAGCGGTGTCGCCCGCCGTCAGCAAGTTCGCCAGGTATTCCACCGGAATACGCAGGCTTTCTACGTCTGGCAGGATCCCGGTATGCGGCAATTCACCCGCGTCAGCCGCAGACTGAATTGGCGATAACGGCGGTACATACCAGACCATCGGTAAGGTGCGGTATTCCGGGTGCAGCGGCAGAGCGAGCTTCCAGTCCATCGCCATTTTATAAACTGGCGACTGTTGTGCGGCGTCAATAACACTGCGCGGCACGCCATCTTTCAGTGCCTGCTCGATAACCGCCGGGTCATTCGGATTAAGGAAAATACCCAACTGGCGCTCGTAGAGATCTTTCTCGTTCTCGGTACTCGCCGCCTGTTCAATGGCATCAGCGTCATACAACAACACACCGAGGTAACGAATACGGCCCACACAGGTTTCAGAACACACCGTTGGCTGGCCCGCTTCGATTCGCGGATAACAGAAGATGCACTTCTCAGATTTACCGCTCTTCCAGTTGAAGTAGATTTTTTTGTACGGGCAACCGGTAATGCACATGCGCCAGCCACGGCACTTGTCCTGGTCAATCAGCACAATGCCGTCTTCTTCACGCTTGTAAATGGCACCGCTCGGGCACGTCGCCGCACACGCCGGATTCAGACAGTGTTCGCACAAGCGCGGTAGGTACGCCATAAAGGTGTTTTCGAACTGACCGTACATCGCCTTTTGCATATTCTGGAAGTTCTGGTCTTTGGAGAGCTTTTCGAACTCGCCACCCAGATCGTCTTCCCAGTTCGGGCCGGCTTCGATTTTGTTCATCCGTTGGCCGGTAATCAGCGAGCGTGGACGTGCAATCGGCTGATGCTTGCCTGCTGGCGCGTTATGCAAATGCTGATAGTCGAAATCAAACGGCTCGTAGTAATCGTCGATACCCGGCAGATGCGGGTTAGCGAAGATTTTACCCAGCAGCATCGCTCGGTTACCCATGCGCGGTTGCAGTTTGCCGTTGATTTTACGGATCCAGCCGCCCTTCCATTTTTCCTGGTTTTCCCAGTCAGTTGGGTAGCCGGTTCCTGGTTTAGTTTCGACGTTGTTGAACCACGCGTACTCCATCCCTTCGCGGCTGGTCCAGACGTTTTTACAGGTCACAGAACAGGTGTGACAGCCGATGCATTTATCAAGATTCAGCACCATGCCGACTTGTGAACGAATTTTCATTTTACGCTCTCCTGTACCTGGTCACGCCCTTCACCGTCTAACCAGTTAATGTCTTTCATCTTACGCACCACGACGAACTCATCACGGTTTGAACCGACTGTGCCGTAGTAGTTAAAGCCGTACGCCAGTTGCGCGTAACCGCCAATCATATGCGTCGGTTTCGGGCTAATACGGGTGACCGAGTTATGGATACCACCACGCTGACCGGTAATTTCAGAACCCGGCAGGTTCACGATACGTTCCTGCGCGTGGTACATCATGGTCATGCCTTCCGGCACACGCTGACTCACCACCGCACGCGCGGTCAAAGCACCGTTATTGTTGAACACTTCAATCCAGTCGTTATCGACGATACCCAACGCTTTGGCGTCGATTTCACTCATCCAGACAATCGGCCCGCCGCGCGACAGCGTCAGCATCAGCAAGTTGTCGCTGTAGGTTGAGTGAATGCCCCATTTCTGGTGCGGCGTCAGGAAGTTCAACGCTTTCTCCGGGTTACCGTTGGATTTTTTACCCATCACACCTTTGACGGAACGGGTATCAATCGGCGGACGGTACACCAGCAGGCTTTCGCCAAAATCACGCATCCACTGGTGATCCTGGTAAAGTTGCTGGCGGCCAGACAGCGTACGCCACGGAATCAGTTCGTGAACGTTGGTATAACCGGCGCTGTAGGAAACGTGTTCATCTTCCAGACCCGACCAGGTTGGGCTGGAGATGATTTTGCGTGGCTGCGCCTGGATATCGCGGAAGCGAATCTTTTCGTCTTCTTTATTGAGCGCCAGGTGCGTGTGGTCGCGACCAGTAAATTCACTCAGTGCCGCCCAGGCTTTCACAGCAACCTGGCCGTTAGTTTCAGGTGCCAGGGTGAGGATCATTTCAGCGGCGTCGATAGCCGTGTTAATCATCGGCTGGCCTTTTGCCGGGCCTTCGGTTTTGGTGTAATTGAGCTTACGCAGCAGATCCATTTCAGACTGCGTGTTCCACGCGATACCTTTCCCGCCGTTACCGATGGTTTCCATCAACGGACCAACCGAGGTGAAACGCTCGTAGGTCGCCGGGTAATCGCGCTCAACCGTCACCAGATGCGGGGCAGTTTTGCCTGGAATCAGATCACATTCGCCTTTTTTCCAGTCCATCACGCCAAACGGCTGCGCCAGTTCTGCGGCGGAATCATGCTGAATTGGCAGCGTCACCACATCGGTTTCTTTGCCCAAATGGCCGACGCACACTTCAGAGAATTTCTTCGCGATGGCTTTATAGATTTCCCAGTCGCTTTTTGAATCCCAGGCTGGGTCAACAGCTGCAGAAAGCGGATGAATAAACGGATGCATATCCGACGTATTCATATCGTCTTTTTCATACCAGGTGGCCGTTGGCAGCACGATATCGGAGTACAGACAGGTGCTCGACAGGCGGAAGTCCAGCGTCACCACCAGATCCAGTTTGCCATCCAGCCCGTTATCAACCCACTCGACTTCTTCCGGCATGACGCCGCCTTCTTTACCCAGATCTTTACCCTGAATACCGTTCTCAGTACCGAGCAAATATTTGAGCATGTACTCGTGGCCCTTACCGGAAGAACCCAGCAGGTTTGAACGCCAGACGAACAAGTTGCGCGGATGGTTGTTGCCCGCATCCGGCTGTTCTGCGGCAAAGCGTATATCGCCACTTTTCAGTTGCTGTGCGGTGAAATCAGCCGGGCTCATGCCCGCCGCTTTCGCCTGCTTCGCGATGGTCAGCGGGTTGGTATTGAGCTGTGGTGCAGATGGCAGCCAGCCCATGCGTTCAGCACGCACGTTAAAGTCAATCAGGTGGCCGCTATAGCGGGATTTATCCGCCAGCGGAGACAGCAGTTCTTCGGCAGTCAACGACTCGTAGCGCCACTGGCTGGAGTGGTTGTAGAAGAACGAAGTGCTGTTCATATGGCGCGGCGGGCGCTGCCAGTCGAGGGCAAACGCCAGCGGAGTCCAGCCGGTTTGTGGGCGCAGTTTTTCCTGGCCGACATAGTGTGCCCAGCCGCCGCCGCTTTGGCCGACGCAACCGCAAAAGATCAGCATATTGATCAGACCGCGGTAGTTCATGTCCATGTGGAACCAGTGGTTCATCCCGGCTCCGACGATAATCATCGAGCGGCCATGGGTTTTATCAGCGTTATCGGCAAATTCACGCGCAATGCGGATGATGTTCTGGCGAGAAACACCAGTGATTTGCTCAGCCCACGCAGGGGTATACGCTTTTACATCGTCATAACTGGTCGCGCAGTTTTCATCATTCAGGCCGCGATCGAGGCCGTAGTTTGCCAGCGTCAGGTCATAAACGGTGGTCACCAGTGCGGTGGAACCGTCAGCCAGTTGAATGCGTTTCACCGGCAGTTTGTGCATCAGCACGTTATCAAGTTTAACGTTGCTGAAGTGTTCAGTGCTTTCGCCGCCAAAGTACGGGAAGCCGACCTCAGCCACTTCGTCGTGGCTGCCCAGCAGGCTCAGGCGCAGTTCGGCTTCTTCACCGCTGGTGCCATCACGCTGTTCGAGGTTCCACTTGCCCTTCTCGCCCCAGCGGTAACCGATG
Source organism: Buttiauxella sp. BIGb0552 (assembly GCF_004366275.1). NCBI lineage: Bacteria > Pseudomonadati > Pseudomonadota > Gammaproteobacteria > Enterobacterales > Enterobacteriaceae > Buttiauxella > Buttiauxella sp. BIGb0552. The sequence continues at coordinate 805,246 of NZ_SODY01000001.1, forward strand.
GAACCGTTTGGTGCCAGCAGTCCGCCATTCTGGCTATCCATCGCCACCGTTTTCCACTGCGGGTTGTTTTCCTGGCCAAGACCATCCACCAGGTCAGAGGCACGTAACATACGGCCTGCGGCGTAGAACCCTTCACGCTCCTCTAACATCACCAGCATTGGCATGTCGGTGTAGCGGCGTACATAATCGGTGAAGTATTGGCTTGGGTTATCGAGGTGGAATTCACGCAGCATCACGTGGCCCATCGCCAGTGCCATCGCGGCATCGGTACCCTGTTTTGGTGCCAGCCACTGATCGCATAATTTAGCGATTTCAGCGTAATCCGGCGTCACCGCAACGGTTTTGGTGCCTTTGTAGCGCACTTCGGTAAAGAAGTGGGCATCTGGTGTACGGGTCTGCGGAACGTTAGAGCCCCAGGCGATGATGTAGCTGGAGTTATACCAGTCGGCAGATTCCGGCACGTCCGTCTGCTCGCCCCAGGTCATTGGTGACGCAGGTGGCAAATCGCAATACCAGTCGTAGAAGCTCAGGCAGGTGCCGCCAATCAGGGAAAGGTAACGTGCACCCGAGGCGTAAGAAACCATCGACATCGCCGGGATCGGCGAGAAGCCCGCGATACGGTCCGGGCCGAAGGTTTTTGCGGTAAACACGTTTGCTGCGGCAATCAGTTCGTTTACTTCAACCCAGCTTGAACGGACAAAACCACCGCGACCACGGGCTTGTTTATAGCTTTTGGCTTTTTCCGCGTCGTTGATGATGGAAGCCCAGGCATCGACCGGGTCTTCATGCAGGGTTTTCGCTTCACGCCAAAGTTGGATCAGGCGCTTGCGCATCAATGGATATTTCAGGCGGTTGGCGCTGTAGAGATACCAGGAGTAGCTTGCGCCGCGTGGGCAGCCGCGTGGCTCATGGTTTGGCATATCCGGGCGGGTACGCGGGTAGTCGGTTTGCTGCGTTTCCCAGGTCACTAGGCCGCTTTTGACATAGATCTTCCAGCTACAGGAGCCCGTGCAGTTTACACCGTGAGTGGAACGAACCACTTTGTCGTGCTGCCACCGCTGGCGATAACCTTCTTCCCAATCACGATTGGTATCGAGCAGTTGGCCATGTCCATCGGCAAAAGTTTCGCCCTTCTGTTTGAAGTAACGAAACCGGTCAAGAAATTTGCTCATCGGGGTTCTCCTGATGTGGAGCCTGGAGGCTCTATCTTATGAAAACGACATTACTAACGATGGCGGCACGGTAACGTGCGCATATGAAGGGAGAATTGATAACGATCAACTGGGGCGGAGGAATATTTGCACGCGAAAAGTCGGTATACCACCAAAGTGGCAATCGAGAATTGATAGTTAATTAACTGATATATAAATAAAATATCTGTTCTCTACATTCGGTAAGGAGTAGAAATCAGGGCGACTGGGTATTAAGGGGTAACTCTGCCAAGATGGAGGGCGTGAAACCAAAAATGGGGCATCCCCTTTCAGAGAAGCCCCATGTTGAATGGTGTCACAATCAGACAGAGGTTAGCGGTTCAGTTTTGCGCTGCGCACGAATGTTTTTGATAAGCAGGCCCGAAATCACAATCCCGGCGCAGGCGAAAACAGCCATCAAACCAAACACGATTTTATAGCCCAATAACCCTGGGTTGGTATCTAAGATGTAGCCATACAAGCTGTAGCAGAACATCGCTGGGGCATAACCGATAAAACTTCCCAACGCCATTGCCGCACCGGTGTTTTTCTCACTGATTCCCGCCTCACCGATAGGGGCGAAGAATACCGCTCGCTGAGTAAAAATGACCGCGCCAAACATCAGGGTACAGGCCATGCCTAAATAAACAGGCATTTGTTCATGCGGCAATAATATCAAGGCAACCAACGCCAGAGCGCTAATAATAAAAGTATAGAACAAATACTGGCTGGGAGACTTTAAAACCTTGTCAGCAATTAAACCACCAATAGGGCCGCCTACCATTTTCAAACAATATTGATTTATAATCCCATATGCCCCTACCAATGCAATCGGTAGAGCATAAACATTTCTTAAAAATGGAATAAAGAATGTCAGTCCACAATACACCGCATAAACACAGAACACGCTAAAAGCGATTAACCAGACGGTTTTGTTTTTTAATACATTACCCAGACCTGGATTAGCTTCTTTTTTCTCTGTTTTCTCTTGTTTAGCCACTTGTTCTTCCGGGCTTTCTTTTAATACAAAGAAAATAACCACACCGACCAGAATAGCGATGAAAGAGTAAAACAATATTGCGGCTTTAAACCCGAAATAGTCGCTACCAAACCAGGTGAACACCGCCAGGGCGCTAAATGCGATAACGGTATCGACAATCCCTCGCCCGGTTTCAAAGAAGCCAAATAAGCGCCCCTGTTGAGTGTTGTCACCCAGCAAACTCACCGACTTTAGCAACACCGGCCAGTTGAGCATGTCGCAGGTCACGCCGAACAACGCCCAGACAAAGAGTATCCCCCAGTAGCCTGGCATGGTAGAGAGGTAGATCCCCAGCAGGCCGGTCGCAATCAGGGAAAGCGACATGGTAAAGCGGCGCGGTAATTTGTCAGAAAAGTAAATGGATAAGAAGAAACCAATGGTCGTCACAATCGAGTTAACCGACATCGCATTACCAATCTCACCGTTGGTGAGGTGAAAATACTCCTGCATTGGAACATAAAATGCGTCTTTCAATGACGGCAGTTTATATATTGTCCCACCGCACAAAACCAACAAGCTAAATATAGTCCATCTTTTTTTGGATAGCATAAGACACCCCCCCTGAATTAGCGGAATTAATTATTATATTGAGAGTACAGTGACCTCACGAAAGGTGAGACAGCTGAATTTAAATGTTTTTGATTAATGACTTTCTTAAAATAGCCACAGCATCTTTATGAAGATCGCCAAGAATATTACGCACATGCATTATTTGATTCATGGCGTCGTCAATTTCTTTATTTAACCTTGCTTCCAGTCCGGAGGTTGGCAATGGAGTTTCACTCATCTGGCGCAATGGAATCCACGGGTTTTTATCTTCGTTGGTAAAACGAAAGGCCGGGGCGTAATAATCCACTTCTTCTTCCAGACCGAATGCGGTGACTTGCGGTTGATCTTCGCCCAGACAAATTAATTGCAATAATAATTCTTTAAACGGTAATTCGCCTTCGCCAGAAATACAGGCCGTATGCCCGCGCCCTTCACCTTCATGGTTAATTAACGCATCTTTGATATGCACCTGCGTGACTTCTTTTCCCATCACCGCCAACGCGTCAAGCGGCTCTTCGTTGGCATTAATCATGTTGGCGAAGTCAAACAGCAGGGAAAGCTGCGGGAAGTCAGCCTCCTGAACCAGCTTCACCAATTCGTGGCTTTGCAAATCTTCGTGTTGCTCAAGCGTGAATGTCAGGCCGCTATGCTGGTATTTTTCTTTAATATATTGAATATCCTGAGCAATGATTTCCATCACCTCAGAAAGTGTCCCTTCATAGCGCGGATAAAAGCGCACCGAAGTCGCCCCGGATTTCAGCGCAATTCTCACGGCCTCATCAATGGTTCGGGCATCCGAGGCGCTGGTTTCGATGTGAACATCCAACCCCAACTGGCGCGATTTTTCTGCAAAATTCGCAAGCCGCTCATCGCTGGCATGCCTTAAAGACTGGCTTTCTCCATCCACAACATGAATTTTCACCCCTTTCAGTTGCTGTTGGCTGGCAATATCCAGTAAGTCTTCCGGCAGAATCTTCTCCATACGCATGTTTAAATGAAACGCATAGGCATGCAGATACAGCGGCAGATTGGCAGCGCGTTCGACAATTTTTGTAGCCTGGATGTTGTTCATGGAAACTCCTATAAATCGATATAAAACTCTACTGATTCAAAACGCCAATATTCGATATCAACCTGAATAACTTGCCCGGCTTCGTCGGCGCGGTATTTTTCAACCCGGATAGACGGAGTCCCCGCCGTGCCGCCCATCCCCTTGCAAGCGCCTGCCGAAAGTCGTGTCGGTTTAAACGCTAAATGCTGCGTGTGCGAGCTTTTGCCGAAGGCTTCTTGCCACACATCAACAAAAGAACGATCGCCTAATTTGTCGATAAAACCGGGAGCGGACTGCGCGTTGATAAAGGTTTCGTGATAGAAAACTTTATGGTTATCAAGCGCTCCCCAACCGCAGATTTTGTAGATTTCATCACCGTCTTTTACATTCAGCTGCGACAAAATTTCGGGTTCTGCGGTGTAAACCCGTTCTTTTTCCAGAAAGCCCCAGGACGGCAAACGCCCCTGCTCCAGAGCTGCTTGCTTAAAACTGGTCGAAGTGTTCGGGGTGTATTTGAAACACGGCAAGGCCACAAACCAGCCGCGACGATCTTTACGAAAGATCTTTTCTTCCCCTTCAAGAAACAGCAACGCCTGTCGCAGTGTCATGCGCTTGATGCCCAGTAATTCTTCCAGCTCACGTTCGGAAGGTAATTTACCGCCCGGCTGGACGACCCCTTTGCTCAGCCAGTCATTGAGCATCTCTTTTGCCGTCTCTACAGTGGAGTGGCTTTTCATGTTTTAATCCATTTGGTTTAAACCAGATTTGTCGTCACGGTACTCTTAGCCAACGAATGTGACAATGGTGTCTGGTGGGGTAGTTATTCTAAATGTGAGGTTTCTCTCAGAATAAAGGTGGTTCGAGGGGGAATTAGAGACAAAAAAAAGCGCGACCGAAGTCGCGCAAGGGATAACCAAAATGGTCAAAACTTATTTCGCTGACTTCCGGCCATAAACAGCCCAGGTAATCACTACGCAAACAATGTAAAACACGAGGAACACTTTCATTGCGCCCGCAGGCGAACCGGTTAGCGCGAGGGATGTACCAAATGCTTTCGGAATAAAGAACCCGCCAATTGCGCCTATTGCCGAGATAAAGCCCAGTGCTGCGGCGGTATCGGTTGCCGCTTCACGCAATGCACGCTCTTCAGTGCCGCCCTGCGCTTTCACGCGGTCCATGGTCAGCTTGCGGAAGATAACGGAGATCATCTGGAAGGTAGAACCACTCCCCAAACCGGCCGTCAGGAACAGCATCAGGAATACGCCGAAGAAGGCAATAAAGTTACCGCCCACGCCATTGTGTGGCAGCGTGGTAAACAGCAGCGCACTGAAAATCGCCATAAAGATGAAGTTCAGCAGGGAAACACGTGTCCCACCAAAGCGGTCGGAAATGGCCCCACCCGCCGAACGCGCCAGCGCGCCAAACAGCGGGCCGAAGAAGGCGAAGTGCAGAATATTGATATCCGGGAACTGGGTTTTCGCCAGCATCGCGAAACCGGCAGAAAAACCGATAAATGAACCGAAGGTCGCCAGATACAGCACACCCATAATCCACAAATGCGCACGTTTAAGAACCGGCAACTGCTCTTTTAAAGAAGCTTTGGACGTTGCCAGGTCGTTCATTCCAAACCAGGCTGCAACGGTAAAGATTGCCAACAGTGGTACCCATACCCACGCCGCATTTTCCAGGAACAGCATAGTGCCGTCGGCCTGCTCAACACCTATGCCACCGAACACAGCAAACATGGAAAGTGAAATCACCAGTGGTGCAACCAACTGCATAACACTCACACCGAGATTACCCAGGCCGCCGTTGATACCCAGCGCTCCACCCTGCTTCGCCTTCGGGAAGAAGAAGCTGATGTTCGCCATACTGGAAGCAAAGTTTGCGCCCGCAAAACCACACAGCAATGCAATGATGATAAACACGCTAAATGATGTTGATGGGTCTTGCACCGCAAAACCCAACCACACACAAGGGATAATCAGAATCCCGGTGCTGAATGCCGTCCAGCGGCGGCCACCAAATACCGGCACCATAAAGGAGTAAGGCACACGCAACAATGCGCCGGAAACAGACGGCAGCGCGGTTAACATAAAGAGTTGGTCAGTAGTGAAGCTAAACCCGACTTTGTTGAGGTTTACCGCAACCGCACTGAAGAGCATCCATACGCAGAATGCCAGCAGCAAACAAGGAACGGAAATCCATAAGTTGCGGCTGGCAATACCATGGCCTTTGCTTTGCCAAAATGCTGGGTCTTCAGGTCGCCATTCGGTAATGAGCGATCCCGTTTTTGGGCTGTGATCCGGTGACTGAGACATAAACACCTCAAAAAAGTGAGAGTAATTGCCGCCACCTTAGGTGCTAATGGGGAATAAAAATTGATGTGAATCAAGGGATAAACCATCTTACAGACGGCTAAAAATCAACTGTCATTCTTTATGGGTAACCATAAAAAACATAAATAGTGTGGCTTTTCACAAACCTGAACGCAGGTGTTAGTAACCTTACAGCGCGTCATGCTCCTTCCGGCAATTAGTGGGTAATCCTTAAGGGGTATGGGTATACTCCAGGGGATGTCTGAGAATACCCGCAATAGATTTCCTTTACCCCGGAGTAGACTTCTCAATGCTAAAACGCCTGCTTTCCCCCCTCACTTTGTTCAACCAATTGGCACTGATTGTGCTGTTGTTGGCATTGTTGGGTGTCGCGGGGATGAGCCTTGCAGGCTGGTTGGCACAAGGTATTCAGGGAAACGCGCACGCTATCAATAAAGCAGGGTCGATGCGGATGCAAAGTTATCGCCTGCTGGCCGCCATTCCGCTAACCGAGAAAGACAACGTTCTGTTAGATGAGATGGAACAAACCACCTGGAGTACCGATTTACAAGAGGCGGCACAGCAAGACGGGCAGGAAGCAAAATTAGCTGCACTGCAGCACTACTGGCGTGAAGAGTTAGAACCCGCTCTGCGCAAGGCACAAAGTGCAGAACAAGTTAAGCCGCATGTGGCCGGATTTGTCGGGCGAATCGATCAGTTGGTCACCACTTTTGATCACACCACAGAAATGCGTCTACACCGCATTATCCAGCTCCAGATGGGAATGGCAGCCTTAATGGGCTTGCTGATTATTTTCACCGTCATCTGGTTACGCAAACGATTGTTGCGCCCGTGGCAGAAATTATTGACGATGGCTCAGGCCATTGGGCAGCGAGACTTTACCCACCGGGTGAACGTTCGTGGACGCAATGAAATGGCGACTCTCGGTGCTGCACTAAACAGTATGTCTGCGGAACTGGCCGAAAGTTATGCAAGCCTTGAGCAGCGTGTGCACGAGAAAACCGCCGGGCTTGAGCAAAAAAACCAGATACTCTCATTTCTCTATCAGGCTAACCGCCGTCTGCACTCTCAGGCCCCACTGTGCCAGCGCTTATCTCCCGTACTCAGCGAACTACAACACTTAACACCGCTGCGTAATATCGAACTACGGGTTTATGAGTATGAGGATGAAGAGAATTACGAAGAGTATACCTATCAACCTGATAGCAGTTGTGAAGCCAGCGGCTGTAATCTTTGCCCGCGCGAACCCATCCTGCAACCTTGCGAAACCACCGCACAAAAATGGCGTTTAACAGACAACCATATTCAGTACGGTTTGGTGTTGGCCCAATTGCCAATTGGCCGCAGCCTGACACACGATCAGCAACAGTTAATTCTGACACTGATGGAACAGCTGACAGCGACACTTGCGCTAGAGCGGCAATATGAACATCAGCAGCAGTTGGTGGTGATGGAAGAACGTTCCGCTATCGCCCGCGAGCTGCACGACTCCATTGCTCAATCGCTCTCTTGCCTGAAAATGCAGGTGAGTTGTCTGCAAATGCAAGGGGCGACACTGCCTGAGCAGATGCAGACTCTGCTCGGTCAAATGCGCAGCGAACTCAATACTTCGTGGCGGCAACTCAGAGAGTTACTGACCACGTTCCGCCTGCAATTAACCGAACCTGGACTGCGCCCGGCACTAGAAGCAAGCTGCCGGGAATTTAGTGAGAAATTGGGTTTCCAGGTGAGTCTTGATTATCAAGTGCCACCACGCCTTGTGCCGTCGCATCAGGCAATTCATCTGGTACAAATCACTCGAGAAGCACTTAATAACAGCCTGAAACATGCCTGTGCCACTTCATGTGGTGTCAGTGTTTTATATCACGACAAGCAAATTACCTTAACCATATGGGATAACGGTCAGGGCATTGCCGACAACGGTGAGCGCCGCAACCACTACGGACTTATCATTATGCGAGACCGCGCACAAAGCCTGAAAGGTGATTGCCAGGTGCAAACGCGCCCGGGTGGCGGTACCCAGGTCATCGTGAGTTTTATCCCCGAAATAGCCACAGGAGCAAATCATGAGTAACCCGGAAGCCTCAACCATACTGCTTATCGACGATCATCCCATGCTGCGTACTGGCGTTAAGCAGCTCATCAGTATGGCTCCTGAGCTTGCAGTTGTTGGTGAGGCAGGCAATGGTGAGCAAGGAGTGCTGCTTGCCGAAGAGCTCGACCCTGATTTAATCCTGCTGGATTTGAATATGCCAGGCATGAACGGTCTGGAAACGCTCGATTGCCTGCGTGAGAAACCGCTGTCAGGCCGCATCGTGGTGTTCAGCGTTTCGAATCATGAAGAAGATGTGGTTACCGCGCTAAAACGTGGGGCTGACGGCTATCTGTTAAAAGATATGGAGCCAGAAGATTTGCTCAAAGCGCTGCAACAAGCCGCTGCGGGGGAAATGGTATTAAGCGAAGCGTTAACGCCCGTTCTGGCCGCCAGTCTGCGTGCCAACCGCGCTACGTCTGACCGTGACGTTAACCTGCTGACACCACGCGAACGCGATATTCTCAAACTCATCGCCCAGGGTTTGCCGAACAAAATGATTGCTCGCCGCCTGGATATCACCGAAAGCACGGTGAAAGTTCACGTTAAGCATTTGCTCAAGAAGATGAAGCTTAAGTCCCGCGTAGAAGCTGCGGTTTGGGTGCATCAGGATCGGATATTTTAAGTTTACCAACAGTGAATGTGGTGGATGACGCCTGTGGCTTATCCACCCAACAATACCAAACCGTATCCCGACATCACACGTTACTGCGGTAACAACTCATAACGCGGATCGTCCACAGGGCTGACCACCAGCGGCTCCGCCAGTTTCAGCGTAATCCAGTTCGACGTCACCTTCTGGCCTTTATCATCCTCAATCACCACCGAAAGACGATATTCATTCGGGCCGTTTTCGTTCCACATCGGCATGATCATGCTCCAACCGCTGGTGTCGCGGTTATCCGCAGGCGGCGTCAGGCTTAACGCCTGGGTATCGCCCTGCCAGGTAATATTGCGAATCTTGTGGCTGGCACGGATTTGCAGCTTAAGCGCCACGGTTTCGCCCGCGTGCAGTTCCCAAGGCGGCGTCGCCAGAAACACCGATAAAGTTTTGCGCTGGCGATACTCCATCACCGGCAGAGAATCACGTTCCACGTTGTCATAACGGCTGCCGCGTAATGAACTGGTGGTCGCCACTTCGGCGGCAGAAAGCTGTTTTGCCACCGGGACGCCAAAACGGTAATTCAGCTTCAGACCAAGATTATCCTGCGAAACGCCGCTTTCCCCCTGTTTATGCTGCGCGGTAAGCGTCAGCAGCGGGATCGGCGTGTAGCTGAGTCCCATAGTTACCGCCACCGGGTTGCGATAACCGGTACCGCTATCAAACAAATCCACACTGTTACCGTAGTATTTCTCAAAACTGAGGCTGGTATTGATATGTCGATAAAACGGCAGCCACGCCTGCGCGGTAATGTCATAGCCCCGCGCCAGGCGCTGCTCGAGCGTTTCACTGTTTCCTGACTGCCAGCCAGAGAGCGGTTGGTAATAGTTTGCCGACAGGCGCAAATATTCGCCCCAGGCTTCGGTCCCGAACCCTGCACGTTGTAAATTGCTGGAGAGTTGATTGTCATAAAAGGCGTTGTAACCAAGCAGCCAGTTGCCCGCCACCCAGCGTTGCCCGGCGCCCAGGTTACCAATTGCACTGTCGTCGCGCTGCGTAAATCCCACCTGGCTCCAGGTCAGATAACGGTTGTTATCTTCCCACGGTGTAAACAGCGAGGCGCTGCTACCGTCCCAGTTACCGTGCTCATCCACCAGCAAATTGATACTGGCTTTCCCCCACGGCGACAGCAGTGACTCGGCTTCGCTGGTCACTTTATCAGCCAGCACATCACGCAAACGCGCGAAGGCAAACATCCGCGCTTGTTCGCCAGTATCCAGCCCGTTATCGACCATACTGTCTTCACCGAATTTCTTCGCCATAGCGGCGATTTCACGCGCCGCAGCGTCGGATTCCGGCGCAAGACCCAAATCGGGCAGTTGTTCAGTTCTCTGGTCGAAAGGGTTTTCGGCTTTCTCGATAAAAGTCTGCCGGGTACTGGCAGCCCCTCCTGCGCTGAGGAGTACATAAGACAGGGTAAAAAATGGAACGGCTTTTCTAAACATCTGGAAATTATAACATCACGCCACAGCAAATCATTCCCAAACTGGCAAACACAGATTTGTCCGGTGAATATTAAGCCGTTATTTGGCCGCTTTAGCGATTAATGCCCTGAGTTCAGGAATGCATGAACCACAGTTGGTGCCACAACGTAATTTTTCACCCAGCAGCCCGACTGACTGGCAACCCGTTGCGATTGCCGAAAGAATCGTTTTCTCCCCTACGCCAAAACAACTGCACACGGTTGCACCTGCATCTCTTTGCACACCTGCCGATTTCCCGGCTAATAGCAGGTGACGGCTGGCGGCGGTTGTCGGCGCACTTTCAAAGGCGGAAACCACCGCACTGGTGTTGATATCAGGCCACCCTTTTGCTGCATAAAATGCCAGCTGTAGCTCACCATTGTGCCAGGCAAGCAGGTGGTAAAAATCGCCGTCACCGCGAGCATACTGCAATTGCCAGCCCCGGCCTGCGGTTAAGGTTTCAGCCCATGCTGCTGGCAGGTTTTCGGCGGCACAAACAAAGTGCTGCACGCCATGTGAAGTCTGCCGCCACCACTGAATTTCATCGGTAAATTCAATCTTTTCACGAGCGAAGATCTCCCCACGCCACGCAGGCTGCCAGCGCTGAATGCGCACCGCCGTTTGTTTACTTTCTGGCTGCCCGGAATGCGGGTCGCAAACCCCTGCCACCAGTCCATTGACCAGGCCTCGTCGCGAGAATTGCTGGTTCCAGTGCATCGGAGCAAACACATTTCCCGGCAACTGGCTGTCGCTCACTTGTACACGCGCCACCATCCCGCCCTGGCGCGAGGCGATTCGTACCAGATCGCCTTCAGTGACACCGTAACGTTTTGCATCGTGTGGGTGAATGTCGATAAGCGGCATATTGATGTGCTGCATTAGCCGTGGCACACCGCCAGTGCGCGTCATCGTGTGCCACTGGTCGCGGATGCGCCCGGTATTCAGTATCAATGGATAACGATGGTCGGCGGTGGCCTCAGGCAACTCCGGTTCGACGGGGACAAGTTGAAACTTACCGTTGGCGCGCCAGCTTTTGAATGCCGGGGCACTGGCTGTGGTTACAGGCCAGCGCACCGGTTCTAACGCGTCATATTGTTCGAGGTTCAGGTGTGCCAGGCCACTGATGTCAAAGGCACGGGTGCCATTATTCTCATATCCGGAGAGCGCGGCATGTTCACAGAAAATTTCATGAGCGTGCTGCCAGCTAAAGGCTTCTGCGTATCCCAGGCGACGGGCGATTTGCGAAATCATCCACCACTCGGCACGGGCTTCGCCTGGCGAGAGTAAAAACCCACGCTGGCGTGAAATACGGCGCTCCGAGTTAGTTACCGTACCGTTTTTCTCCCCCCAGGCCTGCGCCGGGAACCTGACTGTGGCAAAGCGCGAGGTGTCCGTATTGCGCACGACATCGGAGATGATCACCAGCGGGCAACTCGCCAGTGCCTGCGCCACGCGGGAACTATCCGGTAGCGACACCGCCGGGTTGGTGCCCATAATCCACACCGCTTTCACGTCGCCACGCGCTATCGCCTCGAACAGTTCAACCGCCATCAATCCTGGCGTTTGCGCAATGCGTTCGCTGCCCCAAAAGCGCCCCAGACGGGCAATATCCGCAGACTCGAAATTCATATGGCAGGCCAGTTGATTTGCCAGTCCGCCCACTTCACGCCCGCCCATCGCATTTGGCTGCCCGGTCAGCGAAAAAGGACCGCAGCCTGGCCGCCCAATTTTGTCACTCGCCAGATGCACGTTAATGATGGCGTTGCATTTGTCGCTGCCGCTTGATGACTGGTTGATGCCCATGGTGTAGAGCGTCATGGCACGGTCAGTGCTGGCAAACCATTGCCAGAATGTCTGCACCGCAGCGCTTTCGAGCTGGCAAAAATCGGCACATTTCGCCAGACTCCAGCCTGCGGCCAGGGTTGTTGCATCGCTTTGCCCGTCGAAGCGGTTAGTCATTAACGGCTGTTGTTGCAGCAAATAATTCAGTAACCCGACAAATAGCCCTGCATCGCTTCCGGGGCGCAACGCCAGGTGCAAATCGGCAATTTCACAGGTGGCGGTACGGCGTGGGTCGATAACCACCACTTTCATCTGCGGGCGCAGTTTTTTTGCCTGCACCAGGCGTTGATACAGCACCGGATGCGCCCATGCAGCATTCGATCCCACCAGCACAACCAGGTCGGTTTGCTCCAGGTCCTCATAGCTACAAGGCACAAAGTCCGCACCCAATGCCCGCTTGTAACCCACCACCGCCGACGACATACACAACCGTGAATTAGTGTCGATATTGGCCGCCCCGATAAACCCCTTCATCAGTTTATTGGCCGCGTAGTAGTCCTCGGTCAGCAACTGGCCGGACGCATAAAACGCCACCGCTTTTGGGCCGAACTCATCAATAATGGCCTGCAGGCGGCTGGCCGTTTCATCGAGCGCAGCGTTCCAGGTCATGCGCTCTCCGTCCACTTCGGGATAAAGCAAACGCCCTTCCAGACCGAGTGTTTCCCCCAGCGCTGCTCCCTTGACGCACAGCCGCCCAAAATTTGCCGGGTGCTGTTTATCACCGGTAATCTCGTGGCCGCCGTTGACTGCTGGCCGGGCTTCTACCCCGCACCCGACACCACAGTAAGGGCAAGTAGAGCGCACCACCGTATTCATGATGCCTCCGCACGCAAGATAAGCGCCTGACTCCCCACCCACACGGTGCCTTGTTCTACTTTCACCGGCCAGGCGCGAACAGCCTGCTCCCCGTCCTGCGTGCGCCCGTCACGCAGGCGAATACGGTGTTTGTAGAGCGGGGAAATCACAATCGGCTCGCCCGCAGCGTCACCCACTATTCCTCGGGAAAGTACGTTGGCATCGCTGCCCGGTTCAAGATTATCAAGCGCATAAATCGTATCACCAAAGCGGAACAGTGCGATTTGCAGCTCGCCTAAACGCGCGCCAATGCCTGCCTGCAAAGGAATGGCGCTGATATCACACACCGCGTGCCAGGGTTTAACGGGGACGACCGTCTGGTGTTGCACCACTTCATTTACCGGCTGCAACTGCCCGCGCAGCGTCTGGCGTTGGACCGCCTCATCCGGCTGTTCGCTGTTGACGTAAGAACGAAATAGCGCAAGGCGATCGGGGCTGTTAAGCGTGGTCTGCCATTCGCACTGGTAAGTGTCCACTACGGCCACCATCTCTTTTTCCAGTTCATCGGCAAGGCCCAGGCTATCGTTGAGAACCACGTCACGCAGATATTCAATGCCCCCTTCGAGGTTATCCATCCAGGTACTGGTGCGCTGCAAACGGTCGGCGGTGCGGATGTAAAACATCAGCAAGCAGTCGATTGTGCGGATAAGCGTTTCACGGTCGAGATCGCTGGCAAACAGATCGGCGTGGCGTGGTTTCATGCCGCCGTTACCGCAAACATAGAGGTTCCAGCCTTTGTCAGTGGCAATCACACCGATGTCTTTGCTCTGTGCTTCGGCGCATTCTCTGGTGCAACCGGAGACTGCCATTTTGATTTTGTGCGGGGCACGCAAACCTTTGTAGCGGTTCTCAAGCTCAATCGCCAGGCCGGTAGAATCCTGCACGCCGTAGCGACACCAGGTTGACCCCACGCAAGACTTCACGGTACGCAACGATTTGCCGTAGGCGTGCCCGGTTTCAAAGCCTGCCGCGACCAGTTCCTCCCAAATGGCGGGCAGTTCTTCGAGGCGTGCGCCAAACAGGTCGATGCGCTGGCCGCCGGTAATTTTGCTGTACAGCTGGTAGCGTTTTGCCACCTGCCCGATGGCAATCAACCCGTCCGGCGTGATTTCCCCGGCAGGTACACGTGGCACAATGGAGTAAGTCCCGTCTTTCTGGATATTCGCGAAATAGCGGTCATTGGTGTCCTGAAGCGGGAGATGTGCCGGTTTGAGCAGGTACTCGTTCCAGCACGAAGCCAGCACCGAGGCTGCCAGTGGCTTGCAAATCTCACAGCCGTGACCATGACCGTAACGGCTTATCAGCTGTTCAAAACTGTGGATATGGTTAACGCGCACCAGGTGGTAGATTTCCTGACGCGAGAACGGGAAGTGTTCGCAGATGTCTTTTTTCACCTCCACACCCTGCTCTTGCAACTGGTATTCCATCACCTGTTTCACCAGCGCCGAACAGCCGCCACAGCCCGTTGCTGCTTTGGTACAGGTTTTAATGGCGCCCATGTCGCCCGCACCGTTGCTCACGGCAGAGCAAATATCCGCTTTGCTGACGTTATGGCATGAACAAATCTGCGCGCTATCGGGGAGTGCTGCCACGCCCAGCCCCTTCGGCGCGCCACCAGCCGACGCAGGCAGGATCAGGCTTTCTGGTTGCGCGGGCAACGCCATGCCGTTGAGCATCATTTGCAGCAGCGTGGCATATTCCTGACTATCGCCCACCAGTACGCCGCCAAGGAGTGTTTTATTATCGGCAGACACCACGATTTTTTTGTAGACCTGTTGTGGCCCGTTAGTCCACTGATAGCTCTGGCTGCCGGGTGTGCGCCCGTGAGCGTCGCCAAATGACGCCACATCAATGCCGAGCAATTTGAGTTTGGTGCTCATATCCGCACCACGAAAAGCCGTTTCTTGCCCGGCAAGCGTTGCCGCCGTAACACGCGCCATCTGGTAGCCCGGTGCGACCAGACCAAAGATTTTCCCTTCCCACAGAGCACATTCACCGATGGCATAAATTGCGCTATCGCTGGTCTGGCACTGGTCGTTAATCACCACGCCACCACGTTCGCCAAGCGCCAGGCCGCACGTTTTCGCCAGCGCATCTTGCGGGCGGATACCGGCTGAAAAGACGATTAAATCGGTGCTGAGCGTTTCTCCATCGGCGAAATTGAGTTGCAAACCGTCAGCATCGGTAATCGCTGTTGTCGCTTTACTGGTATGCACCTGAACGCCGATATCGCTGATTTTCTCGCGCAGCATCGCGGCCCCGGAATTATCGAGTTGCACTGCCATCAGGTTGGGCGCGAACTCCACCACATGGGTTTCCAGCCCCAGCTGTTTAAGGGCATTGGCGGCTTCCAGCCCCAATAACCCACCGCCAATCACCACCCCGCGCGTGGCATTGCGGGCACATTGCGCGATGGCATCGAGGTCGTCGAGCGTGCGGTAAACAAAACAGCCAGCAAGATCGTTCCCCGGCACAGGGGGCACAAACGGAAATGAGCCTGTCGCCAGCACTAATTTGTCCCAGTAAGTCTCGCGCCCGTCATTGTCACGCACCAGGCGTTGCTGGCGATCAACCGCCACGATTTTGCTGTTACAACGAAGTTCAATACCGTGTTCGTTAAAGAAATCTCCTTGCACCATCGAGAGTGAGTCAGCACTGCGCCCGGCAAAATATTCCGACAGATGGACGCGGTCATAGGCCGGATAACGCTCTTCACCAAACACCACAATGTGGTAGCGCTTATGCAGTTGCAGTACCACGCACTGCTCCAGAAAATGGTGCCCGACCATGCCGTGACCAATTACTACCAGCGTTTCTTTTGTCATGTCGTCATTTCCGGCAGCCGGCGGCTGCTCATCAGAGTGATATTCATCAAACAGCACGCCAGGCGTAACGGGTGCCGCGTTGAGTAAAATGTCGGTCAGCGCGTTGGCGGGTGTGATATCCCCAAGCAGTAACGCGCCAAGCAACCTGTCACCGCGCAGATACAGGCAGCGATAATGTTTTGTCAGGGGATCAAAAGCGGTAAGAACACGCGTGTCTGGCTGCTCGCGGATGTCGCCTGCGGAAAATAGCGGGATGCCGCTCACTTTCAGGCGTGTGCCACGATCCAGGTAGTGGAAGTCATTACTGATTTCTCCGCACAGGCGAGCGGCTAATACATCGGCTTGTTGCAGGCATGGCGCCACCAGGCCCCATGTCTGCCCATCAATTTCACAACATTCACCCAATGCGCTGACGTGCAGTGTTGCACTGCGCAGTTGCGCATCGACGGTAATTCCACGCTGACAGGCAATTCCAGACTCTTGTGCCAAAGTAATATTCGGCTTCACACCCGTGGCGATAATCACCCGCCCGGCAGGTAGTACCTCGCCGTTGCTTAACGTCACACTGGCATCAGAAATGCGTTGAATGCCGCAATTTAACTGGCATGAAATCCCCCTTTGCGCGAGATGTTCCTCAAGCAGCACGCCCGCCTGTTGATTAAGCTGAATATCCATCAGCCACGGCTGGCGGTGCACCAGAGTGACGGGAATACCCCGGGCGCACAATGCAGCAGCAGCTTCCACACCCAGCAAACCACCGCCAAGTACTACGGCATCGCCTTCGCCACCAAGAATGGCGTCAACATCAGCCAGCGTGCGAAAGCCGTGAACGTGGGGCAATGTGTGGCCGTCTATTGGCGGAATAAACGGGCGTGAGCCGGTGGCGAAAACCAGTTCGTCGTACTCAAGCGCACGCTTTGCCGAGCGCACAATCTGGCGCTTTGTATCAACGTCCAACACCGCTTCAGCGGTTAACAGCTCGATATCATGGGCACGATACCAGGCCGCAGTGTGTAATTGCGTTGCACTGGCAGTTTTTTCCCCGGCAAGTACCGGCGAGAGCAAAATGCGGTTGTAGCTCAGGGCGGGCTCTTCACCAAAAAGGGTGATAGAAAATCGCCCCGCTGCGCGCGCCACAATTTGCTCCACCAGGCGGATTGCCGCCATGCCGTTGCCGATAACAATCAGACGTTGCTTCATGAGCCGTTCCTCAGGCAGCCTTCGGCTGCTTTTCGTACAGGAAACGCAGCACCTGCTGGCGCAAATGGTGGTAACGGCTGTCTTCTGCCAGTTCGACGCGGTTGCGCGGGCGCGGCAAATCGACATGCAGCGTTTCACCTACCGTGGCCGCCGGGCCGTTGGTCATCATCAGCACGCGATCGGAGAGCAAAACGGCTTCATCAACGTCATGAGTGATCAGCACGATGGTGGTGTGCAGCTCTTGCTGAATGTGCATTACCGCATCCTGCAAATGGGCGCGCGTCAAAGCATCCAGCGCCCCGAACGGCTCGTCCATCAGCAGCACTTTCGGTTTCATCGCCAACGCGCGGGCAATGCCGACACGCTGTTTCATGCCACCGGAGATTTCACCGGGTCGTTTGTTTATCGCGTGGCCCATTTGCACGCGTTCGAGGTTGTGAACTATCCATTCACGGCGCTCGGCGCGGTTCATGGTGCGGCGAAAAACCTGGTCCACCGCCAGGGCCACGTTTTCAAAGCAGGTCATCCATGGCAGCAGTGAATGGTTCTGGAACACTACGGCGCGCTCCGGCCCCGGCCCGGCGATTTCGCGGTTGTCGCAAAGCAGTCCGCCTTCAGAGGGCAAGGTGATCCCGGCAATCAGGTTAAGCAGTGTTGATTTCCCGCACCCCGAGTGCCCTATCAGGCTGATGGTTTCCCCTTCAGCGATATCAAAACTGACGTTACTGAGTGCTAAAAATTCGCCACTGGCAGTGGAAAAACGTTGGCTGACATTCTGAACCTGGATGATCTTCTTCATTGGTTTCCCCTTATTTTTCCCAGCTGAAGCGACGCGCCAGCAGCATTAAACCCTGTTCGAGCAGCAGCCCGACCACGCCGATAATCACAATCGCGATGAGGATGTTTTCGACGTTGAGGTTGTTCCACTCGTTCCAGATCCAAAAGCCAATGCCCAGGCCGCCGGTCAGCATTTCGGCGGCGACAATCACCAGCCACGCAATGCCGATAGATAACCGCACACCGGTTAATACCGCGGGCAAAACCGCCGGGAACAAAATTTTCCGCATCACCGTCCATTCGGAAAGTTTCAGTACCCGGGCCACGTTGAGGTAGTCGTCCGGAATGCGTTTTACCCCTTCGGCGGTGTTAATCACCATCGGCCAGATTGAGCAGATGAAAATGGTCCAGCTCGAGGCAGGCTCCGCTTTTTGAAACAGCAGCAGACCAATCGGCAGCCAGGCCAGCGGGCTGACCGGGCGCAAGAGCGAGATAATCGGGTTAAACATGCGGGCTAAGAAGGTAAAGCGACCAATCAGGAAGCCTGCCGGTATACCGACAATGGCGGCGAGGCCGAACCCAACGGCGACACGCTGGAGCGAGGCAAGAATGTTCCAGCCAATCCCCTGGTCGTTTGGCCCGGCGTTATAGAACGGGTCGGAAAACAGCGTAATGGCTGATTCCAGTGTGCGTAGCGGCGTCGGGAAACCTTTGCTGTTCAGCGCCGCGATTTGCCATGCCACCACCAGTAACCCCATACCAAGAACCGCGGGGATCAGGCGCTCAAAAAGGCCAAGGCTAAACTGGCGCCATTGTGGTTTACGGCGGCGAACGGTGACGGGCGGTAGTGTTATCACTTCCCCAACCGGGGCGCTAAGCGCCGTGGTGGGCGGTTTGTGTGCAGAATTGTTCATCTCATTCCCCTTAGCGTTTAATGGCAAAACTTGCGGCGTAAGCGGCAGGGTCGCTGCCGTTCCAGGTACTGCCATCCATCAAGGTGCTGGTGCGCATCTGGCTTGTGGGAACAGAAATGTTGCCCACGGCGCTAGCAGCCTGTTGATAGATGTCGATACGGTTGATGCGGCGAGCGACAGCAAGATAGTCAGGGTCGTGGTCCAGCAAACCCCAGCGGCGGTGTTGGGTCAGGAACCACATGCCGTCAGAAAGCCACGGGAAGGTCACTTCGCCGTCGCGGAAAAAGTGCATGGCGTGGTCGTCCTGCCATTTCTTGCCGATGCCATTGTCGTATTGCCCGAGCATGCGCCCAGTCAGGAAATCGGCTTTGGTGTTGAGGTACGCCCGCCCGGCGAGCACATTAGCGGTTTCGCGGCGGTTGTCGTCGCTGGCATCAATCCAGCGCGATGCCTCAAGAATGGCGGCGACTAACGCTCGTGCGGTATTGGGGTTTTGTTCCACCCAGGCGCTGCGGGTACCGAGGATTTTTTCCGGATGATCCGCCCAGATGGATTGCGAGGTTGCAGCGGTGAAGCCGATGCCGTCGCTGATTGCCCGTTGGTTCCAGGGTTCACCGACGCAAAATCCGTGCATATTGCCGATGCGCATGTTCATGACCATTTGCGGTGGCGGCACCACCACGGTGCGCACATCGGTAAACGGGTTAATTCCCGCCTGTGCCAGCCAGTAATAGAGCCACATCGCGTGGGTACCCGTCGGGAAGGTATGCGCAAAGGTGAAACTTCCCGGCTCTTTGCTGGCAACGAGTTTTTTCAGGCTTTGCGCATCCGTCACGCCCTGCTTTGCAAGATCCATCGAAAGGGAGATGGCCTGCCCGTTGTTGTTAAGCGTCATCAGGTTCGCCATCGACTGTTGTTTACCGGCGATACCCATCTCCAGACCATAAACCAGGCCGTACAGAACATGGGCAGCATCAAGTTCACCGGAAACCATTTTGTCGCGCACCGCCGCCCAGCTTGCTTCTTTGCTCGGTACAATCGAGATGCCATATTTTTTGTCGAAGCCTTTTACCGAGGCCATCACCACTGATGCACAGTCAGTGAGTGGGATAAAACCGACCTTTACCGTGCTTTGTTCCGGTTTATCGCTGCCCGCAGCCCACACGGAATTGATCATGCCCGGCAGTAAATACGCCCCGCCTAATACAACACCCGCCTGTAGAAATCGACGGCGCGACAAAGTTATGGTTTTTTTGCTCATCGGCTTCATCCTGATAAAAGGTAAAAAAAAAGCGCCCATCAATGTGGGTCAGCACATTGAGGGACGCCTTTGTCCAACCTGAAGCACACCGCCATTGGCGCAATTCAGGTAAAAGTTAGATTCAATAGGTTATTGCAACTCGCGTGCCAGTTTGGGAAGCCTGTGAATCCGTGCTTTTGCGAGAAAACACGTGGCCATTCGCACCACCAAAACGCACTAAATGCCCACCCTTTGTGCAACTACTCCTTAGTAGGTAGCTGCCAGATGTCTGCTACGGAAACCATCGCGCTCGCGACTTCTGTCATGCGTTTATTCTGGTTCATCGCCATTTTGCGCAGCGTTTGCCAGGCCTGTTCTTCAGTGTATCCCTGATGGCAAATCAGCAACGCTTTTGCCTGGTCTATCACTTTTCTCTCATCCACCGTGGTCTGAAGCGACGCCAGTTGCTGTGCCATGGTTTCGAGTTGTTGGGCCTGCTGGCGTACCAGCGGCAGAAGATGGCGGTCAAGATAGTGCTCGCTGTGGTTGCCGTCTCGCCCCGCAACCCAGTGAGCAAATTCGTTATCGTTAAGGGGTGTTTGCTGTAAAACCTGGCCAAGCGCCTGCTGCACCTGCGCCATCACCGCGTCGATAAGTTTATCCTCCACTTCTTTTAAGGCATCAATTCTGCTGGTTAACAGCGTAAACCAGCGTAATGCCAGCAGCGCCTTATCACCATCAGCCGGGAGGCGAGTACAAGCCATGCGCCTGAGCTGCTCGGTTTCCCGGCACGGTTCGCCACAGGCCTGGTATTGCAGGCGCTGCGGTTCATCGGCCATGGTGCAAAACACATCAAAACAGCGTTGCTGGCTATCAATACGATCCACCAATTGCTGGCGCAGCGTGTCGCTAAATTCCCCTTGCGTAAAACCGAGTGCACCAATCGCCCGCTCCTGCCCCGCAAACTCTTTGCCCTGCATAAAACTGAACAATGCCGCAAGCGTACGAGCAACGCCTGCATCGTCCACCACGTTGCTGGTTTCGGGGACAATACTAAGCAAGTGCCGCAGCGTGATATTGAATTGCTCCATCGCCTTTAGCGGCGTGATTTGGTGCTCTGCAATATTTGTTCGCAGCACCGGTAAATGCTCAAGGTAATGCAGGGCGCAGGCCAGACTGACCAACAGCGCACTGCCGGGTAGGTAATCTGGTTGCTCAATCGCCTGTTTGAAAAGACCCAGTTCGTGGTCAACTTCCTGCATACAACGCTGCCGTTCGGCACCAAACAAGTGGCCCGATGAACACAGCCAGATGTTGGAAGCCCCGCGCTCACGTTGTAGCATGTGTGCAAGCTTGGCTATCCGTCCGGTAAGCTGCCCGATTTGCAGAATGTCCTGCAACTGCTCGCGCCCTCGGGTTCGCGCCACCATTAAAAAGTCACGGGCGGTTGAATTCATAAACGCTCCTGAACGGCGAGTGATGATTTGAGTCATTCAGATAAGCAAGAAATGTGCCTTGAGGGGCAAAGGAGAAGCAATGCAAAAAATTGTGATTATCGCCAACGGGGCTGCTTACGGCAGTGAGTCTTTGTTTAACAGCCTGCGCCTGGCGATTGCATTATGCGACCAGCAGCCACAACCGCAGGTGAAACTGTTTTTGATGTCTGATGCGGTGACTGCCGGATTAAGCGGTCAGAAACCGGCTGAAGGTTATAACATCCAGCAAATGCTGGAGATTTTAACCGCGCAAAATGTGCCGGTGAAATTGTGTAAGACCTGCACCGACGGGCGTGGCATCACGTCATTACCGCTGGCTGATGGTGTGGAAATTGGCACGTTGGTGGAATTAGCTCAGTGGACATTGAGTGCGGATAAGGTTTTAACGTTCTAATAAACGAGCTTATAACTCTGGCCTGAAACCAAATTTAATGATGACCTGACGCTAATTATCCGTATAAAAAACCATCAGCTGAATGGTTTCAGGTACATCTGCATTTTTGTTTAATCCTTATGGCATTTTTTGATCAAAGTCAGCATTTATGAGGCTGGGGTCTGGTGTTATGCATGAAGTGTAATTTGTGAGCAGCATCACTGATTGCAAGGATAACCCGGCGCATGGATGTCTAACTTTGATGTGATAGCGGAGTATAAAAATGCCAGTAGTGAAAGCCAGTTTGCATCTTTTTGGCGGTGACACAGTGGTGGTTCACTGTTCAAACAAAAGCCATATTCATTTGATGAGCGACACCAGTTCTGCGGGTAAACCACAAGCTGATATTCTTAGCGTGGAAGATAAGCAGACTGCTTACTTGACGGTGCCGTACAGCGGGACGTGGAAAGTGTTGATTGATAGCCACAGTAAATCGCTTGAGCACTCAATCAGTTATGTAGCAGCATAAAAACCTCATCCCGGCCCTCTTGTTGAGGGCTACTTTTTTGAAGGATGAGGCTCAGAAATGGTCAGGCAAAGCCGGGCTGCAACTCCCCATCCTCACCTTTCGGTTGCAACCAGTCTCTGACTTTATTCACCAGCTCATCAAGACAATCATCGTGCATGCCCCGCTTTATCAGTTCTTGTTCAAGTGAGAACAGATACTGTGCGTTGGTACCCAATGGACCACTGGCGGCGGCAATCAACGGCGCGATGATCTCAGCACGCGTGTCAGCTTCATAGAGTGGATGACGCGGGTCCATAATAAACACCAGCGCATTCACCACGCGACAATCATCCAGCTCGAGTTTGCACCAGGTAGGCAAATAACAGCCGGTGATCATCTCACGCTTCCACACCAGCGTCAGTTCGTCTTCAAGAATGGCCTCTGGCAAACGGTAAGCAAGCCCTGTAGTGCGCCCACCTTCTTTCAGGGCGAGCATGCGACCAGGCTGGCATGCAGTTCCGCGCCCTGCCGTCAAACGCAGACAAAAGGCCCGATGCCAGCCAACAAGTGTACCTGCCGCTGACTCTTCATATTCAAATGCAGGGTTCCACATCAGGGAACCATAGCCAAAAATCCACACAGGACTGCTATCGGGACGGCAAGCGAGCGTTGCGGCGAGTGATGCCGATCGCTGCTCAGGGGTCCACAACAGCGATTCCTCAATGGAGCCAAAAGCTGTCTTACAATCTGCTTTAATTAAGAAATCACGCGTTAACACCATACACCTCCGCCACTGCATACTTCCGTGTGACTACGTCAGATGCGCCTTCCGGGCTTTTTAGTTACTGCTTACTATTAGAGCAGCATATCAGTGAACATAAGCAATTAGCGACACGCTGGCAAGTTTGATGACGATCACAAAACAATAAAAATGTCATATTAACTTGCCATACTGGAGTGTGAGGGGAAGATTGAAGATGAATATCAATACATTGTGCAAGGTTTAAGTTTTCTTATGCCATTTATCATCATCACCCTTTTGGTAACTGTGTTTCACGGCAGCCCACGCAACTTTATGGGCGGTTTCTTCACGGGTGGCATCATCCCGCCGGTCTTCTTTATCTTTGTACTCATCCCACGCGCTGTTAAACGCCTCTTTGTAGATATCCTGGGCATGAGCGGGAAGGACATTTTGTACGCTTTCCGGGAGGTCATTTCGGCTTTTATAAGGCATCACGTTATCCTGAATCAGTTAAACCTAAAGTTTGAAACACGAGGTCCGATCCTGCCAGCTAAAATCAATAATTGTGTTTATGGAAAATACATCCTTATGTTTTGTATTGATTAATATCAGAAAACATCTATTTTCATTCATCAGAAATACTATTGCTGTCAAAGCGGTAAAACTGAGTAAATTTTCTCAGAAAACGCCCGTTCTTTGCTATTTTAACGGGGACATAATGTCCGACTATAATCAATAAATAGCTTAATGCCTGCACAGATGGAGATGTATTTTGACCAAAACACAACATGAGGCGGTGAAAACCCGTCATAAGGAGAGTTCGCTCATTTTCCCGGTATTAGCGCTGGTCGTACTGGTGATGTGGGGAGGGAGCCAGTCTTTTCCAGCGGTTATTGGGATCAATATTCTGGCCCTGGTGGGCATTTTAAGTAGCGCATTTAGCGTCGTTCGTCACGCAGACGTACTCGCCCACCGTTTGGGTGAACCTTACGGTTCTCTAATTCTTAGTCTGTCCGTTGTTATTCTTGAAGTCAGCTTAATTTCCGCATTAATGGCGACAGGCGACGCAGCGCCAACACTGATGCGTGACACGTTGTACTCGATCATTATGATTGTGACGGGGGGGCTGGTCGGTTTCTCTCTTCTGCTGGGTGGAAACAAATTCGCGACGCAATATATGAATCTGTTTGGCATCAAACAGTACTTAATTGCTTTGTTCCCACTAGCAGTCATCGTGCTGGTTCTTCCAACTGCACTGCCAGAAGGTAACTTCAGTACCGGGCAGGCATTAATGGCTGCGGCCATTTCCGCTGCAATGTATGGCGTGTTCTTACTGATTCAGACTAAAACACACCAAAGCCTGTTTGTTTACGAGCATGAAGACGAGGCTGACGATGACGACCCGCATCATGGTAAACCATCGGCACACAGCAGCACCTGGCATGCCATTTGGCTGATCGTGCATCTGATTGCCGTAATTGCCGTCACCAAGATGAACGCAGTGCCACTAGAGTCATTGCTCTCGACGCTCAATGCGCCAGCGCAATTTACCGGTTTCCTGATAGCGTTGTTAATTCTCTCCCCGGAAGGTTTAGGGGCGCTGAAAGCAGTGCTAAATAATCAGGTTCAGCGCGCAATGAACCTGTTCTTCGGCTCTGTACTGGCAACTATCTCACTGACAGTTCCGACTGTGACGATAATTGCTATGCTGACGGGCAACGATCTGACCTTTGGTTTAGGAATGCCGGAGTTGGTTGTGATGTTGACTTCGCTTGTGTTGTGCCAGATTTCATTCTCGACAGGGCGCACAAATGTCCTCAACGGCACCGCGCACCTTGCGCTGTTTGCCGCTTATCTGATGACGATATTTGCCTGACGGGTCAGCATCATAAAAAAAGCCCTTATCGTGAGATAAGGGCTTTTTGTTTTGGTGGCTAACCGCAACGCCAACCGCGATTCATTCATTCTTACTTGCTGGTATCCAGCGGCTCGAAGTTCTTCACCAGGTCATCAATAGCTTTGATTTGCTGGAGGAACGGCTCAAGTTTCGCCAGTGGCAGTGCTGATGGGCCATCGCAACGCGCTTTATCTGGATCCGGGTGTGCTTCGATAAACAGACCAGCAAGGCCAGTCGCCATACCCGCACGTGCCAATTCAGCAACCTGCGCACGACGGCCGCCAGATGCTGCGCCAAACGGGTCACGGCATTGCAGTGCGTGAGTCACGTCGAAGATAACCGGTGAGCCATTAGAAACTTGTTTCATCACGCTAAAGCCCAACATGTCGACAACCAGGTTGTCATAACCGAAGTTCGCACCACGGTCACACAGGATGATCTGGTCGTTGCCACCTTCGTGGAATTTAT
Source organism: Buttiauxella sp. BIGb0552 (assembly GCF_004366275.1). Lineage (NCBI taxonomy): Bacteria > Pseudomonadati > Pseudomonadota > Gammaproteobacteria > Enterobacterales > Enterobacteriaceae > Buttiauxella > Buttiauxella sp. BIGb0552. The sequence goes on from NZ_SODY01000001.1 coordinate 830,767, forward strand.
CAACGATGTTACCCATTTGGCCAGGGCTTACGAACTGAGGTTTTTTGACGTTGATAACCGCGCCAGTTTTCGCCATCGCTTCAACCAGGTCAGTCTGGCGAGCAAGGAAAGCAGGCAACTGAATCACATCAACCACATCCGCAACAGGTTGTGCCTGGCTTGCTTCATGAACGTCGGTGATTATTTTCACGCCGAAAGTTTGCTTCAGCTCCTGGAAAATCTTCATCCCTTCTTCCAGGCCGGGACCACGGTAAGAGTTGATGGATGAACGGTTGGCTTTATCGAAAGACGCTTTAAATACGTAAGGGATGCCCAGTTTCTGGGTCACAGTGACATAGTGCTCACAAATACGCATCGCCAGGTCACGTGATTCCAGCACGTTCATGCCGCCAAACAGTACAAATGGCAGGTCGTTTGCGACGTTAATATCGCCAATGCTTACGACTTTCTGTTTCATCTTAATCTCGCCTTGTTGGGAAACATTTAAAAATTTGGCATCAGTGCAGAATGATCTGTTTTTGCGAAATAGAGTTAATTTGCGCTTTGATCATCTCGCTTATCGGGTCTTCCGGGCATTGTTCAACAAAGTAGCTGAGGTCGTTGAGTGCCACATGTTCGCAATCGAGCTGAGCATAGATCAAGCCACGGTCACGAATTTCATAAGGATCTTCCGGGTTAAACTGGAGCAAGGCCTCGCTTGTGCGCAGCGCCAACTCCATCTGACGCTCTTCCATCAGCGCGGACTTCATGGTGTCGAGCAATTTACGCACCACTTCCGCGTTGTCTGCTTCATCTAAATCTTCATCAAACAGCTCGGCTGTCGGCCCGACATTACCTTTCAACCACACTTCCAGCGTGTGTTCGTTAAGCGTGTCACCGTTGAATGGGTTGATGAGCCACATTTCACCGTCCATCCAGTCGCCGCGTAAAATCAGCTGAGTGGGGAAAATTACCGGATTCAACGGGATATCAAGACGGTCGGCTATCCACAATAGAATAGCACCCAGAGACACTGCACTGCCCTGACGCTTGGTCAGTACGTTATCGAGCCACAGTGCATCGGATAAACGGTAAACGCCGCTGGAGTCTTTAAAACCCCAGGTGCCATAAAACAGTTCGACTAATTTTTCGAGCTGCACATCCTGGTGGAGACCTTCGCAGATCTCTTCACGCGCAAGGCGGGCCAGGCTTTCCAGTTGTGCTCGCACTTCTTCTGCCGGGAAATCATCACGGATCAGCTGCGAGACTAAAATCATGCCCTCGCATAACGGCGCCTGATTGAATTCGAAATCGGCTAACGACCTCATGACTTACCCCAGTAATGGTATTTTTGTGGTGGCGAGTTTAATGATGATGTAAAGCACCACCAGGGCCAACAGAAAGGCAAACCACCGTATCTGTTGGCTGCGTGGGCGTTTGCCCAACACGATAAACCCTAAAACGATATAGATAATAACGCCAAATAGCTTCTCAGTCAGCCATGCACCTTGTGGCGTGAAGGGATAGAAATGCGTAATCATCACAAGAGCGATGCCGCTGACCAGCAATACGGTGTCATTCACATGCGGCACAATGCGCACCCAGCGCTTGTTTGACATGGTTGATTCACGGTATTGCCACCAGTAGCGCAAAACGAACAGACTCACGGAAATGAAGACCGTCAGAATATGCAAATGCTTGAGCGCGAAGTAAGTAGCCATTTTGCTCAGTTCCTTATTTAGAAATAGCGTCCTACTGTCAGTCGGTCATTACCACCGTAATCCTGACAGCTTTGTATCTCGGTATATCCTGCTTGTGTAAACAATTCGCGGACTTGCGCAGCCTGAAGCCAGCCGTGTTCGAGTAATAACCAACCACCAGACTCAAGGAAATTGCGAGCTGATTCGACAAGAATGCGCAGATCAGCCAAACCGTGATTATCTGCCACCAGAGCGCTACGCGGTTCAAAACGAACATCACCCAGTGAAAGATGCGGGTCTTCCTCGTCGATGTAAGGCGGGTTGCTGACTATCACGGAGAAACGTTGGGTATTGAGAGCACTAAACCAATTGCTTTGCAAGACCTTAACATTGGTTATTCCGAGGCGGCTCGCATTATCACCCGCAAGTTCTACCGCCTCAGGAACCAGATCAAGTGCTGTCACATGACAATCCGGGCGCTCACTGGCAATCGCCAGAGCAATTGCGCCTGTACCCGTGCCTAAATCCAGCACGGAACATGCAGCTGCAGGCATTCTGGCGAGGGCTTGTTCGACAAGGCATTCCGTATCCGGGCGCGGGATAAGCGTCACGGGAGAGACACGCAGCGGCAGCGACCAAAACTCACGCTCGCCCACCAGATGCGCGATGGGCTCCCCTTTCACACGGCGCGCCAGCAAAACATCCAGCTGTTGCTGTTGTTGCACGGTCAATTCGGTCTCACCGAATGCCAGAATGAAGGTTCGCGCTTTCCCGCAGACAAAACCCAGCAGGATTTCCGCGTCACGACGCGGGCTTTCACTATCCTCAAGCTGGGCAATTGCCTGTTTTAACCAGTGTTGAAAATCCATTAGTCCTGCTCAGACAGCGCCGCTAGTTGGTCTGCCTGGAACTCCTGTACGATTGGCTCAATAAGTCCGTCGAGCTTGCCTTCCATCACTTCATCCAGACGATATAACGTCACGTTGATGCGGTGGTCTGTTACGCGGCCCTGCGGGAAGTTATAAGTGCGGTTACGGTCTGAACGATCGCCACTGCCAAGCAGGTTACGGCGCGTTGACGCTTCTTCCTGTTGACGTTTAGCCATTTCGGCAGCACGAATACGTGAGCCCAATACAGACAACGCTTTGGCTTTGTTTTTATGCTGTGAACGTTCGTCCTGACATTCGACCACGATGCCAGTTGGCAAGTGTGTGATACGGATTGCAGAGTCGGTGGTGTTAACGTGCTGGCCGCCCGCCCCCGAAGAGCGGAAAGTGTCGATACGTAAATCACCAGGATTGATATCTGGTAATTCCGCTTCAGGAATCTCTGGCATTACCGCAACGGTACACGCTGAAGTATGAATACGCCCTTGGGATTCAGTCGCAGGAACACGTTGCACGCGATGGCCACCGGACTCAAATTTCAAACGACCATACACACCATCACCGCTGATTTTGGCGATCACTTCTTTGAAGCCGCCGTGCTCACCTTCGTTGGCACTAAGAATTTCGACTTTCCAGCGACGCGACTCCGCGTAACGGCTGTACATACGGAACAAGTCACCAGCAAAAATTGCCGCTTCATCACCACCAGTACCTGCGCGAACTTCAACAAACGCGTTACGCTCGTCATCCGGGTCTTTTGGCAGCAACAACACTTGCAGTTGTTGTTCTAATTCTTCGCTGTCGCTTTTGGCCTGGTTTAACTCTTCTTGCGCCATTTCGCGCATTTCTGGGTCGTCGAGCATGCTTTGTGCGGTTTCAATATCTTCCTGCACCTGGCGCCATTGCAGGAAGCAACGGGAAACGTCGCTTAACTGGGCGTATTCGCGGGACAATGCGCGAAAACGGTCCTGGTCGGCAATGGTGGATGCATCTCCAAGAAGCGCCTGAACTTCTTCATGGCGCTCTTGCAGGGCTTCTAGTTTGGCAACGATAGAAGACTTCATGAGCGGTGTTTCACCTTGTAATAAGAGTTTATTTGCTAATCCAGCCCGAGGCTGTTGCGCAGAATCTGCAGGCGTTCTTCATCCCCGTCACGGGCAGCCTGCGTGAGCGATTTAGTTGGTGCATGGATCAGGCGATTGGTTAACTTCCACGCCAGATCCTGGAGAACGGTTTCGGCATCGGCACCCTGTTGAAGAGCGGCGATAGCCCTGGCAGCCAGGTCATCACGAACCTGTTCAGCCTGACTGCGATATTCGCGGATGGTCTCTGTGGCGCTTTGAGCGCGCAGCCAGGCCATAAATTCACTGCATTCCTGCTCAACGATAGTTTCGGCTTCAACTGCAGCAGCTTTGCGCTGCGCAAGATTGCTTTGAATAATCGCTTGCAGGTCATCAACGCTGTAGAGATAGGCATTCGGCAGTTTGCCGACTTCGGGTTCTACATCGCGAGGAACGGCAATATCCACTAACAAAAGCGGCTGGTTGCGGCGAGCTTTCAGGGCGCGTTCTACCATACCTTTGCCAATAATAGGCAACGGGCTGGCGGTGGAACTGATAATAATATCGGCTTCCTGTAACCGTGAATCGATGTCACTCAGGCTAATAACCTCTGCGCCAACTTCATCTGCCAGTACTTGAGCACGTTCCCGCGTGCGGTTGGCGATGATCATTTTCTGGACATTGTGTTCGCGCAAGTGGCGCGCCGCCAGTTCGATAGTTTCACCGGCACCGACCAGCAGCACCGTCACAGTCGATAAGGATTCAAAGATTTGACGTGCCAGGGTACAGGCCGCGAAGGCTACGGATACAGCACTCGCGCCGATCTCTGTTTCGGTTCGTACGCGCTTGGCAACCGAGAAGGATTTCTGGAACATGCGCTCCAGTTCGTTGGAAAGCGAATGTCCTTTTTGGGAGTCGGCAAAGGCTTTTTTGACCTGCCCTAAGATTTGTGGCTCGCCGAGCACCAGGGAGTCAAGACCGCTGGCAACGCGCATTAAATGCGTTACCGCTTCATTATCGTGATGCCAGTAAAGGCTTTTACGCACTTCCTCTTCTTCAAGGTTGTGGTAGTTACAAAGCCAACGCACCAGTTGTTCGTGGAGGTTTTCCTGTTCTTCAACACTTAGATATAGCTCGGTACGGTTACACGTCGACAGCACCACCCCACCCTGTACCATCGGTTGTTCGAGTAGGCTGTTCAATGCCTGGTCGAGCGTGTCCGGCGAAAACGTAACACGTTCTCGCAACGATACTGGAGCTGTTTTGTGGTTGATACCAAGAGCTAAAAGGGTCATTGAGCGACTGTGAGTAACACCGATGTTGATAAGGATTAACTCGGCGCATCATACAGGATGCGCGCAGTCAATAAAAGGGAGCCACCCCATGGGGAGTATCGTCGCAATTTATGATTTAAGACAACTTGAACGTAGACGACCTCGCTATGCGCCGCTAGCATAAACAGTTAACAACTAAAATTAATGAGAAGGATCCGCTGCCACTATGTTTATGACGAAAGCCCGTCTGCTGCGCCTTGCGCCACTGGCAAGCCTTGTTTTGGCTGCTTGTTCTATTCATCAACCAAGCGGTCCGGCAAAAAGTCCTGACTCTCCGCAATGGTTACAACACAAGCAACAAGTACAAAAAATCACCCAATACCAGACGCGAGGTGCTTTTGCTTATCTTTCCGATAGCCAAAAAGTATATGCACGTTTCAACTGGCAACAGACTACGCCAGAACGCTATCGCTTGCTGCTGACTAACCCATTAGGCAGCACTGAGCTTGAACTGAATGCGCAACCGGGCGTTGTACAACTAACCGATCGCAATGGTAAAAAATACGTTGCTGATAACGCCGAAGAGATGATTGGCAAATTGACCGGGATGCCAATTCCGCTCAACAGCCTGCGCCAATGGATTCTCGGCCTGCCAGGCGAGGCGACCGACTATAAAATCGACTCGCAATATCGCCTGAGTGAAATCAACTACACCCAAGACGGTAAAACCTGGAAAGTGGTTTACAGTGATTATGACGACAAGGTGCAACCTGCCCTGCCATCTAATATGGAACTGCGCGAAGGGGATCAACGCATCAAACTCAAAATGGACAGCTGGACGGTTAAATAATGAGAAAGCGTTGGCCATCACCAGCAAAACTGAATCTTTTTTTGTATATCACGGGTCGTCGTGGGGACGGCTATCATAATTTACAAACTTTATTTCAGTTCCTCGATTATGGCGACACAATCATCATTGAGCCGAGAAACGATGGTCAAATTCGTCTTGCGACACCGATTGAAGGCGTGCCAGATGAAGAAAATTTGATTGTCCGCGCCGCCCGATTATTGCAAGACACAGCATTGTTAATGGGCACATTACCGCAAGGTGCTGGAGCCGATATCAGCGTTGAAAAACAGCTGCCAATGGGTGGTGGATTGGGTGGCGGTTCGTCAAACGCAGCAACAGTTCTGGTGGCGCTTAACCATATCTGGAACACCGGCCTGACTGAAGATCAGCTTGCTGCACTGGGAGTGACTCTCGGTGCTGATGTGCCGGTATTTGTCCGTGGGTTTGCCGCTTTCGCAGAAGGTGTTGGTGAGAAGCTCACGCCGGTTTCACCAGCGGAAAAATGGTACCTTGTTGCACATCCTGGAGTCAGTATTCCCACTCCGGTCATTTTTAAAGATCCAGAGCTACCACGAAAGACCCCGATCAGATCAATTGACACGTTATTAAACTGTGAATTTGGTAATGATTGTGAGGTTATCGCAAGAAAACGTTTTCGTAAGGTTGATGAGCTGCTTTCCTGGCTGTTAGAATACGCGCCGTCGCGCCTGACCGGCACCGGCGCTTGTGTGTTTTCTGAATTTGACACCGAGGACGCTGCCCGCCAGGTGCTTAAGCAAGCCCCGGAATGGCTGCATGGGTTTGTTGCGCGAGGCGTTAATGTCTCCCCGCTGCATCAGGCCATATCCGGGAAAGCTGAGTATTGGTGACAACGTCACCTTGTTTCAGACGTTGCATCAAGCTCTTTATACACCGCCTGGATGGCGCTACCCCGCCCGCATAAGCTGCGGTAGTACCATCCGCCACTGGACGCATGCCTGAGGTTTTTCTCGTGCCTGATATGAAGCTTTTTGCTGGTAACGCCACCCCGGAACTAGCACAACGTATTGCCAACCGCCTGTACACCTCCCTTGGTGACGCCGCCGTCGGTCGTTTTAGCGACGGAGAAGTAAGCGTACAAATCAACGAAAATGTACGCGGTGGTGATATTTTCATCATCCAGTCCACCTGTGCACCAACGAATGACAACCTGATGGAATTGGTTGTTATGGTAGACGCCCTGCGCCGTGCTTCTGCAGGTCGTATCACCGCTGTTATCCCTTACTTTGGTTATGCTCGTCAGGATCGCCGTGTGCGTTCTGCCCGTGTGCCGATCACCGCGAAAGTGGTTGCTGACTTCCTCTCAAGTGTTGGGGTTGACCGTGTTCTTACCGTGGACTTGCACGCAGAACAGATTCAGGGATTCTTCGATGTACCTGTAGATAACGTCTTCGGTAGCCCAATCCTGCTAGAAGATATGCTGCAAATCGGCCTGGAAAACCCAATCGTGGTTTCTCCAGATATCGGTGGCGTTGTGCGTGCTCGTGCTATCGCAAAACTGCTCAACGATACCGACATGGCTATCATCGACAAACGTCGTCCTCGCGCTAACGTTTCTCAGGTTATGCATATCATCGGTGATGTATCTGGCCGTGATTGCGTACTGGTAGACGATATGATCGATACCGGCGGCACTTTGTGCAAAGCAGCTGAAGCTCTGAAAGAACGTGGTGCTAAACGTGTATTTGCTTACGCAACTCACCCGATTTTCTCTGGCAATGCGGTTCACAACCTGCGTAACTCCGTTATCGACGAAGTTATTGTATGTGACACCATCCCACTGTCTGAAGAAATCAAAGCACTGCCAAACGTCCGCACCCTGACTCTGTCCGGTATGCTGGCTGAAGCAATTCGCCGTATCAGCAATGAAGAATCAATCTCTGCGATGTTCGAGCACTAATAGAACTCGCATAAAAAAACCCGCTGCGGCGGGTTTTTTCTTTTTATAGCATGTAAAGCCACAAGGTAACTGGAGCTGTAGCAAGGTCGCTACGGCGCTAAGTAGTATGTAATTAAGTTTAGCCTCCTTCACCTGCCTTAATGACAGATGATGCGCTCACGGATGGAATCAAAGTGAAAAACGTATCTTCTTCTGTATTACCTTTCCGCGCTCTGGTAGACGCTTGTTGGCGCGAGAAATACACAGTTTCCCGTTTTAGTCGCGATATTATTGCCGGTATTACCGTTGGGATTATTGCCATCCCGCTCGCGATGGCTCTGGCTATCGGCAGCGGTGTCGCCCCGCAGTATGGTCTATATACCTCGGCTATCGCCGGGATTGTTATCGCGTTAAGCGGCGGCTCACGCTTTAGCGTCTCCGGGCCGACCGCTGCGTTCGTCGTGATCCTCTACCCGGTAGCTCAACAGTTTGGCCTTGCCGGTTTGCTGATTGCGACACTGATGTCTGGCGTATTTCTAATCTTATTTGGTCTGGCGCGATTTGGACGTCTGATTGAATACATCCCACTTTCTGTGACACTCGGTTTTACCTCCGGGATTGGGATTACCATCGCCACCATGCAGGTAAAAGATTTCTTTGGTCTGACGCTGGAACACGTGCCGGAACACTACCTGAATAAAGTGGCTGCTCTGGCGATGGCGATGCCAACGATTAATCTTGGTGATGCCGCAATTGGTGTGGTAACGCTCGCCGTGCTGATTCTATGGCCACGCCTGGGTATCCGTTTGCCGGGTCATTTACCAGCGCTTTTGGCTGGCTGTGCGGTAATGGCGATTGTCCATGCCGCAGGTTTCGATGTAGCAACTATCGGCTCTCGTTTCCACTATGTGCTGGCAGATGGCACACAAGGTAACGGTATTCCGCAATTACTGCCGCAATTGATGCTGCCATGGAACATTCCTGACTCGAACTTTACCCTGAGCTGGGATTCACTTAGTGCCCTGCTGCCTGCGGCATTTTCTATGGCGATGCTCGGCGCGATTGAATCGCTGTTGTGTGCCGTGGTGTTAGACGGCATGACCGGCACCAAACACAACGCCAACAGTGAACTAATTGGCCAGGGGCTGGGTAATATCATTGCGCCATTTTTCGGTGGAATTACGGCTACTGCGGCCATTGCGCGCTCGGCGGCAAACGTGCGTGCTGGTGCAACATCACCTGTTGCCGCAATTATTCATGCGCTGCTGGTAATTATGGCGTTGTTGGTGCTAGCCCCATTACTTTCATGGCTACCACTTTCCGCCATGGCGGCTCTGCTGCTGATGGTTGCGTGGAATATGAGTGAAGCGCACAAGGTACTGAGCCTTCTTAGGAGGGCACCAAAAGATGACATCGTGGTAATGCTTATCTGTATGTCGTTGACGGTGCTGTTCGATATGGTCATTGCTATCAGTGTTGGGATTGTACTGGCATCGTTGCTGTTCATGCGCCGTGTCGCTCGTATGACGCGGCTCGCCCCTGTCAATGTCCATACACCGGAAGGCGTGTTGGCGCTGCGTATAACAGGCCCGCTGTTTTTTGCCGCAGCCGAGGGATTATTCAATGACCTCGCCCAGCGTGTTGAGCAAAATCAGCTGATCATTCTGCAATGGGATGCCGTGCCGGTGCTTGATGCAGGCGGCCTTGATGCGTTTCAACGCTTTGTAGAAAAATTGCCGGATGGCTGCGAATTGCGGGTGACGAATCTGGAGTTCCAACCTCTAAAAACGCTGGCACGTGCTGGTGTTCAGCCGATTCCAGGTCGTCTTGCTTTCTTCCCGGATATCCATGCAGCTCTGGCTGAATAAGATTTTTGCCAAAAAAAACGGTTCATGACCAGAACCGTTTTCACTTCCAGACTTTTTTAGCTGTGGCGATGATTATCGTCGCGGCGGCAACGTTTATCAAAGTGGCGAACCCACCAATAACGGTCACCAACTTGTTCATGTCCACCTACACGAGCACCTGCCAGCCAAAGAACCGCACCAACAAATATGCTTAAAACAGCACCGTGGGCGAAATATTGTGGGAAGTTGAATTGAGGGAGTTGGTTTAAAATGGAATAACCTACGCCACCCACCATAACGACAAGCCCCAACCCCATGAAAATATTGCCGAGTAATGAAGCGTTTTTGCGTTTCATATGTCACCTCCGGGTGTTCTTGGGTCGGTGGGGAAAATCCCCATTCCTTGTGTGTAAAGTATAGACAACACCGCTTCGGATGATGTGCGTCAGCGATCACAATAACGAATGAAAAAGCTACAAAAGTTTACAAATAACTCGCTGAATAGCATCAAATTCTAATGGTTCATTCAATGAACTATTCAAGAATTCAATAGATGATACATTGGCTCTTTGTCAACGCGTCTTGAGCACAGTAAACTACGCGGCTCTGGTCTGTTTTCAGGAAATTAAACGTGAGTATTAAATTAATAGTTGGCCTGGCAAACCCAGGTGCGGAATATGCGGCTACCCGCCATAACGCTGGAGCCTGGTATGTGGATTTGCTGGCTCAGCGCCATAACCAGTCGCTTAAAGAAGAAAGTAAATTCTTCGGCTACACGGCGCGCATAAACCTTGCCGGAGAAGATGTTCGCCTGTTAGTGCCAACCACGTTTATGAACCTTAGCGGTAAAGCGGTCGGCGCGATGGCGACCTTTTTCCGCATTGCCCCCGATGAAATTCTGGTCGCACATGACGAGCTGGATCTCCCTCCAGGCGTTGCGAAATTTAAGCTCGGTGGTGGTCACGGCGGACACAATGGTCTGAAAGACATCATTAACAAATTGGGTAATAACCCTAACTTTCACCGCTTACGTATCGGAATTGGCCATCCGGGTGATAAAAACAAAGTTGTCGGTTTTGTATTAGGCAAACCGCCACTCAGCGAACAGAAGCTGATTGATGATGCGGTAGACGAAGCGGTACGTTGTACTGAAGTTTGGCTAAAGGAAGGCTTAACTAAAGCCACTAACCGTCTGCATACCTTTAAGGCGCAACCCTAGCCTGAACAACGGCCAACGAGGATTTCTGCGCCCGTTATATGCTGTTTGCGTGTATAATGTGGAAAGTTATGATCATTTTATCAATGAGACATCATCAACTCATTGAATATCAAGTAATTAAGGTAAATTAAACCATGGGATTCAAATGCGGTATCGTCGGCTTGCCGAACGTTGGTAAATCAACCCTGTTCAACGCGCTCACCAAAGCGGGAATCGAAGCAGCAAACTTCCCGTTCTGTACCATTGAGCCGAACACTGGTGTGGTACCAATGCCGGACCCACGTCTGGATAAACTGGCCGAAATTGTTAAACCACAGCGCATCCTGCCTACTACCATGGAATTCGTCGATATCGCCGGTCTGGTAAAAGGCGCTTCCAAAGGTGAAGGCCTGGGCAACCAGTTCCTGACCAACATTCGTGAAACCGAAGCTATCGGCCACGTGGTGCGTTGTTTTGAAAACGACAACATCATTCATGTAAATAACAAAGTCGACCCGGCTGACGATATCGAAGTTATCAATACCGAACTCGCCCTGTCTGACCTCGATACCTGCGAACGCGCGATCCATCGCGTGCAGAAGAAAGCTAAAGGCGGCGATAAAGACGCAAAAGCTGAATTGGCTGCGCTGGAAAAATGTCTGCCACAGCTTGAGAACGCCGGTATGTTGCGTGCGCTTCCTCTGACTGAAGAAGACAAAGCAGCTATCAAATACCTGAGCTTCCTGACGCTGAAACCAACTATGTACATCGCAAACGTCAACGAAGACGGTTACGAGAACAACCCTTACCTCGACAAAGTGCGTGAAATTGCCGCCGCCGAAGGTTCCGTGGTTGTTGCAGTGTGTGCCGCTGTTGAGTCTGACATTGCTGAACTCGACGATGCTGACCGTGATGAATTCATGGCAGAAATGGGCCTGGAAGAACCAGGTCTGAACCGCGTAATCCGCGCGGGTTACGAGCTGCTGAACCTGCAAACTTACTTCACCGCTGGCGTGAAAGAAGTGCGTGCATGGACTATCCCTGTTGGCGCAACCGCTCCACAAGCCGCAGGTAAAATCCACACTGACTTCGAAAAAGGCTTCATCCGTGCTCAGACCATCGCCTACGAAGACTTCATCACCTACAAAGGTGAACAAGGCGCGAAAGAAGCAGGCAAAATGCGGGCAGAAGGCAAAGACTACATCGTTAAAGATGGCGACGTAATGAACTTCCTGTTCAACGTCTAATAGTTTTGTTACCTCATGAGATTTCATTGAATCTCGTGAGGACTGACAAGCACCATAAAACCCACGCAATTGCGTGGGTTTTTTATTTCATCGTGTCTCACATAATATCGAGAAAGCGTATTCCCGGTGAGTACAGCAACGGTATCAATAATGGGGGGTATACCCCCATTTACGACTCCGCAGTCTTATGCTTTTCCAATAATAGTATTAATATTTTTGATATACATTATTAGAACCATTCCCGCAGCCAGAAGATGCCAGAGATATTCTCCATCGCTTGCGCCGGAAAGTGTCTGGCTAAACAACATCACACTGGTAACAAATAGTGACGCCACAGCACTTTTCATCAGCCATGGACGGGCATTAGCATCCGTCAGGAATTCCAGTTTCAGAATAGAAACAATAATAAAGATGAAAGGAAGGCACTGCAGAATAATCAAAACAGGGAAAAGCGCATCAAATAACGGACTTAATGCTACATGGGCAACCTGACTCTTATCCCAGGTTCCAACGATGTACTCCTTCCAGCCAGCCCATGTATCCCCATGGTAAGCCGTCGCTGGCGAGATGAGACCATTGAAAATGCCACAAACCTTATCAATGAACCCATTTTTAAACCAAAAGATACCAAGGAAAATTTGTACCGGGATAATGTGAAAAGAGAGTTTTTTAAACATATAGGTAACATCCTCGTAATACAGATAGAGTACAGTTAAAGTAATGGCTGGATACTTTTATAAAATTAAAATGCATTTTAGCAGGCGTTTATCCTGAGTATTAAGCATACATCCTTAAAAATTTTAAATATATTCTCTGCAATAGGTAATAATAGACATGACTTTATTCATGCAATAGACAAAAACAGCATATTAATAAACCAGACATCGAACCAACCTATCTAAAAATATCTTTCAAAGTGCTTTTTTGTTAACTTAATGTAGCGAAATACCCATATAAAAGATAAAGCCTCGCTCAGTAAATGTAATCTCACATCATTTAATTTTTGCGTAAGTTAATACGAGTATGGAGCACTGATTATATTGGGAGTAATATTAACTCAATTCATCATACAAATGGTTTATCATGAAATTCCGCGCAACCTCTCTCCTGGTCATTGGACTCCTGGCCTCACAGTCTTCATTCGCCTCAACATTTACTCTCCCTTCTGACGGCAGTCGTTTGGTTGGGCAAAATGCTGTTGAGCAAATCCCTTTCCTCAACCAGCAGCCGCTGGAAAATTTTGCAGTTAAGTACCATGTGGGTTTAAGCAATATGCTGGAAGCGAACCCAGGTATAGACCCCTGGTTGCCGCAATCGGGAACTGTTGTCACTTTCCCTCTCCAAGTGATTCTGCCTGATACGGTACATGAAGGAATCATCATTAATACTGCTGAAATGCGGCTTTACTATTACCCGCAAGGCAAGAATGCAGTTGAAATTTTCCCGGTAGGTATAGGTCAGGTTGGCCACGATACACCTGATCATTGGGTGACAAGCATACAACGCAAAAAAGCAGGGCCAACCTGGACTCCTACGCCAAATGAAAGGGCTGAGTTTGCAGCAGAAGGACAAATATTGCCTGCGGTTGTTCCTGCTGGGCCAGAAAATCCAATGGGTTTATATGCGATGTATATCGGTAATCTTTTTGCCATTCATGGCACAAACGCAAACTTTGGGATTGGCCTGAGAGTCAGCCACGGTTGCGTTCGTTTAAGGGCTGATGATTTGAAAAAACTCTTTAATGAAGTCCCTGTCGGCACTCGCGTTGAATTGATTAACGAACCGGTGAAAGCCACTGTTGAGCCAGATGGATCTCGTTATGTAGAGGTTCATAACCCACTTTCTTCAAATGAAGCAGAATTTAACACGGCAAACGTATCACCTCTTCACCTGTCTCAGAAAATTGAATCCGTCTTGCGGGATAAACAGGTGCAACCTGACGTTGTAGAAAAAGCATTGGCAATGCGCGCAGGCTTGCCTGTACAAATTAACATCACAAAATAAATCTCATTACGGCTGATCATAGGCTGGCCGGCAGAATAGGTGGCGTTGATATGGTTGTTTAAACCAACACCCACCTTTTTGTTATATTTTGTTGCACTTCACCTTAAAATAACACACCTGTCTTAATTATGTTTCTTTTGTGCATTGGCATGTTTCAGATAAATTTATTCAGAATTTCCAATGTTATTTTTTTTGTGTTTATTATTCCTAATTAAACCCCTGACATGCAAAATACATAGCCTTTTTGATTAAGGTTTCTGGCTACTGGTTTAGCTCATTTGCATAAGAAAATAATTAGGAATATACATCCATTCAAATTCAGAGAGTCAACTATTTAACAAAGCAAGAGTAAAATGCTATACACCCATCTTTCCGGGTATCCCTTGCTTAGCAACACCACCTTTAATAAGGGGAGCGCATTTAGTAACAGTGAATGTAATGAATTTAATTTACATGGCCTTATCCCAACAATTGATGAAACAATAGATGAGCAAAGCGATCGAATACGCTTCTAGCTAAATAAGTTCATTAATGATGAAGACAAGCATGTTTTTTTGCGTAGCCTGCAAGATACAAATGAGGTTTTTTTTATCATTACATCACATCTGATATCGAAGCTTCCCTGCCGTTAATTTATACGCCAACGGTTGGTTATGCCTGTCAGCATTTTTCGAATATCTGGCGTAAAAACCGAGGAGTATTTATTGCCTGGGAGTCCGGGACTCGCGCATTTCCGAAGCAGAATATTTTGAGTTCATTGATATTTTCGTGTCGACAATCGAGCGTCGTTGGCCAGGTGTGTTATTGCAGTTTGAGGATTTTGCATTGCAACATGCAATGCCATTGTTAAAAGAATATCAGGATAAATTATGTTGTTTTAATGATGATATTCAGGGAACTGCAGCTGTAGCATTAGGTTCTGTTCTCGCGGCCTGTCTGCGTAATAAAGTATCGCTTTCCGAACAGCGTATTATATTCGTCGGCGCGGGATCTGCTGGCTGCGGCATTGCCGAGCTAATTGTTTTAGCACTTAAGGCCGATGGCGACGATAGAGGAATTGCTTTAATCATATAAAATCGCATCTGGTGGCGGAGGTGCTGCTTCATAGCGCGAGGGCGATACGCCAAATAATTGGCGGAATGCATAGGTATAAGCTGACGTACTACCGTAACCCAGCATTAACGCAATCTCGGTCACGCTGCGTGACTGGCGTAGTAAAATAATTGAATGCAGTAAACGATGGCGTTGCTTCCAGTTACTGAACGTTATGCCGGTTTCTTTAATGAAATGTCGTGAAAAAGTACGTGGCGACATTCCTATGCGCTCAGCCCACTCTTCCATTAAATGGGGTAAATCGGGTGATTCACTGATTACCTGGCACATTTCCAGCAACGCCGGTGCCGTAGGCCAGGTCATTGCAAATCCTGCGGCGGGAAGATCGTTTAGCACGTCGATCAAAGTGGACACCAGGCGCCCTTCTTTACCGTTAGCATCATAAAACTCAGGGATAGTCTGCGTTGCATGGTGGATAAAACTGCGCGCAAAGTCAGAGACAGTAACCAACTTTAGCTCCGCTGTACAACCCGTAGCCGCATAGTAATCCGGGTCGATATCAAGGTTCTCCAGCATCACTTCACTGGCAGTTTGCACCCGATGAGGCATAAATGCGGGTATCCATAACCCATAACAGGCAGGAATAATGTATGAATTATTCTCCACGGAAATGTATAGGGAGCCTTCACGGGCGTAGTGGAACTGAATGAAAGGATGAGAATGTAGTTCTGATTGCACATTTTCCGCCAGCATAAACGAACGGAAGAAAACAGGGCGGGCAAGTTTAGCCCCTGTTACATCGCCCGTGTAGCGGAATGAGTGCAGTACCTTTTTTGTTTTAACCATCTACCCCACCTAAATTGACGCTTATTCGACACAACTTGGCATCCCTTCATGATACACAATCCCTCTTAGCTGCGATAATTAATTCATCAGCCCAGTCAATGAGTAATCAATAAAGTAGTAACGTGCAATATTTAATCGCACTCAGAATAAAGCGTTGATTGACATCGCCATTAGTTTAGCCAATAAAAAATTCAGAGGTATTTAAAATAAGCCACTCTACTATTTATAAAATAAATAGTTAGCATGAGTTAATTATTTATATCGCAGCAGTCAATCAATAACAAATTTAAATATTTGTTATTCAATCTTTCTTTTAACGAAACATAAATGAGTTCAGATAGTCGAGTAGAAATTTAGCTTAGGCTTTTATTGAGGATGAGATATGAGTGTTGAAGTTGAAAGTGCACCCGTCGTACGCAAAGACAACTGGTATCGGATTGCGGAAGAACTTTTGAACCAGGCTGATGTCCGTTTTAACGGCAGTCGCCGCTGGGATATTCAAGTAAACAATCCAGACTTTTATAAACGTGTTTTGCAGGAAGGTTCTATTGGTCTTGGTGAATCCTACATGGAAGGTTGGTGGGACTGCGCCGCGCTGGATGTTTTATTCGAGAAAATCCTTCGTGCAAAGCTCGATGAAAAAGCACCAAAAAACTTCAAGGATTTAGCCCGGGTCGCGGGTATGCGTTTGTTTAATTTACAGACACGCAAACGTGCCTGGATTGTCGGCAAAGAACATTACGATATCGGCAACGACCTGTTTGCTAAAATGCTAGATCCGTATATGCAGTATTCCTGCGGTTACTGGAAAGATGCAACCAATCTGCGCCAGGCACAAGAAGCCAAGTTGAAAATGTTATGTGAAAAATTGCAGCTTAAATCCGGTATGAAACTGCTGGATATTGGCTGCGGTTGGGGCGGTTTGGCGCAATACGCCGCAGAACATTACAACGTCCATGTTACTGGCGTAACCATCTCCGAAGAACAGCAGAAAATGGCGCAGGAGCGTTGCACCTGGCTGGATGTTTCCATCAAGCTAATGGATTATCGCGATCTTGACAGCCATTTTGACCGCATCGTTTCGGTCGGGATGTTCGAACATGTTGGGCCAAAAAATTACGACACCTATTTTGAAGTGGTAAATCGTTGCCTTAAACCGGACGGAATGTTCCTGTTGCACACTATCGGCGCAAATAAATCAGTTAACAACGTCGATCCGTGGATTAACAAATACATTTTTCCTAACGGTGTCCTGCCTTCTGTAAAACAAATCGCCTGCGCCTCGGAACCCCATTTTATCGTCGAAGACTGGCATAATTTCGGTGCCGATTATGACTTGACGTTAATGGATTGGCACCAGCGTTTTAATAGCTTCTGGCCTGAAATTCAGGACAATTACAGCGAGTCTTTTAAACGCATGTTCAATTATTACCTAACGTCTTGTGCGGGAGCTTTCCGTGCGCGTGACATTCAACTTTGGCAAGTCTTATTTAGCCGTGGTGTTGATGGCGGCATGTATGTTTATCGTTGATATTGGTTACTGTCTGAGCCGTAAAATTAACTTCGATAATATAGCCCTCTATTTTTATTATCAGAATTAAAGAATTTAGTTATTAATTTAAGGATTTTGTATGTCACAACAGTTATTCACCTCAGAATCTGTTTCTGAAGGGCATCCTGACAAAATAGCCGACCAAATTTCTGATGCCATTCTCGATGCCATTATTCGACAAGACCCCAAAGCACGCGTGGCCTGCGAAACGCTGGTTAAAACCGGCATGGTTTTGGTGGGTGGGGAAATTACTACCGACACTTGGGTCGATATAGAAGAGATTGTGCGCCGCACGATCCACGACATCGGCTATAACAGCTCAGAAATGGGGTTTGATTCCCACACTTGCGCAGTCTTAAGCGCGATTGGTAAGCAGTCTCCCGATATTAATCGCGGAGTAGATCGTGAAGATGAAGCGAATCAAGGTGCAGGCGATCAAGGACTTATGTTTGGTTATGCGTCCAACGAAACCGATGCACTAATGCCTGCGCCTATTACCTTCGCTCACCGTTTAATGGCACGCCAGGCTCAAGTGCGGAAAAGCGGTTTATTGCCATGGTTAAGGCCAGATGCGAAAAGTCAGGTCACCTTTGAATATGACAACGGTAAAATAATCGGTATTGATACGGTAGTTATTTCCACTCAACACAGTGAAGCAGTCACTCAGCAAACCCTGCGTGAAGGCGTGATGGAAGAGATAATTAAACCTGTGTTACCGCAAGAGTGGCTGACGCGAGATACCAAATATTTTATTAACCCAACAGGCCGATTTGTTATTGGTGGCCCAATGGGTGACTGCGGACTCACTGGACGAAAAATTATTGTTGATACATACGGCGGTATGGCGCGTCATGGTGGCGGCGCATTTTCCGGTAAAGATCCTTCTAAAGTTGATCGTTCAGCCGCATATGTTGCCCGCTATGTCGCTAAGAATATTGTCGCAGCCGGGTTAGCTGACCGCTGTGAAATTCAGATTTCTTATGCCATTGGTGTTGCGGAACCCACCTCAATAATGGTGGAAACCTTCGGTACTGGAAAACTGGATAATGAAAAACTGATTATGATTATTCGCGAGTTTTTCGACCTCCGCCCACATGGGTTAATCCGCTCGCTGAATTTGCTGCAACCGATTTATCAGCAAACAGCGGCCTATGGTCATTTTGGACGTGATATTTTTAGCTGGGAACAGACCGACAAAGCTGACCTGCTGCGCCGCTTCCTTTAAGTTTTCACGCTCTATAGGGCCAGGTTTTAGCGCGAATTAATTCTCATAGCGAACAGTTAACATCAGGAAATCCACGCTTTTGCGTGGATTTTTCTTTCATTCAGTCAGACTGCGGCATTTCCATTTGATATAAAAGTCACTCGAACACCTCTGGATATATACTGCACAAATAATTTTAGTTAAGTAATTAATAAACTCCAGAGAGTGCGAGATGAACCACCGAGCCGGCACTGTCTGCCAATGAATTGCATCAAGTCCTGGTTTCACTGAGGAAAAATGGAAAAAATCGCCCACGTTAACGCCGGGAAGTTGTTCACCCTAAAAATAGACCGTGTTTCCGGGTGTGCTTGAGGTAGGCAAGCACGGCGGCACTGGGTTCGTCTTTACGACTAACCATCATCAAATTAGCCGCCAGCTCCTTCGAATCAAGAACCCGATACACCACACCGGGAATCGCCACCTGTGCTAATGGTGCTGGGACCAGGGCGATACCCAACCCGGCTCCGGCCATGGCGAGCACACTCAGTGAACTGGATATCCGATAAGCAATATGCAAAGAGTCGCCAAGCAGTTTACCGAGTTGCGTATCCAGTTGTGAATCCATGTCATTGATTGCGTAAATAATCAAAGGTTCATGGGCCAGCATATCTACCGTCAGACTCTCTTTACCGGCGAATCTGTGCTCGCTGGACATCACCACAACCCGCCCCCATTCGCCCACAGACTCGTAGACAAGAGTTGATTCATGATCCGGGTAGTAATCAGGCATATAGCCCACATCCAGCGTCCCGTTCTGAATGGCTTCCTTTTGAAGCTGTGGCGCAAGCTCCTGGCAGATTATTTCAGCGTCCGGGTATGCCTGATGAAAAGATCGCACATCCTGCATCAGCCTTCCGCTGAAGACAGCATTACCGGCGAACCCTATCCGCACCCGGCCTGTTTCACCGCGAATAGAACGCTCCACGGCAAGCCGGGTATTTTCCACTTGCTCCAACGTGCGCGTGGCTTCTGCCTGCAAGAGCTTGCCGGCTTCGGTCAGTTCGACACGACGGCTGGTACGAATTAACAGTGGGCCACCCAGCTCCGCTTCAAGAGCTTTAATCTGCATGCTCAACGCGGGTTGAACTATGTTGAGCCGTTCTGCCGCCCGGCCAAAGTGCCGTTCTTCTGCGACGGCCAAAAAATACTTCAGGTGGCGTAAATCCATCAATGCTCCATTAATCATTAAAAATGATTAATAAGTAAAATCTATATATTTGAGGTTATCTTACTTTGCCTCCAAACTGAATCCAGTCAACTAAACAGGAACTAAAAATATGCAAAACCAACTTCAAGACCGCCAACAACTTAACGACCTTATGAATGGCTGGATGCACCGTGATTTAGGCGAATGGGATCAGTTACGCGACTTGTTCCACCCTGACGGCACGATTGAAATCACCTGGTTTGAAGGCTTGGGAAGCGATTTTGTTGATGGTTCAATGCGTATGGGTGCTTCCGACTTGCGTACCAAGCATCTCATTGCTTCACCTGCTATTACCTTTAATGAAGCCGGAGATAAAGCAATTCTGGAAACCAATGCCATCATCCTCGCTGAGAACGTAAAACTGAACATTGGTTGTGAGTGTCATAACCGTTTTTACGACCTGGCAGAAAAACGAGATGGAGTGTGGAAGTTGTTCCACCGTCAGAGTGTTTACGATATCGGCACCTTCACCTTCCCTTTAGGTCCTGTGGAAATTGACCAGGCGGTTGTGACGAAGTATCCGCGTGAATATGCAGCACTGGCCTATTTACTAGAGCAGAGCGGTTTCCCACTTAGCCGCGTATTTGCCACCCGCGGCAGCGAACTGGAAGCAAAAATGAAAGTTGAAGGTAAGCGCTGGTTGGCTGCCTGATCCAGACTCAAGAAGAGGTGAGCATATCACCTCTATCCAAGTGCCTAAATTCAGTGTATCACTCCACTTCAATGACCTAATATTTACCGAAGTTATTTGTTTAAGAGTTCTCTACGTACAATTTCCGCGCCTGCACTTAATGCACTTAACTTGCCTCTTGCGACCTGGCGAGATAACGGGGTCATGCCGCAGTTAGTGCTTGGATAAAGCTTGTCTGCATCTACAAATTGCAGTGCTTTTCGTAGCGTGTTAGCGACTTCCTCTGGTGTCTCAATGATATTGGTTGCCACATCAATGGCCCCGACCATGACTTTTTTGCCCCGGATGAGTTCAATGAGATCCATTGGAACACGAGAGTTTTGACATTCAAGCGAAATGATATCGATATTAGAGGCCTGCAGCTTCGGGAAAAACTCTTCATATTGCCGCCATTCCGAGCCCAATGTCTTTTTCCAGTCTGTATTGGCTTTAATGCCATAGCCGTAGCAAATATGTACGGCAGTTTCACATTTAAGCCCTTCAATTGCTCTTTCTAAAGCGGCAATCCCCCAGTCATTCACCTCGTCAAAAAACACATTAAATGCCGGTTCATCAAACTGGATAATATCGACGCCAGCAGCCTCTAATTCTCTGGCTTCTTGATTAAGAATTGTGGCAAATTCCCAGGCCAGCTTTTCACGACTTTTATAATGGCTATCATAAAGCGTATCGATCATGGTCATCGGACCTGGCAGCGCCCATTTAATAGGTTGGCTGGTTTGCTGGCGTAAGAATTTGGCATCTTCAACAAACACAGGCTTCTGGCGGGATACAGGGCCAACAACCGTAGGAACGCTGGCATCATAGCGATTGCGAATTCTAACTGTTTCACGTTTTTCAAAATCAACGCCACTGAGGTGCTCAATAAACGTAGTGACAAAATGTTGGCGCGTTTGCTCGCCATCACTGACGATATCAATACCGGCCTGTAGCTGATCTTGCAGGCACAAACGCAGAGCATCTTGCTTGCCGTCAATTAATTCATTGCCCTGCAATTTCCACGGTGACCAAAGTGTCTCAGGTTGTGCAAGCCAGGAAGGTTTCGGTAAACTACCCGCAGTCGACGTCGGTAATAATATTTTCATAATAGATGACCTTATATTTTTAGTTAATCAAAGAACGTAGTTAGCGGACCATTGCTCAAGGAGAGTTCGGTATGGTTTGATGAAGTTCTCTTCTGTAAACCTGCCCTGTTCAATCGCTAAATGGCTGCGTTCTTCTCGATCATAAACAATTTGAGTTAATGAATAATCCTGTTGATTCAAGCTAGGTTGATACTCTTTTCCTGCTACAGAATTAGCATTATAAATTTCAGGACGATAAATCTTTTGAAAGGTTTCCATCGTACTAATGGTACCCGTCAGTTCAAGATCCGTGTAATCGCCAGTTAAATCACCTACAAAATAGAAAGCCAGCGGCGCAACACTATTTGGCGGCATAAAATAGCGAGCCTGTAAGCCCATTTTATTGAAATAGTGGTCGGTCATAGAGAGTTCATTTTGTTGGTACTCGACACCCAATACAGGATGCTGATTTTCAGTGCGGTGGTAAGTGTTTTTACTGGACACGCTTAAACATATAACCGGTGGTTTCTTAAAGCGCTCTGTGTAAGCACTTGAGTTAATGAAGCATTTGAATATGTTGCCATGCAAATCACCAAAATTATCTGGCGTGCTAAAACCGGCCTTATTCTTGTTATGGTCTAACAGCAATACGCTAAAATCGTAATCTCGTACATAAGAGGAAAAGTTATTCCCCACAATGCCTTCAATACGCGCGTTAGTTTTTTGATCGACAATATTTGTTTTCAATATTTCAATCACCGGGAAGGTATCGCCCTTTCCTTCAACATCCATCCCAACGGAAATGATTTCAAGTTCGACGCAATACCGGTCCCCTGCAGGGTTATCGGAAGGCGCAAGAGAATTGAAACGATCATCAATCATCTTTAAGGTATTGCGCAAATTCTGCTGGCGCTGACTTCCTCTGGCTAAATTAGCGAAGTTAGTCGTAATGCGTGTATTTTCAGATGGATTGTAATTCTCATCGAAAGAAAGGCTTTTAATAGTAAAGGTAAATTCTTTATTCATCGCGATGGTTTCCTGATTTCTGATAAAACCTGAATTTATTTTTGCTTTTTCAGCATTACCAAATTTCTTTTCAGGTTATTTATTCAGTAGTTTTCATATTGTCTGTAGCGAATTGCAGTAGGTAATTTATGCCAGAGTCATTGATTGAGGAAAAGTGATTAAATTTCAGCGAACATGAATTATCTTCATGTTGAGGTGAATGGTTATAGTCGATATCAGGAAAGTAGCCCCCTTCTCATAGGATTCATCGCTGGAATCCAGCGGCCTGGAGCGGTTAACTGGGTAGACCTGGACAAAGTTAAAAGAAATGAAATTTATTCTGCTTTAATTTTATCAAGAGCAGGAAAAATGAAAAACGGCAGCTATAGCCCAACCTTAAACCTCTGGAGACCCGATTTTGGTCTTGAGGATGTCCCTGATGTGAGGGCATACTGCGCAGCCCTTCGGCCTGGTAACGCAAAACTACTGCTCCGATATCAGGTACAACAACTCAACACCAATGAATATGCTCTGTGCACAGAGACATTCATATACTGCCCTGATCGAGCGACACAGCTAAAAATGGCCGGATACTGGCTGGCAATCAGACTTGGAAGCGGCTTGATCAGGCAAAGGACACTGACGGCGGTAAAGCATGAGCTCGAAAAGTGAGCTAACAGCTACTATTTCAAATGCAAATGAACCTTAGCCTCGCTCAAATTATAGAATTTCAATCAACTTAAACTCTTCTGCAACAAGTTCCATATCATCAGAATAATAGCCTTCCCGGGTGAAAAACGCTTTATGCTCTTTCCTCCAATATTCAAGGCTCATATCCCCCTCACCTTCTTTTCTGGCAAATTCTTCAGTTATGTCAGAAAAACACATCAGGCTCATCGAAATTATTCTGATAACACATACCGGGGCACCTTCTCCATTAAGAACAATATTATAACTGCCTATTTTTGGGGAAGGTTCTTCCGACAGAAAAGAGGAAAGAGAACCACATGACGCAGTTTTAATTCCTTTCAAGACTAAGTCGGCAAGCTCGTTTGCCATATCAGGATTGTCACCAAAGGACCACGCCGGTGCTCCCGGATATTTCGTCTTCAATCTTTCAATCACACTCATTATAAGGTCCCTTACCAGATTCAGTTAATTCAGGTTTCCATAACCCGGTTATTGTTCGTGTCTTTATTCACCTAAGGGAACTATATCCCAACTTTTGTCGCAAAATCTCAGTCGAACTGCCAGTAAAGCGGCGTGCCATAAACCTCTACGAAATAATCAATGACTGCCCGAACATTAAGCGGGGGATGGCGCGCGTTGGGATAGATAGCTGCGATATGCTGTGGCTCGGTATTGATCGCGGCCTCAAATCCCTCCATCAATCTGACAAGGTCACCTTTTTTAAGACTGTCACCAATAAGCCAGTCGGGAAATAACACCATTCCCATGCCGCTAAGTGCGCTGGTAAGAAGAGATTCAGCATTGTTGGAGGTCAGTAACGCAGTAATGGGATAGTGAGTCCAGGAGCCAGCAGGTTCCCTGAACAACCATCGGTTAGGACCCGATGACCCTCTGTAAACTAGGCATTTATGGTCATTCAGTTGGGCTGGGAATTCCAGTTTTCCAAATTTTTTTATATAGCCGGGAGAAGCGACCAGATGATAGCGCTGAGTTCCAAATACGCGTGCGTGGAAAGAAGAATCCGTCAGCGTGCCGATTCTGAAAATTACATCTGAGGCATCCCTGAGAGGATCGATGTAATCATCAGTCTGCGTCAGTTCAATCAGCAATCGGGGATAGCGAGCTGAAAGTTCGCTAAGCCAGGGGGCAATATGACGCTGGCCAAAAAATACAGGCGCATTAATCCTTATCAGCCCTGCAGGTTCAAGGGCTCTATCCTGCATCTCTTTTCGGGCTTCGCTCAGTTGCTCAGTCATGGTACGGGCATAGCTAATAAATAACCGCCCAGCTTCAGTGGGAATAACTGCTCGGGTATTTCGATAAAAAAGCTGCTGACCGAGCGCGTCCTCCAGTTGAAGGATGACACGTGAAATCATTGATACTGAAACCCCTTCACGCCGTGCTACGACTGAAAAGCTTTGGGTATCAAAGACACCGATAAAAAATAACAGTGTGCGAAAATTTATGGCGCTTGGGTCGTACATTATCCCGCCTTCTGCAAAGGTGTTTCCTGGATTATACCGTTTTTCATTACACTTCACTGCTATAGGATTCTCCACCTCAACCATTGGAGACTGTTTTAATGCAGCTTTTATTTATATTACTCGTCGTTGCAGGCGGGATGGGGCTATCCGTAGAAGCCGGATTGTTAGGACCACTGGGCAGCGAAGTCGGAGACTTATGGGCAACCTTCAGTATTTTCGGAGTCGGAGCTGCGCTGACATTCTTGTTAATGCTGTTCTTTAGTCCACGAAACAGCCCTTCCTTCTTTACCCAACCATCATGGACTCTGCTGGGCGGCATACTGGGCCCTGTGTATGTCGTGATCCTCACCATTGCCGTTCCCACTATTGGTATTGCGATGACCATGATTGGTATTTTGGCAGGGCAGGTCTCCAAAAGTCTGGTCATTGACCATTACGGGCTGTTTGGTTCTTCTCATCGAAAAATTGACAGTAAGCGTATTATCGCGCTGATTTTTATTATTGCCGCCCTATTCCTCATGGCAAAGGGCTGAGGTGAACTCGTGAATATATTAATGATCATTTTAGCTGTCGTTGGCGGTGCGTTTCTTAGTATGCAGGCTGCAATTAATGGCAAGTTGGGTAGCAATGTTGGAGTATTTCGCAGCGCATTTCTGACTTTTTCAGTTGGCGCACTGGTGACTGCCCTGCTCATTTTCTTCTTCGAACCAAAGCATGCTGTGACCTTGCTGGATGTGCCGAAATGGCAATTGCTTGGCGCTCTTTGTGGTGTTCCTTACATTGTCATTATGGTTCTGGCTGTTCAGCGAATTGGAGCGGCTGTTGCTACTGTTGCGGTTATCTTTGGCCAACTGGCAATGAGCATGCTCATTGATAATTTTGGCTGGTTAGGAAATGAAGCGATTCACTTTTCTGGGACGCGCCTTGGTGCAGTAGTCTGCCTGGGAATAGCGCTTTTCTTTATTTACTCCAGTAATAAAGCCAATGCAATGCCCGTGAAAAACATCGCCAACTGAATGGTAGCTATCGGCAGATCCATTACATTGAAATAACAGGATTTAACATTTAGACGGTCACCACAAAATCATAACCGGATTGTGGTGACCGCAGATTAACACTGCATCAGGTTATTAACTGCTCCGCACGGCTGGCTTCTGCCCACGGGTATGTCGCCTTGCCAGAAGTGGGAAAATGAACCCCAGCCCAACCAGCACTACTGGTGTGGCAATGTTAAGCGACAACTGGAAAATCCACTCAGGCGTAAATGCATCCAGCTTTTTCGGGAAAATCCCCGTCAGGCAGGCAAAAGCCGTAAAAGCAAAACACCAGATACCAACGGTGAGTGCCAGCTTGCGATTTCGGATAAAAACATACTCTGGTGAGTATTTCTCCGCGAGGCGTAGTACCGCAATAAAGGCCACAAAGACCCATAGATAACGCAATGGCATAACCACGGAGTTAAGGTTCAGTAGCCATTTATACAGGTCGTTCATATCCCCGATACCCAGCGTTGGCAGCATTATCAAAATAGCAACCAGTACCAGTGTCATCAGATAGCCATTCACAGGCGTACCCGCATCATTTGTCCGGCATAGTTTCTGAGGAATATAGCGGGAGTCAGCGTCGCCCAGTAATACTTTCAGCGGCGCATCAATGGAGAATACCAGGGCGGCAATTTGACCAAGCGTGTTAGCCACCGCGTAGATAACCATTAACCAATTCCCCAGATGATAATATTCGCCCAGTTTCTGGAAGGCGTAGTATTGGCCATTCGTCATCAGGTCATCGGGAATATTATTCGAATCGAACATCATCCCCATCGCCAAAGAGCCAAGGATCGCGCAGACGGCCACCATCACGGCTAGTATTAGCATTCCACGGGGAAACTCACGGCCCGGGTTGCGGGTACTGTTGACATAAGGAGAGATTTTTTCCGCTCCACCGACAGCAAATACCAGCATCGAAATGGTCGTGATATAGGTGAAATCAATATGAGGGATGAATGTCTCCCATGTGATATTGGTCGTGGCAATATGCACCTCTGTGATGGCGGGTGCGGTTACTGCCATCACAACATACAGTAGTGACATGACAAACATGGCGATACCAGCAACCGATCCCACTATCTTCAGTGATTTCATTCCTCGGGAGGCCACCCACATAAACAGGACAAATAGCGCAAGCGTAATCCCCTGCAAGGCAACCACACTGTATTCTTTGATAAGCGAACCATCGCCATTAATGGCCCACCCCAGGGCTATCAAAATTGCCTGCGGTTTTTGCGCAAGATATGGAACATGCACCACCCAGTAAGTCCATGCAGCCAGATAAGCCAGACCAGGACCCATGGTATGTTTGATCCAGGTACTGACGCCCCCTTTACCATCTTTAAATGTTGCCCCCAGTTGCCCAACAATCAGCGCGTAGGGAATAAAGTAAAGTGCAAAAATAAACACCCAAGAGAAAATAACGACCAGCCCTTGGTTGGCATAGTTATTGACAACATTGCCAAACCCCCAGACGGTAATAAACGACATCAGCGCGATGTTGTACCATCGCAACTGTTTTTGCTCTGACTGCGCCATAAACGACATCCCTTAACTGTATATTTATTATTACTTGCAGTAATTTATTGACCGGGGGAATTATGCACATTAGTAGTGGGGATAATATAACTATATCGTGTGAAAGTTCGGCTCTCCGCACAATATATTTCAGTATCAAGGTTAGAAACAGCCCAACAGAGTAGAGGGACTGCCACTATGCCCAGCCTTTGTGGTTTTCTGTTAATCTTGATGCAGTGGATTGTGGCATAGCCAGACGCTCCAATTTTTTAACATATCTGTAAAAAACATAAAACATCAGGTGAATTTACTTCAAGTCATGATCAAAATTTAAATATAGGAATCTATCAAGAGCGTTGTTACCAAAGCCACCCATAAATAAATCATCCTGAATAAATGTGTATTTTTGGATAAGAAACACATCAGGTCGGATGACTGTTCAAACAATATAACGAATAATCAATAACCGCCTTGCTTAATTGGCACCAGTAATAAAATTCAATATCACCACCTGGCATATGGTGATATAGTAACTTTTGACACTGTAACAACAATAACAAATCAACCCACAATTAAGTAACGAATGAATTACACTATAACTAAAAGAAACGCGATTAGCATATTTCACCAAATAAAATTAAATTTCATTAACAATCGTATTTCACAAGCAGTCCTCAGTTGCACTATGGCAATTATGCCATTTTCTGTGTTACGAGGATTGGTTATTGTTGCAAGCACGTTATGTCTGAATTTT
Organism: Buttiauxella sp. BIGb0552; assembly: GCF_004366275.1. NCBI lineage: Bacteria > Pseudomonadati > Pseudomonadota > Gammaproteobacteria > Enterobacterales > Enterobacteriaceae > Buttiauxella > Buttiauxella sp. BIGb0552. The sequence continues at coordinate 858,906 of NZ_SODY01000001.1, forward strand.
CATTGGGTTAAAACTTCAGCTTGGTTAGAAAACCTGCAACAAAGCATGTTGGTATTCCTTCCTATACTTTTAAATATCATTTTTTCTCTACAATGGGCTGTCAGATATCGTTTATCTATAATGCTCAGCATTTCTCTTAGCCTGACTGTATTACTTGGTATTACCGGTCTTGAGCATAACAATAATGAAGCTAACTTTTTTATTGGTGTAAGCCTGCCAGTCGCTCTATTGGCTGCGATCTTTACCAACTTAATTTTAGAAAAAAACATCAAGCTATTCCGTACCAATAGAATAAAATTTAACTGGATTTCAATAAAGACATTATTAACATTCATCAGTAAACTGCTTGCTCTGGTACTGGTTGGTCATCTCATTTTACATGCTAGTGATTGGCTGACTCAGGATATTTCCAAAGTAATATACCCTGATAACTTTACCCATGGACTTCTTTATGAGTTAGTGCGTGAAGGCACCTGGTTCTTTGGTGTGCATGGTATTTATATCTTCCAGGATATCGGTTTGAGATTATCGAATGAAACGATATCTAATATAGCTGCATGGAAAGCTGGCAAAGAATCATTAAATATATTAAGTGTTCCTTTTTATGAGACGTGGTGCGCATCTGGTGGCAGCGGAGGCACGCTTAGCCTCTTAATTTGTTTACTCATTAGCCGCAATCCTTCGAATCGACATTTAATCAACGTCTCCTTGCCTCTGGCCATCTTCAATATCAATGAGCCCCTCATCTTTGGTGTACCGGTAGTATTGAATCCGGTGATGTTTATCCCCTTCGTAATGACTCCTGCAGTGGATTACATCATTGCCTACTACGCTACCCTTTGGCACATTGTACCACCTCTTCAACAAATGGTAGGTTGGGCGACGCCTGCCATCATTAACGCCTGGTTGGGCACAAATGGCGCAATAAGTGCCGTGTTGTTCCAGATTTTTTTAATTTGTACCGGAATTGGGATTTACTGGCCTTTCCTGCGCTATATGGAAAAACGTGATTATAAAGAGATCACTCTGCCCTCTGGCAATACAAGCTTTGTTCCATTGAAAGGAAATCAGTTTCAATTACCTGTGCCTGGCTATCGTGAAGCTGAATCACCACATCATTATCTTTCCGAAGTAAATGAGTATATAGATGCAAGGCGTAATATTAATGACCTGCAGAACAGTGGTAATTTTGTATTATGGTATCAACCACAGATAACTGTTGATAGTCAGAAAATTGTAGCCATGGAAGTGTTACTTCGTCATCAAAGTGATGATGGGAAAATAACACCGCCCTACTTTTTAAAATATTATGAACGAATTGGTATGATGCCGGAGGTGGATTTTTGGGTACTTGAGAATGCTGTTGAAGCCATTCATCATGAACTATCTCGTTTTCCAGGCATGACACTTTCGGTGAATATTTCGCCACAAACATTACTTGATCCTAGTTTCCTAAGTCTGGTGAGTAAGTTATTGCGCAATCCGTTGCCATCAGGGTGGAAGTTAGAAATGGAGATTACTGAATCACAAAGAGTTAAAGAACCCGAGCAAATTATTGAGGTTCTCGCTGAACTACGGCGATTGGGTATTAAAATTGCTCTTGATGATTTTGGTTCAGGCTATTCCACATTGTCTTATTTAACACAATATCAGCTGGATAAAATCAAACTAGACCGTACGCTTGTGCTCGGATTAGCACGTGAAGGCGGTGAAGCATTTCTCCACCATGTTGTGCAACTTTGCAAAAGCTCAGGCAGTCAGGTATTGATTGAGGGTGTAGAAACAGATGAAGAACATCAAATAGTTAAGAACTGTGGTATCCATTTAGCACAAGGGTTCCTGTTTCATCGACCACAGCCCATTAACAAATTATGTAACCTTTTAGTAGTTAATACTTAACTCTGTTCATCGTGAATAATGGATATTCTCATTTTCAATAAATCTATTTTTTGGATATTCCGTTTGTTATGAGAAATTTAAAATGTATGTGCAGAGTCATGGATATGTTAATGTTTATCGTTGACGCATTAATTAGCCAACTCTATACTCCGTGTTTTATAATAAACCTACGACCTGGCCGTACGAGCATATCTTCTAAAAAGCATGACTCACTAGCAAGTTCACAATGCGCTAACATTGAAAAAATAACGCATTAACAAATATCGTCATATAAACCACAATGAAAATAATAGTTTATATAATTAAATATCCCTCTTGAGCCTTCTTTAGTCGCTTAAAAAAGAGTACGAATAGAAAAATGGTAGATAAAGAGCTCATTCAACATGAGGTTGTTCCTCCCTGTAAAAAGGATTCTAGCTTACGTGGGGAATATCACTGGTATCATTCGATTACTGGAAAAGTTGCTATCTACCTTATGTTGGGGATTCTAATTGCCTATGGAGTTGGCTCTGGGGCGGGCCTTTTCGAGGTTAACCGAATATCTCATGAACAATGGTTTAAACAGGCATCAACTAATTCGCAAATTACCAGTTATATCATCCGCAATATCTACACCTCAGTAACGGTAAAATCCAACCACGAAGGGCAGGTCATTTCCATCGAATCCGAACGCCCGCTCTGCGATGACGAGACCGTAATCCAGACAGGCTTTGATCCAGCCGATATGCTGACTCTGGTTTCAACACAAACCCATAATCCGACGTGGCTATTGCTGTACGACAAAAACAAGGGTTTTACCGACACTCAAACAGTGCAAAAAATTACCGCCGTTGACGACACCGCAAATGGTGCTGCACTAGAAAAGTATTACCAAGGCTTTGTCTCTATTGGTGGGAAAGAGTACTTCGTAGGCTCAATTCCCATCGTTAATCCTTCCGGCGAGTTGATCGGTGCAGTTGTCAGCAGCATTGGTGAGCGCAATGCCCTGTTTGCTACTCATAATCAGTTGTTGAAAAATACCTTGTTGATGCTGATTTTGATCCTGGGTTTTACAGTTGTGGTCGTTAATTGGCTAGTGCGTAATCTTTTCCGCCCGGTACCTCGCCTTGTGCAAGCAGTGACGTTGATAGCTGATGAGCAAACTGATCAGGTCACGCCGTTCCAGAATCAAGAAGATGAGATAGGTGAACTGGCAAAAGCGATTGAAAAACTACGCGTGGCAATGGTTGACCGCGGTTATCTACAACGCATGCAAGAGATGGCGCAAAAGATGGAGTACATGGCGCACCATGACTCTCTGACATTGCTGCCAAATAGAGTGGCTTATCGAAACTCCATCGACGATAGGCTAATAAGATTAAGAACTGAAGGCTGTATCTTCAATCTGCTATTGATAGACCTGGACAATTTCAAACCCGTTAATGACACCTATGGTCATGTCGTAGGTGATGAACTGCTGGTCGAATCTGCGACACGTCTAACGGACTTACTTAATGATGGGGATATGGCAATCCGTCTCGGTGGAGATGAATTTGCGATTCTTCAGCGGATTAACAAAGACTCGATTTCTGAAGCTGAAACATTGGCTAGAAGAGTTTTAGAGGCGCTCAACCAACCTTTCACCTGCAGCGGGCATACTTTCTCTATCAGTTGTAGCATTGGCATTTCCTGCGCACCTCGGCATGGTAATACCCGAGAAGATTTGTTCACTCACGCAGACCTTGCGCTCTATACATCCAAAAGTTTCGGGCGAAATTGCTTCCATTTCTATTCCCACGGAATGACGATGAATCCATCAAATAACCTGCTCTTTAGTCAGGAAATTGAAGATGGCATCAGAAATAATGAGTTCTTCCTTCATTATCAAAAAATTACCAGCCTCGGAAATTACGCCATCGAAGGCTATGAAGCTCTGGTTCGCTGGCAACATCCGACTAGAGGCCTGCTACAACCACACCACTTTATTTCCGTCTCTGAAGATATTGGACTTATTACCAGGTTAGGTGAATGGCTGATCCGCAGCGCCTGTATGGACGCCGCTAACTGGCCAACGGCTAAAACAGTGGCGGTGAATGTCTCTCCACACCAACTGCGTAGTCCAAGAATACTGGACATCATTCGCAACGCATTACAAGAAAGTGGTTTAGATCCCACGCGGCTGGAAATTGAAATTACGGGCTCTGAGCAACTCGATCGCGAAATTATCCTGCCGGCCCTGAATGCAATTCAGGCATTAGGCGTTGGCATTGTACTGGACGAATTTGGAACAGGTTTCGCCACACTGGACTACCTGATTATTTTCCCATTCAGCCACATTAAAATTGCTCGCTCTCTTATTGATGTACTCGACAAGTGCGAAGACAGCCAGGTGTTAGTAGGTATGCTGGTTCGTTACGCATTACAGCGCGGGTTGAAAGTCACCGCCAAAGGCGTTGAAACACAACAACAGTATGAGTTTTTAGCCTCCCTTGGTGGAGAAGAAATAACCGTTCAGGGATATTATTTTAGCCGGGCGGTAGAGAATGCCAGTGTCGTGGCAGAGCTGGAGCTGGAGCTGGAGCTGGAGAAAATGGAGAGCACATGCAATTTATAACCACTCATTTATATCGGACGCTATGTTCTCTGGCAGTAACCATGTTAATCAGTGTTGGCCTGCTGACACCTTCCGATAGCCGCGCCGATGACCTTTTATCACGTATCGTACAAACCAGGACTATCACGCTTAGTTACCAGACTGATGTATTTCCATTTTCATATGTTGAAGGTCATAAACCGCAAGGCTTCTCCATTGAAATATGCAATCGACTGGTCGATATGCTTAAGCAGGAGCTACAAATCCCGGCGTTGAAAATTCATTGGGTCCCTGTCACCACAGCAACTCAATTTTTAACCATTGAGAACAAAACTATCGATATGGGGTGCATTCCCACGATCTACACAGCGGAACGCCAAAAAATAGTGACGTTCTCGGAACCCTATTTTTTCTCCGCAACCCGTTATGTATCACGCAAAGAAGATCGGATTTCGGCTATCAGCGAGCTCAATGGCCATACCGTGTTGGTAAAAAGCGGCACCGTGTTTGTCAGACACATCCAGCAAGCTAATTCTGAGCATCAACTCTCACTGAATATTGATCTTGGAACCGACAATATTAAAGCTTTCTCCGCGCTTGAAAGCGGGCAAACACCCGCGATAGTCTCAAGCGATGTTCTGTTACTTGGGCAAATAGCACTTTCTGGACACCCCCAGGCTTTTGCTATATCGGCTGATACCCTTAGCCCACAACTGCCCATTGGTATGCCGATGCAAAAAGATAATGACCATTTTGCCGATCTGATTAACCACTCCATGAAGCGGCTGATGTTGAGCAAAGAGTTCATCAGCATTTATAATAAATGGTTTTTTGAGCCCATCATGCCTCAAGGGATTACTCTCAACTGGCCAATGCCACCTGAACTAAAACAGTCACTTTCCTCGACGGAACTTTATTCTTATTAGCTATTATTCGCTTGTACTCCACCGAGAAGATAGCGATCAACCATAAAAAAGATAAATGAAAAAGAAACACTTTCTTAACTACGTACTGAGCTTATTATTGTTTTGCTACGCCGTCCTTTTGAAGGCAGAGACGAACACGTCCACGCTGGAAAGAATATCTAGCCATAAAGTTGTTAATATTGGTTATCGTGATGCACCGCCCTACTCTTATAAAACTAGTGAGGGGCATGTGGTGGGTTATGTCATTGATTTATGCAAAGATGTAACTGAATCTATGAAAAAAGATCTGCATATTAAAGATTTGGTTGTTAATTTCATTCCAACACCAGTAACTATGCGTACCACCATGCTAAATCATAATATTATTGATATGGATTGCTCCGTTAATACGGATACAGTGAGTCGGGAAAACGTCGTTCTGTTTTCCCGTCATTACCTGTCCGTTTATACGCGATTTGGTTCATTTAAAGGAAATATTAGTTCCTATTCAGATTTAGCAGGCAGAACGATCAGCGTAGCAAAAGGTACAACTGATTTAATTAATATGAATAGCCTTAACCGTTTGCAGAAGCTTAACATTATGGTCTTTACTCAACCCACGATGAAAGACGCATTTGCTGCGATGAGTAGCCATAAAAGCTACGCCACTGCGATGAATGAAGTTTCTCTGAGACAACTCATTGAAACTAGTGAAGATATGAAAGAATATCAGATATCTACACTGACATTAGGGACGCCGCAAGACTTAGGTATAATGCTGCGTCATAATGACATTGAACTAAAAAACCTTGTTGATAAGAATCTTGCTGCACGCTTCAATCGTAGCGATTTTAAGCAATTTTATGAGCAATGGTTTAACAGTAAGTTACCTGGGAAAAATATTAATCTACATCTTCCTCTTTCCACGGAAATGTATCATTACATTACTCGAAAGTCTTAACCCTATTCCGTAACTTCCCCGTAATAAAAAAGGGAGAAAGGTAACTTTCTCCCATAATACATCGATGCTTTTTACATCAATTGTAGAAGCATGCAGAATGACATTCCGCACAATACACCATATAACAAATTATTCTGGGCCGTTTTACGTACGCGTTTTTGAGAATGGATGGTGACATCTTCCAGTCTTTTACGCACGTTACGAGATGCCTGAACATGGTGCGTTATTACATCTTTTGAACAGTGCCGGAACCTTGCGATATCATCCCGAATAAACTCATCAACAACGCCTTTATTAGCTTTGAGTTCGCGGACAATCCCTTCAAGCATTTTTTCCATGCCTTTTACCCGCAGGACAACATCTTCTTCCATTTCCAGTGACAGCATAATCCAAATCCATGATTAATATTAACACTTGGGGGTAATTCATTTACCGCCCTTCCCTTACAAGATAATAATGTAGTTAAGAAATAACCTTATCAAGCTAATAAACATTAATAAAACTTAAGTTGAAAATATTTCAGGTGAATTGGCGTTATATTGTTCACCTGGAAATAATCTTTAATCCCGCTCCCCGTTGGTTATGGCATCAATGCTATCGGGTAACAAACGAATTTCTGCCGCACGGCGATGAGCCTGCATCCCTTCAGTACGACTTTGACGCACGGCGGGTTGCGCTACAGCCGCAATGCCGTGGTCGTCAATCCACTGATGAGTGCAAATCTTCACATACGCGCCCACCCACAATCCGCCGGTATAACGAGCGGCTGCCATAGTCGGCAAAGTATGATTGGTACCGCAGCATTTGTCGGAGAACACCACGCTGGCGTTTTGCCCGATAAACAACGAGCCGTAGTTGCGGATTTTGCTCGCCGTTGCGTGCGGGTCGCGGGTATGCACCTGCAAATGCTCTGTGGCCATATGGTCGGCCCACGCAATCAGTTGCTCTTCATCGCGGCAGATAACAATTTCGCCCTGCCGTTTCCAGGCTTCACCGGCGGTTGCCGCCGTTGGTAGATTCATTAACTGGCGTTCAATTTCAGCAAACGTGGCGCGGGCGATTTGCGGGCTGGTTGTCGCCATACCGACACGGGTATGTACATCATGCTCGGCCTGAGCCAGCAGGTCGGCGGCCAAAATACGCGGGTCGGCGCTGTCATCTGCAATCACATAAATCTCGCTTGGCCCCGCCAACGCATCAATACCGACTTTGCCAAACACCTGGCGTTTAGCTTCATTAACAAACGCGTTGCCCGGCCCGACAACTTTGTCCACCACCGGGATAGATTCCGTTCCCCAGGCCATGGCAGCAATGGCCTGCGCGCCGCCCACTTTAAAGATGCGATGCGCGCCCGCAAGGTGACAAATGGCGATCATCGCCGGATGCGCACCCGGTGGCAGGCAGGCAATAATCTCATCGCAGCCTGCGACCACCGCCGGAACAATGGACATCACCGGCGCGGATAAAATCGGGTAGCGCCCGCCAGGCACATAACAGCCCACAGTTTGAATCGGGATAATACGGTGCCCCAAATGCACGCCCGGCAGCGTTTCAATCTCCAGCGGCTGCATGGTTGCCAACTGCGCCTGCGCAAAACGCTTGACCTGGGCAATGGCAAACTCACTGTCCTTGCGAGTTTGCGGATCTAGCCCCGCCAGCGCGCTGGCGATTTCATGCTCTGAAACTTCAAATTTGTCCGGTGTCGTTTTATCAAATTTGGCCGAATAATCGCGCAGCGCGGCATCGCCACGCTCGCGCACCTCGTCAATAATATTTTGTACCGTCTCGGTTAGCGTGCGGTCAGCCTGAACATCTTGCCCCTGAGGGTGTTTGATAAACTCAACATCAGCTTCAGAAATCGTACCCATCTCTTATTCCCCCATTTGTCCCAGTTTGATTTGCGCCAGCAGTGCCAGATGATCGTAAACCACCCATTCGTCGATGATTTTGCCATTGACGATGTGATAGTGAGACATGCCCATCACGAACAGGCGTTCACCGGTTGGTTTGCCTAATTCGCCATAGCCGAGGTGATGGCCTTCCATAATCCAGCGCACCGCCACTTTGGTACCGCCTTCGTCGCAAGGGTTAGAACAGATGTGCTGCGGCATCCACGCACCGTCCGGGATCATGCCAATCAGCGCCAGCGTCTGGTGGATAACCGCCGCCTGGCCGTAAAGCTCTTTCATTAATGGACCGTGCCACTGCACGTTCGGCGCATAGACATCTTTAATTTTGCCGAGCATGCGGCGGTTATAAATTTCGTGCAGCCAGCGCAGGCACTGTTCTTCGGTATCGGTGTGGGCGATTGAAACGTCGCATTCCATTTCCGGCGGATATTGCCCGACCATGCGGCGGTTTTCGCCAATATCGGTGACGCGGAAGCCCTTATCGAACTGCTCTTTTGCCATGCCGTGCGCTATCACATCGGTATCAAGCCCCAACTGGCGCATCATCGCCATGTTGTCACTGACCACCCACTCACGGTAAATCTTGTTTTCGTGGATCATGCAGTCCGCCACGGTGCGGGTAACAAAAGTGCGGTTGGTCGGCTTACCGAGATGGCTGTATTGCGTGTGGCGGCCCGTGCCGGTCACCAGGTGGGAGGTGTAAAAACCTTCAACGTCGTTACCATTCCAGATAACTTGAGTCGCCATACCGCGGCGTTCCGGGAAGGCAATTAAACGCTGTAGGGTATCCTGCACTACCTGTTCGCGGTTATACATGGTACCGAGCGCATTATATAAAACGCAGTTGTGGGTGTAATGGGAATAAATTAAACCAACATCGCGTTCGTCCCATATTTTATGGGTGCAGCGAACGATGTAATCGACAATATCGGTATAGCAATCGTCAAAGCCGCGTAATGATTGCACGCGCGGGCGTTTCTCCGGGACTAAATCAACAAAGTCGCGGCGTTCGACTTGTAATACAGGTTCATCGCGAGTGGGTTTGGTATTGCTTTTCTCTGAAGCTACTGGCGTTTTATTGGTTGTTTCAGTTGAAGACATATGACCTCCTGCGTTATTTGAATGCACTGAGGTTATTACAGCGCATATTATTTGGGGATGAAGATGCCCCTCACCTGCAATGGCGACAATCATTAATTAAATATTCAGGCGATAGAAACACCTGACAAATTAATTGTCATTATCAAGTGTTTTATTTATTTGGGGATGGCCTCCCCACAACTAATTTTAATTCAGAATCTGAGACCAGATAGCTAATTCATCTACACCCAGATATTCACGGATAATTAAACCATCACGTAATTCCAGCTGGCTTATACCGGTAATAGAAACCGGGCGACGCGTCGGCGTACCGAATTTCCCGTATCCGTCGTGCCAGGTTAACAGCGACCAGCGCAACGAAAGACGCACCGGTTCATTGGCGTCGCGGCGCACAACCAAATGATGGAGATGCGTTTCGCTGTCGGCAAACGACGCGCGGTATCCCGACAGGAAACCGCCGATATCCTGCTCGCCGGTGCATAAAGCATGGCCTGGCCCATGCAGCGTTGCTGCTGGGTGGTACAGCCCCGGCACCACGCCGCTGTTGCCGCCCGCCCACATAGACAAATAGCGCTCTACCAGTCCCGCCAGCGGGCCATCGATGTCATCGCCTTCCGGGCCGCCCGCCCAGCGCGCGTCCATCTCTTCGGCGCTGATATTTTCCAGCCCGGCTTCACGGCGCGAATCTGCGAGTTGTCTCGCAAAATCACGCACTTCTATTCCGGTTTGCAAAATGATGGCGGCACGATCCTGTAGCAACCATTCCTGGCGCACCGCGCCATCTGCACACACTCGATCGGCCCAGGTACGCACCCAAATAGATTTGCCGCTCGGCTTCCCAAAGAACCCTTCGCCCTGGTGCTGAATACAGGCCACGGTGCGCTGGGCGGCGTAATGTTCTGAATGCGGTGAATGGGAGCAGAGAATATCTTCGGTCAGCACCGTGCGCTGTGGAAAGCTGTGCATCGCTTCCAGCGTCAGGCGCATAAACTGCGAAAGGTCGTTGAGCTGTTTTTCAGGCGTATTAAACACCACCGGAGTGGCGTAAAAATCCGCCAGTTGGCCTATGTCTTTTTGCTCCCACACCACATGGGTCAGCGTCAAAATAAACTGCTGGATAGAGTCAAACTGAGGGCTAAAGCCCGGCAACCTGGTCATTCAACCTCCTGCGGCTGGAATAAAAACAGCCCATCTTTTTCGATAACGCCAGAGCGTGGACGCCTTGCGGAGTGTCGCACCACCAGCACGCCGGGAACCACAACCTGTTCCGGCTCAATGTTTTCACTTTCAATTTGTTTCATCAGCAGTGCTAACGTGGCACTGACCATGGCATCCACCGGCTGCGAAGCCGATGTCAGCGCATAAGACGGCCAGCCGGACGGGCCGGTGTCGTCATAGCCAATTACCGAGAGATCTTCAGGAATGCGCAGGCCAAACTCAAAGCGGGCGACATCCATAACGGTGAGCGCCATATGATCGTTGGCGGCAAAAATGGCATCTGGCGGATTGGGAGATGAAAACAGCTCCCACGCCGCTTTTGCCGTTGTTTTGGCATCGTAATCGCCCTGCACCACGCGTACGTCCTGGATTCCATTGCGTTCTAACGTGCTGATAAACCCGTTCTGGCGCGCCACGTTAACCGAAGAATCGGAAAGCCCGGCGACATAAGCAAAGCGCTGGTGCTCCCCCGCCAGTAAAAATTCGGCAATCTGCCGCGCGGCGGCTTCGTTATCGGTATTCACGCTCGAGGCCGTGGCATTTTCTTCACTGCGGTTAAACAGCACCACCGGGATCCCGGCAGCGACACACTCTTCTGAAAGCTCAACGGAAAGCGAAACCGAAGCCAGCACGATACCGTCAACCCGGTATTGCATGATCTGGTCGAAAATCCGGTCGACATTACCATCGCGGTCGCCCACAAACAGCAGCAGGTGGTAGTTCAGCTCATCGAGCTTTTGCGCCAGCGCTTCCAGCACCTGCGGGTAAAACTGGTTATCAAAATAGGACATCACCACGCCGACGATGCGCGAACGAGCCGTGTTCAGCGAACGGGCGATGGCATTTGGCCGATAGCCCAGTTCACGCGCCGCCTTCAGAACCTTTTCACGGGTGGCTGGCGAAATGCTCGCCCCCGGAGTGAAAGTTCGCGATACCGCCGATTGTGATACTCCCGCCACTTGCGCCACCTGCTGTGAAGTCACGGGGCCAAAAGTCTTACGTTTCATGATTTGGTAGTCCTTATCCACATCCCTCTGGAATGCCTGTTTTTTATACTTACACCATCTTTGCATGCGTATGCAACAGACAAAATTATTTTTTTCACATTTACATTATCAACCTTTACAAATCTGAAACCTTTTCGTAACTTCAACTTTTGAATACGTATGCAGAAAACAAAAAATACGCCGTCAGTTTTACCGGTGACGCAAATGAGCGACAAAGGACTGCACCGGTTAATGCCGTACTTGATTGGTTATAACCCATTAATATTTAAGAGGTTCACCACATGTTTCGTGCACTCTTTAGTCGTTCCGAAGTCAGACTTTTTTTTACCATTAGCGTGTTGTTCTTCATTTGCATCCACAGTATTGATGCCTTCCTCGCCCCGATGTTAATCAGCGAAGGAATGCAGCCAGAAGTGGTGGGAATGATTATGGGCGCCAGTGGGTTAGCCACGTTGTTTATCCGTTTCCCGATTGGCATTTTGTCGGATGTGGTAAAGAGCCGAAAAATATTTATCCAGTTCAGCCTGCTGCTACCGATGGTGACCTGGCCGATAGCCTACCTGGAACCCACCGCCATGACGTTATACCTGGCCAAAGCCGCCGATGGATTCACTGCGGCGACATGGGTTTTATATAACATCCTGTTTATTCGCTATTTTGATAAAAAAGATGCGCCTGCCGCTGTGGCATTACTAGCACTTGCCGGGCCATTAGGGGTATTCCTCGGCAACTGTATTGGTGGCGCGTTAATCCACTTTTTTGACAAGAACATCGGTTATTTTGTCTCAAGCGTCTCGGCGCTACTGGCATTGATTCTGACGTTTCGCATTAAAGAATTTCACGATGCTGCCCGCGCACCCACACTTAAAGCCTGTATCAATAGTGCGAAGCGCCAGCTCGCGGACTCTTCCGTATGGTTTATTGGCCTGCTGGCCACCATTGTCATCCTGGTGCCTTTCGCCACACGCGACACGCTAACGCCAATTTACGCACAGCAGCTCGGCGCAAAAGCAGGTATTTTGACCTTGCTTAGCAATATTCATCTGATTTTCTACGCGCTGGCGATAGCGATGTGTAGTTCGGTGTTTTATAAACGCCTCGGGCTGGTGAAAACCGCCGTTATCGGCATTATCCTGCAAGTGATTTCCAGTATCGGCATTCCTTTCACCAGCAATATGTACCTGATCTATTTCTTACAGGCGATGGCGGGCTTCTCGTTTGGTATGGCGTTCGCCGTGTTTATGTCTTTAAGCGTGGTGAATACGGTTGAGGATGAACAATCAACGCGCATGGGCTTATTCCAGACCATTTATTCTGTCGGCATGTTTGTCGGCCCGGTCGCAATGGGTTTGATGTTGCAACACATTAACTTGTCTTCCGGGTATCTGATGATTGGCGCGCTGTGCGTGATTGCAGCTTTCCTCACACCGATGGCGGCACGCAGTGTGGAGCAGCGCCAGATTAAAGCGGCGCAAAAGAGTCTACCGAAAGTTTCATCGGCACAGGAATATGCCAATAAAACCAGCCAGTAAATTTAACCCATAGTCATTTATTTAATCCGATCCCCCCCATTCACCCGCGATGCCGGGCGGGATAAACACGCATTAAAAATCAAAGGAGAGCGTCATGGCGCAATATTTAAAAACCAGTAAGTCTTTATCTGAACGTCAGCAGGCCAATAAACAAATCAGTATTGTGGTTGAAAATACGCTGGCCGATATTGAGCAACGCGGTAACGAAGCAATTCGTGAGTTATCCATTAAGTTCGATAATTACGACCGCCAGGATTATCGTTTATCGCAAAGTGAAATTAATGCCTGCATTAAACAATTAAGCCGTCAGGATATTAAAGATATTGAATTTGCCCAGCAGCAAGTTTTCAATTTCGCCACGGCGCAAAAAGGTTGTCTGACCGATCTTGAAATTGAAACGCGCCCCGGCGTTATTCTTGGCCATAAAAACATTCCGATTAATGCGGTCGGCTGTTATGTACCTGGTGGTAAATATCCGCTATTAGCCTCCGCGCATATGTCGATTATTACCGCCAATGTCGCCGGTTGTTCACGCATTATTAGCTGCGCGCCGCCGTTTAATGGTCGCCCTGCCCCGGCGATTGTTGCCGCACAGGCGATGGCAGGCGCAACCGAGATCTACGCACTCGGCGGGATTCAGGCGATTGGCGCGATGGCCCTCGGCACCGACACTATTGCGCCTGTTGATATGCTGGTTGGCCCGGGTAACGCTTTTGTAGCAGAAGCCAAACGTCAGCTGTTTGGTCGCGTGGGAATCGACTTGTTCGCCGGGCCAACGGAAACGCTGGTGATTGCCGACGAAACGGTAGATGCCGAAATGTGCGCCACCGACCTGCTCGGCCAGGCTGAACACGGTGTAACCACGCCTGCGATTTTGCTCACCAACTCGCTAAAACTGGCGCAGGAAACGATGCGTGAAGTTGAACGACTGCTGACTCAACTGCCAACCGCAGAAATTGCCCGCCAGGCGTGGTGCGACTACGGCGAAGTGATTGTCTGCGACAGCTACGAAGAGATGTTGCAGGAAGCCAACCGCATCGCCTCCGAACATGTGCAGGTGATGACTAACCGCGATGACTGGTTCCTCGCCAATATGACCAACTTTGGCGCTCTGTTCCTGGGGCCGCGCACCAACGTCGCTTACGGCGATAAAGTTATCGGCACCAACCACACTTTGCCAACGCAAAAAGCCGCGCGTTATACCGGCGGACTGTGGGTCGGAAAATTCATGAAAACCTGCACCTGGCAGAAAGTGCTCAGTGATGAAGCTTCCACGGAAATTGGCAGCTACTGCTCGCGCCTGTGCCAGTTGGAAGGTTTTTCCGGCCATGCGGAACAAGCCAATATTCGCGTACGTCGCTACGGCAACCAGGATGTGCCATACGCTGGTAGCGTTCCGGCAGTGGATATCGAGAAGGCGTCGTAATGATGGCGCTTCCTCGCACACCGGAATTTCGACTCGATAATCACCGGGCTTTAGTGACTGGCGGTTCTCGTGGTATCGGTTTTGCGGCGGCCATAGCTCTTGCGCGAGCTGGGGCGCAGGTGTGGATTATCGCCCGCCAGCCCGAACAGCTTGACGAGGCGGTCAAAAGCGCCGCCGCAGAAGGCCTGCAATTAAACAGCGTGGCGCTGGATATTACCGATACCACGCAGGTTGGCAAAACGCTGATGGAGTTGCCGGGCTTCGACATTCTGGTGAACAGCGCCGGGCTTGCGCGTCATCAGCCCTTCCTTGAAGTAAGTGAAGAGAATTTTGATGCGGTGATGGCACTGAATTTGCGGGCCACTTTCTTTGTAAGTCAGCAAGTCGCCCGCAGTATGAAGCTGCGCCAGGTAGCCGGTTCCATCATTCATATTTCTTCGCAGATGGGCCATGTCGGCGGGCCACAGCGCAGCGTGTATTGTGCCTCTAAGTTTGCCCTTGAGGGTTTGACTAAAACAATGGCACTGGAGTTGGGCGAATCAGGGATTAGGGTGAATACCTTGTGCCCGACGTTTATCGAAACCGAGCTGTCGCGCGCGAATCTCGCGGACCCGGCGTTCAGTCGCTATGTGCTGGATAACATCAAGCTGAAACGGCTGGGAACGCTGGAAGATGTGATGGGGCCGGTGGTGTTTCTCGCCTCGCCTGCTTCCGCCCTAATTACCGGCACGGCATTAATGGTCGATGGCGGGTGGACAGCAACATGAATACTTCTCCTTTGCTGGAAAATCATGACGCGCCACTGATTCTGCTAGGCGGAACGCTGTGCAACGGGCGGCTATGGCAGCCGCTCATCGAGCAGCTAAATGTCGCGCATTATAGCTGCGTCACGCTGAACGACGGCAATTCCACTCACGCGCTGGCTCAGCAATTACTTGACGTGCTACCACCGCGTTTTTGCCTGGCGGGATTTTCCCTTGGCGCGATGGTCGCGCTGGAAATGGTGGCGCTGGCACCGCAGCGAATTGCCGGGCTGGCATTGTTGTCTGTCAATCCGCTGCGGGATTTGCCGGAAAATGCGGCCACGCGCCGGGCAGCAATAAAGGAAGCCGCAAGCCTTGGGATCACATCGTGGCTCACTAAAAATTTGTGGGCGAAGTATGTTGCGCCGCATCGTCTGGATGATGCGGCACTTCACCAAACGATAGTTCAGATGGCGGAAGAATGCGGTATCGACGTTTTTGCAAGACAAACAGAAGTGGCGATTTCCCGCGATGATCGTCGTGCAGCGTTGGCAGCTTTTAACTCGCCGATTCTGATTATCAACGGCGCTTATGACGCTATTTGTACCCCACAACATCATCAAGCGGTTGTTGCCACCGCTCCGCAATCCCGCTGGTTAACGCTACCGGAAAGCGGCCATTTCCTCCCCCTTGAGTCGCCGCAATTAGTGGCAATCGCAATGCGCAACTGGATACAGGAGTCAGCATCATGAGAAAAAATCCGCTCAAAGCGGCCTTTCGTCAGCAGCAACCCATTATTAACGGCTGGCTGGCGATCCCTTCAGGCTACAGCGCCGAGATAGTCGGCCATCAGGGCTATGATTCGGTCACCGTCGATATGCAGCATGGCATGATTGATTTCGCCAGCGCGTTGTCGATGCTTCAGGCGATTTCCGCGACGCCTGCCACTCCGCTGGCGCGTGTGAACACTAACGAACCGGCACAAATTATGCGCCTGCTTGATGCTGGTGCCTGGGGAATTATCTGTCCGATGATTTCGACGGCAGAACAAGCGCAGCAGTTTGTTTCAGCCTGCCGCTACCCACCGCTCGGTAACCGCTCTTTTGGCCCGGCGCGCGCCCTTTTATACGGCGGTAAAGATTACCCGCAGTATGCCAATGAAGAGATCCTGACGCTGGCAATGATTGAAACCCGCGAAGGCCTGCAAAACCTCGATGCGATTCTGGATATCGACGGGCTGGACGGCGTGTTTATCGGGCCGAACGACCTTTCTTTAACACTCACGGGCAGCGCGAGTGCTGAGTCGCAGCACCCGGAAATGCTGGCGGCTATTGAGTTAGTGCTTGGTCGCTGTCGCGCCCACAACAAGCTCGCCGGAATTTTTTGCACTTCCGGGCAGGCAGCCGCGAATCGAATTGCGCAAGGCTTTAACTTTGTCACCCCGGCAAATGACGTCATGCAACTCGGCAGTGCTTCGCGCATTGCCATCGCCGCCGCACGAGGTGAAACCCCGCCAGCTAGTGGCGCATCTGGATATTAATGGAGAACATTATGCAAACCATCACTCTGACCCAGGAAGAAGCCCAACGCCGCCTGGTACGCCCTGAAGATCGCGTTTCCTGTAGCGTGGCATTTATCGACTGCAAGCTGCCGGGTTCGCACCTCAAGCAAAACTATTCATTTATTGGCCCAGGCGTGACGCAGTCGGCTTCACAGGTGGTGAATATTCCCGAGCCGCACGGCTTTAATATCGGTGCGGCGGCGATGCCAAAAGGCGTGACCAACAATCTGCATCTGCATTTCACCGCCGAAGTGTTTTTGATTCATGAAGGAAGCTGGCGTTTCCGCTGGGGCGCTAACGGTGAACATCAGGCAGAATTTAGCGCTCCTGCTATTTTGTCGATACCAACGTGGATTTTCCGTGGCTTTACCAACGTCAGCCCAACGGATACCTGCGGTATGGTGTTCACCGTGTTGGGCGGCAATAACACTGGCGGGATTATCTGGCATCCGTCGATTCTCGACGCGGCTCGCGAATACGGCCTGTATCTGAGCCGCGACAATATGCTGGTTGATGTCGAGGCGGGTGGTAAAAAACCTGATGAAGCTGACTTGTTACAGCCGCTGGGCGCGGAGCATATCGCCGCGTTGCGCGATTATTCAATAGAGGAAATGAGCCAGCGTGCTGTGACTGGCGAGCAGCGGACATGGTCGGCAAATGCACTGCTGGATTCCGTTCTGCCGGGCCACGGTGGCGAAATCGCACCGGTGATTGGCTACGGAATTTCGCAGGACTTACATAACACGCCGCCGATTATTAACCCACATGGTTTCTCTGTTGAGTGGTTGCGCATTCAGGACCAACATCGTGTTGGGCTGCATTCCTGCCCGGATGTTCAGGTGCTAATGGTGTTTAAAGGGACGCTGGAAATCACGTGGAATCGACCAGGTGAAGAAGTGACGATTGTGGCGGAAGAAGGCTCGGTGATCTCAGTGCCTGCGGGGAGCTGGCGGAAATACCGCGCGGTTGACGGCGTAATGGAAGCGACGCTGACTACTCAGGGCGATCAGCGTAAGAAAATTTACTGGGATGCCGAAATTATTGACCAGGCGCTGGAGCGGGATCGCTGTCTCGATCCCGATGGCTATGTGGCTACGGCAAGTATTTTGCCTGCAACCGCACGTCGGGCGGGTGAGAACATCGCTCGTATGCCGTAAGCGATATTTTCACAAATTCGCCAAGGATGCATGGAGGCTGTAAGAAACCCGCGTGCCGGCTTACTTCTGAGCGGTAACGCGGCTTGCAAGTGTTGATAGGTCGTTATCGGGGAATGGGCTTTCCATGGAAAAATCCCATTCTTGCGCAGCACAAACGCCGTCACTGTTGCCGTGGTTCTCACATTGCGCAATCCGTTTCGCCGGGGCATTCCCACAAGCAACAAAAAAAGCAACTGCGATGACAGCAGGAACCATAAACTTAATCATTAATTGTTTTCTTCATTTAATAAAAACACTGAATGAGGAGGGCTGTTTGGTTGCTGATCAACTCATTCAAAAAAATATTATATTATACAAATATATTTTAAGTAAGTTTTCTTATAAGAAAAAAACCGCTTCCTACGTTTTTGCCTACCAATTTAATTCATGTTTTTGCAACCCACCGATAACACCTCGCTGTATTTATGCGCATTCTGAATTTGAAACAGCGTTTTCAATTCCTTTCGGTGCAAGTTACCTCTATAATGTGCGCGTCTTGACTTGAATGGTTTCAGCGCATTGAACTGTCCTAATACAATAGAAAGCAATCAATATCCTCGGCAGGCTGAACCGCAAGCACACTTTCCTCTGCACGCTTTATTTCTGTCACCTATCCTTACCGGGTGGCACATGAACAATACCAGCTTTAGTTTGCGCTCCGGCGCCCGTATCGACCGGAACCGAATTTTCACAATCCTTCTCAACTTACAGATAAGACTGTCATGAAAAAGACTAAAATTGTTTGCACCATCGGTCCAAAAACCGAATCCGAAGAAATGCTGAGCAAAATGCTTGATGCTGGCATGAACGTTATGCGTCTGAACTTCTCCCACGGTGACTACGAAGAACACGGTCAGCGTATCAAGAACCTGCGCAACGTGATGGAAAAGTCTGGTAAGAAAGCAGCTATCCTGCTGGACACCAAAGGCCCTGAAATCCGCACAATCAAACTGGAAGGCGGCAACGACGTTTCCCTGAAAGCGGGCCAGACCTTTACTTTCACCACTGACAAAACTGTTGTGGGTAACAGCGATATCGTTGCTGTAACTTACGAAGGTTTCACCAGCGACCTGAGCGTGGGCAACACCGTACTGGTAGACGATGGTCTGATCGGTATGGAAGTGACTGCAATCGAAGGCAAAAACGTTGTTTGTAAAGTACTGAACAACGGCGACCTGGGCGAAAACAAAGGCGTTAACCTGCCAGGTGTTTCTATCGCTCTGCCAGCACTGGCTGAAAAAGACAAGCAAGACCTGGTCTTCGGTTGCGAGCAAGGCGTTGACTTCGTTGCTGCGTCCTTTATCCGTAAACGTTCTGACGTTGTTGAAATCCGTGAGCACTTAAAAGCTCATGGCGGCGAAAACATCCAGATCATCTCCAAAATCGAAAACCAGGAAGGCCTGAACAACTTCGACGAAATCCTCGAAGCTTCTGACGGCATCATGGTTGCTCGTGGTGACCTGGGCGTTGAAATCCCAGTTGAAGAAGTTATCTTCGCTCAGAAGATGATGATCGAGAAATGTGTTCGCGCTCGTAAAGTTGTAATCACTGCAACTCAGATGCTCGACTCCATGATCAAAAACCCACGCCCTACCCGTGCAGAAGCTGGTGACGTTGCTAACGCCATCATCGACGGCACCGACGCAGTAATGCTGTCTGGTGAGTCTGCTAAAGGTAAATACCCACTGGAAGCTGTGACCATCATGGCTACCATCTGTGAGCGTACTGACCGCGTGATGACCAGCCGTCTGGATAACAATCAAGACAGCCGTAAACTGCGTATTACTGAAGCAGTTTGCCGTGGTGCAGTAGAAACTGCAGAAAAACTGGATGCTCCAGTTGTTGTTGTTGCGACTCAAGGCGGTAAATCTGCTAAAGCTGTGCGCAAATACTTCCCTAACGCAACTATCCTGGCTCTGACCACCAACGAAGTGACTGCTCGTCAGTTAGTTCTGAGCAAAGGCGTTATTCCTCAGCTGGTTAAAGAAATCGCATCTACTGATGATTTCTACCGTCTGGGTAAAGAAGTTGCACTGGAAAGCGGCCTGGCTCGTAAAGGCGACATCGTAGTGATGGTTTCTGGTGCTCTGGTACCAAGTGGCACCACCAATACTGCGTCTGTTCACGTACTGTAAATTTCCTGTGAACGAATAATTTGCTTAAAAAGCGCCTTCGGGCGCTTTTTTTATTCGGTTAAATAGACAATTTGCACTAAAAAGCAAATCGGCTTGCTCTATTTAAGTCGCAATTTAGTAAGATGAATCCGATTAAAATCCTCTGTTTTTTCTATTTTTTTTAGTTTTTAGCCCCGGTTCGGTGTTTCTTTGAGCGAACGATCAAATTTAAGTGCATTCCCATCAAAAATTTATTCTCAAGATAAAAAACTTTGTGTAATACTTGTAACGCTACATGGAGATTAACTCAATCTAGAGGGTATTAATAATGAATCGTACTAAACTGGTACTGGGCGCGGTAATCCTGGCTTCTACTATGCTGGCAGGTTGTTCTTCTAACGCTAAAATTGATCAACTGTCTTCTGACGTTCAGACTCTGAACGCTAAAGTTGATCAGCTGAGCAACGACGTGAACGCAATGCGTTCTGACGTTCAAGCTGCTAAAGACGACGCAGCACGCGCTAACCAGCGTCTGGACAACCAAGCTCACTCTTACCGTAAGTAAGAGTACTTGTATTAAAATGGCGCACATTGTGCGCCATTTTTTTGCCTGAAATTCCTGCAACACGAAATACCCCGCTAATTCATCACCACGCTGCTTTGCTCACTTATCACACTTGCACCACTACTTGTTGCGGGCGCACTGCCTGTCGTCGTCCTGACGCTCTGTATTGGCGTGATATTCACCGGTTGTGACGGCACACCCTGCGGCGCGTTCACCAACACCGGATAACCCGACCTTCTCGAGATAGCACTATCGACCTGCGCCTTGTCACTCATGGGGCTGTCGATAAACGACCCAAACGAAGCTGAAATCGCAATCGGGACAGTCTGTGGGTTTTCCCAGTCGTTGCGCGACAGTGGCTGATGCACTTCCACATAGCGCCGGCCATCAGGCTCAGTGCTGAATTTCACCGGTTCGTTGATGATTTGCACTCTCGTGCCCCAGGCCACCTGGCTAAATAGTGCCTTAATATCGGGTGCCCGCATGCGCATACAACCCGAACTCACCCGCAAACCGATGCTATTACGCGCATTAGTGCCATGAATCAGGTATTCACCACCGCCCTGCTCAAGACGTAAAGCATAGCGACCCAGCGGGTTATTTGGCCCCGCAGGCACGACAGCAGGCAGCGTAATACCCTGCGCTGCTGAACGCGCACGAATATTAGAGGTTGGCGTCCAGGTTGGATTCGGGATTTTCTGGCTGATGCGTGTCACCATCACAGGCGTTTCGCGCCCAAGCTGGCCAATTCCCAGTGGGTAGACTTCAACACGATTCTGCCCGGGCGGGTAATAGTACAACCGGAGCTCGGCAAGATTGATAACAATCCCCTCTCGCGGCGTATCCGGCAGGATCATTTGCGATGGAATCGTTATCTCACTGCCCGCTTTTGGCAGGAAGGGATCGACAGTATTGTTTGCCTCAAGCAGTAATAACACGCCGGTATTATATTTCGCGGCAACCGCTTCAAGGTTTTTACCATCATCAGGCACGATATAAGTTTGGTTTTCGCCAATTATCCGGCTACCCGGCGGCGGGAGTAAATAATCGACAGCCCACGCCGACTGGCTTGCCGCCAGGGCACTAATCAAAAGTAATGTTATTTGAGAGAACGCGCGTTTCATACTGAATTCCTGTATTCACCGGCTGAATGCCGGAATGCTGAAAGCCATGCGAGGTAATAGAATTACCTCGCGTTAACAGGATGAAAGCTGTTCTTTGAGTTTAGCTAAGATTGGCGGATTTGGTGCGAATAGCGCGGATCATTGCTTCAAGCCCTTGAGAGCGAGACGGCGTAAGATGTTGAGCCAGTTCAAGTTTCTCAAACCACGGGCGAACATCAAACGCGACAATATCCTGCGAAGTCATCTGTTGGTAGAGAATAAACACGATAGCAATCAGGCCTTTGACAATAGCAGCGTCGCTGTCACCCTCAAGGGTAATCACGCCATCGGGTTGCTGGTGCATCACAATCCATACCTGGCTCTGGCAGCCCTGAATGATATTTTCTGGCTTGTGTTCAGCTTGCGCTAATTCAGGAAGGCGCGCGCCCAGCTCGATAATATAGAGATATTTCTCTTCCCAGTTGCTACAGCGGCTGAAGTTTTTCAGCAATTTATCTTTATCTGGCAACGTAGCCATGGCTTTCTCCCTGTTAGCCCAGAAGGCGATGAATGCGCTGTAAACCTGCCACCAGGCGGTCGACTTCTTCTTCGGTGTTGTACATAGCAAATGAAGCGCGGCACATTGCTGGCACTTTGTAGAACGCCATCAGCGGCATCGCACAATGATGGCCGGTGCGCACCGCAATGCCGTAGTTATCAAGGAAGCTGCCCACGTCATAAGCATGATGCTTACCAAGATTAAAGGCGATAACCCCAAGACGATGTTCAGGGCCATAGATGGTCAAATCAGGAACCGCCTGTAGCGCCTGCTGAGCGTAGCGCATTAGCGAGTGCTCATACTCACTAACCTCGGCAAGATTCAGGCTCTCCACGTAGCGTAGAGCCGCTCCCAGCCCGATAATCCCGGCAGTATTAGGTGTGCCAGCCTCGAAACGCCACGGCGCTGCGGCATACGTGGTGCCTTCTGTCAGACTAACGCTTGCGATCATCGACCCGCCCCCTTCCCAGGGTGGCATGTTTTGTAGGATCTCCTCGCGCGCATACAGCACACCAATCCCGGTCGGCCCATAAATTTTGTGGCCGGAGAAAAGATAGAAATCGCAATCCATCGCCTGCACGTCAATGGCGTGGTGCATAATCGCCTGGGCGCCATCCACCAGCACTTTCACGCCTGCCTGATGCGCGGTAGCAATCATTTCACGTACCGGGTTTTCGGTGCCGAGCACATTGGAAACCTGGGTAATCGCTAACAGTTTTGTGCGCTCATCAATCAACGTCGGGAACACATCAAGCTGCAAGGTGCCATCTTGATTGAGCGGAATAACGCGCAGCGTAGCGCCCGTCTGCTCGCAGAGCATTTGCCATGGCACGATATTGGCGTGATGCTCCATCGCGGAAATAATGATGTTATCCCCGGACTGGATATTGGCACGCCCCCAGCTATTAGCAACCAGATTAATCCCTTCGGTTGTCCCGCGAACAAAGACAATTTCTTCCGGGGTTCGTGCATTAATGAAGCCTGCAACCTGATTACGCACGTTCTCCATCAGCTGGGTGGCTTCTGCACTCAGCGTGTGGATACCGCGATGCACCGCTGCGTAACCATGGCTGTAAAAATCCAGTTCGGCATTAATCACCGCCTGTGGTTTTTGCGCACTGGCAGCACTGTCTAAATAGACCAGCGGCTGCCCATTCACTTCCCGGCTCAGAATCGGGAAATCAGCACGCACCCGTTCTATGGAAAAACTCATGCAACGCCTCCTGCAAAGCGCTGGCCGATACGCTCCAGCACCTGCTGTTTTAATGCCCCGTCACTGATGCTTTCCGTAAGCTGCGCGGCAAAGGCAAAAATAATCATCTGAAGTGCGGCTTGTTCTTTGATCCCGCGTGAGCGCAGATAGAACATCTGTTCGTCGTCAATACGGCCAATCGTGGCACCGTGGCTGCATTTCACATCATCGGCATAGATTTCCAATTGCGGCTTGGTATCCACTTCCGCAAGACGCCCCAGCAGCAGGTTATTGTTGGTCATCTGCCCGTCGGTTTTAATCGCGTGCTGCGCCACTTTGATCATGCCGTTAAATACCGCACGACCTTTGTCACGCACGATAGTTTTATGTAACTGGCGGCTATTACAGTAGCCCTTGTTATGTTCAAGCCAGGTGCGGGTGTCGCACACTTCGTTGTTGATTGGCAACGCCAGGCTGTTCATATGCAGTTGTGTGTTCTCGCCGTTTAATTGCGAACTGGTGTTGTGGCGTAATACCGCAGCCCCCAGCAAGAAGCTGTTGCTTTCAACTGTCGCATCCTGACCAACGATTAAATCATTATGGGCAAAGTGGTAGCTTTGAGCATTTTCAAAAGCCATTTTGTCGTGATGCAACTGGCTGTTTGCACCAACTTCAGCCGTAAAACGCGCCCCGGTAAAATGGGCGTGCTCATCGAGGCTGACGTAATGCTCAATCACCGTTGCCTTAGCACCTTCGCCAAGCGACAAGTGGTGGCGATAATGAGCGGTATTCATCTCGCCCTGCTCACTGCCCCGGCTAATGTGCATCAGCAACAGTGGTTTCGTCGGGCTGTGATTACGCGCCACGCGAATGTGGGTCACCGTTTCTGCCAGGCTTTCAGTCAAATGCAAGAACACTTCGCCCTGCACTGCCGCCGGTAGCGAGTCGCGCGCTTCGTCAACCGTCACCTCAAAACCACTTTGGGTTAAGTCGTCACTCAATTGCGCACTGAAGCGCCCGTCAACAAACACCAGCCGCCACGCATCCACTGACAACGCCAGCGCATCGCGTTGAATCTCAGTTAATGCCTCTGGTGCAGGCAAGACAAACTGGTTATTGAGCAGCCCATCAAGCGGGGTGTATTTCCAGTTCTCATGTTTACGAGTCGGCAGACCCAGGCGCAGCATTTGCTGCATATGTTCCTGAGCTTCTTTGCTGCGTTTCTCGCCCTGCGTTTCAAACAGGTGGTGCCACTGTTGCAGGGCGTTGCCGTTACTGCTGTTCGGTAAGCCAGCCATAACCCTGCTCCTCCAGTTGTTTCACCAGACTGAAATCACCCGATTTCACAATTTTCCCCTGATACAACACATGAACAAAATCAGGCTTGATGTAATCAAGAATACGCTGGTAGTGAGTAACGATAATGAACGAACGGTTGCCATCACGCAGGGAGTTAACCCCTTCCGCCACGATTTTTAAGGCGTCAATGTCCAGCCCGGAGTCGGTCTCATCAAGAATGCAAAGTTCAGGTTCAAGAACCGCCATCTGCAAAATATCGTTGCGTTTTTTCTCACCGCCAGAGAAACCCACGTTCACCGAACGAGTCAGCAAATCTTCCGGCATTTTCAGCAGTTTGATCTTCTCTTCCATCAAATCCTGAAAATCAAAACGGTCGAGTTCTTCAAGACCTCGATACTCTCGCACCGCATTCAGCGCGGTTTGCAAGAAGAACTGGTTGCTAACGCCGGGAATTTCCACCGGGTATTGAAACGCCATAAAGATGCCTTCGCCTGCGCGATCTTCAGGTGATAATTCCAGCAGGTCTTTGCCTTTAAAATGAACCTCCCCCCCGGTGACTTCATAGTCATCACGCCCGGCAAGCGTTGCGGAAAGCGTACTTTTCCCTGAGCCATTCGGCCCCATAATGGCGTGCACTTCGCCGGGTTTCACTTCAAGGCTCAAACCGCGCAGGATCTCTTTGTCCTCAACGCTTACCTGTAAATCTTTAATGCTCAGCATAATTTTCCCTTAATCCTTAACCAACACTGTGCTCAAGGCTAATCGCTAATAGTTTTTGTGCTTCCACCGCGAATTCGAGCGGTAATTCTGAGAACACGTCTTTACAGAACCCGTTGACGATCATTGAAATGGCATCGTCCTGGGCTATCCCACGTTGCAGGCAATAGAACAGCTGGTCTTCACCAATGCGCGATGTAGTTGCTTCGTGCTCAAGCTGGGCGGTGTTGTTGCGACATTCAACATACGGGAAAGTATGCGCGCCGCTGTCCGGCCCAATAAGCATGGAATCGCACTGGGTGAAGTTACGGGCGTTTGTCGCCGTCGGCATGATTTTCACTAAACCGCGATAGCTGTTCTGGCTGTGTCCGGCCGAGATCCCTTTCGAGATAATCGTCGAGCGGGTGTTTTTACCAATATGAATCATCTTGGTGCCAGTGTCGGCCTGCTGATTCCCTGCCGTCAGCGCCACCGAGAAGAACTCGCCAATCGAGTTATCGCCGCGCAGAATCACACTTGGGTATTTCCAGGTGATCGCCGAGCCGGTTTCAGACTGCGTCCAGGACATTTTGCTGTTCGCGCCTTCGCACAAGGCGCGTTTGGTCACGAAGTTCAGAATGCCGCCAGTGTTGCCGTCGCCGGGGAACCAGTTTTGCACCGTGGAATATTTCACTTCGGCATCTTTATGGATGATGACTTCCACCACTGCGGCGTGAAGCTGGTAGCTGTCGCGCACCGGTGCCGAGCACCCTTCGATATAGCTGACGTAACTGCCTTCGTCGGCCACTAAAATGGTACGTTCGAACTGACCTGTTTTCTCAGCGTTGATACGGAAATAGGTGGACAGTTCCATCGGGCAACGCACACCTTTCGGCACATAAATAAACGTCCCGTCGGATGCCACTGCTGCGTTGAGGGCCGCAAAAAAGTTATCGTTACTCGGCACGACGGTGCCAAGATATTTTTGCACCAGCTCCGGGAATTCATGAATGGCCTCGCCAAAAGAGCAGAAAATAATGCCCTGTTCAGAGAGTTTTTCACGGTACGTGGTCGCCACAGAAACGGAGTCAAAAATCGCATCCATGGCGATATTCGAGCCTTCGCGCACCGGAACACCGAGCTGTTTAAATGCCTCTTCCACTTCACCGGTCAGATAAGCGTTGCTACCAGGCTTCTGGACCGCGCCGGGTTGCGATTCACAATTATCATCGCAACTGCCGCACGACGGTGCCGAGTAGTAGCTGTAATCCTGATAGTTCAGCTTATCGTAATGGGCCTTCAGCCAGTGCGGCTCTTCCATCTCAACCCAGGCGCGATATGCACTCAGACGAAACTCAAGCATCCACTCAGGCTCATTACGCCGCGCAGAGATTGCCCGCACCACATCCTCATTGATGCCGTGAGCCATTTCGTCGGTTTTCAACTGGGTGAAAAAGCCTTCTTTATAAGAGTGGCCACCCGCCCAGGTTTGCACTTCTTCAGACGTTTCAGTGTTACGTGACATAATCCCGCCTACACCCCAAAGCTTTCACCACAGCCGCATTCGTGCTGTGCTTTCGGGTTGTTGAATTTGAATATTTCGTTTAATCCTTCGCGCACATAATCGACTTCCGTTCCGTCGATGAACGGCATTGCTGAAAGTGGCACCCACAGCTTTGCACCGTCCGTTTCAAATAGGAGGTCGTCAGATTTAGGCTCTTTGACGGTATCCAGCACATAGCCGAAACCCGCGCACCCGGTCTGTTTAATGCCCAAACGTACACCGAGGAAATCCGGCTGCTGGCTGGCCAGTTTGCGAATATGAGCCACAGCATCAGGGGTTAACGTCAGTCCCTTCCAGGCAAACTCACTGGGATCGAAGCTACCGGTTTGCACATCCATAGTTCACCTCTTTATGTTTTGCCGCCCAAAGGCCAATACCCTATGTTAATGATAACTATTATCAATACAACATCCTGATAACAGGGGTATTCACGAAATGCGCTATTTTTAGGCGTCTTAACTAAGGATAGACCCTGCTGAAAGTCTTGCAGGCGGTGAAATGAGCTATTTAACCCAATGAAATTAAGAGAATTTAACTGGAATAAGAAAACTTAGGTGATAGAAAGTAAAAGATGTATAGAGAATACCGATTTATGCGATTGGTAGCTCCAGTGAGCACGATGATGTTCATCGCCAATGCATACATGCGCATTCTAATAAACGTCAGGCACATGATGTTCACCCGGCGGAGTGGTGCACAGTCACAACTTAGGCTATTTTCATTTTCATCAAATAAATCTCACCCTAATTTTGTTTAGGGGTTATCTGGCTAGAAATGGGGCTTTAATGAAAAACTTGATACTGGGTGTGATAGCAAAAATTTCTAAAATGGATGCCGAAGCCAAGCAACTGGCGGCAAAAGTCGAAGCTCAATCTTTGCTTATAGGAGCATTGTTACTGACCATTGGTAAAAATGGCGGTATGAATGAAATGCTTGAGAACGTCAGAAAAGCAATCAATGCAGCTTTAGATGCGGCTGATACTCCCCTGAAGACTGACGCTGAGATACTTTTAAATGAATTCAATAACCTTCTTTTGTTAACGCAACTGCTGGAAACAAACGATGCTGAGATTGATCTTGAAGCTCTGAAAAGTATGCCTGGCGAAACGGCTGCTGAATGAGTTTACCCCAGGCTAGAAGTCATGCTTTTAGCCCTTTACTCAGAACGTCGAGGCTGGGTAATGAAAACGAGATGGGATTACTTTTTAGACTAGAAAGCCCTGTTTTTTGGATAAAAACGTAAAAGATAAATTAATGACAATCATTGAAACGGAAAGATTAATTTTACGTCCTCAAACCATTGCAGATTTTGATGTGTGGTTGCCCATGTATGCGGACCCTGAAATTTTCCATGTGACCAATTCTCCAGGGTTTACACCGGAAGAAGGATGGAATCGTATTTTGAGAAACATCGGGCACTGGTCAACATTTGGATTCGGGATCTTCTCCATCTTCCAAAAATCTGATGGTGTTTTTTTAGGGGAAACGGGGCTGGCTAATTTTCATCGTAATGTTGATGAAGCGTTTGATAAATGCGCTGAAGCTTCATGGGTCATTACGCGCATGGCCCAGGGCTGCGGGATTGCAAAAGAGGCTGCCGATGCCGCACACCATTGGTATGTCGATTCGTTTTCGCCATCCAAAACCGTGTGCCTTATTGTGAAGCATCACCCGGCTTCAATTCGCGTTGCTCAACATATCGGTTACCGTATTTATGATGAGTGCTTATATAAAGGAGCGCAGTGCTTCAAGCTCGAACGCTTATTTGAAAAATAATCAGCTTTTCAGATGCAATTAACTTCATCAATATTCCTCTTCTTACTCAACACGTTCAGAAGAGGAATGGCTTAATCCACTTTTATAGTTTGTTTAACTCTTATGGTTTGAAATCTAATGGCGCATTTTTGAAAACTTCATATATAGCCTTATTTGGTGGTGCTGGTATATGAGCCTGACTGGCTGCATTTAGAGCTGCGTGGCACAAAGATGCGTCACCACGTTCTGCTCTGATTACCATGAGTAAGCCATCAGGTGCCAGATTAACTCGGACATAGCAGGTCATTCCATTAAATGAAACGTGATCATAAAACTTGCTCTCTATTGCCGTTTTAATCTCGCCAGCGTAACTCCCAACCTCACTATTTAATTTGTTATGATCTTCGCTCGATGAAAGATCACCTAATAAATCATCCACTTCTTTAGGTGATGGGTATTCAATTGAAGCACCGCCTTGCAGTTTAAATGTCACCGTTCTCCAGACTTGTGCTGCCGTTCCTTCAGGAAACTTGCACCGTTTAAGTGCGTTAACAGTCTCACGGAAAAATAACTCATCACCTGATGTGTCCACTGAAGTAACTTTCCCGCCAGAATCGACATGCATTACGGCATGAACAACACCTTCTTGTTTCGTTGCATGTGCCCTGGCTGGATATTGAACCTGTGGGCAAGCACGCCATTCTAAAGGCTGCAACAAAGGGGTGCTTGGTTGACGTTTAACACAACCAGATAATATTACGGTACAGGCAATCACGATTAATACCAGGCCAGACCCGCTGAATCTGAAATTAAAATTCTTCACTTTCCCTTCCATAAAAAAAAGCCACAAAGAGGGATTGTCAGCGAAATGAAATACTCACGAGTAGATTGAAATCAACTTTTGTATCCAATTGAAATAATTTCACTTTTATAAAACTGTCACTCTCGCCTAGAACTGCATAAGGCGGGTTCGTGCTTATCACGTATTGCCAGTGCATAGCCCCATGAGTTCCATTCGAAGCATTGAAGATGAACTCTCAACTTTCAAAGGCGCTTGATAGCGCCTTTTCCCTTTTTATAGTGGACTATTTTCAGTCACTTCTTTAATCGTCCAAACTTTCTCTTCTTCTGACAATATCTGATATGTCCTTAAAGATGCATATGTACCGGAGAGTGGGAAAGAAGATAAAGTTATAAATGAATACATCTTCCCGGCACTATCTTCGAAAGCCCGACGATTCCAAACCATGTAGCCGCTATCCGTTTTTGTAGAAATCATGCGCCCACCGTCGGATTTTAAATCTGGCGCAGTATCAATAATTGTCTTGCCGATAAAGTTCTTTTTCAGTTTTGCAACTTCTTCATCACTTATCGCCAGGGCAGCTTGAGCTGGAAAATGTTCAACAACGTTTACTACAGATAAAGTCGTCAATGAAGGCGTAACTTCCTTTAAACCATTTTCATTGGCATAGGCATCCAGATAACAATTTTTCAGTGCATCCTGCGCCTCCCTGAAATCCGGGTCAGAAAGACCGGGGTAATCGTTGACAGTCCCACCCTCCTTTCTGAACGCAACGTATTCAGCACAGTTTGAGATACTTGCCGTACCTTTGTTGCTTAAATTAACTGAGATGGGCTGACCATTAGACATTAGTGTCTCACTATAGGCATTACCCACAGCAGCCATCAAAAACAGGCCTGTAACTAGTTTGAGCTTCATGATTCCTCGCGCATAAAATGTTATTAACACAATGATAGTTATGAGATTATTCGTATGCTTTAATTTTAGACATCGTATAATACGAAGACTACCAACACTTGTCATTACAAATAACATGGATATAACCCCAGCCCAGGCAACGTTTGTCTTATCGCTCTCGTCTTCTCTTTTTGCGATAATGTTGTAGTCAGTCAATTGTTGCTCAGAGATATGAGAAATACGTTTCCCATATGAGCAAAATATATGAGCAGATGAATTTAAACGGCAATAATTGCCCGGTTTAATTACATTACTTTAGTGGTAGATTTCATCTACGGAAGGATATTTAATGCGCTATATACTTTTTATAATTGTGCCTTTATTAAGCTCCTGTAATTTTAGCTTTATGAAGTTTGATAATGAACCTGTGGTGCAAGCAACATACGCAAATAGCGCGACAAAAAGTACGGTTATTGCTGCAGGAGGGGAACCAGATAGTGAGATGAATGTTCCAGAAATCAACGGAACTTGCATTAACTACAGACTAAAAAAAGATACAGAGACAATGCCTTTCTATGTCGCTTTCGATAAGAATGGAAACCGAAAGCATTATGGCTATATCTCGTGCCAGGAGGCGAGAGCTAAGGGAGTATTTAGTCAGTAAAAGATCATTCCTCTTCTTACTCAATACGTTCAGAAGAGGAATGACTTAATCCACTTTTACAGTTTGTTTAAATCTTAATAACCCGCAGCTTTGTTAGCCGCTTTTATGCGCTTATTTCTTGAATCTTTTTCATTTTTATCAGTAGCCTGCATTATTCCACCAGCAGCATCGACCCAATCGCTCGCGGTGCATCCGGATAATGTCAGACTCAACATAAGCGCGAATATATACTTCATTTTAACTCCCTTACTTCTCATCAATGTATAAAAAACGTCCGTGTAATACGCAAAGTATTTGACGCTGAATACACTATTTTGACAAATAATCTCAACAGGGGCAAAGGAGAATATGTTGCACAAGTGCATTTACACATGACGTTGCACGCCACAATACGCCTACAACGTCATGAAACTCGATATCAGGATGCGTTGAGGGCTGCTTTATTTGCCTCTAGCGCATCAACGGCACATTGCTGACCCAAATGGTCGCCCGGTGCACCGCCGATACCAATGGCACCGATGGTTTGGTTATCAACTTTCACCGGTATTCCGTCGTCCAATAATAAGAAGCATGGGATAAATCAATCAACAAAGAACCTTGTGGGGAATTTCTTCTGCGCTAAGGCCGGGTCGCTACTGTTTGAAAGCAAGGCGAGAATGACATTATTTTGCCCAAGTTTGACCGTGATATCGCGATACAAAATACGGAACTCAGCGCTTTGTTCCTCATACTGCTGATGCAGAGCATAGACAACCACGCCCCCGACACAAAGCGCAGTGAGAATCAGCCAGATGAGGACTTTACGCATCGGGTTCCTTAATTTCGGATATGTACAATAGAGATCAAAGCCAGCCTTTTTTGCTGAAGGTCGCTCGTGTCGCTTCATTCAAATCATAGTTGCCCAGTTCTGAATGTTTAACCCAGGCGATCTCCTGAAATTCTTCGTTAAACGTGACATGGCGATTGGCGCTCACGCAGTCAAACAACAGATAAATCATATAGATTTCTTCTTTGCTGCCATCAGCATAGCTCTTCACTCGCACGTCGTCGGCAAAGGTCCACGGCTTAATGGTGGTTATCTGGAGTTCAACGCCCAACTCTTCACGAATTTCTCGTAGCAAAGCCTCTTCCATTTTTTCACCCGGCTCCATTCCACCGCCGGATAACGCCCATTGCCCCGGAAACACTCCGCGATCGTCTGCCATCTTACACAGCAGTACTTCACCGTTATTTTCAATAATTGGGCAGACGATAATTCTCTGACGCATACGACCTCCTGATGTCTTTAGTTTTGCTGACGTTAGCAGAAATGCGCTCGTGAGTCTCACCTGGCATAATGCCTATGGCTCTGATAATTAGATATTTGCGAGGAGAACGGTGATTAGAATTTATCGAAATAAGTGCGGTTGCTTAATGGAGTATTGATGTGCCTGGTGAATGCGTGGGTGGATGATTTGAAAACACCGATTCCTGCGAACCACAAACATAGCTTAAAGAAACCGGTGGATATCGCTTGCGCTAATCCACCCATGTATCTTGAAACGGTATCGGGTTAGCGCAGCGTCATCCAAGATTAATTCCTTCTATCACTGCCATTCACGACCACGCAAATGCAATGTCTCAGAAGGCTTTTCCAGGAACAAGCGTTGATAATCAGTGGCGAACTGTCCGAGGTGCCAAAAGCCCCAATGCATCGCCGCGTCCTTCACCGTATTCCAGTTAGACCACGGGCTTATCAATTCCCGGCGAACTGCATTTAAACGAAGTGTTTTAAGCCATGCGTTCGGCCCGATACCCAGCACTGCATGGAAACCATTTTGCAAAGTACGGCGGCTAACGTGTAACTCATTGCACAGCTCGAGTACCGTTAACGGTTCCGATGTGCGACTTAACACACAGTCACGTGCCTGTGATACCAGGCGCTGGTAGCTGATTTTACGAGACATCAGTTCTGATGCTACCGGCTGGGCACTTTCCAGTAGTTCACTCATCCCCGAGAGCAAATTATGTGTCAGTACTCTGCGCACGTTTTCGTTGCGCATACATTCAGGGTCATGACTGCCATGAGCCAGCGCTTCATTGATAAAACGCCAGATTGTCTCTTTTTTCTGCTGGCACACATCCAGCGCAGAGTTATTTTGCAAAAGCTCAAATAAAACATCGGGTTGCTGAAACAATCCGGCATTACGAAATAGCACATCGTTGGCAATCACCACGCCGAGAATAGTGTATTCATCTGGTGTGCTAAGCTCAAACTCCGTCCCTCCGGGGCGGGCCGCGATCTCCTCTTTCCCCAACAGTTGAGTACCGATAAACCCTTTTTCGCCATGCGTGGCCGGAATGCCAAACCAGAAGGCATTCGGCCACACCATGCAAGACTGGCGAAGGGCAAGGCTGGTGTATTCACGGAACATTTGGATGTCATCAAATAGCATCTCAGTCAGTTCACCCTGAAAATGCCCAGGCTGGAGCTGATCGTAAAGTTGCTGCCACGCAGTGATGGTGCAGGCATGTTCATAGACATCTTTTGTCACACGCTGTTGAATGACATCATCTTCAATCAGAGGTGTCACCTTTTCGTCCCGCGCATACTCCGTTTTACGCAGATGATGTAAGTCAGTATTAATTTTCTTACTCATACGCGACTCCTTGCGATACTACTCAGACTTCAGACGATAACGGCTGTTACGCTTACGCAATTTTCCGTCATGGAATAAAGCCTCAAGTTGCGTTCTGGCTTCTTCGAGCGGCCAGTTAAAGTGTGCCGCGACTTCACCCGCCGTCATGCCGTGCTCCTGGGTTTGCAGCGCATCGAGTAACGCTTGTGTTTCCATGGGTTTGACTGCCACCCGTTTGGCTGCGGGCTTACGGCCAAAACTGCAAACCAGCCGCTCAATGTCTTCATCAGGGCGGCCCAGTTCCTTACGGCTAACAACTCGTCCGGTGCGGCTGGCAGCAGCAGAGCCTGCATCCAGCGCTGCACGACAAGCCGCGAGATCCCCTTCAACAACTAACGTCACCATGCCAGGATTGAGCACTTCGTGGTTCAATAAGCGCACGTTTGCTGCCTTTAGCATCGCATCCGCAGCATCAATCCCCGCGACCAGGCCGTACACTTCGAGCAAACCGAGTGAGTTCATCGTTTACCCCCTATGCACGCTGAATTGGATTACGCGCTATCTCAAGCACAGCTTCACTAAAGGCGTTACAGGCGGCTTTACAAGCGGCCTGACTGCCCGTCATAAAGGCTGCCGAGTAGTTGGTTTCCGACGGTGGCGGCACGTAAGTGACAATGCGCACATCAGCAGATTTCAACGCAGCATCAATGCCAAACGTGGCTTCCAGCGGCGGTGCAACCAGGTAGGCCATTGGGTCCCCCAGCAAGATCCCTGCCGTTGTTGAAAGATACGAGCCTGTCCGGGAGATTAGATGAGCCAGAAATGCGGTATCTTCCGCATCGTTAGCCCACTGAAAAGCAGGCCCCTGTTCAATAGTGGCAAACATCGAATCCAGCCCGGCACGCACTTCAGCAGGATTTGGCCCACCCAGCATAATCAGAACTTCCCCGGCTGTAGGTGACGGGCCGTGTGCGGCGCCAGCATACAACGAACGCCCAAACACCACTTCAACCTGTGCCTGTTTAGTCGCTTCGTCGGCGGCAATATAGGTTACATCATCAGAATCAGCAGTAATCAAACCCAGGCTACGAATATGGGCAGGCAGTTTCAGCTCACGGGCAAACCCTTCACTGACGTTGGCGATAACCCGCATCGCTTTCACATTCGGTTTAATCAAATCTAAAGCTGGCATGGTAATGCTCCCTTTAACGAGTCAGGTTGATGCCCGACGCTTTCTGCGCCAGCATACGTTTAGCAAGTTCGACAATGACGGCCGCCGCTTCTACTGGCGGTGTACCACCCCGGTGAATGTTAGAGATACAGGTGCGGTCGGCTTCCACCGTGGTGGCAGTTTTTGGTGAGTAAACGGCGTAGCAAGACAAACTTTCCGATTGCCCAAGCCCTGGGCGTTCGCCCACCAGCAAAATCACCACTTTCGCCCCCAGTAGCTCACCGATTTGGTCTTCAATCTTCACGCGCCCATAGCGCACAAAGAACGGTGTGCCGACATGTAGCCCGGATTGTTCCAGTCCTTGCAGCAGTGGTGGCAAAATTTCGCCATAGTTGGCGGTGATAGCATCTGTTGAAAGACCGTCGGAAATGACGACCTGAACATCCGGGTTCTGTTTGCAACTGGTGCGCAGCAATTCGATGGCATTAGCGCTAAGGCGGCGCCCCAAATCCGGGCGTGTAAGGTAGAGGTTTTTGTCGCTGATTTCTGATTGTAGCTCCAGTAGCCCTTGCTGCTGCACCCATTCGGCGGGCACTTCTTTAAGAACGGTATCTTTCGAGCGTGAATGGTCAGCTAAGAAGCGCAACAAAGCCTGAGTGCGGGGGCGCGGCCCGGCGCGGCCGGTGCATACACGGGCAACCGTGCTGTGGCGCAACTCTTCAAGCACATCAGCGCGATGCGGGTTCTGCACGCCAATCCACATTTTGGCCTCAGTAGAACCTAAATCGACACTGCAACTTTCTTCTGTTGTTGTTTGCGCCACGACAGGCATAGTTGGGGAAGCAACAACCGCAGGCTGCACGGCATTGGCTGGGGTTTCCATATTCTCCAGCACGCTGCGTACAATTTCTTCAATCTGTTTTTGGTCCATGATGATTTCCCTAATGATTTCAGAAGAACAGCGACGGATCGCCAGCCCGGGACGTTAAACGGCCATTAGCCATCAATCCCATTGTTTCCAGCCACGCTTCAAACTCCGGCGATGGGCGCAGGTTTAGAAGCTGGCGCACGGTAGCGGTATCGTGGAATGCCGTGGTCTGGTAATTGAGCATGATGTCGTCACCCAGCGGCATCCCCATGATGTAATTACATCCGGCGGTTGCCAGCAGGATCATCAGGTTCTCGTTGAGGTTCTGGTCCGCATCTGCGTGGTTGGTGTAACAGCAGTCACAACCCATAGAGATGCCACTTAACTTGCCCATGAAGTGGTCTTCAAGCCCGGCACGGATAATCTGCCGGTCGTTATAGAGGTATTCCGGCCCGATAAACCCGACGACGGTGTTGACGATGAAAGGATCGTAATGGCGTGCCAGGCCGTAATTTCTGGCTTCCATTGTCACCTGATCGGCACCAAAGTTTGCCCCAGCGGAAAGTGCCGAACCTTGCCCGGTTTCGAAGTACAGGCAGTTTTCCCCGGCGATGCGGTTAAACTCCGCCCCTACCGCACGAGCCTCATCCAGCATGGCTAGCTCAACGCCGAACTCTTTTAGCCCCTTCTCGCTGCCACAAATACTCTGGAAGATAAGCCCTCCGGGTGCGCCGCGCTTGATAGCCTCAATTTGCGTGGTGACGTGCGCCAGTACGCAGCCTTGCGTCGGAATCGAATACTTGTCGATAACGCTGTAAATGGTGTCGAGTACGCGGGTTAAGTTGCCTACATCATCTGTTACCGGGTTGACGCCAATCACCGCATCGCCCACACCAAAACACAGCCCTTCGTAAATTTGAGCTTCGATACTGCGCACATCATCACGCGTATCGTTCGGTTGCAGGCGTGCACTAAAGGTGCCCGGCAAGCCAATTGTGGTATTCGCTTTTTTGATGACAGGCATTTTTTTTCCGCCATAGATCAAATCCGCGTTCGAGCAGATTTTAGCCACTGCTGCCACCACTTCGGAGCTGATGCCTTTACGTAAAAAGGCAATATCATCAACGCTGGTCTCATCGCTGAGGATGTACTCGCGCAGCTCGCTGATGCTCCAGTTTTTAATCCGCGCATAGGACGTTTCGTTGATGTCGTCCTGGATAATGCGCGTCACGCAGTCATCTTCATAAGCGATAACCGGGTTCATGCGGATATCCGCAACCGTCATCTCAGACAACACCTGTTTTGCCGCCACACGTTCCTGTGAACTGTGTGCAGACACGCCCGCCAGCACATCGCCGGAACGTAATTCGTTGGCTTTCGCCAGCACTTCTTTAACATCCTTGAACTGATAAACTTGCCCAAACAGCGTGGTTTTTAGTTTCATTGTGTCGATCCCTCAGGAAGGAAAGGCGAGTGATTTAATGGTTACCGGGACGACGGCTCCGCCAAACAACGGCAAACCAATGTCGATATAATCGCCAGTGCGGGTGACAACTTCGTCAATCACCGCAAGCTTGCGCTGCTCCATTTGTGGATAGAGCAGCATCCCCAACGCCTTGCCCAGATCCTGTTCCGCGACAACAATAAGCGGCTGTAGACCTGGGTTGCGTTGGGTAAAAAGATTCACTGCATTGATGACCAACTGCACGGTGGCGTAGCTGGTGGAAAGCTCCGGTGGAATAGCAAGCGCGTAGCTGTCTTGCGTGGCATTGAGGTCCATTAGCGCCAGCCCCTGTTGCCAGTTTTCAGCCAGTCCTTCGTGCCCGACAGGATGAACAACCGGAATATTGCGCAGCGGTAATGTCAGCTCATCAAGCCAGATGGTGCTACCCGAAAGCGAGAGTGTATGTGCACCAGCGCCAATTACGGTGGCACGAACGGTTTGATCGGGAACTTGTACCGGCAGCGAAGCAAATCCAGCATGGCGATGAATCGCCTGCGCCAGAAGCGGGCCAATATCACCAAAGATAAATGGTGTTTCTGGTGGCTGGCGGTAGCATTCCCCCACTCCACCAGACAGCGTGATCACATCAGCGGGCTTTCCAGCGGGCAGTGCATCCGTCATTAGCAGACGTTGCGCCAGTGGTGAAATCTCGCCTGCGATAACTTCATAAAGCAGTTGTGCCATGCGGTCTGCAACGACTTCAAGCTGTGCAGGGGTTAATGTTTTTTTACCTTCCCCGAACAGCTCATCGGCAATCCACTGCCCAGGGCGATGGATAAACGTGACGTTGCCGTGAGTGTCGGTTTCAAACAAGCGCCCACCCACATTCAGGCAAGCCGAGGCGACAACTTTACCGCCTTCGAACAGCACGTAGTTTGCCGTGCCGCCACCGATATCAATATTCATCACCCGGTTTAACTGACGCTGCGATAACGCCTGCGCTCCGGAGCCGTAACCAGCAATGACCGACTCAAGATGCGGCCCTGCGGTGGCGACAACAAAATCGCCCAGTCGCTGGGCTAGCGCCATCACGGCTGGCCGCGCGTTGCGGGTTTTAGCTGTTTCACCAGTGATAATAATGGCACCAGAATCGATTGTTTCAGGTGCAATGCCCGCAGCCTGATACTGCGCGAGGATAAGGTTTAATAGCTCGTCCTCACGCAGATGGCCGTCAACATCAACCGGGGTAAAGAACACCGGGCTTTGCCAGGTAATTTCACGTTTTACGAACTCATAGCGCGGCACCTGCGAAATAGCAGCCCGGTTCACCAGCGCAAGACAGGAGAAAATCACCTGTGTTGTCGTGGTACCGACATCAATACCCACGCTAATCAGTTCGCGGATTTTCACGATTGAGCCTCCACAGACGTAGCCACAACCTGTGCACTTTCTTCCTTAGGTACCAGCAGCATTGCGACACCAATCGCGGTCACGCCACCCACCAACTTGCCGACAATCATCGGGAAGATCATCGGTGACATATTGGCCGCAGCAAAGCCCAGGTGGTCGCCCAGTGCAAAAGCCGCCGAGACTGCAAACGCACAGTTGATGACTTTGCCACGCGCATCCATATTCTTCATCATGCCGTACATCGGGATATTATTAGCAAGTGTCGCCACCATGCCACCCGCTGCAATATTGTTAATTTTCAGCAAATTACCAACGCGCATTAGCGGTTTGTCAAACCAGCGAGTCAACAGCAGCACCATTGGGTAAGCGCCCAGTAACACGCAAGAAATCGAACCAATCACTTCGATAGCACGCATCACTTCGCCGGGTTTATCACCCTCACTCATAAAGATAGGATCAAGGCCTGGGATCAGTGTCCAGCCTACGAGGAACTTCACCACTGCTGCCGCAAGGCCAACAGTAATAATCGCGACGAGAATTTTGGCGAAAATCTGGAAGCCGTTAATCATTTTTTCGGGGATAAACTTCAGACCCAATGCCACCAGAACTGCCACGATCAGTACCGGGATCATATTGAGCAGAATCAGGCTCATAGTGAATTCAATCGGCTGCCCGTTCACTTCTACACCGGAATACATCGCCACCAGGCCACCGGCAATACAACCAATTGGGATCGTCACAATCCCCGCCAGCACGCCCAGCGCCAGATAACGCCGGTCGGAAGGTTCAATAATGCCCAGTGCTACAGGGATTGAGAACACGATGGTTGGCCCCATCATTGAACCGAGGATAAGCCCAGAGTATAGCCAGGCTGCTACATCGCCACCGGCCAGTTCTTTGGCGAGGAAGAAACCGCCCATATCACAAGCCAGCAGTGTTCCGGCGAACATCGAAGGGTTCGCGCCGAGCATTTCATAGAGCGGGATAATCACCGGGCCAAGCAGGTAAGCCAGAACCGGGGCCAGCGCAGTCATCCCGACCATCGCTAATCCCAGCGCGCCCATTGCCATGAAGCCCTCTTCAAACTGGCTGCCAGAACCGGAAATGCTTTTGCCGAGTTTGCCAAGCCCGACGAAACCGAGGATTTTTTCTGACCCGCCAAACTGAGTAAACACCCGGTCAACAGCGGCAATCAGCATAAAAATCATCATGATGTACATGATAATGTCGTTAATACCCATATCCCTTCTCCTTCGTCGCCTGCGGGCAGGCGGGTGTAATGTCCGTTCAGGCGTCCTGATACAGCGTGATAATCTGGGCTTCCGTCACAGTGCGTGGATTGGTGGTAATGCAAATGTCGCTCATGGCTGCGTGGGCAAAACCGGCAAAATCGGCATCACGCCCACCAGCGGCGCGTAAGCCGCTGCCAAGTTCAAGTTCATCAATCAGGTGTTCTACAAAAGCGATACTCTCGCTTGGCGCACAACATTTCCCCGTCAACGCGTGGCCAATTTCGCTATACGCTGTTTTGCAAACTAACTGATTAAACTTCATGACTGCGGGCAACATGATGGCGTTTGCCTTGCCATGTGGAATGCCGTATGCCGCGCCAATCTGGTGAGCCGTCGCGTGGCATAACCCTAGTCCCGCATTAGAAAACGCCATTCCCGCCATGTAAGACGCAAGCATCATCGCTTCACGCGCCACCAAATCATGCCCCTGCCCAACAGCTTGCGGTAACGCCTGACAGATGCTGTTAATCGCGCGATACGCAAGCCCACGAGTCAGCGGCGTACCATTACTTGCTACGTAGGCTTCAATAGCGTGGGTTAAGGCGTCGATTCCTGTTGCGGCGGTAATATGTGGCGGGACACCAAGCGTCAGGCAAGCATCAATAATCGCTAAGTCTGGGATCAGCATGGCGTGAACCAGCACCTGTTTACGGTGAGTTTGTGCCGCAATAATCACCGCAACATTGGTGGCCTCCGAGCCTGTTCCCGATGTAGTTGGAATAGCGATAAACGGCAGACGGCGATTGAGGCGTGTTCCGGCGACAAGACTTTCAAGGGGGAGCTCAGGATTAGTAGCAATAACGGCGACCACTTTTGCAGCATCCAGAACGGAACCGCCACCTAGTGCGACAATGCCATCACACTGGCAGCGGCTGATTTGTTCAACCGCCGCACCTATATCACTGTCGATAGGCTCACCCGACGGGCAAGACCAGATTTCATATGCGATGCCGCTATGTTTCAGATTACGTTCCAGAACATCAGTCATTCCAGCACGGTGTAACATGGCATCGACCATCACCAGAGGGCGATTAATACCGCGCTCGCGCAGCGCTTCACCACAACGCACCACCGCCCCCGGCCCCATAAACGTGGCGGGCGGAACAGCAAATTCACGCACGTTGCGAGCATTCATCATGTCCAGCGCCTGATATAGCGCGGATTGCATTTCTTCACTGTGCATGAGCACCCTCCACTTGTGCCATGCCGCACACCGCGATGGCTAATGGCGTCATAAAAATAGAATGAGGAGGAAGCTGAACGGTGATACCTGGAAAACGTTGGCGGAAT
The DNA here is from genome assembly GCF_004366275.1 of Buttiauxella sp. BIGb0552. Lineage (NCBI taxonomy): Bacteria > Pseudomonadati > Pseudomonadota > Gammaproteobacteria > Enterobacterales > Enterobacteriaceae > Buttiauxella > Buttiauxella sp. BIGb0552. The sequence continues at coordinate 900,240 of NZ_SODY01000001.1, forward strand.
AATTCTGCAACACCCGGTTGCATACAAGAACCACCCGCCAGCCAGAGTTGTTCGACGTCGTAACCTTCAATGTGGCGAGCAACAATGTCTGCCATTTTTTCGTAAACCGGACGAACCACCGGCCAGAGGCTGGCGTCGCTATTGCGCTTCATTTGTTCGGCGTCTTCCAGTGCAATGCGTTGATTACCTGCGAGCGTGAGGGAAATATGGTGCCCACCAGTCGCTTCATCCCCGGAGTAAATCACTTGCCCTTGTGACACAACTGCAATGCCGGTTGTGCCACCGCCAATATCCACCACTGCTGCTTTATCGAGCTGCAACATATCCGCAACGGCTGTCGGTTCATCCAGCACACGGCTCACTTCAAGCCCCGCAGACTCCAGCACGTTGACCGAAATTCGCGGGTCTGTTCCCGGCGGGAATGAGGTCGCGGCATGGCTAAACCGAAAGCCCAGTTGCTGCTCCAGCGTGTCGAGGTGGCGGCGCACTATCTGCACCGCACCAAAGAAATCCCACACCACGCCGTCACGAACTACATCGGCCCAGTCAAGGCAAACGGCAACGGGCTGGCAGTCGTTATCGACAACGAGCGACACCACATCGCAAGTGCCAAGATCGATACCCAGCCACAGCGGTTGCTGTACCGTTTGCGGTTGCCCGTTACACAGCAAAGACGCGTTGCTTAAACGGTCGTTGAGCCAGGTTTGCTCCGTGCGTGCCATTACTGCCTCCTTAAACGATGCGGAATCCATCTACCAGTACGCAACGACGCAGGCGCACAAAGGTTCTGGCTGATGTCACACCCTCACCGGTTGGCGTGGTGATGGTCATGGAAGTCCAGCCCTCGCCACCCAATCCCAGTCCGGCAATACAAGGGCCGTTCTTGACGAAAATACTGGTGTCGATGGCGTTCGCCATGGCATTCATATTGTCGATATTGCGTGAGTGCATGGCGGCGGTGTGATGGCAGCCACCTTCCAGTTTCACCGCAAGCGCAATGGCTTCGCTGACGTTTGCCACGCGGATCATCGGCAACACGGGCATCATCATCTCTGTTACAGCAAACGGATGACGCGCAGTGGTTTGTACCAGCAGCAAGCGTGTTTCAGAGGCAATGTTGAGGTCGATAGCTGCGGCAATTTTGGCAGCATCACGCCCGACCCAGTCACGGCAGACTTGCCCTTTACCTTGTTCATCAACATTTTTCAGTAGCACTGGTAGCAGTTTTTCGCCCTGTGCATCACTGAGTAAAACTGCGTGATTGCGCTGCATTTCTTCAAGCAGGGCGTCGGCCACGCTTTCCACCACAATCAGCACTTTCTCGTCAGCGCAGATGATGTTGTTATCGAATGAAGCGCCCTGCACGATGGCTTTTGCGGCGCGAGGAATGTCGGCAGTTTCATCCACTACGACCGGTGGATTACCCGCCCCCGCTGCAATTAAACGTTTGTTGGTGTGTTTGCGTGCAGCTTCTACCACCGCTTCACCGCCTGTCACCACCAATAAACCAATGCTGGGATATTTAAATAATCGCTGCGCGGTTTCGATATCAGGATTAAGCACCGTCACCAGTAAATTTGCTGGGCCACCTGCCGCAACGATGGCTTCGTTAAGCCAGGTGATAGTTTGCTGCGAGACTTTTTTTGCCGCCGGATGTGGAGCAAATACCACGCTATTTCCGGCTGAAATCATGCTGATGGCGTTGTTGATGACGGTCGCCGCAGGATTAGTAGAAGGTGTAACCGAGGCCACCACGCCCCACGGTGCATTCTCAATGAGTGTCAGGCCGTTATCACCCGTTAACACTTGAGGGGTCAGGCACTCAACGCCCGGAGTACCACGAGCCTGAGCAATATTCTTGGCGCATTTATCTGCAACACGGCCCATTCCGGTTTCCGCGACAGCCATTTCGGCAAGCTGTTGCGCATGTTGTTCGCCCGCCAGGCGAATTGCCGCAACGGCTTTCTGGCGCATCGCCACGCTGGTTAAGGCTTTTTGTGCGACACTGGCTGCCTGAACGGCGTCATCCAGTGAGGCAAAAACGCCTGCACCGCAAGGTGGGGTAACAGGTTCTGGCGCTGAGTTAGCGGCCATTCCTGCCAGCACGGCTTTCACCACCTGCTCAATTTGTTGCCTGTCCATGTCGTTCAATCCTCACTATTTATGGAAGATGATTTCTCTGTCCATGACCACTTCATCGACAATGCCTATCACGCACATGTCGACCGGAGAGGCTTCACTATGATGCGCACGGCGAGCGGAACTACCGCCCACCAGCAACACCCACTCGCCGTTTCCGGCACCAATGCTGTCGGTGGCTATTGCGCACTCGCCGCTCGGCTCACCCTGACGGTTTATCATCTCCACCATCAGCAACTTGTCGTGTTCAAGTCCGCTATGGCGGACTGTGCAAACGATTTGACCAATGACCATTGCCAGCTTCATGCTCGCCTCCGGACAAAATTCAGGTACAGCTATCCCGTGCCGCCCTGAGGCTGCCAGATTACTGAATTAAAGAAAGGTGACGTCCGGGGTGACGTCACCGGCTATCAATCGATAGTCTTGTCGCTACCCAGGCCTATCGGGAACACTTCTTCCAAATCGCCATGTGGACGTGGGATGACGTGAACGGAAACCAATTCGCCAATGCGTTGGGCTGCAGCAGCTCCGGCATCGGTTGCCGCTTTACAGGCCGCCACATCACCACGAACCATTGCTGTTACCAGCCCGCCGCCGATTTGTTTTACGCCAACCAGTTTGACGCGAGCCGCTTTGACCATCGCATCCGATGCTTCAATCACTGCTACCAAACCTCTGGTTTCGATCAGTCCTAGTGCTTCCATGATTTATTTCCTCTCACTCGGTTAAAAATCTAGTTTTATCCAGCTTCACTGTTTGCCCTCTCCCTGAGGGAGATGGTTGGGGTGAGGGTGGTTTGTGCCACCAGCACCAACTCAATAATTTCACGGGTACTGCATCCACGGGAAAGATCGTGCAAGGGCGCGCTTAACCCCTGAATCAACGGGCCGAGAGCGCGAAACCCTCCCAACCGTTGTGCAATCTTGTAGCCGATATTGCCTGCCTCAAGCGACGGGAATACCAACACATTCGCCTGCCCTGCCAGCACACTTTCAGGCGCTTTTTGCGCAGCAACCTGGGGAACAAAGGCCGCATCGAATTGCAATTCACCATCCACACACAGTTCAGGTGCTCGTTCACGCACGATGTCTGTTGCCTGTTGAACGGTGGCGACACAAGGGTGCCTGGCACTACCGTTGGTAGAAAATGACAACATGGCGACGCGAGCGGGTTGCCCGGTAATGGCCTGCCAGCTTTGCGCACTACTGATAGCAATATCAGCAAGCTGCACCGCGGTTGGTTGTGGCACTACGCTGCAGTCAGCAAATCCAAGAATCCGCTCCCCTTCGGGTGGCAGCATCAGAAACAGTGAGGAAAGCGTTTTAACGCCCGGTTGTAGTCCAATGACTTTTAACCCAGCACGCAAAACAGCTGCAGTTGATGAAATATTCCCCGCAATACACACATCAGCTTTCCCGGCTTTAACCATTGCGGCGGCAAACCAGAGAGGGTCACGCAAGCGTTCTGTTGCATCATCCGGAGTTTTGTCCCCCAGGCGCTGAGAAAGCTGCTGATGAAATTGCACCAGCCAGTCATGTGATGTTGCCGGATCAATAATATGTAGCCCATCGAGCGGCAGCCCCGCCGCGAGGGCGAAATGGCGTAAGGCAAACGGATTGGCCAGGATGATGGGTTGTGCCAGGCCATGATGTTGCATGTAATGCGCCGCTTCTATAACGCGAGCATCCTTCGCATCCGGGAAAACAACCCGGCGTGGCTGGTTTTGGGCCTGGCGGCGACAGCGATCAAGCAGCATGTTGGCCTCCTGCCAGGCGCCGTTGTAGCGCAGATGCATCCGGCCACTCTTTTTTCAGGCACAAGATCATCAGTACATAAACAGCACTCGAGAGGCGATTCAGCGCCTGCAACAAATCAGCTTTTTGTACGTGATAATCCACACCGATAAACACCGTTGCGGCACAAATTTCGGTTTCACGGATCTTGGTACGCAGAAGGTTGAGCAATGCCACATCACGCCCGTGAGCCGCATCTGGCACCAGATGATCATGCCCCAGATATTTCAGCGGTTGATGAGATAACCGATGTAAATCGTCAGCCGATAACCCAACGATTTGCTGTTCTGGTAGCGCCTGATCCAGAGCATCAGCACGCATGATATTCCCAAGCAAAGATCGGATATCTGCAAGCCAAAGTGCCGCGGTTTTATCAAACTCAGTTTGTAGCCACACCGCAGTAGCAATGGCGCTATCAAGGCTTGCGCGAAACGCCAGGCGAGGATCGTTTTTCGCCACAAATACCTGCGCATTGAGATGAGTTAGCGTGTCTGGTTTTTCCTTCACTTGCTGCTGGCACAGTTCACAATGGGCTACCTGCGCGACTGCCTCACTCGTCAAGCCATGAACTGGCTGTAACTGCTCCTGCGCTTCAACAAACAGCCGACCGTCGTCATCCTGGAATTTCACCAGTAAATGGCGAGCGTCAATCAACTCACGGGCAGATGGCGTCATACGGCTGTCAGCAGGTAGACGAATTTCGCTCCCTTCGCTGAGGGTATGGTTTGCCCGCAGCCAGTCTTCGGTGATGAAGGTGCTCATACGCGCCTCGCCTTAGCATTCCTGCCAGTTGGCAGGCCAGGCAACATAAAGAAAACGAACGTGCCCTGGGGTGCCAAATTCAATACTGGAGCCTTTCGGGATAAACATCACATCCCCGGCTTTGCCGATAAGCGTTTCGCCTTCGTGGCGAATATGTAATTCCCCTTCCAGTACCATATCGATTTCGTCGTAATTCAGTGTCCAGGGGAAAAAGCCGTTTTCCCACTGCATAAAACCCGCGGCCATGCTGCTGCCATCTGCGCCTGTCACCAGATCAGTTAGCCCAACGCACGGCTCTTGCGCACCATCGAAACGACCAAACTTTACCGAGCTGCCATCAATGACTTTAATTCCGCCCTTACCTGTGACAGCGTTGAAGCTGGGCTGCATTCCGGTGCTCGAACGGGTTTTCTGTTTCTGTTCTTGCTCAACTTTATCGATGAGTTGTGCCATCAGGCTTTCCGTGAACTTGCCTTCAGGTAACTGAGAGATGATTTCTTCACGAATACGCTGGCGTTCAGAACGAGGCGGCGTATTGTCTGCTGCCACCGGGCTCGCCCCCTCTTCGACTAAGGTTATCTCGAGTTGGTCGGCAACCACGCGGGCTTCGGGCGTGACAATCGACTCTTTTAGCACGAAAGCGATAGTTTTAAGGCCACGAGTCTGGGCTTCACGAACATCGTTTGCAGTAATCAGCTTTTTCATTGAACAGGTTCCTTCAGGCCTGCGACTTCGGCCAGATAATCCTCAAGTTGCCTGACGCTCTCAGCATCCAGGCTGTTCAGTGCAAATATTGGCGACGTAAATCCTGAGTCAATTAACATCGCCTGCGTTTGGGCAATATTTGCATCGGGCAAATCAATTTTGCTTATTACCGCAACCTGTTGCAGGTGCGGGTAAATATCCAGTAAACCGGCGGGAATACGGCACTGCGAATCATTGGCAGCATGGACATATATCAATAAATCCGCATCAATCAGGGTATTTATTAATGCACAATATAAACGTGGGTGACTGATAAATTCCCCCGGCGTATCAATATTCCCTGCATCGCTAAATTCAACCGACTGAGTTTTTCGCGCCAGTGAATAATTTCCCTGTAATGCGTTAAACAGCGTTGTTTTTCCCGCGCCCACGGTGCCGACAAAAACGATGCGTTTCATCAGGCCTAGCTCCGCGTCATGGTACAGACGGTATAGCTAAGAATGCTGCTCAGGCCGGTAATCGTTTGTTGTAATGCTTCTTCTACCGATCCGACCGAACCGTAAACCACCAGTGCGCCGCTAAATCTGTCCAGAAAACCTATTTGTACGCTGGCGGCTTTTGTGGCGAGATCACCTGCTATCATTGCCGTTTCACCGGGAGTCAGCGTCATAATGCCAATGGCTTCAGCGCCGGGCACACCTATTTTCTTTGCCAGTTCTTCGCCTGGGTGGGCAATTAAATGCGCCAGTGTTACCTGTTTTCCAGGAACAAATTCCTGAATAATGCGTTCCTTTTCCATTGTGCCTCCTGAAGAATTACCGCCATGCTGACAATAAACCGCAAAAGGGAATAACAAATTTCGGCAACTAATGGGGAAAGGTGAAGTGGATCACTCAATAAATACAGAAAAACATGGTTATTCATTTCAGGATGTAAATAAAAAGCGGCGGGATAATATCCCACCGCCATTATTATTTATTTTTAAATAATTCCAGGATCAGGCTATTTATCACACCACCGCGGTTGTTAAGCGCGATGTGCAACAAAGCCGCCCTTGCTCGTCGCTGATTTCGATTTGCCAGACCTGGTGCCTGCGCCCAACATGCACTGCAGTACAAACACCACGCACGATACCTTCACGCGCGGAACGCAGATGGTTGGCATTAACCTCAAGCCCGACAATTTTCTGCTCGCCTTCGGTACACAAGTACCCGGCCACAGAACCGAGTGTTTCAGCTAACACCACTGACGCACCGCCGTGCAACAGGCCAAATGGCTGGCGAGTGCGGTTATCAACCGGCATAGTGGCTTCCAGCTCGGTTTCTGTGATGCGGGTAAATACGATACCCACATGCTCCACCATATTGTCGGCGCCCATTTTATTAAGCGCATCCAGGTTTACTTCACGTCGCCAGATCATCCCATAATCTCCAGTAGTGCCTGTAGCGGATGGCGAACACCGTTGCCTTCCACACGTTTGACCTGGCTGCGGCAAGAATAGCCGGTTGCCAGGCAGCGTTGGCGCGGTAAGCGTTGCATTGCTTGATGCCAGGACAGCTCGTAAATCCCCAGGGAATTCGCATGGTTTTTGACTTCATGCCCATAGGTTCCCGCCATGCCGCAACAGCCAACGCTGACGTTTTCAAGTTTTGCGCCCAGGCGTGCAAATATCGCCGCCCACTGGTTTGGCGCAGTAGGTAGCGCGGTGACTTCGGTACAGTGACCAAACAGATACCACGACTCACCACCAACGCTTGTCATTTCACGGTTTTCCAACACAGCAGGCAACCATTCATGCACCAGTTGAACGTGGAAATCACCGCGTTCTTCACCGAGCGTCTGCTTATATTCGTCGCGATAGCAGAGCACCAGAGCCGGGTCGACCCCCACCATTGGCATTCCCAATTTCGCAATGCGGTTGAGGAATTCAGAGGTTTTACGTGCGGTACGGGCAAATTTTTGCAGAAAGCCTTTGATATGCTGCGCTTTACCATTGGGTGAAAACGGCAGCACCACCGACTCGTATCCCAGCTTTGTCACCAGACGTACAAAATCCGCCACTACTTGCGCATCGTAGTAACTGGTAAACGGGTCTTGCACTACCAGCACCGTTTTAGCTTTCTGCTCAGCGCTGTAGCTCTCAAGCTGTTCAAGTGTGGTATTTGCTGAGGTGTGCCCTACTAACTGCTGTTGCAACGATGGCGTTGAGAGCATTGGGAGATCGATCATGCCGATATGTTTAGCAGATAGATTGCGTACCCACGGCTGACTCATAAAGAAGTTGAAGGTCTTTGGCGCACGCGCCATTAACGGTGCGTAGCTTTCGACGGTTGCCACCAAATGGTCGCGCACCGGCCGCAAATAGCGGGTGTGATACAGCTGCAAGAAGCGAGAGCGGAATTCCGGCACGTCGATTTTAATTGGGCATTGCGTTGAACACGCTTTGCAGGCCAAACAACCCGACATCGCCTCTTTCACTTCATGAGAGAAATCATATTCGCCTTTACGGGCATGCCAGGTATTACGTGTACGTTCGATAAGCGTACGCAGGCTGGCGCGTTTTTCCGGCATCTGTTTTTCGAGTGCATCCGGGTCAACGCCACGATCGGCAAGCAAACGCAACCATTCACGAATTAACGTCGCCCGCCCTTTTGGCGAGTGAATACGGTTGCTGGTGATTTTCATCGACGGGCACATCGGGCTTTTCACATCGAAGTTAAAGCACAGACCATTGCCGTTACACTCCATTGCACCGCGCCATGAGGTGCGCACCGCAATCGGGATTTGCCTGTCGAAAGTACCGCGCTTCACAGCATCGACCTGCATCATTGGGTCATCCACACCTAACGGCGGGCAGATTTTCCCAGGGTTCAGGCGGTTGTTCGGGTCGAATACCGCTTTAATACGGCGTAACTCTTCATACAACGTTTCGCCAAAGAATGCCGGGCTGTATTCGGCACGGAAACCTTTACCGTGTTCGCCCCACAACAAACCGCCATATTTCGCGGTGAGCGCAACCACATCGTCAGAAATGCGCTTCATCAGCACTTCCTGATGCGGGTCAGTCATATCCAACGCAGGACGCACGTGTAAAACGCCCGCATCGACATGGCCGAACATGCCGTAACTCAGGTTATGGCTATCAAGCAACGCGCGGAACTCAGTGATGTAATCGGCCAAATGTTGCGGCGGTACACAGGTATCCTCCGCAAACGGGATGGGTTTTGCCTGCCCTTTCGCGTTACCCAGCAGGCCAACGGCTTTTTTGCGCATATTATAAATGCGCTCAATGCCTGCCAGTTCGCTACAAACCTGCCAGCCGATAACGCCGCCTTCGCCTTGTGAAATCAGCGAGTCGAGACGCTCACATAGTGAAGCAACCTGACCTTCGATGAGCTCGAGGTCATCACCGGCAAACTCCACGATATTCAGACCCAGCATCTCTTTGCCAGGAACGTCGGTGATTAATTCACTGACCGAATGCCAAACAATATCCTCACGCGCCAGGTTCAGGACTTTTGAATCGACGGTTTCGACGGAGAGCGCACGGGCTTCTACCATAAACGGCGCGTTACGCAGCGCAGAGTCGAAGGAGTCGTACTTGATATTCACCAGGCGACGCACTTTTGGCAGACGCGTGATATCCAGTTTCGCCTCGGTAATAAACGCCAGTGTGCCTTCTGAGCCGCAAAGAATACGTGTCAGGTCGAACTGCGAAAGATCGTCGTTGAAGACGTGGCGCAGATCGTAGCCGGTCAGGAAGCGGTTAAGTTTCGGGAATTTATCGATAATCAACTGGCGATGTTCGCGGCAACGCTCAAGCACCGTGCTATAAATCCTGCCGGTTGGGCTTTCATCGCGCCCCATTTCTTCAGCAAGCATTGTCGCCATCGGGTGCGTGTCGAGAATATCGCCTCCCAACAACACAGCACGAACGCCCATAACGTGGTCAGACGTTTTGCCGTAAACCAACGAACCTTGCCCTGAAGCATCGGTATTTATCATCCCGCCGAGCGTGGCGCGGTTACTGGTGGAAAGTTCCGGTGCGAAAAAATAACCGTACGGCTTCAGGTATTGGTTGAGCTGATCTTTAATCACGCCCGCTTCGACCCGCACCCAACCCTGCTCGGGGTTAATTTCAATGATGCGATTCATATAGCGCGACATATCGACAACGATGCCTTTGTTCAAAGACTGACCGTTAGTGCCGGTGCCGCCACCGCGTGGTGTGAAGACCAGAGTTTTGAAGCGTTCTTCAGAGGCCAGTCTGGCAAGTAATGCCACGTCTGCTGTAGAACGAGGGAATAACACCGCATCTGGCAACAGCTGATAAATACTGTTGTCAGTGGCCATGGTAAGCCTGTCAGCGTAGCTGGTGGCGGTATCGCCGGTAAAACCTTGTTGTTCCAGTGCCTGCAAAAAATTGAGCACCAATTGAACGAGTCCTGGTGCCTGAGAAATTTGTGGGATCATTGACTTTCCGACCCTGCCTGACGTTGTAAGAGTTGTGAGTTATCGTTTGCGTTTATTAATTCTAATACCCTAAATAATTCGAGTTGCGGGAAGGCGACAAGGCCGTAAGTCCCCAGGAGCATAGAATGCTATGTGACTGGGGCACACGGGTGCAGTCAACACACCTGCGGCTCGAATTATGACGGGTATTCGTTTTTAACACATTTTATTCAGACATTCCCGTCTGTTTTGTACCTGTCCAAAATCGAGGAAATACATCATCATTAACACATCCGCTTCGCGGTTTTAACGTGGCGTTTTGCCCGTTATCAGTAATTAAGGGATTTTATCTATGGTTAAAGTGAGTCAGCCAAAGGATCTGCTACAAATCCTGCTGTCGGTGTTGTTTATCTCGGTGATGATCATCGCCTGTTTGTGGATAGTCCGCCCATTTGTTCTTGGTTTTGCCTGGGCAGGTACAATTGTGCTCGCCACCTGGCCACTGATGCTCAAAGTTCAGAAATTATTGTGGGGAAAACGCTCGCTCGCCGTTCTGGTGATGACGCTATTGCTGTTGATGTTGTTTGTTATTCCGGTGGCGTTGCTGGTGAACAGCTTGGTGGATAACAGCGGCCCGGTTATTGATTGGGCCACCAAAGGCAATATGGAGTTACCGAAGTTTGAGTGGCTTAATACCATTCCGCTTATTGGCGACAAACTCTACGCAGGCTGGAATACACTGGTCGAGAGTGGTGGTAGTGCCATTATGGCGAAAGTGCGTCCATATATCGGCACCACAACAACCTGGTTCCTGGGCCAGGCGATACACGTAGGCAGTTTCCTGATGCATTGTGGTCTGATGCTGCTGTTTAGTGTGCTGCTGTATGCGAAAGGTGAAACGCTAGGCAATGGGATTCGCCACTTTGCATTCCGCCTCGCGGGAACGCGTGGTGATGCCGCTGTACTACTTGCAGGGCAAGCGATTCGCGCTGTAGCACTTGGTGTAGTTGTCACCGCACTGGTTCAGTCGGTTTTAGGTGGCGTGGGGCTTGCCATCTCCGGTATCCCAAATGCGACACTGCTAACCGTAGTGATGATGTTATGTTGCCTGGTGCAAATCGGCCCATTGCTGGTGCTGGTGCCGTCAATCGCCTGGTTGTACTGGACTGGTGATAACACCTGGGGCACGGTGCTGCTGGTATGGAGTTGCGTAGTCGGCACGATGGATAACTTTATCCGTCCGGTACTGATTCGTATGGGTGCGGACTTGCCGATGATCCTGATTCTTTCCGGCGTTATCGGTGGGTTGATTGCCTTTGGCATGATTGGCTTGTTTATCGGGCCAGTTCTACTTGCAGTCTCTTACCGTTTGATTTCGGTATGGATGCATGAGGCACCAGCGCCGCAGGATGACCCGAATGAAGTCGTCGAAGTCCTTGAAGAGCACGAATAAGTACACCACCTAAAACGAATGTTGCTCCTACAGTTGTAGGAGCAACATAACCAAACTGATTAACACTACTTATCAATTTCAGGCTTGAATCCCTCCCCAGAACTCCTTGATGCATCAAACATCCCGTAATGTGACCCCAACCGTTTACTTTCTATTAACTATTGAGACGAATCCGAGTGACGCTCCAGGATGAGATGCCTACTATTACTTCACGGCTATGAATCAACACATTGATTTATAAGCATGGAAATCCCCTGAGTGAAACAACGAATTGCTGTGTGTAGTCTTTGCCCATCTTCGATGGGCTTTTTTTTGCGTGCCGTTTTGCCCGTCATACTTCGCGCTACAGCAGCGTTGGCTACACTCGCTCACCCCAGTCACTTACTAAAGTAAGCTCCTGGGGATGACCTCCCTTGCCGCGTTGCTGTAGCCCGAATTATTTAGGGCATGCATTATTTAAGGCTCGAATTATTTAGGGCATGCATTAATTTCGGGATAATTTAAAACCTCGCAACGACTCACCATCCGCCACTTGCCGTTAATAACCCGCGTATCGCCGGTCACCCGCACAACGCCCGTGCTTCTGATATCGCCACTTGATGCGCCTACGCGGATTTCAAATTCGCCTGGTTCGACAACACGCTCCCCATTGCGGCGGGTGAAATTCAGCATATCGGTTGGAATGTTAAACGTGAGTCGTGCGCTGCTACTCGGCTCAAGATGCACGCGCTGGAACGCTTTGAGTTCCTGAACAGGGCGCACCATTGACGCCACTTTGTCATGAACATATAGCTGGACTACTTCGCTGCCTGCTACCGTTCCGCTGTTGCTGACGGTAATACTCGCACTCACCACACCGTTCTCATTGGGAATCTCATTACTGGCAATTTGCAGCGCCCCATAACTGAATTCAGCCCATGTTTTACCGAAACCGAACGGGTATCGGGCGCCAAAGTGGAAGGCAAATGGCGTACCACCACTCTTCAGTTTATGGTTGTAGTAATACGGCATTGCCCCGGCGCTTTTAGGAATGGACACCACCAGGCGGCCGCCAGGTTCTGCACGCCCGGTAATAATATCGGCAATTGCATGGCCGCCCTCTTGCCCTGGAGCCCAGGCCATCAATAGCGCAGCAACGTTATCTTCCTGGCCGCCTAAGTTGTACGGGCGCCCTCCAGTCATCACCACGATCACCGGTTTGCCGGTAGCAACCAATGCATCGAGTAGTTGTTGCTGCACGCCCGGTAGTTCCAGGCTGTCAGTATCTGAACCTTCGCCGACTGTTCCGCTCTGGAATAAGCCGGATAAATCTCCCACGCACAGCACCACAACATCGCTTTGATCAGCGGTTTTCACGGCGTCCGGAATCAGCGAGGTATCATGTGAAACCGGAGAGGCTTGCATCGGTTTTCCACCGCTGTCACCGGGGAAAACTGGCGCGCCAGCCATGCGTTTTTCGATGATGTGGCAGCCTTTGGCATAACGCACGTTATCGCGACCAAGTTGCCGTTGAAGGGCGTCTAATGGCGTGGTGACTTGCGATGTTTGTTCAAGCATATCGCTGATAATCAGATGCACCGGGAAGCTATAGCCGCTCAGCAGCGCGAGCGGGTCATCAGCCGTCGGGCCAATCACCGCCACGCGCGGGTACCCTTTCAACGGTAATATGCCGTCGTTTTCAAGCATCGTGATTGAACGTGTCGCCACCTCACGCGCAATCTGTACGGTAGATTCACTTTGCAGCACGACACCGTTTTCATCGCGATAAGGGTGCTCAAATAAGCCCAGCCGGAACTTCTCTTTTAGTACGCGAGAGACAATCTCATCGATTTTTTGCATCGTGATGAGGCCGCGTTCTACCGCTTCAGAGAGATGGCGCGCGCAATCATCTTTTGGTAATTCCACATCCAGACCGGCATTAAACGCCAGCGCCGCAGATTCCGCTGCATCATGTGAAATACCATGATGTTGATGCAACAGACTCACACCGCCGTAATCCGCCACAATCAGGCCGTCAAAGCCCCATTGCTCGCGCAAAATTGTGGTCATTAAGAATTCGTCAGAATGCCCTGGCTGATTATCAATATCGTGATAAGCCGGCATGACCGAACCGGCATTTGCGAGCTTCACCGCCATCTCAAATGGCAGCAGGAAGGTATCGTTTAGCTCGCAAAAACCCAGGTGAACCGGGGCGTGATTGCGCGCACCTTCGCTAAATGAGTGACCAACATAATGTTTGAGCGTGGCGAGCACAGAGCGTTTTTCACCCTGCAAACCTTTGACGTAATGTGTCGCCATCATGCCCACAAGCCACGGGTCTTCACCGAATGTCTCTTCCGTGCGCCCCCAACGTACATCGCGCGAAACATCCAGCACCGGAGCCAACCCCTGATGGCAGCCAGTTGAACGCGCTTCTTCGCCAATCGCAGCAGCCGCGCGCTCAATCAGATCCAAATCCCACGTCGAGCCATAGTTAAGTGATGACGGAAATAAGGTGGCATCTTTGCACAATAGGCCCACCAGACACTCTTCATGAAACAGCGCCGGAATGCCCAGCCGCGTTTCTTCTACCAGTGTTTTCTGTAAGCGGTTAGCGGCACGCACGCCCTCTTTAGCATCAACAATGTGGGTTCCCAGTGGCCGGGTAATTTGCCCCACACCCAGTTTGAGCCGTTCGGCAAGTGCAGATTGTTCTGTCACCCCTGAAAATTCATCGCTTAAATCTGTGCGCTCCCGGTGGTTACCATCGCTCGATAAAATCAGCCAGTACGCATGCATTTGGGCAAATTTTTCTTCCGGCGTCATGCGTGACATCAGGTCAGCGACACGTTCATCTACCGGGCGGCGAGCATCCTGATAAATTGCAGGCATAATATTCCCCTTTCGAGTTCAGCCATCCGCGACACTGTTCGCGGAGATGATTTTTAATCATCAATATGGGTGATGAGTGCGGGTGCAAACAATTGCCAGAATAACCTGCAAGATTACGTTTTTTGGTTTTAAGTGATAAATGTGATGGGTTTCAAAAATATCCATGAAATAAAACCTATTCACGACGAGGAGAATCAAATAAGAGATAACTCCGTCACAGTTGGTAAGAAACATAAAACACAAATAAAAAATTACAATACTCATCTTAACTTTCACCACATATAACTAAGGGCATATTCCGGCTCTTAATAAAGGTGAATGTATGTCGGTGTTAACTGAAAAAATTACCATCAAAGAAAAACTGGGTTTTGGGCTGGGCGATGCGGCAAGTCACATTGTCTTTGACTCTTCCGTTGCTATTCTCGCTTATTTTTATACCAATATTTATGGTTTACCCCCTGCGGTCATGGGGACTCTATTTTTACTCGTCAGAGTACTGGACGCGATTACTGACCCTATTATGGGTGCGATTGCCGACCAGACAAAAAGCCGCTGGGGGCGCTTCCGCCCATGGTTATTGATTATCTGTATCCCGTTTGCAGTCAGCTGTGTGCTGGTTTATTCAACGCCTGATTTTGAGCAAACCGGTAAAATTGTCTACGCCGTATTTGCGTATATATTCATGACGCTAATGTACACCGCGATCAATATCCCTTATTGCTCATTAGGTGCTGCGATTACTTCTGACCCTCAGGAAAATCTTTCCCTGCAATCATGGCGTTTTGCCATTGCGCCAATCGGCGGTGCGATGGGTACGGCGCTGATTCTGCCACTGGCTGATTTCATCTCCCCAACTGACAGAGCTACGGGTATGCAGTGGGCAATGGGCATCTTCGGTGTAATCGGCTGTATCATGTTCCTGGTCTGTTTTTTCACTACTCGCGAACGAATTACGCCAGTGAAAGAAGAAAACCTGAATATTATGCGCGACGTAAAAGTTTTATTAAAAAACGATCAGTGGCGTATTTTGTCTGTTTATAACCTTGCGATGTTGTGCGGTGTCGTCGTTCGCGGGAGTTTACTGGTCTATTTCGTACAATATATCCTTAATCAGGGCAGTGGCATTATTTCGATGTTCATGCTTGCCACGACTATCGCTGCCGTATTCGGCAGTTTATTTGCAAAGCATCTCGGTAGCTGGATGTGTAAAATTCGCGCCTCCATTTGGGTGAACGTGTTAAGCGCATTAATCGGTTTATTGTTCCTCGTACTGCCGACAAACTACTGGGTGCCCGCATTCATCGTGCATATTGCCCTTAATATATTGCAGGGTATAAATGCCCCTCTGCAATGGTCAATGATTACCGATGCTAATAACTACGGTGAATGGAAAACTCAGCGTCGAATTACCGGAATGAACGTCGCGGCGAATATATTTATTATTAAATTAGGTGTGGCGATTGGTGGTGCATTAACCGGATGGGGTCTGGCCTGGTTTGGTTATCAGGCAGGTGTAGAGCAACAATCAGCTGAAGCCGTCCGTGGTGTATTGATTCTGTTTACCGTACTACCGGCAATTTTCTACATCATTACGGCTATTTCGATTCACTATTACAAACTTACCGAAGAGAGAATGAACAGTATTGTGGGTGATTTGCGAATGGGTAAATTCCAGAGCGAAAGCGGAGTTACCGGAGTAATGACACCGAAAGCATTATGATAAAAAAGGCTCCTCAGCAATGAGGAGCCTTACTATGATGAATATTAATTATTTTTGAGATTCCGCCAGACTTAACCAGGTTTGCACCACCGTATCCGGGTTCAGGGAAAGACTATCGATCCCCTCTTCCATCAACCAGGCAGCAAAATCTTCATGGTCAGATGGGCCCTGGCCACAAATACCCACATATTTACCCTGCTTCTTCGCTGCTTTAATCGCCATCGACAGCAGTGCTTTCACCGCGTCGTTGCGCTCGTCAAACAGTTCAGAAACCACACCAGAGTCGCGGTCCAGCCCCAGCGCCAGCTGAGTCATGTCGTTTGAACCAATGGAGAAACCATCAAAATATTGCAGGAACTCATCTGCCAGCAAGGCGTTAGATGGGATCTCACACATCATGATAATTTTCAGTCCGTTCTCACCGCGTTTCAGCCCCTGGCGTTCCAGTTCTTCAACCACCGCTTTGGCCTGCGCCACAGTTCGCACAAACGGCACCATTACTTCGACGTTAGTCAGGCCCATGTCGTTACGTACCCGTTTCATTGCAGCACATTCCAGCGCGAAACAGTCGCGGAAGCTGTCAGCCACGTAACGGCCTGCGCCACGGAAACCAAGCATCGGGTTTTCTTCATGCGGCTCGTAACGCTCGCCGCCCACCAGGTTGGCGTATTCGTTAGATTTAAAATCAGAAAGACGCACGATAACGCGCTTCGGCCAGAATGCCGCGCCGAGTGTCGCAATCCCTTCCGTCAGGCGACCGACGTAAAATTCAACCGGGTCGTCATAACCTTTCATCAAATCGCTAATTTCTTTTTGCAACGCAGGCTCTTGCTGTTCAAATTCCAGCAGCGCACGCGGGTGCACGCCAATCATGCGGTTGATGATAAATTCCAGACGCGCCAGCCCCACGCCTTCGTTCGGCAGGCAGGCAAAATCAAATGCGCGATCCGGGTTACCGACGTTCATCATGATTTTCAGCGGCAAATCCGGCATGGTATCGACCGTAGAACTTTTGATGCTGAAATCCAGCAGTTCCTGGTAGACATAACCGGTATCCCCTTCGGCGCAGGAAACCGTCACGTTCTGGTCTTCGCTCAGGCGTTCTGTCGCGTCACCGCAACCCACTACCGCTGGAATACCCAATTCACGGGCGATAATCGCCGCGTGACAGGTGCGCCCACCGCGGTTGGTGACAATTGCCGCCGCCTTTTTCATGATTGGTTCCCAGTCCGGGTCAGTCATGTCGGTGACTAAAACATCACCTGGCTGAATGCGGTTCATCTCACTGATGTCATGAATGACTTTGACCGGACCGGCACCGATGCGATGGCCGATGGCACGTCCTTCAGCAATGATTTTTCCCTGGGAATGCAGCTGGTAACGCTCCATCACCTGACCCTGAGAACGCACGGTTTCCGGGCGAGCCTGGACGATAAACAGCTTGCCGGTGTGCCCATCTTTGGCCCATTCGATATCCATCGGGCGGCCGTAGTGTTTCTCAATTTGCACCGCCTGCTTCGCCAGTTCCTGCACCTCTTCAGGCGTGATAGAGAACTGGTCGCGGTCGGCTTGCGGTACATCTTCAATACGCACCTGCTTGCCATGCTCCTGGCTTGGAGCATAAACCATGCGGATTTTCTTCGAGCCCATATTGCGGCGCACAATCGACGGTTTGCCGGCAGCAAGCGTAGGCTTATGAACGTAGAATTCGTCAGGGTTAACAGCACCCTGCACCACCATTTCACCCAAGCCATAAGCGGAGGTGATAAACACCACCTGGTCAAAACCGGATTCAGTGTCGATGGAGAACAGCACACCGGATGATGCGAGATCTGAACGCACCATGCGCTGCACGCCAGCCGAGAGCGCAACGCCACGGTGGTCGTAACCCTGATGAACGCGATACGAAATAGCGCGGTCGTTAAACAGGGAAGCAAAGACGTGTTTCACGGCAACCAGCACCGCGTCATAACCTTGTACGTTGAGGAAAGTTTCTTGTTGTCCGGCAAACGACGCATCGGGCATATCTTCGGCGGTTGCAGAAGAACGCACGGCAAAAGAGGCATCTGCATCGTCTGAAGAAAGCTGTTCGTAGGCATCATGGATGGCTTTTTCAAACTCAGGCTGGAATGGCGTATCAATTATCCACTGGCGGATTTGGGCACCGGCTTTGGCAAGCTCAGTCACATCATCAATATCCGTTTTATCCAGTAATTCATAGATACGCTGGTTCACGCCACTTTGGTCAAGAAACAAGTTAAATGCTTCGGCCGTGGTGGCAAAACCATTCGGCACGGAAACACCCATACCTGAAAGGTTAGTAATCATTTCACCCAGAGAGGCATTTTTGCCCCCGACCCTGTCTACATCATTCATGCCGAGTTGGTTGTACCAAAGCACCAGCGGTGACGAGTTGGACATCGAAACAATCCTTTTGTGATATATGAATGAGAAATACATTACCTCCCTTTTAGATTGGCATAATTAGATGAGGGAATAAAACAGGTGAATCGTTCAAGCAAAATAAAAATTTGAATTTTTCAGATATATTTACATATTGCCTAACTTGTTGATTCTTAATTTAATCCCTATATTAATAAAGGTTTATTGAGATAAGTAAAAATGAACCGGGCATTTCATTAAAAATAAAAACTACGTTTCAGTTTTAAAAATGAAATGAGATTGATCCAGAATGGAAGGTTTTAATTTATGCTTCAGCCTATGTGAAATATTTCAGGAAAAAAAATGGATAACTCAGCAGACAGGCAAGTTTTTTATATCTCCGATGGCACCGCAATTACCGCCGAAGTCCTTGGACACGCGGTTATGTCACAGTTTCCTGTTGCCATTAACAGCATCACGCTGCCGTTTGTTGAAAACGAAAGCCGGGCCAATGCGGTGAAAGAACAAATCAATGCCATTTATCAACAATCTGGCGTGCGCCCATTAGTGTTCTACTCCATCGTTTTACCGGTCATTCGCGACATTATTTTGCAAAGTGAAGGTTTTTGTCAGGATATTGTGCAAGCGCTGGTTGCCCCTTTGCAGCAAGAATTAAAACTTGAACCCACGCCGATTGCTCACCGAACTCACGGTCTTAATCCCGGGAATTTAATCAAATATGATGCGCGTATCGCCGCCATTGATTACACACTCGCTCATGATGACGGCATTTCAATGCGCAACCTCGATCAGGCACAGGTGATTTTACTGGGTGTTTCGCGCTGCGGAAAAACACCCACCAGCTTGTACCTCGCTATGCAGTTTGGTATTCGCGCCGCAAACTACCCGTTTATTGCCGACGATATGGATAACATTCAGCTGCCAGCGGTACTTAAGCCTTTGCAACATAAGCTCTTTGGTTTGACGATCAACCCGGAGCGCCTTGCGGCAATCCGTGAAGAACGCCGGGAAAACAGCCGTTATGCCTCGATGCGCCAGTGCCGTCTGGAAGTGGCGGAAGTCGAAGCACTGTTTCGCAAGAACCAGATTCGCTACCTGAACAGCACTAATTATTCGGTTGAGGAAATGGCGACCAAGATTCTGGACATCATGGGACTGAATCGTCGTATGTACTAACAAACTAGTTCACAAGTTCAATTTTGTATGTCAGGCTGTACGCAATCTGGTGGTAACGATTCAGTTTTACGGTTGAATTCAACATAGATTGGTTTATCGTGACAGCCATCACTTCCCGGTACTCCTGCCGAGCTGAAGACAAAATTTTTGAGACACCCAATGAATAAAACAGATGAATTGCGCACCGCGCGCATCGATAGTCTGGTCACACCTGCGGAGCTGGCACAGCGTCTGGCTGTTTCCCAGGAAGTTGCGCAAAACGTAACAGCCTCACGCCGTCGTATCGAAAAAATCCTTAATGGTGAAGATAATCGCCTGCTGGTGATTGTTGGTCCTTGCTCCATTCATGATCTGGATGCGGCAATGGATTACGCCCGTCGATTGCAGACTGCGCGTGAGAAACACCAGCATCGTCTTGAAATCGTGATGCGTACCTATTTCGAAAAGCCGCGCACCGTAGTGGGCTGGAAGGGACTGATTTCCGATCCAGATTTAAACGGCAGCTACCGCGTCAACCACGGCATCGAACAGGCACGCCGCCTGTTGTTGCAGGTCAATGAACTGGGTGTTCCGACCGCAACAGAATTCCTCGATATGGTGATCGGCCAGTATATTGCCGATTTGATTAGCTGGGGTGCCATTGGCGCACGCACTACCGAAAGCCAGATCCACCGTGAAATGGCCTCCGCCCTTTCATGCCCGGTCGGCTTCAAAAATGGCACCGATGGAAACACGCGTATTGCGGTAGACGCGATTCGTGCCGCCCGCGCCAGCCATATGTTCCTTTCGCCGGACAAACACGGCCAGATGACCATTTACCAAACCAGCGGCAACCCGTACGGCCATATCATCATGCGCGGCGGCAAACAGCCGAACTATCACGCAGCCGACATCGCCGCTGCCTGCGACAGCCTGCATGAGTTTGATTTGCCAGAACAACTAGTGATCGATTTCAGTCATGGCAACTGCCAGAAGCAGCACCGTCGCCAGCTCGAAGTTTGTGAAGATGTCTGTAACCAGATTCGTAATGGTTCGCGGGCAATTGCGGGTGTGATGGCTGAAAGTTTCATTCGTGAAGGCACACAGAAAATTGTTGCCGGACAGCCACTGGTGTACGGCCAATCAATTACCGACCCTTGCCTGAACTGGGAAGACACCGAAACGCTGCTCGATATGCTGGCAGACGCAACGGATAGCCGTTTCTAAATTTTCGGTGGATGACAATCATCTGCCCTATAACCGCATTTCCGAGGTCGGATTAGCGTAAGCGACATCCGACCTTTTCCCCTCTTCCGCTCAAAATTGATCCATTCACAAATTTCTTACAAATAACACTTGATGATGAAACATAGTTTATTGATAATTATTATCATTGTTACATTGATTGTCATTTGTAAACAGAGTGAAACATGGATAAAGCATTCACCCCTACGAATCCGCAATCTGCGGCTGGCCCACGTCAGATAGACAGCAAACTTTTGCTCGGCCCTGACGGACGCGTGGTTATTGTCCACGAAGGCCAGCAGTATCATTTACGACAAACTCAGGCCGGGAAGCTAATCCTGACCAAGTAAATCCCTTTCATACTTCAAGTTGTTGATGCGTTGGCGACTCGCCTTCCTACAACTCGAATTATTTAGGGGGAACAGAACCGAAATACAACCCAAATTATTTCTCCGAAATAGTTCGAGTTGCATCGCGGCGGCAAGGGAACGAATCCCGATGAGCTTACATAAGTAAGTGATTCGGGTGAGTGACGCAGCCAACAAAGATGCGGCTTGAAATATGAAGGAGAAACGCAAGCCACCCAGGTTTTTCCCAGGCAGCCAGCGCTTTTAAATTTTCTTATGGAGATTTGCGCATGCCTGCTTTACACACAGTCGGCTTCCGTCTGTCATTACTGACTGTTGCGGTTTTTTCTGCCCTGCCCGCTTTCGCGAAAGACGATCAAATGACCGTGGTGGCCACCGGCAACCAACGCAGCACATTTGAAGCGCCAATGATGGTCACCGTCATTGACGCCACTACCCCTGAAAGCCAAACCTCATCATCTGCCGCTGATATGTTACGCCGGGTGCCTGGGATCACCCTTTCCGGCACTGGCCGCACCAATGGTCAGGACGTCAGCATGCGCGGTTACGATCGCCGTGGCGTGTTGATGCTGGTTGATGGCGTACGCCAGGGCACGGACACCGGGCATCTAAACAGCACGTTTCTTGACCCGGCATTAATCAAGCGTATCGAAGTGGTGCGCGGCCCGGCAGCTCTGCTGTACGGCAGCGGTGCACTCGGCGGCGTGATTTCTTATGAAACAGCCGATGCCAGCGATTTGCTGTATGAAGGCCAGAACAGTGGTTTCCGCGTGTTTGGTAGCGGTGCGACGGGCGATCACAGTGTCGGAATGGGTGCCAGCGCCTTTGGTCGCACGGATGACCTTGATGGACTGGTTGCGTGGTCGAGTCGCGACCGTGGCGACATTCGTCAGAGCGACGGCGAAACTGCGCCAAACGACGAAAACATCGGTAACTTCCTGACTAAAGGCACCTGGTATATCGACCCGGCGCAGTCACTTGCAGGCTCTTTGCGTTACTACAATAACGCCGCGCAGGAGCCTAAAAACCCGCAAACCACGAATGCAGACCCGAGTAACCCGATGGTTGACCGCTCGACCATTCAGCGCGACGCACAGCTGAAATACCACATTGGGCCGGACCAAAGCGATTGGCTAAATGCCGATGCCACCGCCTACTGGTCTGAAGCGCGCATCAACGCGCAGGGCCAAACTGATGGTGCTGAGTTCCGCAAGCAAACCACCACTGGTGGAAAAGTCGAAAACCGCAGCCGTGCATTTACCGACAGTTTCGCAGCCCACCTGCTGACTTACGGCGGTGAGTATTATCGTCAGGATCAAAAACCTGGCGGCAACACTACGGGCTTCCCACAGGCCAACATCGACTTCGGCTCCGGCTGGTTGCAAGATGAAATCACCCTGCGCGACCTGCCTGTTTCCCTGTTAGCCGGTACGCGTTATGACAATTACAGCGGCAGCAGCGACGGCTATGACGATGTGAATGCCGATAAGTGGTCATCGCGTGGCGCACTTTCCATCACACCAACCGAATGGTTGATGCTGTTTGGTTCTTATGCGCAGGCGTTCCGCGCCCCGACCATGGGCGAAATGTATAACGACGCGAAACACTTCTCTATCGGTACGCGTTACACCAACTACTGGGTTCCGAACCCGAATCTGCGCCCGGAAACTAACGAAACGCTGGAAGGCGGTTTTGGTCTGCGCTTCGACGATTTGATGCTGGCGGATGATGGCCTCGAATTTAAAGCCAGCTACTTCGATACCAAAGCAAAAGACTACATTTCTACCACTGTCGATTTCGCCAAAGCGACCACCATGTCCTATAACGTTCCTGATGCCAAAATCTGGGGTTGGGATATGACGGCGAAGTACACCAGCGCGTGGTTCAGCCTTGATCTGGCTTATAACCGCACCCGTGGTAAAGACACCGGCACCGGCGACTGGATTTCAAGCCTGAACCCGGACACTGTCACCAGCATCCTCGATGTTCCTGTTGCACAAAGTGGCTTCTCCGTAGGTTGGGTTGGCACTTTTGCTGAACGCTCAACGCATATCAGCAGCAGCTACAGCGCGCAGCCGGGTTACGGCGTGAACGATTTCTATGTCAGCTATACAGGCCAGCAGCAGTTGCGCGGGCTAACTACTTCCCTGGTACTGGGTAACGCCTTTGATAAGGAATACTGGTCGCCACAGGGGCTCCCACAAGATGGCCGTAACGGCAAAATCTTCGTTAGTTATCAATGGTAAGGAAGCAATATGACTCAGCGTTATGAAAACTGGTTGCAGCTCAAACAACAGCACCCTAAAAAATATGCTCGCGACATCGCAAAACTGATGAACATCAGCGAGGCCGAACTGACTCATGCTCGCGTAGGGCATGATGCATGGCGCTTAAAAGGTGAAGTTCGCGACATTCTCGCCGCCCTTGAAAACGTGGGCGAAATCAAGTCCATTTGCCGTAACGAATATGCAGTGCATGAACAAGTTGGACGTTTTGAGAACCAACAACTTCATGGCCATGCAGGGCTGGTTCTTAACCCGCGTGCGCTGGATTTGCGTCTGTTCCTCAATCAATGGGCTTTCGCATTCCATATTCGTGAGGAAACTGCTCGCGGCGAGCGCCAGAGCATTCAGTTTTTTGACCATCAGGGCGATGCGCTGTTGAAGGTGTACACCACCGACAACACCGATTTCGCCGCCTGGGGCGATATGCTGGCGAAGTTTATCTATGCCGATAACCCGGCGCTTGAACTGAAAGCCGCTGAAGAAACCGTGATGACGCCAGCGGTAGATGGCCAACAGGTTGATGCTGAATGGCGCAGCCTGCGCGACGTGCATCAGTTCTTTGGTCTACTCAAACGCCACCAGTTGACTCGCCAACAAGCGTTCCGTCTGGTAGCTGAAGACCTGGCCTGCCAGGTTGATAACAGCGCACTGGCACAACTGCTCGCTCAGGCGAAACAAGATCAAAATGAAATTATGATCTTCGTCGGCAACCAGGGCACGGTGCAGATTTTCACCGGCAAGGTGGAAAAAGTTGTGCCAATGGATAACTGGATCAACATCTTCAACCCGCAATTCACCCTGCACTTGATGGGCGACACCATCGCTGAAAGCTGGGTGACGCGTAAACCAAGCGGCGATGGCTTCGTGACAAGCCTGGAACTGTTTGCGGCTGACGGCACGCAAATCGCGCAGCTTTACGGTCAACGTACAGAAGGCGAGCCTGAGCAGCAGCAGTGGCGCTCACAGTTGGAAGCATTGGTAAGCAAAGGGCTGGCCGCATGAAACGCTGGTTAATTGCCCTGCTTGCAATGCCAGTGATTGCGAGCGCCAATGAACGAGTGGTGGCAATTGGTGGCGATGTTACGGAAATTGCCTTTGCACTAGGTTCGGGTGACCAGCTGGTCGCCCGGGACAGCACCAGTCTGCACCCGCAGGCTGCAACAAAGCTGCCGGATGTCGGATATATGCGCCAGCTTAATGCCGAAGGGATTCTGGCTATGCGCCCGACGCTGGTACTCGCGAGTGCACAGGCCAAACCTTCGCTCGCACTTGAGCAAGTCGCCAGCAGCCACGTCAAAGTCGTCACTATTCCGGCGGGTAATTCGCTGGATGCTATCGATGAGAAGATTGACGCAGTCGCGCAAGCGATGGGGAAAACAGCTCAGGGCGATGCTTTGCGCAAGCAAGTGCATAGCAAACTGGCGTTGATTCCGGAAAAACCATTGCCGGTGAAAGTGCTGTTTATCATGAGTCACGGTGGCATGACTGCCATGGCTGCCGGGCAAGAAACGGCGGCAGATGCCGCCATTCACGCCGCAGGTTTGCAAAATGCGATGCAAGGTTTCAAACGTTATCAGCCAATGTCGCAGGAAGGCGTTATTGCTAGCCAGCCGCAATTGATACTGGTGACAGCAGACGGTGTGAAAACGTTGGGAGGTGAAGATAACGTCTGGAAACTGCCGGGGATTGTGCAAACTCCCGCAGGGAAAAGCCGGCAGCTGTTAGTCGTGGACGATATGGCGTTGCTTGGTTTCGGCCTGCAAACACCCGATGCGATCCTTGCATTACGTAAAAAAGCGGAGCAATTGCCTTGATACGCCGTCCCCTGCCCCAACGCGCTCTGCTCGCCATGATTCTGGCGTTACTGGCGCTGTCTTTGGTTGCTGCCAATTTAGGCGCTATGCGCCTTTCTATCGCCGTGTTGTGGCAAGCCCAGGATGAAGCGTTGCGCCATATCTGGCTCAATATTCGCTTGCCGCGCGTGCTGCTGGCGACGCTGGTTGGCGGTGCACTGGCGCTTTCAGGCTGCGTGATGCAGGGGCTGTTTCGCAACCCGCTTGCTGACCCAGGTTTACTTGGGATCAGCAGCGGTGCGGCACTGGCAGTCGGGTTTTCAGTAGTCCTACCAATCGCACTACCGGCAGTCCTGGCATTATATGTCCCAATGCTTGCGGCATTTGTTGGCAGTCTCGCGGTCACGCTGGTGATCTTCTTCTTAAGCCGCCAGGGTAACAACAGTCTTTCT
Source organism: Buttiauxella sp. BIGb0552 (assembly GCF_004366275.1). Classification (NCBI taxonomy): domain Bacteria; kingdom Pseudomonadati; phylum Pseudomonadota; class Gammaproteobacteria; order Enterobacterales; family Enterobacteriaceae; genus Buttiauxella; species Buttiauxella sp. BIGb0552. The sequence goes on from NZ_SODY01000001.1 coordinate 925,836, forward strand.
CGTCTGTTGCTGGTGGGGATCGCCATAAATGCATTATGTGGTGCGGCGGTCGGCGTACTTTCCTGGATCAGTAACGATGCCCAATTGCGCCAGTTATCGCTTTGGGGCATGGGCAGTCTTGGGCAAGCCCAGTGGTCAACCTTACTTGCTACCGCTTCGTTTATTCTCCCGGCTTCGCTGGCTATCACGTTTCTGTCCAGACGCCTTAACCTGTTACAGCTTGGAGATGAAGAAGCACATTATCTTGGCGTGGATGTCAAAAGAACCCAACGGCACCTGCTGATTTTAAGCGCGTTGTTAGTCGCAGCAGCCGTCGCCGTAAGCGGTGTGATTGGCTTTGTTGGTTTAGTCGTTCCGCACTTAGTACGGATGTGGCTAGGTGCCGATCATCGCTGGCTTATTCCCGGCTCAGTGCTGGCTGGCGCAATGCTCCTGTTGGTTGCCGATACCCTCGCCCGCACGCTGGTTGCACCCGCTGAAATGCCCGTTGGACTGCTTACCAGCCTGCTTGGCGGCCCATGGTTTTTAGCAATGATTTTCCGCCCAGGGAGGGAAACTGATGGCTGATTTACTGCAGGCGAAAAACGTTACGTTTCGCCCAGGCGAGCGAAAATTACTCGATGACATTAATTTGACGCTGGCTGCCGGTGAAGTCGTGGCACTAATCGGCCCTAACGGTGCCGGAAAATCTACGCTGCTGAGGGTACTGACTGGTTTCCAGCCACCAGACGGTGGCGAAATTACCCTTGCTGGGCGTCCACTAACGGCATGGTCTGGAGATGCTCTGTCGCGTAGACGTGCAGTCATGCGCCAGCGCAGCGGTATGGCGTTCAGTTGGGCTGTTGAAGATGTGATTGCTATGGGGCGTGCGCCATGGCCTGAGAAAGAGACTAAATCTGTCGTCCAGGAAGTGATGGCGCTAACGGGGTGCGATACGCTTGCCGGGCGCGATTTCTGCCAGCTTTCTGGCGGTGAACAACAGCGCGTGCAACTGGCTCGTGCACTGGCGCAACTATGGCTGGATGGGCAACCCCACGGCTGGCTGTTTTTAGATGAGCCGACCTCCGCGCTCGATCTTTATCATCAGCAACATATCTTGCGTTTACTGCGCCGTTTATCGCTGATGGGAACATTGTCGGTTTGCGTGGTGCTGCATGATTTGAATTTGGCCGCACTGTGGGCTGACCGGATTATATTGCTACATGAAGGGAAGCTGGTGGCAAATGGTACGCCGCAACAGGTGCTGGAAGAGTCCACGCTACAGCGTTGGTATAAGGCGGATTTACGGGTATTCAATCATCCAGAATACCCGGTGCCTCAGGTTTGGTTACAGCAGTGACATCCACCATTTTTAGCTTGAGCAGCTCACTTCTAACCGTTTGCCCCAGTCCGGCGGACGTTGTGTCAAATCGTCCGACTGTTCAGCAAATGGCTGGCGCAGTGCTTCATGTAGTTCAGCCAGAACACTTACATCACCTTTATCGGCGGCATCGATAGCACGCTGAGCCAACCAGTTACGCAGAACAATTGAAGGATTGGCAGCTTTCATTGCCAGCTGCCGCTGCTCGTCACTGACCTGCTCGATTTGCAGACGAGTACGATAGCGGGTAAACCAGCTATCAAAAGCGGCTCTGTCGATAAATTCATCCCGTAGCGGTGAGCTTGCTGAATTTTGCTCAGTCAGGCTTAGCATTCTGAAAGTGCGCGTGTAATCGCTACCCTCTTTTGCCATCAGGCCAAACAGTTCCGTGAGAATTTCATTGTCTGCCGTTTGTTCGGTTAACAGGCCCAGTTTGCCGCGCATTAATTCCCCGAATGCTTTCATCAGTGCGAACTGATAGTGGTCGAGCAATTCATTTAGCCATTCGACCGAGATGAACGGTGACAGCGTCTGCGCCAGGCGTTGTAGGTTCCACAGACCTACTGCAGGTTGATTATCAAAAGCATAACGCCCCTGATGATCGGAATGGTTGCAGATAAAATCAGGCTGATAGTCATCAAGGAAACCGTACGGGCCGTAATCCATCGTCAGCCCGAGAATCGACATATTGTCAGTATTCATCACGCCATGGGCGAAACCGACAGTTTGCCAGTTAGCAATCATCTGCGCGGTACGCTCGACAACATCGCGGAACCAAAGCTGATATTTATCTTTTTCATCAACCAGATGCGGCCAGTGATGGGCAATCACATAATCTGCCAATTGCTGTACCTTTTCGGGTTCACGGCGATAGTAGAAATGCTCGAAGTGGCCAAATCGGGCATGGCTTTGCGCCACACGAATCAGCATAGCACCTTGCTCAGTGCTTTCGCGGCGTACCGGAGTGTCGCTGGTGACGATACTGAGCGCACGCGTGGTTGGGATCCCTAACCCATGCATCGCTTCACTGGCGAGAAATTCACGTACCGTTGAGCGCAACACGGCGCGGCCATCGCCCATACGCGAATAAGGCGTTAAGCCTGCACCTTTCAAGTGCCAGTCAAATTTTCGCCCATCATCCAACTGTTGTTCACCGAGCAAAATACCGCGCCCGTCGCCAAGTTGCCCCGCCCAGACACCAAACTGATGCCCGCTATAAACCTGAGCTAAAGGCTGCATACCCGGAAGCAGCATTTCGCCACTCCAGATACCCGCATGAGATTCGTCAAACAATGAGGCATCAAGCCCGAGGTCATCAGCCAATGGACGGTTATAATAAAAAAGCCGGGAATGATGTAGCGGCGTTGGCTTCAGAGCCGTATAAAAGCCGGGCAACTCATCGCGCCAGCTATTGTTAAATACAGGTTTATTGGTCATGTTACCTCCTGCCGATAGTGTAGTGCTTGTACGAGGTTTTAAACACAGCACGTTGGCAGGGGTATTTACTCGAGCGGGTTAATTAGAATGAAACCAGTCGGTTAATGCCTTAGGTGCAATGGCCGGCCAGCAATTACCCTGCATGGCGAGGGTAGTTAATGAGAGGATTTTCTTGCGCGCTGCATCGTCATCAACTCCCGTTATAACTAATGTCTGGCAAAAAGGAGTCAGTTGGGCAAGCATTGCTAGCATAAAGGGTTCAAAAGAACGTTGTTTAATTTGTTTATGAATAAATAATTTATCCATAAATACACGTTTAAATAGCCCATCAAAAATCGGTTTAGTCGTCGCTACTCCCGCACCAAAATTAGCTAACACTAATGAATAATGCTTACACATTGTTACCAAACGCGTATTTTCATTGCCACGATTTAAATCGGGGAAGCTTTCATTGATAGAAAACTCAATGAACGGAAGCCGCGCCAGGCGGGAAGCCAGCGCCGGATTGGCTAAAACCTCATCAACAATTACCGCACTTATATTTACCCAGACAACCATGCTCTGAGCCTTAAAGAATTCTTGATAGTTTTCGAGTAATTCTATTTGCTCATGAAACAATATTAATTGCTGTTCTGGTTTAATAACTGGCGTAACTAATTCTGTTGGAATACGCACCGGCGCATCGACCCCAACAAAATTAACCAATAATTCAACACCTAAAACTTCGCCCTTCGGCAAGTAAACAGGCTGGAAATAAAAATCCGAACGATATTGTGCATCGAGTGAGAGGATCATGTTGCCAGCCGTGTTTCAAATGAGGTGGATGGCATCGTGACACGATGAACATCCAGCGTTAACTGGATTGATTTGATTGTATTTAGACGCAAGGTCATCCTTGATATGTGTATCAGATTCTTTTCGAATATAATTATATTATCCTGGTTATCCTCCTATCGCCAGTTTTAGCGAATATGACGGACAGAATCACGGTGGATTATCGCGGGAGAAAAAGATTCATTCTCATAATCATTTTCCAATAATTTACGGATCGCAAAACGCGCCATTTCACTTATCGGAAAATGAACACTGGTAATTGCAGGTCGAACAAACGCGGCTCTTTCTCCACTGTCGTAGCAAACCAGTGAGATATCCTGGGGAATTCGCAGCCCACGCTCAGTGATTGCCAGCATCGCACCTACTGCCAATTCCTCATTACAACAATAAATAGCCGTCGGTTGGGCACTTTCAAGTAACTGAGATGCAAGCTGATAGCCACCCGGCATGTCGTACTCCCCACCCAGCACCGCAATGGGCACAAGCTGCGCCTGATTCATGGCATCAATAAAGCCCTGAAGACGCAATAAGCTTGAAGATCGCCCACTCGGCCCATGCAAACAAGCAATTGCAGTATGGCCGGCATCAATAAGAACCTCAGTGGCAAGAGCACTCGCCGCACGATGGTCAAACACCACACAGCGTGGTTCAAGCCCTGGTACATCCCGGTCCAGAATAATGAATTTACGGTCTTGTTCAGCCAAATGCACAAGAGTGGCATCGGTGATAGCGCGGACATGTAATATCAGACCGTCGCAACGTAAATTAAACAGTCGCTGAATAGCATTGAGCTCTTTCTCAGCAGTATCCCGCCCTTGAGTCACTAATAGCTGTTTGCCCTGTAATTCAGTTTCACTCTGAATGGTATCCATTAGTGCCCCGAAGAAACCGCCACGATAAGAGGTCGTGACAAGCCCTAAGGTATTGCTTTGACTGGACGCTAAAGCTCGGGCCGCAGGATTCGGCGTGTAGCCTAATTCAGTGATCGCCGCTTCAACTTTGATTCGTGTCTGCGCATTAACTTTACTATCGCCATTCACCACGCGCGAGACGGTCGCCCGGGATACACCTGCGCTGGCGGCAACATCTTCGAGAGTAACCATGAACTATCCTTTAGTGGGAGCGAAATGCTGCCAGATATTACCTGATATTGTGAAACGCACCTGGGTTAGCCACGGAATTGCTGAAGGGAGTCACGTTTAGGGCCAATAGCCCGGCCCGGCCCGAGAAAAAACTGTGCTAGATACGGCGGGCCTGCCAGAATTTCTTGCTCCAGTAGACATTATCGAGCGACGAACGCATCACGCCGCGGCTGGTCGAGGCATGAATGAATTGGTTGTCCGTATCGTAAATACCAACATGCAGGCCACTTTCACCGGACCCCGTTTTAAAGAACACCAGATCGCCCGGGAGTAAATCATCTTTATCAATTTCAGTGCCAATTTTGGCCTGCTGGCGCGTTTCACGTGGCAGTTGAAGATCAAACCGGTCGCGGAAAGTAATTGACACAAAACCGGAGCAATCGACGCCACGACGACTCATGCCACCATAACGATACGGAGTGCCATGCCAGCCACTGAGTTGATCATTAAGCCTGGCAATTACCGTTATCGAGTCTGAGAGACGAGAATTTGGAGGTGGCGCATGATGACTACACCCAGCGAGCACCAGACATGCCACTACAAGAATCCATACACGCATTTTCAGGCTAATCCTCACCCGTTTATAATTTCCAGTAATTTAGCGCTTACCAATGATTTGGTGCAAGTTTTTACCAGCAACTAAAGTGTGGCTATCAGCATGCTATGCCCTTCAACCTGCATTCTGCGAAAGTGCATGTTATAGGCTATCGCTAAATGTTGCACAGACAGCACATCATCCCGCTTACCTTGAGCAATCATTTTACCCGCACGCAATAACCAGACAGTATGTGCATGACGTAAACTGTGGTTCAAATCATGGCTGCTCATCACTACCGCAATGCCCGCTTCGCATAACGCCATCAGAATTCTGTCCAGCGCAGTTTGCTGAGCAATATCCAGACTGTTCATTGGCTCATCCAACAGCAGCAAGCGCCCATGCGGGTTAATTTCAGGGTGAATTTGCAACACAACTGCTGCCAGGCGAACACGCTGCCATTCGCCACCAGAAAGCTGGTTAACACTGCGAGTGAGTTTATCTGTCAGACCCAGACTGCCAACGAGCTTGAGCATCACGCTATCATCAGGACTGACTTGCTGATGCATTTGCAGGTAGTGCCAGACAGGCATGGAAAATGGTGGCATTTGTTGCTGAGAGAGATAAGCACGATGGCGAGCCAATTGCGTGGGTTGCCATTCATTCAGGTTGCTGCCGGCAAAGGTTATTTCTCCGCCCCCCAAACTCAACCCCGCAGCTCTCATTAACAATGTGCTTTTCCCCGCACCATTTGGCCCGACGAGATGCACCAGTTCGCCCGTGTGTACAGTGGCGGAAATCGGCCCAAGCCGCTCCGCCACAACCACATCGTTAAGCTGTAACAACGACATTATCTCGCTAGCGCCGACTTAATAGCATCAATAACCGCTGGATCATCAGGCGTCATATCAGGTGAAAAACGTTGAATAACCTGGCCATCGCGCCCGATAAGGAATTTTTCGAAATTCCACAGAATATCGCTAACATGAGCGGGCGCACGACCTTTGCTGCTCATGCGTTCAAAAAAACCACTCCCATCAGGCGCAATTGCATTTGGCGCAGCAGCCACTAATTTTTGGTACAACGGGTGGCGATTCTCTCCGTTGACATCCACTTTGCTAAACATCGGGAACGTTACACCATAAGTGGTGCTGCAAAAGGTTTTGATCTCTTCTTCGCTACCCGGCTCTTGACCCAGGAACTGATTGCATGGGAAACCGAGAACCGAGAAACCTTCGTGCTGCAGCTCTTTTTGCAGATTCTCTAACTGTTCGTATTGCACCGTCAGACCGCATTTAGAGGCTACATTTACCACCAGCAGTACTTTACCTTTCCAGTTTTCAAGCGTTGTCGCTTCACCGTCAATGGTGGTGACTTCAGTATTCAGAATGTCTTGCATTGTGTTCCCTTAAATTGAAATCAAACGATGGATTATTTCCCAGCTTTTAATAGTAGCCATATAAATAGCGGAGCGCCCAGCGTTGCTGTCACAACACCTATCGGCAATTCGGCTGAAACCAACGCCAGACGTGCAATGACATCAGCGCCGAGCAACACTGTTGCACCTGCCAGCGCACTGGCAGGCAATAAAATACGATGATCCGTTAACCCCTTCAGACGCAGCATATGCGGGATGACCAGGCCGATAAAACCAATAGCGCCGGCAAGTGCCACGCTCACACCGACCAACCAGCCTGTTGCAATAACCATAATATTGCGCCACAACCAGACAGGCAGACCTAGCTGACGAGCTGACATTTCACCCAATGCCATTAAGTTTAATGGTGCATAGTTCCGACATAACCACAGCATCACCGGAAGCAGAGTTATCATCAGCCACCATTGCCGCCAGTCTACACCTCCAAAACCACCCATCATCCAATACATTAACTGGCGTAAGTCGAGGCTTGAACTGAAATAGATAGCCCAGGTCATCAGCGCGCTACAGATAATCCCCAGGGCCACACCTGCAAGCAGCAATCGGCTATTAGAAAGATGGCGCCGCGAGAAACGCAGCAGGATAAAAGTGATAATCAGCGCACCGGCGATCGCGCAAATACCCAGAATCCAATCTGGCAACATCCCTTGTCCAAGTAATACCGCTGCTACCAGCGCAACACCTGCACCATTGGAGACACCAAGCAGGCCAGGTTCGGCCAGTGGGTTTTCGAAAAGGGCCTGCATAATGGTGCCAGAAATCGCCAATGCCGCGCCAACCAAGAGCACTGCTAAGGTACGGGGCATACGGATCTGCCAGATGAACAACTGTGCATCCTCACGCATCCAGTGTTGAGGAGCAAACCACTGGTCCCCGGCGCTTAAACTCAGCACCACCATCCCCAACATTGTGGCAAACAATGCAAGTAGCCAACGGCGTTCGTGGCGGCGTTGTTGAGCGACAAAAGTGAGCATCTGCTTGGAAAGATCCGATGAGAGAGAATTCATGCAACTGATTTTACGGGGAGTTTCCTACATTCGACAAGCGCTAAAGGAAGCGCGCGGGTCTGCGCGTGAGATTTCTTCTATTCTACGCTCGTAATAATATATGAAAGGTAAATAGATAATAATTTACGGAGGAAATAGCACGGATGGCTTCACTACCATATATAACCAACCACAGTGATCATAAAACCCCACCACGTCATAATTAGCTTTGTAATTATTTAATAAATAACCATTGTTTATCATAGGCATTAAGAATATTAAATCGAGAATAAACGAAGTGTGATTATAAGGAGGCAAGGCGTGATCATTGCAGACTGCAGGGATTAAAATAAATAAAAATTCAAGGAAAGGTAATTACCGTGTCTGACAACACTCTGCAAAATACATATCTGCGAACTCCCGACAGAAACCTTATTTCTGATCTCATTACAGGAAAACTGCGCCCGGGTGCAATATGGCATAAGCGTAATTATCGACTTAAATTTATGATGCGCACTGCCCTCTTCTACTCACCCACTCGCCGGATGCTTGAGAGTCTTGCACTGCGACCTGATTTTGAGCAGATGTTAAAGGCGCAAATAACGTTACCAAGTAAACCACATCGTCAATATTTAGTTCGGGGATTAAACGCCAACCAACGTGCTGATGCGGTGATCGGGCATTATCAGTTCGTGGACTCATTATCATCGAAGCAGTTGTCCGGCGCATTAATTGCGGGACAAGAAAAAAAACTGGTGACCCTTACAGGAAAAGATGACAGTCAGTTTTCGCTCTCGTCTTCTTGTGCAGGAAGTGCCGAACGTGAAGGGGAAAGTACACTGTGGCTTCGGGACGGCAACCAACACGTGCTCGCCAGCCTCACTTTTAGCGTTTTACGCGCCAAAGACCAATGGCAGCTTGTGATTGGTGGCCTACAGGGGCCAAGACGGGAAGTACCTCATGAGGTAATAAAGCAGGCAACACGAGCCTGCTATGGTCTGTTCCCTAAACGTCTGCTGATGGAGTTTATCTGGCAATTTGCAGCCCGGAGCGGAATTTCCAGCTTATATGGCGTCAGCGATAATGGTCATGTCTTCCGGGCGTTGCGTTACCGGTTAAGTAAAGGCCGCCATTTCCACGCAAGTTATGATGATTTCTGGCAATCCATTGAAGGTGTAAAAGACCACGCATGCCGTTGGCAGCTTCCTTTGCAGTTGGAACGAAAAACTCTTGAGAGCATCGCCAGTAAGAAACGGGCGGAATATCGTCGCCGCTTCCAGTTACTGGATGATATGGCGACGCAAATTGCGAATCTGGCATAGAGATAGTTCTTGCTGCAGCATTAAAATGAGATGAATTGCTGGATTTTAAGCAAAGAAAAAGGCCGCTAAAGCGGCCTTTTTGGTTAATTCAGGTTACTCGTCTTTCGGCGACGCGTTTTCAACCCTACTCTTCAACTTCTGACCAGGTCGGAAGGTCACTACACGGCGTGCCGTGATAGGAATATCTTCACCAGTCTTCGGGTTACGCCCGGGACGTTGGTTTTTATCGCGTAAGTCAAAATTACCAAAGCCTGATAGTTTAACCTGCTCGCCGTTTTCCAAAGCGCGACGGATCTCTTCGAAAAACAGTTCTACCAACTCTTTAGCATCACGTTTGCTAAGCCCTAGCTTATCAAACAGATATTCTGACATTTCAGCTTTTGTAAGCGCCATACGTTCAATCCCTCAATGATGCCTGGAATCGCTCTTTTAATGCCTCTACACATTTTGCAACGGTAGCGGCCATCTCCTCTTCTTCGAGTGTACGGCCCGTATCCTGCAGGATAAGGCTTATGGCAAGGCTCTTATAACCTTCGGCTACACCTTTACCACGGTACACATCAAACAAGTTTACGCCAACTACCTGATTTGCGCCAACTTTCTTACACTCTGCCAAAATATCTGCTGCGGGAACGTTTTCTGCAACCACAACTGCAATGTCACGACGGTTCGCAGGGAAACGAGAAATCTCTTTAGACTCAGGCACAGCGCGGTCTGCAAGCTTGTTCCACAGTACTTCGAACACCAGTGTACGACCATTGAGTGAAAGCTTACGTTCAAGTTCCGGGTGCACAACACCAATGAAACCAACGTATTCCCCACCTAAATAAATGGCAGCACTTTGGCCTGGATGCAAGGCTGGGTTGCTTGCTGCTTTAAATTCGATGTCTGAAAGTTTACCGGTCAGATCCAGAACTGCTTCCAGATCGCCCTTCAAATCATAGAAGTCGACGGTGTTACGCGCCAGATCCCAATGCTCTTCGTAGCGGTTACCACAGATCGCACCAGCCAGCATAAGATCCTGACGAATACCCAGGTCTGCCTGCGTATCAGGAACAAAGCGTAAACCTGACTCAAAGATGCGCACACGCGCCTGCTGGCGGTTTTGGTTATAAACCACTGTATTGAGCAGACCGGTCAGCAGGGACAAACGCATTGCTGACATTTCGCTGGAAATTGGGCTTGGCAAAATCAGATTTTCTTCACCCGGGTGCAACAGTTGTTGAACTTTAGGATCAACAAAGCTGTAGGTGATCACTTCCTGGTAGCCTTTATCGACCAGCATTGTTTTCACACGCTTGAGCGAAAGGTCAGCTTCACGGTGAGTACCCATGATCAGACCCGCTTGAACAGGCTCGTTAGGAATGCTGTTGTAACCATAAACGCGCGCCACTTCTTCAACCAGATCTTCTTCAATCTGCATATCAAAGCGCCAGCTTGGAGCCACTGCCGTCCACTGGTTATCACCTTCAGTCACTTCGCAGCCCAGACGACGCAGAATGTCGCCAACCTGTACATCTGCAATATGATGGCCAATCAGACGGTCCAGCTTGCTGCGACGCAGAGTAATTGTGGCAGCTTTTGGCAGATGTGCTTCATTAGTCACATCAATTACCGGGCCTGCTTCACCGCCACAGATATCGATCAACAGACGAGTAGCACGTTCCATTGCTTTGTACTGCAACGCTGAATCCACACCACGCTCATAACGATGAGAAGCATCGGTATGCAAGCCATGGCGGCGCGCGCGGCCGGTAATAGACAGTGGGCTGAAGAATGCACACTCAAGCAGTACGTTCTGGGTTTCATCATTCACACCAGAATGTTCACCACCAAAGATGCCGCCCATTGCCAGCGCTTTGTTGTGGTCAGCAATGACCAGAGTATCGGCATTCAACTTCGCTTCGTTACCATCAAGCAGTGTCAGGGTTTCGCCCTCTTCTGCCATACGTACAACGATGCCACCTTCAATGCGGTCTTTATCGAACGCATGCATCGGTTGGCCGAGTTCCAGCAGCACGTAGTTAGTTACGTCAACTACCGCATCGATAGAACGAATACCGCAACGACGCAGTTTTTCTTTCATCCACAGCGGCGTAGGCGCTTTGACGTTGATACCTTTAACCACACGACCCAGGTAACGTGGACATGCTTCAGGCGCATCGACACGAATTGGCAGCGTGTCGGTAATAGACGCCGCGACAGTAACTATTTCTGGCACGTTTAATGGCAGTTGGTTCACAACCGCAACATCACGGGCAACACCGATGATACCGAGGCAATCGGCACGGTTTGGCGTTACGCTGATTTCGATAGTGTTGTCGTCAAGCTTCAGGTATTCGCGGATGTCAGTACCAATCGGCGCATCCAGCGGCAGCTCAATAATACCGTTATGGTCATCGGAAATACCCAGCTCGGAGAATGAGCAGAGCATGCCTTCTGATGGCTCGCCACGCAGTTTTGCAGCTTTAATTTTGAAATCGCCTGGCAACACAGCACCAACGGTTGCCACAGCAACCTTCAGGCCCTGACGGCAATTTGGTGCACCACAAACGATGTCTAACAGACGGTCGCCACCGACATTAACTTTTGTTACACGCAATTTGTCAGCGTTTGGATGTTGGCCGCACTCAACCACTTCACCCACAACCACACCGTTGAATTCGCCCGCAACGGCATCAACACCATCAACTTCAAGACCAGCCATAGTAATTTGACCGGAAAGCTCTTCACTACTGTTGGCTGGGTTTACCCATTCGCGTAACCAGAGTTCACTGAATTTCATTGGATATCCCGCCCTTATTTAAACTGTTTGAGGAAACGTAAATCATTTTCGAAAAATGCACGCAAATCGGTTACGCCGTAGCGCAGCATGGTTAAACGTTCCATGCCCATACCGAAAGCAAAGCCTGAATAAACTTCTGGGTCGATACCAACGTTACGCAGAACGTTCGGATGCACCATGCCGCAGCCTAATACTTCCAGCCATTTACCATTTTTACCCATTACATCAACTTCTGCGGATGGTTCGGTGAACGGGAAGTAGGACGGGCGGAAACGAATCTGCAAATCAGCTTCGAAGAAGTTGTTCAGGAAATCGTGAATCGTGCCTTTCAGGTTGGCGAAGTTGATATTGGTATCAACAATCAAGCCTTCCATCTGATGGAACATTGGCGTGTGTGTCTGATCGTAGTCGTTACGATACACGCGGCCCGGCGCGATAATACGAATCGGCGGCTGCTTGTCTTTCATCGTGCGAATCTGAACGCCAGAAGTCTGGGTGCGCAGTAAACGAGTTGCATCGAACCAGAATGTATCGTGGTCAGCACGAGCTGGGTGATGGCCTGGGATATTCAGTGCATCAAAGTTGTGGTAATCATCTTCGATTTCCGGGCCAGTAGCTACGGTGAAGCCTAACTCACCAAAGAAGCTTTCAATACGGTCGATGGTGCGAGTAACTGGATGCAAACCACCATTTTCAACACGGCGGCCAGGCAGTGAGATATCGATAGTTTCTTCGGCCAGGCGAGCATTCAGTGCCGCACTTTCAAGTGCATTTTTGCGAGAATTCAATGCTTCCTGCACTTTCTCTTTGGCTTCGTTAATTACTGCACCCGCAGCTGGGCGCTCTTCTGCTGGCAATTCACGCAGGGTGGTCATCTGGAGGGTCAGATGACCTTTTTTCCCTAAATACTCGACGCGTACGTTGTCTAACGCGGCAACATCCTGGGCCTCGTTTATGGCGGCCGTTGCGTTGGCAACCAGCTCTGCGAGATGTGGCATGGTATTCCTCTTATGCCGGCATAATTACCGGGGTAGTTGATCCGTATACAAAGATAAAAAAGGATGCAAAAAAAAAGCCTCCTAATGGAGGCTTTCGGCGCTATTTTTCGTTTCTTTTCTTACGCGCAAAGCCCCCTAGTTCAGGTGCTAAAGTAAAAAAAGAAACGGAAAATAGCAGCATTCATGCTTGCAGTTACCTTATTGAGCAGTGTTAAACATTACCGTTAGAAATTAAAAGAGGGAGCAAGCTCCCTCTAATAACTGGCTTACGCCAGAGCTGCTTTCGCTTTTTCAACTAGTGCAGTAAATGCCACTTTGTCGAATACGGCGATGTCAGCCAGGATCTTACGGTCGATTTCAACAGAAGCTTTTTTCAAGCCATTGATGAATTTGCTGTAAGAGATCCCGTTCTGACGAGCTGCAGCATTGATACGTGCAATCCACAGCTGACGGAATTGACGTTTACGTTGACGACGGTCACGGTAAGCGTATTGGCCAGCTTTGATAACAGCCTGGAAAGCAACGCGGTATACGCGTGAACGCGCACCGTAGTAGCCTTTGGCTTGTTTAAGGATTTTTTTGTGACGAGCACGTGCGATAACACCACGTTTTACGCGAGCCATATTAGCTCTCCTGTTCTATATTCTGAATTAATTAAAAAGTGCTACTTATGCGTACGGCAGGCAAGCGATGACCAGGCCCAGATCCCCTTTGGAGACCATACCTTTCGGACGCAGGTGACGTTTACGCTTAGTAGACTTTTTAGTCAGAATATGACGCAGGTTAGCGTGCTTACGCTTAAAACCACCACCGGCGGTCTTTTTGAAGCGCTTAGCGGCGCCGCGTACAGTTTTAATCTTTGGCATTTAATAACTTTCCACTTCGCATTGTTAATAAAACGAACCAGAAGGCGAACAAAACTCACGAGGCCGAAACCTCGCGAGAACTGTTACTTGATGGCCTTACTGTTTCTTCTTCGGAGCGAGCACCATGATCATCTGGCGGCCTTCGATCTTCGATGGGAAGGATTCGACGACTGCCAGTTCACTCAGATCGTCACGGACGCGGTTAAGCACTTCCATACCAATCTGTTGGTGAGCCATTTCACGACCGCGGAAACGCAGTGTGATTTTAGCTTTATCACCCTCTTCCAGAAAGCGAACCAGGCTGCGGAGTTTTACCTGATAGTCGCCATCATCGGTACCAGGTCGGAATTTGATTTCCTTGACCTGAATAACTTTTTGCTTTTTCTTCTGTTCCTTAGAAGATTTGCTTTTTTCGTAGAGGAATTTGCCGTAATCCATAATGCGACAAACAGGCGGTTCAGCATTAGGACTGATTTCAACTAAATCAACCCCAGCCTCCTCGGCTTTTTCTAAAGCTTCATTCAGACTGACAATACCAATAGGTTCGCCGTCTAAGCCTGTCAGACGAACTTCTGTGGCACGAATTTCTCTGTTTATGCGATTAGGACGCGCCGGTTGAACTCTTTTTCCGCCTTTAATAACTCTATTCCTCTAGTTGATTAAGATTGCGACTGCGAATTTCATTCTGCAGTTTTTCAATCAATTCGTTTACGTCCATGCTCCCCAAATCTTTGCCACGACGGGTACGAACAGCAACTTTGCCTGCTTCGACCTCTTTATCGCCACAAACTAACATGTAAGGGACACGACGCAACGTGTGTTCACGGATTTTAAAGCCAATCTTCTCATTTCTCAAGTCTGCTTTTACACGAATGCCTGCATTTTGCAGTTTACGGGTCAATTCTTCGACGTAATCAGACTGTCCATCAGTGATATTCATGACCACTGCTTGTACCGGCGCAAGCCAGGTTGGGAAGAAGCCCGCAAATTCTTCGGTAAGGATACCAATGAAACGTTCCATTGACCCGAGAATTGCACGGTGAATCATTACCGGAACCAGACGTTCGTTACTTTCGCCGATATAAGACGCGTTCAGGCGTGATGGTAAAGAGAAGTCCAGCTGCACAGTGCCGCACTGCCATGCACGATCCAGGCAGTCATACAGGGTAAATTCAATTTTAGGGCCATAGAATGCACCCTCACCCGGTTGATAATCAAACGGTATATTATTTTCTTGCAGCGCTACGGCCAAATCCGCCTCTGCACGATCCCACATTTCGTCGGTACCGATGCGTTTTTCCGGGCGGGTAGACAGCTTCACAACGATTTTTTCAAAACCGAAGGTGCTGTACATGTCATAGACCATGCGGATACAGCTGTTCACTTCATCGCGAACCTGCTCTTCGGTACAGAATACGTGAGCATCGTCCTGAGTAAAACCACGAACGCGCATCAGGCCATGCAAAGCGCCTGACGGCTCGTTACGGTGACAGCTACCAAACTCAGCCATACGTAATGGCAGGTCGCGGTAAGACTTCAGACCCTGGTTAAAGATCTGCACGTGACCTGGGCAGTTCATTGGCTTGATGCAGTATTCACGGTTCTCGGAAGAAGTAGTAAACATCGCATCTTTATAGTTGTCCCAGTGGCCGGTTTTTTCCCACAGCACACGGTCCATCATGAACGGGCCTTTCACTTCCTGATACTGATACTCTTTGAGTTTGGAGCGTACAAACACCTCCAACTCACGGAAGATAGTCCAGCCGTCATTATGCCAGAACACCATACCTGGCGCCTCTTCCTGCATATGATACAGGTCGAGTTGCTTACCAATTTTACGGTGGTCACGTTTAGAGGCTTCTTCCAGGCGTTGCAGATATGCATTCAGTTGCTTTTTATCTGCCCACGCGGTGCCATAAATACGTTGCAGCATTTTGTTGCTGCTGTCGCCACGCCAGTATGCACCAGATGTTTTCTGCAGTTTGAAATGATGGCAGAAACGCATATTCGGTACGTGCGGACCACGGCACATATCAACGTATTCTTCATGATGATACAGACCAGGCTTATCATCATGGCTGATGTTTTCATCAAGAATCGCAACCTTGTAGCTCTCGCCACGGTTGACGAAAGTTTCGCGGGCTTCGTGCCAGCTCACTTTCTTCTTGATGACATCGTAATCTTTCTCAGCCAGCTCGTGCATACGCTTCTCGAGCAGCTCAAGATCTTCCTGCGTCAGCGTGTGGTCAATGTCAACGTCGTAGTAAAAACCGTTATCAATAACCGGGCCAATCGCCATTTTAGTGTGCGGCCACAGTTGTTTGATGGCATGACCCAATAAGTGGGCGCATGAGTGGCGGAGAATCTCCAGGCCAGCTTCATCTTTAACGGTGATAATCGCGAGTTTAGCATCGTGCTCAATAACATCAGATGCATCAACCAGTTCGCCATCAACACGGCCAGCGATACACGCTTTTGCAAGGCCAGGACCGATGTCCAGGGCTACATCCAGCGGGCTAACAGCATGGTCGTAATGGCGTTGGCTGCCATCAGGAAGAGTAATAACAGGCATTAATAAGTCCTTATCTGCAGTGGTGACCCACACGTAAGATCACATGCAACATGTATTTTACTTTAGTTTCAATAGATTGCGTCACCTTCTCGCCTACAATTGCAAGGCCGGGTCCACAATTCCTGCGTGAATGTGCGGTTCACAACTTCACGACGGTTGAGAATACTATCACTTTAAGGAGGGTATGTCGCGTTTCGCAGTCCAGAATCATCTTGATACCGGTAATATTAACTGACTGTTTTATCCCCATTTTTTCACGCAACTATCAGTGAAAATACGTTTGTATTCTCGAAAAAGATGCAAATGAAACTAATAAGATTTTCTAAACATTGCGCTGACCAATAATTACATTATCGGTTTATAAGATTAGGAAAATAAAAAACCGGGCATCTTGCTCCGGTTTTTTATTTCATACGAATTTGAAAAATGAGCGATCAATTAGCAAGTTCGTATAAATGAAAACTAAACATCACTGGTTAGTTATTAATACCACTCGCCAGCAACCAAGGTATGGACATCAAAAGCATCATCCATTGAACGGCCAGTTGACTGAGCGCCCGGCTGGATATTTGAACCAGCTTCAATATCAGTGGCATGCCATGTATTAGATGGTGCTGTCTGCGTGGTGGCTGTAGTGCTTGTTAAAGTGGTGGTAGTTGCAGGTTGAGCTGCAAATGCACCAAATGAAATCACAGAAAGTACGACTGCTGCAGCGGTATATTTAATTGTTTTCATATTCATTATTCTCTTATTTAGTGGACCAGCAGGCATATTGCCTTACACCAAATAAGAGTAGATCCAGATCACACTTTTTCCCAGTCAATTTATTTGTCAAAGAGTTTCAAAGATACTGAATATATGTCGAAGTGATAGATTGTGGAGAGATTATGAAGGAAAAGCAGGCATATTTGATTTTATTTAAAACAAAACCATGGACCAAAATAATATTAGCACATAGTGATAAAATAAAACATTAAAGCCGGGAGTTACCCGGCTTTGCCAATTACATCTTATAACCAAGAGTAACTGCGGTACGTCTATCTGTATGCTCTGGAGCTGAATCAGGTGGATTTGAGTTCCAGGTAACGTTGTAGCCAACCCGCAAACCAAAGTGCTCATTGATTGCAACTTCAAGAGCAGTTTCAGAGTTTACCGTCGTATCCTGACTACCCAGCACAGAAACACCCTGGATAAATTTGGCGTTATCGGTCAGTTGCCAGTTATAGATACCTGACGCATAACCCAGCGGCTGGGTCTTATGCCCGCCATCTGTGTACTCGTCATAACGCACGCCAGGACCAAATTCCACACGCAGACTGTGTACCGGGCCACTGAGGAACTGACGACCATAACCTGCGGTCAGCACATCACGCGACTGATATCCGTTGTAGCGGTCTGTTAACCAGCTTGCCTGACCAAATAGATAATCGCTATCAGTCATGTTGTAACGGCTACGACCACCAGCAGCATAAGTCTCAGAAGAGCGCTCATCGTTAGAGGACGTGTTGTTTGCATTACCCCAAAGTGACCACGCGGTAGAGGTGTCGTACCAGGTCATGTTGGTGTCCGCAGTCAACGAAGAGCTTGTGGTGTTACCTGATTGCGCAAGATAACCCGCATTCAGGTTACCTTCGAACGGTTTCTTAGCGGTAGATGGGTCATCCATGACAGTGAAAACCGAATTATCTGCAATTGCAAAGTGACTCAATAGCGCACTTCCGGTCAGCAAAATTGCAGCCGGTACTGTCTTAACTAAATTCATTTAATCGTCCGTACAACATAAAAAGAAACCATCAAGGTTCCGGAATCTCTTCTGTGGATCAAATAATTATGAGCCAAGAAAGGTTACAAATTATAAAAAAGCCCGAATAACATAGCAATGAATTCTTCTTTCATTTTTTGAATAAGAGAGCTCTTAAAACATCTTTATTTTCATAAACATAGTGTTCTATTGCTTTTTACAAATCATTTGATAAATCATTGTGTTAATTGACATTCTTTGGGCTAAAACAGTGCTACGCTTTATCCCAACGCTAAATTAAGGAGGATATATGGCTCGGATTTATACATTGACACTTGCTCCCTCACTCGATAGTGCAACATTAACCGCACAAATTTACCCGGAGGGAAAACTCCGTTGCACCGCTCCAGTGTTTGAACCTGGCGGTGGCGGCATTAACGTTGCACGTGCGATTGTGCATTTGGGAGGCCAGGCAACAGCCATATTTCCTTCCGGTGGCGCGACCGGGGAACACCTTTGTGCCCTCCTGCTTGATGAACATGTCGCTATTGATACTGTTAATGCATGCGACTGGACTCGACAAAACTTACATGTTCATGCGGAATCAACTGGCGAACAGTATCGTTTTGTGATGCCAGGAGCCGCACTCACCGATGATGAATTCCGTTTGCTCGAAGAAAAAATATTGTCCATTGAACCCGAAGCCATTCTGGTTATTAGTGGCAGTCTCCCACCAGGTATTAACGTTTCTAAACTTTGCGCATTAGTAAAAGCAGCTCAAAAAGCAGGAATCCGCTGCATCGTGGATAGCTCTGGCGAAGCCTTAAAAGCAACCCTTGAAATCGGCAATATTGAGTTGGTTAAACCAAACCAAAAAGAACTCAGTGCATTAGTAAACCGTGATCTCACTCAGCCTGACGATGTGCGCCAAGCTGCACAAGAGATTGTCGACAGTGGCAAAGCGAAACGCGTGGTGGTTTCTCTTGGTCCACAAGGTGCTCTTGGTGTTGATGCCAGCGGTTGTGTGCAAGTTGTTCCACCGCCAGTCAAAAGCCAAAGTACGGTTGGCGCAGGCGATAGCATGGTCGGAGCAATGACATTGAAACTGGCGGAAGGCGCACCTTTATTAGATATGGTTCGTTTCGGTGTCGCCGCAGGTAGTGCTGCCACCCTAAATCATGGCACTCGTTTGTGCTCACTGGAAAATACGCAAAAAATCTACAATTACTTGCGTAGTTAGCGACTAAATCCTGAATGGTGGCTTGTCGTTTCGCCAAAAGTCGCCATTTCATATAGATCAACTATGCTAAAACCTTTGGGATAACAATGAGGTGAATAATGAGTAGCGGAGACATCGTGCGCTATGTTGTCACATTTAAGTTCCAGGAAAATAATCTCACGGATCTTAACGAGCTCAATAACCAACTGACACGCGGCGGTTTTTTGCTCACTATGTCAGATGACGAAGGGAAAATTCACGAGTTAGGTATCAATACTTTTGGGTTAATAAGCACATCAAGCCAGACAGAAGTTGAAGAGTTATCCCGTGGCCTTGGCCAGTTAGCACTGGGTATCGAACCCGAAGTGTCAGTAACAACATGGGAAAACTGGCTACAAGAAAGTAAATAACCTTGTTTTAAATATCATGACCGGGGATGTGCGTCAGTTCGAAGTTTGACCTGGTTAACAGCGGTAAGCTAATGATCTACCAGAAAACCTGGGGAGAAGCATCATGTGGCAAGCTATTAGTCGTCTGTTAAGTGAACAACTCGGCACTGCTGAAATTGAACAACGCACGGAATTACCCGGCGGAGAAATACATGCCGCATGGCGAATTCACTATGCCGGTCATGAGATCTTTGTCAAAAGCGATGCGCGTGAAATGTTACCCATCTTCACTGCTGAAGCCGACCAGCTTGAGTTACTTTCGCGCAGCAATACGGTACGCGTACCTAAAGTCTGGGCGGTTGGCAGCGATCGCGATTACAGCTTCCTGCTGCTCGAATACATGCCATCAAAACCGCTGGATGCGCATAACGCCTTTTTGCTGGGGCAACAGCTGGCACGGTTGCATCTATGGAGCGAACAACCGCAATTTGGCCTCGATTTTGATAATGATCTTTCCACTACCCCTCAACCCAATGCCTGGCAACGACGCTGGTCAACTTTTTTTGCGGAGCAACGCATTGGCTGGCAGTTAGAACTCGCAGCTGAAAAAGGGATCCAATTTGGTGATATCGATCTTATCGTTGATTTTGTACACCAAACACTTGCCTCCCACCAGCCGCAGCCATCATTGCTACATGGTGATTTGTGGTCAGGAAATTGCGCAATGGGGCCTGATGGTCCATTTATTTACGACCCGGCGTGTTACTGGGGAGATCGGGAATGCGACCTGGCAATGTTGCCATTGCATCCTGATCAACCACCGCAAATCTATGACGGTTACCAGTCGATATCCCCTCTTCCCACTGATTTCCTCCTACGCCAACCGGTCTATCAACTCTATACCCTACTTAACCGGGCGATTCTTTTTGGCGGCCAGCATTTAGTGGTCGCACAAAAAGCATTAGATAGAGTTCTGGCGGCGTAAATCCAATCCTCCAATGCGGGGAGACTCATCTCCCCGCATTGCCTGCTCTCCAAAACATTTCCCTATCAAAAAGCATTCTATTATTTGAATCAATAATTAACCGATTTTTATAAAAATGAATCAATACATTAATTTAATCATGAATCGGACATAATGTCCGATTGTTCATTTTTTATGTGATTTCCTCCACAGTCAATCATTTAGATTTTTATATACTATGGATATACACCAAACAATAAAAAAACAGAGGATGCCAATATAAAACAACCCACCTGAATCAATGACTTTTTAATGTTATTAAAAACACGCCATTACGATTTCGCACGTATTTTATGCGAGGGGGGGGGTATTCACCAGACACCAATAGCAATTGAGGTTCTTCATTATGTTCGGACCCTATAATCAACAGCGCCAGAAATATATCCTTTCAGAAATAAAGAAGAATCAATCCGTAAAAATTAAAGAGCTTGCAAAAATACTAAACGTTACAGAAAGGACAATACGCCGGGATATTAAGGAGCTGGAATTAACGGGAATGATTCGACCGCGTTATGGTGGTGCTGTTCTACTCAGCACTAAAGAATCCGCTCTTTATAAAAATAACCAACCTTATCTACATACAAATATGAAAATTAACTCATTTGATATGACTGTACTTTCCCCTGAAAATACGGGAAAAGTATTTGTTTTAGGTTCATTCAATACGGATCTGGTATACCGCTTGCAAAATTTTCCTTGCTCTGGTGAAACCACCCGAGCCCTGTATTCATGTTGCTTACCTGGGGGGAAAGGAAGTAACCAGGCTATTGCAGCCTGTATGGCGGGCGCACGAACAGATTTTGTCGCAAAGGTAGGTAACGATGATTTCGCCGCTAAAGCACAACAATTCCTTAACAATTTCGGCTTCGAAGCATTAACTCTTTTTACCCAACCCGAGACTCCTACCGGAAGTGCTGTTGTCATGGTGTCCGAAGAGGCGGGTGATAACGCCATTATCATCAACCCTGGTGCAAATCAGACCTTTACCGCAGATGAAATCATCAGTTGCTACGGTGCTATCAAGAAATCCAATGTTTTCCTAACTCAAATGGAAAATAACCCAGATGCAACCGCACTAGCCCTAAAATTTGCCCACTCTTGTGGAATAACCACCATTTTTAACCCGGCCCCGTGGCGCGAGGAAGTGCGCGACATGCTGCCATGGGTAAGCATTGCAACACCTAATTTGACCGAAGCCGAATCCATCACGGCCACCTCTATTCGGACAAATGAAGAGATCCTCCGTGCTGCGGAAGCTATCCACCAAATGGGGCCGCAAATTGTCATTATCACGCTTGGGAGCCAAGGTTGCTGGTTCTACGATGGCAAACAACATCGTCAAGTTCCAGCCTACCCTGCAGTCAACATTGATACTGCTGGCGCAGGAGATGCCTTTAATGGCGCGCTAGCCGCTCAGCTTGCTTGTGGCCTTAGCCTTTCAACCGCACTCAACTACGCCAGTGCATTTGCCTCTTTAGCCGTTGAACGAGAAGGTGCTGCGAATATGCCTGAGCATCACTTCGTCATTGAGAAAATAAAAAACTCAGTGAGCTAATTATTTTTAAGGGAATTAAAATGACACGGATCATAATTAGTTTGATTTTGTTAGCAACTTCATTTCTTGTACAGTCCGAACAAAAATATGGCTGGGGGAATATCCATTTTGACTATCAATCCTGGGACTCAGGCGTTAAAGATCTTGAATATGAGCAGGCTTTAATTGGTATTGAAGGCGGTATGGGTTTCGATTGGGGAGAGATGTATGGTTTTTATGATTATGAAAACATCTTAGACAAAGAAGGTAATCAGGGGCAGACCGCCAATGGAGAAATCCATACTTATTTATGGAGCAGCGGCGTAAGTCTATTTACTAAAGTGTATAATTCGCAAAGTCCCGACTTTAAAGAAACCAACCAATTTATTGGGTTAGGTTATACCGATATAAAAGGTGATGGCTGGTGGTTTAAACCATGGATAGCACGGCAATATATTACCGCCCATAATAATTTTGGCCCCGCGCATGATGTTAACGGTCTAAATGGCTTCAGTATCGGCTGGAATGCAGGTTATGCCTTCACTCTATTCAACCAGGATTTATTGCTTACCAACTGGAATGAAATAGAACTAGACCGCAACGATGATTACACAGCCAATAACTCTGGTCGTGAAGGTTTAAATGGTGGTTTAAATATCACATGGAAACTAACCAACCATATTTCAACAACATTTATGTATCGCTATTTTTATAACAAGTTGGGGGCGGATGGTTACGGAGATATTTTAATTTATCGTCTCGCTTATGACTTTTAACTTACGGAATCTATTCATATGAAAATCTCACTATGGCCGGAACTCACGCCGGTACAACGCGCAGCACTGATGTCCCTTCCGTCCGACGGCGTGATTCCTGTCGTGATGGATAGCGATACTTATAATGAAATTGACGATCAGATAGCCATCGCCTGGGCTTACCTGCATCCGGAACGTATAGACCTTCAAGCCATTTATGCCGCCCCTTTTACCAACCATTTTTTTGGCGAGGGCAATTCTCACACCTATGTTGATAATCCTGCCGTAGGAATGGAATTGAGTTTTGACGAAATTCACCGGGTATTTGAAAAATTTCCACACCGGCAGCCACTCCCAGCAATATTTAAAGGTTCTACGCGGTACCTGACCAAGAGTGATGAAATAGAAATATCACCAGCCGTAGAAGATTTAATTATTCGCGCACGCGCCGCGACACAGACGCTTCAGGTTCTCTGTATTGGTGCGCCAACTAATGTTGCCAATGCGCTACTTACTGCCCCTGATATTATCCATAAAATCCATGTTATTTGGCTTGGCGGCAACAGTTATGACTGGAAAAATAACCAAGAATTTAATCTGATGCAGGATGTTTTCGCCAGCCGCATACTGTTTGATAGCGGTGCCGCACTTACGCAAATCCCCTGCTTTGGCGTAGCCAACTGTATGGCAACCTCAGTACCAGAATTACAATTTTATCTTTCGAATACCAGTCGTTTTGGCAACTACATCGCCGAGATAGCATCACGCTGTCCGTGGATTGGCTTCGCTTCTCGCAAAGTTATTTGGGATATCACCACCGTAGGCTATGTACTGAACCCTGAATGGTTTACCTGCCAGTATCTGGCTGCACCACTGGTTAATGACAATCTGAACTGGAGTTTTGATAACCGTCGCCACCAGATTCGGGTGGTGAAATTTATCGAACGAGACGATCTGTTTAAAGATCTGTTTCGTAAAATTATTGATGCCGATAAGGAATAAACATGCGCATATTTATTCTTTGCCTATGTATTCTTGTTCTGCTGGCCATCGCACTGCTATTTTCGTCAAATCGCAGAGCAATTAAGTTACGCACAGTCATCGGTGCTTTTACTATTCAGGCATCCGTGGCGGCATTCATACTTTATGTTCCCGCTGGCGAGAGAATCTTACTTTCCATCTCTAACAGCCTTTCTGGAGTGCTAACTTATTCATCTGAGGGGATTAATTTTCTTTTTGGTGATTTAGGCCGCTTTAAAATGGGCTTCCTGTTCGCGTTTCACGTTTTGCCGATCATTATCTTTATGTCAGCACTCTTCTCCGTGCTCTATTACCTCGGCATTATGCAATGGGTGATCCGTATTATCGGTACCGCCATTCATAAGTTGTTAAAAACCAGTCCCGCAGAATCCATGGCGGCTACTGCAAATATTTTTGCCGGTAACACCGATGTATTCGTGCTAATGCGCCCCTACGCCCCAAAAATGACACGCTCAGAACTTTTTGCTTTGATGTGTGGCGGCGTTGCTTCCATCGCTGGGTCGGTTCTGGTCGGTTACGCCAGTATGGGGATTGAAATGCGTTATCTGGTTGCGGCCTCTTTCATGTCCGCGCCCGGCGGGCTATTAATGGCAAAAATTCTCTACCCGGAAACCGAACCTGACAAGGTTGCCGATATTCACATTGAGGATAATGAAAGCCATGAAGAAAGGCCGATTAACATCGTTGAAGCGGCAACTAACGGAGCTATATCTGGCCTGAAGTTAGCGGTGAATGTCGGTGCAATGCTACTGGCATTAATCGCATTGATTGCCATGGTCAATGGTCTGCTTGGCTGGGCATTTAATCTTTTTGGCGTCGCTAACATCACGCTACAACTCATATTTAGTTATCTCTTTGCTCCCATTGCATGGCTGTTGGGTGTACCTGGAGCCGAGATGCTGCAAGTTGGGAGTTTGCTGGGACAAAAGCTGGTGCTAAATGAGTTTGTTGCCTACACCAGTTTTATATCACTCAAGTCGGAACTCTCCGAGTACTCGCAAATCATCGTGATTATGGCACTGGCAGGATTCGCTAATCTGTCCGCACCCGCGGCACTGATTGGCGTACTGGGTGGTATTGTTCCCGCACAGAAAAGTTTTATCGCTCAAATGGGTGCAAAAGTCATTCTGGCAGGCACTCTATCCAATCTGATGAGTGCAGCTTTAACCGGGTTGTTTTACTTAATCGCCCACTGAAGCAAAACATTAACCGCTCTCCATCTCCAGGAGAGCGGTCTTATTAGATGAAACCCAGTAATGAAAAGAAGAAGTAGCCGATGACGATAATGATGATGGGTAAAACATAGAGCGGGAAAATTTGCAGGAAAATCGTGTGTCGTGGAACGACAATTTTTGCATCGATCTGCGCTTTCGTTAACCCTTCGGGGCCTTTTGCTTGTTCCAGAATCAATTGATCTTGCACACCTTCACGCAAAAACTTCGCCTGGCGGCTCATACGTGCCCCAGATGCCTGTAATGCGAGGCCAACAAATATCAGTGCGTAGATGACCCAGAACAGTATGTTTGCCTGCTGGTGGAACTCCGGTTGAGGCGAGTTGTACCAGAAGAAATTTAAAAATGGCGTATTGAAACGCATCATCTCAATCATGACATGAGCAAAATCCAGCATCACGGCATTAATGCCTGCCTGTTTTTCGCTATGTGCATCCATAAACTTCAAAATCGAAATCAGTGTAGAAATTACCGCCGGGATAAAAATTACCCAGCCAGCCACACGTTTGAGTACGGCAATGCGTCCAGCTTGTTGATACGTCATTCGTTCCCCTTAGTTAAGACGCAACTTGTACGCACAAAGTCTACCTTGTCCGGTGTGATTTCGCCTGAGCTTTACGGGCGAATTTCACAAAGCAGTGGCATCCTCGGGTAATTCCAGCTATTGATTAGAGATCTTATCTTTAATACATAAATGACAGGAGTCGATAAATGGCTGTTACTCGCCAAATTGTAGCTGCAATTTTTGATATGGACGGTTTGTTGATTGATTCAGAACCGTTATGGGATGAAGCAGAGCTGGAGGTTATGGCAAGCATAGGCGTAGATATTTCCCGCCGTTGCGAACTACCCGATACGCTCGGCTTGCGTATCGATCTGGTCGTCGACCTGTGGTTCTCACACCAACCGTGGAATGGTCCAACGCGTGAAGAAGTGACCAACCGTGTCATTACCCGAGCCATCTCCTTAGTTGAAGAAAAACGCCCTCTCTTGCCAGGTGTGCGTGAAGCAGTTGCATTGTGCAAAGCACAGGGGCTGAAAGTAGGTTTAGCTTCTGCATCACCTCTGCATATGCTTGAACGCGTTCTGGAAATGTTTGATCTGCGTGACCAGTTTGATGCCATCGCCTCAGCTGAACACCTGTCTTACAGCAAACCGCACCCTCAGGTTTACCTGGATGCCGCAGCAAAATTAGGTGTCGATCCCCTTACCTGTGTGACACTTGAAGATTCCGTAAATGGAATGATTGCCACCAAAGCTGCACGGATGCGTTCAATCGTGGTTCCCGCCGAAGAAAACCATGATGATGTGCGCTGGTGTCTTGCCAACGTTAAACTCCCGTCACTGGTTGAATTACGCGCTGAACACCTCCTTGGCTAATCTTTTATAAGGTGCGGGACTCCCCGCATCTTTCTCGAAATCATACCTCCGTCAAAATTATTGAAACACTATTTCATATTAATTTGAATTTCCCCCATCCCGTATCTATTCTTGATTTACACGCGCATATGCGCTTTTCCGGATACCGGGGTAACTATGATTCTCGATGCTTTTAATCTGCAGGGTAAAGTCGCTATCGTCACAGGTTGTGACACTGGATTGGGTCAGGGAATGGCGATCGGCCTTGCTGAGGCTGGTTGTGACATCGTTAGTGTGAACCGCAAAATTCCGCACGAAACCGCGCAAAAAGTGGAAGCGTTGGGGCGACGTTTTCTCGCCATCCAGGCAGATTTAAGTCAGCACGAGGTCATTCCGGGCATCATCGAACAAGCTGTGGCGGGAATGGGGAAAATAGACATTCTGGTCAATAACGCGGGCACCATTCGCCGCGAAGACGCCCTTGAATTTAGCGAGAAAAACTGGGACGACGTGATGAACCTGAACATTAAATCAGTGTTCTTTCTCTCTCAGGCGGTAGCAAAACAATTCATCAGGCAAGGTGGTGGCGGGAAAATTATTAATATCGCCTCAATGTTGTCATTCCAGGGCGGTATCCGGGTTCCCTCTTATACGGCATCAAAAAGCGCGGTGCTCGGTGTCACGCGACTGCTGGCAAACGAATGGGCACAACACAGTATTAATGTGAATGCCATTGCACCGGGATATATGGCTACTAACAATACTCAACAACTGCGTGATGACGAAGTGCGCAGCCAGGAAATACTCGACCGTATTCCAGCCGGCCGATGGGGTGCTCCCGCGGATCTACAAGGCCCAATAGTTTTTCTCGCGTCAAGCGCGTCCGATTACGTCAACGGATATACCATTGCAGTCGACGGTGGCTGGCTAGCCCGGTAAATCCGCTATCGCCGGGTAACCGGCGGTAGCAAAATGTTACGCCGTCACCTCTTCCGTCTACTGTATAAAATCCCTATACTGTATGAATCGACAGTTTTCATCCAGGTAGTATCATGACGGCGGAAGGCCATCTTCTTTTTTCCATTGCCTGCGCAGTTTTCGCAAAAAACGCCGAACTCACGCCCGTGCTTGCTCAAGGAGACTGGTGGCATATTGTGCCGTCAGCCATTCTGACCTGCTTGTTACCAGATATCGACCATCCAAAGTCGTTTCTGGGCCAGCGCCTGCCGTGGATTTCCAAACCTATCGCCCGTGCCTGCGGTCATAGGGGCTTTACACACAGTTTGTTTGCGGTGTTTGCAAGCCTTGCACTGTTCTATCTTAAAGTCCCTGAAACCTGGGTTATTCCCGCCGATGCGTTACAAGGCATGGTGTTGGGTTATTTGAGCCATATTCTGGCAGATATGCTTACGCCTGCTGGAGTTCCACTGCTGTGGCCATGCCGTTTGCGCTTTCGCTTTCCGATTGTCAGACCGCAAAAAGGCAACCAACTTGAACGCGTTTTGTGTATGGCGCTGTTTGGTCTGGCTGTGTGGATGCCGCAAAGTTTGCCCGATAACAGTGCGGTGCGTTGGTCATCACAGGTGATAATTTCAATGCAAATGACCTTCAACAGCCTTTTAAATCACCATTCAGCACAATAATTAGACGAAACTAATCAAAATGTAATAATCAATTCCTTTTGAATATAAGTGTCGTTCTAAGCTTCTGGTACGATTTACACAATAAAGATGGCAATCAGTCCATCTATTTAAAAAACACTCAGGAGATACGGGGATGAATTTTCCACTTATAGCGAACGTTATCGTGTTCGTTATTCTGCTGTTGTTGCTGGCGCAAACTCGCCACAAACAGTGGAGTCTGGCAAAAAAAGTACTGCTTGGTTTAGCAATGGGCGTAGTATTTGGCCTGGCGCTGCACACCATTTATGGCGAAGACAGCCCGGTACTTAAACAATCTATCCAGTGGTTTAACATCGTTGGTAACGGTTATGTACAACTGTTGCAAATGATCGTCATGCCATTAGTGTTCGCCTCAATTCTGAGCGCGGTAGCTCGTTTGCATAATGCCTCTTCACTGGGGAAAATCAGCTTCCTGACTATCGGAACCTTGCTGTTTACCACTTTGATCT
Source organism: Buttiauxella sp. BIGb0552 (assembly GCF_004366275.1). Lineage (NCBI taxonomy): Bacteria > Pseudomonadati > Pseudomonadota > Gammaproteobacteria > Enterobacterales > Enterobacteriaceae > Buttiauxella > Buttiauxella sp. BIGb0552. The sequence continues at coordinate 954,536 of NZ_SODY01000001.1, forward strand.
CGGCACTTGTCGGCGTGTTGGTGACCAACCTGTTCGGCCTGACGGCTGAAGGTTTAGTACAAGGTACAGCTGAAACCGCTCGTCTAAGCACCATTGAAACCACCTACGTGGGCAAAGTGGCTGACCTGAACGTGCCGCAACTGATTCTGTCATTCGTGCCGAAAAACCCGTTTGCTGACTTGACTGGAGCGAATCCAACCTCAATCATTAGCGTAGTGATTTTCGCGGCCTTCCTGGGTGTCGCCGCACTGAAATTACTCAAAGACGATGCGCCGAAAGGTGAACGTGTTCTGGTGGCTATCGACACGCTGCAAAGCTGGGTAATGAAGCTGGTGCGCCTGGTCATGCAATTGACGCCATATGGTGTACTTGCGCTGATGACCAAAGTTGTTGCCGGTTCAAACCTGCAAGACATCATCAAACTTGGTAGTTTCGTGGTTGCGTCTTATCTCGGTCTGGCAATTATGTTCGGCGTGCACGCAGTATTGCTGGCCGTAAACGGCGTGAGCCCGCTGAAATACTTCCGTAAGGTCTGGCCTGTACTGACTTTTGCCTTCACCAGTCGTTCAAGCGCCGCCAGCATTCCATTGAACGTTGAAGCGCAAACTCGCCGTCTGGGTGTTCCTGAGTCCATCGCAAGCTTCGCTGCGTCCTTTGGTGCCACCATTGGTCAGAACGGTTGTGCTGGTCTGTATCCTGCCATGCTGGCGGTGATGGTCGCTCCAACCGTCGGGATTAACCCGCTGGACCCTATTTGGATTGCAACTCTGGTTGGTATCGTAACCGTAAGCTCCGCAGGTGTTGCGGGCGTCGGTGGCGGTGCAACCTTCGCAGCCCTGATTGTTCTGCCAGCCATGGGCTTGCCGGTCACACTGGTAGCATTGCTGATTTCTGTTGAGCCACTTATTGATATGGGTCGTACTGCTCTGAACGTTAGCGGTTCAATGACTGCCGGTACTATCACCAGCCAGTTGATGAAGCAGACGGATAAAGAATTACTCAATAGTGATGAAGAAGCGGAATTGGCGCATCGCTAATCAGTAGCAAAACCACCTTATAATCTGCGACAATAAACGGTTCCTTTAACAGGGAACCGTTTTTTTTATTTATAACTTAGAGCCCCTATCAGGGTGCCAAAATACTTTCGCCTTCAACGGACCTCTTCCCTCAATGAAACGACTCTGCATTCTACTTTTCTTCTTTGTCTCTGGCGCCTGGGCAGAAAATGTCGATAGCCCTTACCTGAAACATGCGCAGGAAGGTGACAGCCGCGCGCAATTCTATCTTGCCGATACCCTGGTTAGTGCCGGCGAATATCAGCAGGCAGAAAGCTGGGCTGCAAAATCAGCCGCTCAGGGTGATGCCGACGCCATGGCGTTATTGGCTCAACTCAAAATACTTGATCCTGCTACCGCTAATTACCCACAGGCTAAATCGTTAGCAGAGCAGGCCGTACAACGAGGCAGCCAGTCTGGAAAAGTGACTCTGGCACGCATTTTCGTTAATACCCAAGCGGGTAAACCCGATTACACCAGGGCCATTGAACTGCTTGAAAGCGCCTCGCAGGATATAGAAAGTGACTCGGCAGTCGATGCGCAAATGTTCCTGGGGTTAATCTACGCCAACGGTGTAGGGACAGCGCAAGATGACGAAAAAGCCACTTTCTGGTTTAAACGCAGCTCTACACTCTCCCGCACCGGATACGCTGAGTACTGGGCTGGAATGTTATTTTTAAACGGCGAAAAAGGTTTTATCGCTGTCAATAAACAGCGTGCATTGCAGTGGTTAAATTTGAGCTGCATGGAAGGCTTTGATACCGGTTGTGAAGAGTTTGAGCGGCTCAGTAACGGCGGGTAAGTCAATCAGCGTTCAGGGCCTGCACCCAGCAGGCCTTTAAACTCACGTCTATTAAAACAGCTCTGAGCTAGTTCTTCTCTCAGTAAATCTCATTTTCATGTCTGACCTGTATTGCCCAGCGTTGTGCCGATTCCGGTAAGGTAAAGGGCGGTGACTGGCGGAACGCATTTCCTACCAGCACAAAAGCCACGTAGCGATTGCTTAGCAGCCACACATCCTTAAACCCATCCACTCGAAAAGCATGAGAAGGTGGTGAGGGTTCAACACGCGGTTGGTACGTAAGAACGGGACGAGTATTCGGTTGGCGTAAAGGTTTCATAGGCAATGGAATCAAAACTAAATTGATGAACAACTTCGCTATGATAACGGAGAACTGTCCCATAAGTCTCGCGTCGAGATGACCTTGTCCTATAGTTAAAGCTGTTTTGGGCCATACGAAGCCCAATTAGAGCAGGACTAAAACAGGAGATGAGTTCAATGTCGACTAACGATAAGCACCCTCTGAATCACAGTGCGCCTATACATGACGCCAATGAATCGAAGCCTGGTATGGATTCGCTGGCACCCGAAGATGGCTCTCATCGCCCTTCAACTGAACCCAGCCCTCCGGGAGCGCAACCCACTGCGGCAGGGAGTTATAAAAGCCCGGACACCTCCAACGAAAAATTGAAATTGCTCGATAAGCATCGCAAAAACGGTGAAAACTACCCTCTGACCACCAATCAGGGCGTGCGCATTGCTGATGACCAGAACTCGCTGCGTGCTGGTACGCGTGGGCCTACGCTTCTGGAAGATTTTATCCTGCGGGAAAAAATCACCCACTTTGACCATGAGCGGATTCCCGAGCGTATCGTTCATGCGCGCGGATCAGCGGCACACGGTTATTTCCAGCCCTACAAAAATATGGCGGAAGTGACCAAAGCAGATTTTCTTTCCGACCCCGACAAAATCACCCCGGTATTTGTGCGCTTTTCAACGGTGCAAGGTGGCGCAGGATCGGCCGATACAGTGCGTGATATCCGCGGATTTGCCACTAAGTTCTACACTGAAGAAGGCATTTTCGATTTAGTCGGTAACAACACTCCGGTATTTTTCATTCAGGATGCACACAAATTCCCGGACTTTGTCCATGCAGTGAAGCCTGAGCCACATTGGGCTATCCCGCAAGGTGGCAGCGCGCACGACACCTTCTGGGACTATGTCTCGCTGCAACCTGAAACACTACACAACGTCATCTGGGCGATGTCTGACCGTGGCCTGCCGCGCAGCTACCGCACCATGGAAGGTTTTGGGATTCACACTTTCCGCATGATTAACGCAGAAGGTAAAGCTACTTTCGTGCGCTTCCACTGGAAACCGACCGCGGGTAAAGCTTCTCTGCTGTGGGATGAGTCGCAAAAACTGACCGGACGTGATCCTGATTTCCACCGCCGCGACCTTTGGGAATCGATTGAAGCCGGTGACTTCCCGGAATATGAACTGGGCTTGCAATTAATTCCGGAAGAAGATGAATTTAAATATGACTTTGACCTGCTCGACCCAACCAAACTGATCCCCGAAGAGCTGGTGCCGGTTCATCTGGTGGGCAAAATGACGCTCAACCGTAACCCGGATAATTTCTTTGCCGAAAATGAACAAGTGGCATTCCATCCGGGCCATATCGTTCCAGGATTAGATTTTAGTAACGACCCGCTGTTGCAAGGTCGTTTGTTCTCTTACACCGATACACAAATCAGCCGTCTCGGCGGGCCGAACTTCCATGAAATTCCGATAAACCGTCCGACCTGCCCTTATCACAACTTCCAGCGTGACGGCATGCATCGCATGGATATCGACAACAATCCAGCCAACTACGAACCCAACTCCATCAACGACAACTGGCCGCGTGAAACACCTCCAGGGCCAAAACGTGGCGGTTTCGAAAGTTACCAGGAGCGTATTGAGGGCCATAAAGTCCGTGAACGCAGCCCATCGTTTGGCGAATATTATTCACAACCGCGCCTATTCTGGCAAAGCCAGACTCCGGTGGAACAGCAGCACATCATCAGTGCCTTTAGTTTCGAATTATCCAAAGTCGCGAGGCCGTATATCCGCGAACGTGTACTGGATCATTTGACACATATTGATATTTCCCTTGCCCATCCGGTCGCAGAAAATCTCGGAGTTGAACTGTCTGATGAACAGATGCATGTTGCGCCGCCAAAAGATGTGAACGGCCTGAAGAAAGATCCAAGCCTAAGTCTGTATGCCGTGCCAAGCGGTTCAGTGAAAGGCCGTGTGGTGGCTATTTTGCTGAGTGAAAAAGCCAATGCTGCGGATGTCCTGGTAGCGATGAAGGCGCTGAAAGCTCAGGGCGTGCACACTAAATTACTGTTTTCCCGCATGGGTGAAACAAGCGCTGATGACGGCTCCCTGCTCCCGGTGGCCGCTACGTTTACCGGTTCGCCATCGGTCACAGTGGATGCGGTGATTGTTCCCGGCGGCGATCTCACTTCAATTCTCAATAACGGTGACGCAGCTTATTATTTACTGGAAGCTTATAAACACTTAAAGGTCATTGGCCTTGCAGGTGATGCCCGCCAGTTCAAAACTCAGCTAGGAATCGATAATAACCAGGGTGAGGAAGGTGTGGTAGAAGGTGACACTGTCACGACTGCATTTACCGATGATTTCCTGAAACTCTTAGCTGCGCACCGCGTTTGGTCGCGCAGTAATAAAATTAGCCATATTCCTGCTTAACCCACAAAAAAGCCGTCACATCAGTGACGGCTTTCTATTCAAAATATTTCCCTAAATAATTCGCGTGGCAGAAAGGCTAATGGGTAAAGTCAACTCATCTGCAACTCGAAGTATGACGGGGAATTATTTTTTAACCTGCGGGTCAGTATCGTACTCAGCACAGGTCTGATAACCCGAATTCATCACATGCCCGGTTTCATCAAGCGCTACGAAATAAGTTTCTGTTTTCCCATCACGCTGGCCAAGAATGTAAGTCTGGCAAGTACCACGTGCGTGAATCATGGTCACTTCTGAAGACGGTTTGCCTGCAACCTGTTGAACTTGCTCACGGCTCATGCCTTTTTTCACATCTTTTACAACCGGTGTTGCTACCTGATCTTTGGTACGATCGTAGGCCGTACAACCGGCAAGCATTGTCATAACCGCTGCTGCACTTAAAATTCCTGCAAAAGTCTTGTTCATATTTTATCCTCGTTTTTCAGGGTATTGCTCATGCGTGTTAGATAAGCCTGGAATATAAAAGCGCATTTTTCAACTAAGCAGACCAAATGAGTAAATTTTAGGATTATTAAACAAAACACCAGGTTAGCTCCAAAACGTACCAGATAGCTCTAAATCACACCAAACGGCACAACCTCTCTCCCATGAGTCTTGTCGTTTTAACCACAAACGGGTAGTTTTAACAAATCTGACTTTTGCTACCTGCATACGCAGGTAAATTGCACCGGAGGGTTAAATGGCTCTGCAACAAGAGATTATTCAGGCACTAGGAGTGAAACCACAGATCGACCCAGAACACGAAATTCGTGTCAGCGTTGATTTCCTGAAGTCGTACCTGAAAAGATATTCATTTATTAAGTCGCTGGTGCTGGGTATTAGCGGCGGCCAGGATTCAACCCTTACCGGTAAACTCTGTCAGCTCGCCATCAATGAACTGCGTGATGAAACCGGTGACGAAACTTACCAGTTTATCGCCGTACGCTTGCCGTTTGGCGTGCAGGCCGATGAACAAGACTGTCAGGATGCCATTACCTTTATTGAGCCAGACCGCGTGCTAACCGTGAATATCAAAGGTGCTGTACTGGCGAGCGAACAAGCGCTGCGTGAAGCAGGTATTGAGTTGAGCGATTTTATTCGTGGCAATGAAAAAGCCCGTGAGCGCATGAAAGCACAATACAGTATCGCTGGCATGACTAAAGGCGTTGTTGTGGGTACTGACCATGGTGCTGAAGCGGTGACTGGATTCTTCACCAAATACGGCGATGGCGGCACCGATATCAACCCAATCTTCCGTCTTAACAAGCGCCAGGGGAAAGCGCTGCTTAAAACACTGGGCTGCCCGGAACATTTATACCAGAAAGCACCAACCGCTGATCTTGAAGATAACCGCCCTTCTCTGCCTGATGAAGCTGCCCTGGGCGTAACCTACGAGCAAATTGATGACTACCTGGAAGGCAAAACCCTGGACGATGCCACCAGCAAAATCATCGAAGGCTGGTATCTGAAAACCGAACACAAACGCCGTCCACCAATCACCGTATTTGATGATTTCTGGAAACAGTAGTTTCTGAAAATAATGTTGGATGGCCGCCGCGTCATCCAACATTACTCCGTTCTGGATACACATGGATAGCTCTGCAAAACGTGCCACGGCTTTTGGCCTGGTGGCCATTCTCCTCTGGAGCACCTCAGTTGGTTTATTGCGCAGTATCAGCGAACATTTTGGCCCCGTTGGCGGTGCCGCACTGATTTATACCGTCAGCGCAGTTTGCCTGTGCCTGGCGCGTGGTTTACCGAAAATTCGTGAAATCCCACCCCGCTACTTGTGGATTGGTGGCGCGCTATTTGTCACTTATGAAATCTTCCTCGCACTGGCTATCGGGCTTGCGCATAGCCGCAGCCAGTCATTAGAACTGGGAATGATTAACTATTTATGGCCGAGCCTGACCATCTTGCTTGCCCTGTTTATCAACCAGCAACGCAGTAATTTATGGCTCTGGCCTGGTCTTGCGCTGTCACTGGCGGGCATCATTCAGGTGATGAAAGGCGATGGTGACTGGTCACCGATTCAGATGTGGCACAACATTCTGGATAACCCGCTGGCATACGGCCTGGCTTTTGCCGCTGCGTTAATCTGGGCACTGTATTGCAATATTACGCGCCGCTGGAGTGGTGGGAAAAATGGCGTATCTCTTTTCTTTTGTGCCACTGCGGTAGTGTTGTGGGTTAAATTTGCTTTCGTTAGCGAAGCACCTATTCACTTTACGCTGCCTTCGACACTACAACTCCTGTTCATGGGTGTTTCTACAGCTGTTGCCTACACGGCCTGGAATCACGGCATTCAGCGCGGGAACATGACTTTGCTGGCAACCGCATCGTACTTTACGCCAGTGCTATCGGCATTAATCGCAAGCCTGTGGTTGGGTTTACATCCGGGTTGGGCGTTCTGGCAGGGTGTGATGATGGTAGTCGGCGGGTCATTGTTATGTTGGTTAGCGACCCGCCGTTATAGCTAACGCTTCATACTTCGAGCCGCAGCGGTGTTGGCTGCACTCACAAACCCCAGTCACTTACTTATGTAAGCTCCTGGGGATTTGCTCCCTTGCCGCCTACCTGCAACTCGAATTATTTTGCGTTATGAATTGGTAGCATCGGTAATTTCAGATCATGCGCTTTCGCGCATTCAGCGGCACTCTCATAACCCGCATCGGCGTGGCGCATCACGCCGGTTGCTGGGTCATTCCACAGCACACGACCTAAGCGCACGGCTGCTTCTAGCGTACCATCGGCTACAATCACCACGCCAGCATGTTGCGAGAAGCCCATTCCTACGCCACCACCATGGTGCAAACTCACCCAGGTCGCCCCGCCTGCGGTATTTAGCAGCGCGTTGAGCAATGGCCAGTCGGAAACCGCATCAGAGCCATCCTTCATGGATTCCGTTTCACGGTTTGGCGAAGCCACAGAACCACAATCCAGATGGTCACGACCAATTACGATTGGTGCTTTCAGCTCGCCGTTACGCACCATTTCGTTAAACGCCAGCCCAGCAAGATGACGCTCGCCAAGACCTAACCAGCAAATACGCGCCGGCAGCCCCTGGAAAGCAATACGCTCCTGCGCCATATCCAACCAGCGATGCAGGTTCTGGTTATCCGGGAATAGCTCTTTGAGTTTCGCATCGGTTTTCGCAATATCTTCAGGGTCACCTGAAAGCGCTACCCAGCGAAACGGCCCTTTGCCTTCGCAGAACAACGGGCGAATATAGGCCGGAACAAAGCCCGGGAAATCAAAGGCATTTTCCACGCCTTCATCAAACGCCACCTGGCGGATGTTATTACCATAATCCACCGTCGGGACACCCATTTTCCAGAAATCGAGCATCGCCTGAACGTGCACCGCCATAGAGGATCGCGCGGCTTTTTCCACGGCTTTCGGTTGTGAGGCACGCTCACTCTGCCAACGCTCCAGCGTCCAGCCCAACGGCAAATACCCGTTTATCGGATCATGGGCCGAAGTCTGATCCGTCACAATATCAGGCTTAATGCCCCCCGCTTTCGCGCGTCTAACCAATTCTGGTAGCAGATCGGCGGCGTTGCCTAATAGACCGACGGAGATCGCTTTTTTCTCCGCGTTCGCTTTTTCGATCATTGCCAGCGCTTCATCAAGAGTTGTCGCTTTATAGTCGAGATAACGAGTACGCAGACGGAAATCAATGCGCGACTCCTGGCACTCGATGGCTAACACCGAAGCGCCTGCCAGCACGCCCGCCAGCGGCTGTGCGCCACCCATACCGCCCAGCCCAGCAGTCAGGATCCATTTGCCACGCAAATCCCCACCGTAATGCTGACGACCAGCCTCGGCGAAGGTTTCAAAAGTGCCCTGCACGATGCCTTGCGCGCCGATGTAAATCCACGAACCCGCGGTCATCTGGCCGTACATCATTAGCCCGGCTTTATCGAGCTCATGGAAATGATCCCAGTTTGCCCAGTGCGGTACGAGGTTGGAGTTGGCAATCAGCACGCGCGGAGCATCAGCGTGAGTGCGGAAAATACCGACTGGCTTGCCCGATTGCACCAGCAACGTTTCATCGGCCTTGAGTGTACGCAGCGAGGCAAGGATCTGTTCAAAGCAATCCCAGTTGCGAGCTGCTTTACCGATCCCGCCATACACCACCAGATCTTCCGGGCGCTCGGCGACATCAGGATCGAGGTTGTTTTGGATCATGCGGTAAGCCGCTTCAATCAGCCAGTTTTCGCAGTGCAATGTCGTACCATGCGGTGCGCGTACCGTGCGGGCTACCGCCTGTTTTACAGATTCAGTCATTGTAGTGGCTCCCGGCATCAGGCCGACGTAGAAGGGAAAAGTTGTGTAATAACAGCAGGTAATTCACCACTACAGCCCCACTGGCGCATGCTTTCGATATCCGGAGCCAGTAGGCGGTCTTTATCAAGGAAGGCAACACGTTCACGCACGCCATTAAAGACCTGCTCCATGATTGGCGAACTGCTTAATGGGCGGGAAAACTCGATCCCCTGGGCTGCAGCCATCGCTTCAATACCCACTACGGCGGCGGTGTTGAAACACATCTCGCCAAGGCGGCGCGCGGCATAAGTTGCCATTGAAACGTGGTCTTCCTGGTTTGCTGAAGTAGGCAGGCTGTCCACACTTCCCGGATGAGCCAATGACTTGTTTTCAGATGCCAGCGCTGCGGCTGTCACCTGCGCAATCATAAAGCCTGAGTTAATTCCGCCCTCTTTCACCAGGAATGGCGGTAAGCCAGAAAGACCGGTATCCAGCAGTAATGCCAGGCGACGTTCAGAAATTGCGCCAATTTCAGCAACTGCCAGCGCAATAATATCGGCGGCGAATGCCACAGGTTCAGCATGGAAATTCCCACCGGAAATCACCTCTCCGGTTTCGCTAAATACCAGTGGGTTGTCAGATGCGGCGTTAGCTTCAATTTGCAATACGCGTGCTGCATGGCGCAGGTTATCGAGGCATGCTCCCATTACTTGCGGTACACAACGGATGGAATAAGGATCTTGCACTCGCCCACAATGCTGATGAGAGTCAACAATTTCACTGTCGGCAAGCAAAGCTCTGACTGCCGCCGCTACGTCGATTTGCCCGGTCTGCCCACGCGCTTCATGAATTCGTGCATCGAAAGGTTTCACTGAGCCTTTAATTGCTTCCAGTGATAACGCCCCAGCGATAAGGCCTGCACCAAACACTTTTTCGCCTTCAAACAGGCCGCGCAGCGCCAGTGCGGTAGAAACTTGCGTGCCGTTAAGTAACGCCAGCCCCTCTTTTGGACCAAGCACCAGCGGCTCGACCCCGGCAATTTTCAACCCGGCGATTGCTGGAAGCTCCTCGCCATTGATACGCACATTACCTTCACCCAACAACATCAGCGAAAGGTGCGCCAGCGGTGCCAAATCTCCCGATGCACCAACCGAGCCTTTTTCCGGGATAACCGGCATCACACCCGCGTTAAACAGACGCAATAAACTATCGATAACATCCATACGCACGCCAGAGTGGCCACGCGCAAGGCTAATAATTTTGCTGGCCATCACCAGACGTACCACATCATCTGGCAACGGTTTCCCAAGACCTACGCTATGCGAAAGCACCAGATTGCGTTGCAATTCAGCCAGATGCTCTTTGGCAATGGTGGTTTGCGCCAGCTTGCCAAATCCCGTATTAATGCCGTAAACCACATCGCCATGATTGACGATAGCCTCAACGGTTTGCTGGGACTTAATGACCGCATCAATGGCCCCAGAATCAAGGCTCAAAGTCACGACTCCATGGTAGATTTCACGCAGTGTGGCGAGCGTTACGTGCCCCGGTGTAAGACAGCAAATCTTTTTTTGCAGCGACATAGCGACATCCTGATGGCATCAATTCATGTGAACGTATAGAGTTGTATAGACAACCTAACTAATAAACCCAAATGACCGCCAGCGGGTCATAGGTAATTTTTATTGAACAGTGAGCGAGATCGCGCTTTCGCCGCAAAATGCAATTTTTAAGGAACCGTTGATGTCTGAAATCCAACCTCTGGATCAATTGCGTGCCGCCATCAGTGATTTACCTGCGCCCATTTACCTGCGGGTAAAACAAGGAATCATCAGCCAAATCCGCAGTGGGAACTGGCTTGCTCATCAGAGAGTGCCTTCGGAAACGGAACTGGTTAATGCGCTGAATGTCAGCCGAATGACTATCAACCGGGCGTTGCGAGAACTCACAGGCGAAGGCTGGCTGGTACGAATGCAAGGTGTGGGAACCTTTGTGGCTGAGCAAAAAGGCCATACTGCAATGCTTGAAGTGGGCAGCATTGCCGAAGAGATTACCGCGAGAGGTCATCACTACCGCAATCAGGTGGTAGCGCTTGAACAAGTTAAGGCAGATGAAAAACTGGCACATGCCTTTTCAGTCAACGTTGGCGAGCCGCTGTTTTATTCGCAACTGATTCACTACGACAACGATATGGCAGTACAGCTGGAAACTCGCTATGTGAACCCGGCGCTTGCCCCAGACTATCTACAACAAGATTTCCGTCTGGAAACGCCACACCATTATCTGAGCAAAGTCGCACCGCTAACTTCGGGTGAGCATATTGTGGAAGCGGTGTTGGCAGATGAAACGCAGCAAGGATTGCTTGAAGTGACGACTAACCAGCCTTGTTTATTGATTCAACGCCGCACCTGGCACCATTCGCAGGTGGTGACGGTAGCCCGACTGCTGTATCCGGGCTCGCGTTATCAATTGGTCGGCAGTTTTACCGGGCAGTGATCAGAGATAAGTAATTTCGCTAAACAGCAGCTTTCCTTCCGACTTCAGTAAGCGCAAGGTGTGGCGGCCATCTTGCCACCACGCACCTTGCTCTGGCGTCAGTAGTTTGTCGCCCAGTTGCCACTCACCGCTGAGCACATAAACAATGCCGCCACGCGGAGCGAAGGTCGTAAACGTGCGGTCAGCAACACGCACTTTGGCACGGCAACGGTCACGATGCGTCATGATATTGAAATCCATCGACATACCCTGCTTTAGCTCGGCTTTAACCGTGTAATCACCGGCAAAAGCAAAAGGCTGAAAGTGCTTTAGGGTATGACGAAACGCCTTTCCGGCATCCAGAACCACCTCCCCTCCTTCAAGCAAGGTGATGACACGGTCTACCTGAGGGAAAGCTGAAAACTCGCCGCTACTGGCGATTGACGCGATACTGGCGCGCCAGTTGAAATCGCGCGTAGCGGGCGGAAAACAGCAAATTTCGCGGGTTTCTCCGGCCCCGTTACGCCACAAGCTGACGGGCACTTTCCGTATATCAAAGAATTCCATCACCACTCCTGAAGAGTGCGCATCACCTGCGCAAACTGTGCATTACTTTGTTCATCGAGTGGGTGCTGCCTGTCGGTTATCACCTGTTTTCCAGCAACCCACACGTCTCGTATTTGTTCGCAGCGTCCACCAAACAACCAGCGGTTAAGAATCGCGTAATCTTCAACATGCGCAAGCCATGAATCACGCTCGAGTACCAGCCAGTCCGCACGCTGCCCCGGAGCAATCATCCCCATCGTCACACCGCAGGCTTGTGCCCCGCCAACTGCAGCCTGCCGCCACAAAACTTCGCCAACCTGAGGCAATTCTGGCAACACAATGCGGTTGCGCCTTTTTTCACGCAGGCGCTGTGCGTACTCAAGCCAGCGTAATTCTTCCAGTGCACTAACCGACACATGGCTGTCAGAACCCACGCCCCAATGGCCGCCCTGGGCGATGAAATTGGTCGCAGGGAAGATGCCATCGCCGAGATTTGCTTCGGTTGTTGGGCATAAACCTGCCACTGTGCGGCTTTCAACAATTTGGGTTAACTCTTCAGGCGACAAGTGCGTGGCATGAACCAGGCACCAGCGGTCGTCCACGGCAAAGCGGTTATATAGCCATTCCACCGGGCGCTCATTGCTCCAGGCAAGGCAGTCGTCGACTTCTTTCTCCTGCTCCGCAATATGGATATGAACCGGCAAGCGGTAATCACTCGCTTCCAGAACATCTTCCATTTGCTCCTGTGTCACCGCTCGTAATGAGTGAAAACACAAACCGTGATTAATCAAAGGATAACGGCGTAATACATTGCCCAACGCTTGTTGTTGGCGCAGATAACGATCGACATCCTGGATAAATCTTTTTTGCCCCGCGGCTGGTGGTTGTGCGCCAAAACCTGCATGGCTGTACAACACTGGCAACAGCGTTTGCCCTATCCCACTGTTATCGGCAGCAAGCAGCAGTTGCTGTAGCATCAAATCACCTGACGCATACGGTTTTCCGTTAACGTCATGATGTAAATAGTGAAATTCAGCAACCTGAGTGTAACCACCCTTGAGCATATCAATGTACAAATGAGTGGCAATGGCACCGACTTGTTCAGGGGATAGTTTCTGCACCATGCGATACATCATGTCGCGCCACGTCCAGAAACTGTCCTGCGGATTGCCCGCCACTTCCGTCAATCCTGCCATCACCCGCTGAAACGCATGAGAGTGCAAGTTTGAGATAGAAGGAATCACGACGCCCGGTAGCAGTGTGGCATTTTCTCCTGAAGCACCAACTTCGACGTGAGTAATCGTTCCTTGTTCGTTGACGCTAATACGCACATTGTGCCCCCAACCTTGTGGGAGCATCACAACTGGAGCAAAAAATGCAGGCATGGATTTGATTCCTTCTTTTGCGATGCCAATGATTTAGCGATTAAATCAGACTAACGCAAACCAAATTTTAAACTTGTTTAACCCCGTCATAATTCGCATGACTGAAGTTGCCGAAAAGTACATGCTGCGCTAGCTTGTAGTCAATTGTCTATACAACCTGATGTGGAGAATGTCATGACTTACCCTCGTAGCATCGACAGCCTGTGGAGCGGTGCAACGCTTGTCACAATGGCGAATGGGCAATACCAGTTGATTGAAGATGGTGTTATCGCAGTGCATCAGGGGAAAATCGTTTGGCTGGGCGCTCGCGCTGAGCTGCCCGACATTTCAGCGCAGGCACATCACCACTTTGATGGCGGGATAATCACTCCGGGCTTTATTGATTGCCACACTCATTTGGTATTTGGTGGCGACCGCAGCGCAGAATTTGAAATGCGCCTGAATGGAATGAGTTACGCAGAAATTGCCGCACGTGGTGGCGGCATTATTTCCACCGTCCGCAGTACGCGCGAAGCCGATGAAGATGATTTGCTGCATTCTGCCCGCCAGCGTCTGCAACATTTGCTGCAAGAAGGCGTGACGACGGTTGAGATTAAGTCGGGATACGGGCTGGATATCGAAAATGAAATCAAAATGCTGCGCGTTATCCGTCGACTAGGCGAAATCCTCCCGGTTGAAGTTTACGCCACCTGCCTTGCGGCTCACGCCGTTCCTCCTGAGTTTAGCGGTGATAGCGACAGATGGGTTGAAGTGGTGTGCAAACAGTTACTCCCGCGTGTAGCACAGGAAAAACTGGCTGATGCCGTAGATGCATTCTGTGAGCATCTGGCTTTTAGCCCGGCCCAAACCGAGAAGGTTTTTAGCGCCGCCCGCACTCTGGGAATGCCTGTAAAACTCCACGCTGAACAACTTTCAGCACTGGCCGGCAGCACTCTTGCCGCTCGTTTTCAGGCGTTATCTGCCGACCACCTTGAATACGCAACTGATGCTGACGCGCAAGCAATGGCTGAAGCCAATACCGTTGCCGTATTGCTACCTGGCGCGTTTTATCTGTTACGTGAAAAGCAACAGCCGCCGGTTGCTGCGTTCCGCAAACATGGTGTGCCGATGGCGGTCGCAAGTGATGCCAACCCTGGCACCTCGCCTGCATTATCATTGCGTTTAATGCTCAATATGGCCTGTACTCTGTTTGGTTTAACCCCTGAAGAAGCGCTGGCGGGTGTCACGCTGCATGCCGCGCAGGCATTGGGTATCCGTGAAAGCCACGGCAGCCTTGAGTGCGGAAAAGTTGCTAACTTTGTGCACTGGCCCGTGGCACGTCCCGCAGAACTGGTCTATTGGTTAGGGGGGCAATTGCCCTGCACCGTTATTTATCAGGGAGAGAAACGTGACAGCACCTTTTGATTTCAGTCGTGGGAAATTGCCAATCCTTATCAGCATTCCACACGCAGGCACCGCACTAACGCCAGACGTTGAATCGGCCCTAAGCGATGCAGCAAAACCATTGCCTGACACCGACTGGCATATCCCAAAGCTTTATGATTTTGTTCACGCATTGGGCGCAAGCGTGATTACCGGCAATTATTCGCGCATGGTTATCGACCTCAACCGCCCGGCGGACGATAAACCGCTCTATACCACCGCCACCACCGGTCTGTATCCTGAAACGCTATTTGATGGCACCCCGGTGTTTATTCCAGGAAAAGAGCCGAGTCCGGAACAACGCAAAGCGGCACTGGACAATATCTGGCAGCCTTACCATCAGCAGTTGCAAAGTGAGCTGGAGAGAATGAAAGCGGAGCACGGCTATGCGCTACTGTTTGATGCTCATTCCATCGCCAGCCATATTCCGCGTTTGTTTGAAGGTAAGCTTCCGGATCTTAATTTCGGTACTAACGGCGGTAAAAGCTGTGATGAGTTGATAGAAGAGCATCTGGTGGCTTGTGCGGCATCACAAAAGCAATTTAGCTGGGTGGCGAACGGGCGCTTTAAAGGCGGTTATATCACCCGCGCCTATGGTCAACCGGCGCAAGGGGTTCATGCGGTGCAGTTGGAACTTGCGCAGTGCAATTATATGGATGAGCAGGCACCGTTTGCATGGCGCTCCGATCGTGCCGAGCAATTGCAACCGTTGCTTGAGCAACTTATCCGCTCAATGTTGAGTAGCGCGCAGCAGATTGCCTGATATTCAAAATGGTGGATGTCGCCTGCGGCTAATCCCCCCTACAAACCATTTTCCGTAGGTCGGATTAGCGCAGTGACATCCGACAAAAACAAGAAAACCGCCGGTCCTGTCCACTGCGATATCGCTATTGTGGACAAGACCGGCGGTCTTAAGTCAGTCGATCAGTTATTCCTGATCAGCAGGCATTTTACCTTCATGTTGAGGACGTTCTGTCAGACGCTTCTCAAAATTGGCATTAAATTGTTTTTTCTGTTCCGGCGTCAGAATGTTGTAGATCTTATTCTGCGTTTCCATATGAGCCATCATGCGAGCTTTGTTCTGCTCAGCCATTTTATCTACCTGAGCCTGCGCTTTAGCCTTATCGAAGCTGTCGCTGGCAATAATGTTGTGCGCCGCACGGCGCTCTTCTACTGAAGGGCGCTCCATTTTACCGCGCTGTTCTTTCATGATGTCGCGCACTTGTTGTTTCTGCGCGTCAGTCAGGTTTAAATCCTTAAACATCATATCGTGGTGACCACCACGCATACCTTTATGGTGCGTCATGGTTGCATCAGTTTTTGCAGCGGTAGTGGTATCAGCCGCGTGAGCCAGGTTCGCCGCGCCGAGAGCCAGAGTTGAAGCAACAAAAAGAGCTGTTAATTTACGCATATTGTTTATTCCTATTCTGATTTCTATTACGACAAGGTTTGCCGCGTTGACGAAATTAAGTTTACGGGGTTGTGCGTCAAGTAATAGTCCCCATAGGTAAAGCATTGAAAGGGAGAAAAACAAAATTGCAGCAATTATGAAGAGAATAAGGATAAACAAAGGGGAATTGAAACAGTATATAACAAAGCAATGATTTTAAAGCAATTATGAAGAGAGTGTATAGCAATATGCAGAATGGATAAAGCCGCCAACTAAGATTTATCTGTATATTGTTGTTTGCCCGGTGAGTATTTATTGGCCCCACTGCTGAGGCCAATACATATTAAATTTCGCGCAGCATTAATCCCGCACGTAATCCCGTTGCAACATTAGGATTAGGGAATAAAACAAACTCGACATCTTCTTTCACCACATATTGCGTGTTGCCATCTTCGGCCAGCAATGTGCCTTTCGGGAATGCGGTGAAGTTCTGTGTTTGCGCTGACATATGCAACACAAAGGCATCACTGTGGCGCGTAATCTGCTGCGCCACTTTATAGCGTAACGGATTACCTTCAATGGGCTCTGGCGCCTCGCCGCTTAGCAATGCCCGCAACGCCTGCTTTGTCACCTCAAACTGGCTGAGATCGTTTTCGCCAAAAGGCTGTGCTTTGCCCAACTCAAGTGTGCAACTGAGCGCATTGAAATGTTCGCTGCTGAAATGGGTAAAAGTACCACCAGGTTCCTGATGAAACACCAGCGCCTGTAATCCCGCACAGCCCAGCCAGGAGAGAAATTCCTCATCATATGGCAATGGACGCGAAGGCAAGACTCCAAAACGCGGGTGATAAGAGCTGCGAATTGCGGTATGCATATCCAGATGCCAGCAGATGGTCTCTTCACATTCTGCCAAAAACAGATCCAACGCATGCTCAAGTCGGCAGGCACGTTGTGTTTCAATGCTTTCAGGGAATTGCTGCCAACCGCCGCTAAACATACGATTCATATCGCTGTGCTGGTAGCGCTGATTGCTGCGCAGTGCCGCAGGATTGCCCAGAATAACCAGCAACCGCCACTGCAACGCTATTTCACCGGCAACCAGGCTGTCCACCAGCTGCGCAAGAATTTCTACCGGCGCAGTCTCGTTTCCGTGGACTCCTGCCGACAACACCAGTGTCTTTTGCGTCGCCTGATGTGGGGCCAGTGTCAAAATACCTTCATCCCACCACTGCCAATGCAGATGGGCATTTTCTCCGGCGCTCGGAGTTGGCACTTTACCCGCCAGGGTTTGCGCCAAAAAATCCAACATTGTGCCTCCTGTTAGAGCCTGCCAGGCAGGCTCTTAATGTTGAAATGGATAAACAGAACCTAAGTCTAGTATACGGGTTAGTTCATCGAGTGCTTCGCGCCCTTCTCGCAACAACTGTGGGTCAGCTAAATCAGCCTGAGTCAGTTGGTCACGATACCAACGGTCCACCCAGTTATTGAGCGTGACAAACAACGTTTCGTTCATCATCACCGCTGGGTTTAACGCTTTTTGTTCCGCTTCGCTCAGTACAACTCGCAGACGTAAACATGCCGGGCCGCCGCCATTTGCCATGCTTTCGCGCAGGTCAAACACTTTGAGTTCGCTGATTGGGTTATCGGCTGCCAGCACTTCGTTGAGATAATTCCAGACCCCTGCATGCTGGCGGGACTCTTCTGGCAAAATCAGCGTCATGCTGCCATCGTCACGGCTTAATAACTGGCTGTTAAACAGATAAGTTGCGACCGCATCGGCCACTGAAACTTTATTTGCGGGAACTTCAATAGGCGTGAATCCAGGCACTTTAACACGCAACTGCTCGTATAACGCATGTTGATGAAGAAATGCCTGCTCATGGCAGAACAATACCTGGCGGTTCGACACCGCAATTACGTCGTTATGGAACACGCCCTGATCGATAACCGTCGGGTTTTGTTGCGCGTAAACCACTAAGTCCGGGTTAACCTGGTTGAGCCTGACGACAGCCTGACTTGCTTCGAGCGTCTGGCGGGCCGGGTAACGAGCAGGTACCAGCCCTGCTTTTGCCTCTTCGCGGCCATAGACAAAAAGCTGCGTCGATGGCTCGCCATACGCGCCACCGAGGCGGTTATGGTTTGCCGCCCCTTCGTCACCAAACATCGCCACCTGTGGAAGTGCGCCGTGAACAGAAAAATACTGCTCATTACGGAAGATGGCCCGTAACACCTTTTCTGTGGTCGGTGCTTCACTTGCACGGTGGAACTTGTTGTTCAGGTTCGCCACGGTGAAGTGGACTTTGCCATCGAGGGTATCTGCTGATGGGCTGACCGTCGCGGCATTTGCTACCCACATTGAGGAAGCTGAACTCACCGCCGACAGCAGTTGTGGCGCTTGTTTTGCTACGCGTTCAACAATCTGTTCATCGCTGCCACTAAAACCCAACTGGCGCAGCAGCGGAATATTGGGCCGCTCTTGCGGTGGAATGACACCTTGTGCAAACCCCGCATCCGCCAGCGCTTTCATCTTCAGCAAACCTTGCTTCGCAGCAAGCTTTGGGTTGGAAACACGGAACTGGTGTTTGGTTGATGCTTCATTACCGAAAGAAAGCCCGGCGTAATGGTGGGTCAAGCCCACCAGTCCATCAAAATTAACTTCACGCGCTTTCATGATTATTCCTTACCGCTAAAATCAAGTCCCGGGCTCAGGATGGCGGGCAGCGGGAATGACGGGCTTTCCAGTGTCGCCATCGGCCATGCGCAGTAATCAGCCGCGTACCAGGCGCTGGCGCGGTGGTTACCAGATGCGCCCACGCCGCCGAACGGTGCCGCACTCGACGCGCCCGTTAATGGTTTATTCCAGTTAACAATCCCGGCGCGAGCTTCGAGTAACAACTGGTCAAACTGCTCGCGATGCGGAGAAATGAGGCCGCTTGCCAGCCCATAACGTGTGTCATTCGCCATCGCGATAGCATCATCGAAGTCGGCATAACGATAAACGGTCAGTAACGGCCCAAACACTTCTTCATCGGGCACATTTGCGACACCAGTTAACTCGACAATTCCCGGCGTCAGAAGCGAGGTGCCCGCTTTCACCAGTTTTGGCTCCAGCAGCGCTTTGCCGCCACGCGCGATATGTTCCTGCCAGCCAGTTAGCACGCGCTCTGCCGCCTGAACGGAGATAAGCCCGCCGATAAATGGCTGCGGTGTGGCATCCCACGCGTCGGGGCGAATACGCGCCGCCACTTCTACCAGGCGTTTTAAGAATGCATCACCCTGCGCACCCTGTTTTACAAGCAAGCGACGGGCGCAAGTACAGCGTTGCCCGGCGGTGACAAATGCCGACTGAATCACCAGATGAACGGCACCGTCGATATCTTGTGGGTCTTCAACGATCAGCGGGTTGTTGCCCCCCATTTCGAGGGCGAGAATTTTTTCCGGCTGCCCGGCAAACTGGCGATGAAGTTGGTAGCCAGTATTGGCACTGCCGGTAAATAACAGGCCATCCAGCGTCGATTGCTGCGCCAGTGCCTGGCCGGTTTCGCGCCCGCCCTGCACCAGGTTCAACACGCCATCCGGCACGCCCGCCTGCTGCCACAACTTCATCACTTGCTCGCCAATCAGCGGCGTCAGTTCGCTAGGTTTAAATACGATGGTATTGCCAGCCAGCAAGCCCGGCACAATGTGCCCATTCGGCAAGTGGCCAGGGAAGTTGTACGGACCAAAGACTGCCAGAACACCGTGCGGGCGGTGGCGCAATGTTGCTGCACCATCTGGCATCGGAGTGTGCGTTTCGCCGGTGCGCGTGTGGTAAGCCTTAATCGAGATGGAGATTTTGTTCACCATCGCGGTGATTTCAGTCGCCGCTTCCCAGCGCGGCTTGCCCGTTTCCTGGGAAATGGTCACTGTCAGGGCTTCTTTGTTGGCTTCAAGCAGCGCCGCGAACTTTTCGACGATAGCCTGGCGCTCGGCAAACGGGCGTTTTGCCCACGCCGGGAATGCAGCACGCGCAGCGTTACATGCCTGCTCTACCTGAGTTGTATTAGCTGCAACGCCTTCCCACAGCAAATCACCGTTTACCGGGTTATGTTTTTGTAATGATTCGCCCTGCCCGGAAAGCCACTGTCCATTAATCCACTGAGTCATACTTTTTTCTCCTCGGGGCACAAACGCACCAGACGTACTTTATCGCCAGCGCTGCATTTCAGGGCATCTGCGGTAACGGCATCAATCACAAGCCGGTCACCTTTTGGATTTGCCTTAATCAGCATGGCGCGGAAATCGTTATATTTTTCATTGGCTACCAGACACATCGGTAGATCTTCGGTTGCCGGTTGGCCAATAGCAATTTCAACCAGGCGACTTTTGCGAATCGCCCTTACGCGGTCGATATCGCACTCAAGTGTTGGGCCACCGTCAAAAATATCCACGTAATTGCGATAACGGAAACCTTCGGCTTCCAGAACGGCACGCGCAGGGGCTGTTTGCGGATGGACTTTGCCAATCACTTCCCGCGCTTCTGGCGAGAGGAAATCGGTGTAAATCGGGTGCTTTGGCATTAATTCGGCGATAAACGCTTTTTGCCCGGTGCCACACAAGTAATCGGCACGGCTAAATTCCATAGAGAAGAAACGGTTACCTAGGCTTTCCCAAAACGGTGAATGACCATGCTCGTCAATCACACCACGCATCTCGGCCACCACTTTTTCGTTAAAACGGTCACGGAAGGCTGCCATAAACAGAAAACGTGATTTAGAAAGCAGGTAACCGTTGCCCTCTTTGCGCCAGTCAGCGTCGAGGAATAGCGTGCAAAGCTCGCTGCTGCCGGTGTGATCGTGGCTGAGAAACAACGTCGGCAACGCGTTGTAAATATTCAGTTCTTTAGAGGCATGAACATGGGTTCCCACGTGGTAGTTGTACCAGGGGTCGTTTAGCCCAACCGCCACTTCGATGGCACAAATCCCCACCACACGTTCGATGGCAGTATCTTCCAGCACGAAAACATAGCCCTGGTCGCCTTCTGGCAGGCCACCCTGCCAGGTATTAATTGAGCGTTCGATACGTTCAGACAGCGTTTTTTCATCCGCAGGCAGTGAAGTCAAGCCGCCGCCTGTTTTACCCGCCATCTCCAGCAGCCCGGATAAATCACCGCGCTCAACCGGACGGATAATCATCATGATTGCTCTCCCGCAATAAAGCGTTCACAGGCGCGCTCAAAACGATCCAGCCCTTTTTGCACTTCAGCTTCGCTGACAATCAACGCTGGAGCAAAACGTACGACATTCGCCCCGGCGATTAGCATCATCAAGCCTTCCTGTGCCGCGGCCTGTAAGATAAGTTTAGCTTTTCCGCTGTATTCCGGTTGCAGAACGCAGCCAATTAACAGCCCCAGGCCACGTACTTCACTAAACAGCTGATGTTTCTGGTTTATCTTGTTTAAACGCTCAACAAACCAGGCGTGGCGCTGTTTAACACCGTTAAGCACTTCAGGCGTATTGATGATTTCCATCACCCGGCCTGCAACGGCACCTGCCAACGGGTTACCGCCATAAGTTGTGCCGTGAGTGCCTACTACCATCACTTTAGAGAATTTATCGGTGGTCAGCATCGCGCCAATCGGGAAACCGCCGCCCAAAGCTTTAGCGGTAGAAAGTACGTCCGGCGTGATGCCGTAATGCATATAGGCGTACAACTCACCGGTGCGGCCAACACCTGTTTGCACTTCATCAAAAATCAGCACTGCGTTGTGGCGGTCACACAGTTCACGCAAACCTTGCAGGAACGTTGGATCAGCAGGCACCACTCCGCCTTCGCCCTGCATTGGCTCCACAATCACTGCGCAAGTATTTTCATTAATCAATTCGCTGGCAGATTGCAGATCGTTATAAATGGCGTGGCTGATTTGCGGCGGTAATGGCGCAAAATCTTGTGAGTAAGCAGGTTGTCCACCCGCCGAAACCGTAAACAGCGTGCGGCCGTGGAAAGCATTTTTGAAAGCAACGATGCCGCTTTTCTGCGGGCCAAAATTATCGTGCGCATATTTACGTGCCAGTTTTAACGCCGCTTCGTTGGCTTCCGCCCCTGAGTTGCAGAAGAAGACTTTATCGGCAAACGTGGCATCAATCAGCTGTTTTGCCAGGCGCAGAATCGGCTCGTTGGTGTAGCCATTGCCGGTATGCCAGAATTTTGCCGCTTGTTCTTCCAGCGCTTTGCGCAGTTCCGGGTTGGCGTGACCCAGGGCGTTAACCGCAATTCCACCCGCAAAGTCGATATAATCTTTGCCTTGCTGATCCCACAATGTCGAGCCTTCACCTCGTACCGGAATAAAAGAGGCGGGAGCATAAACGGGCATCATCCATTCGTCGAAATTCTGGCGGGTAATTGACTGCGACATAGCGACCTCTTCCGGTAAATAAAAAGTTATTTAGATGTTAAATAATTGAGTGTTTGCGCTGTAAATGTAGATTGCACGCTTCGTGCCAGCCAGCGATATAAATGAATAACAGAGAGGTTGGATTGTTAAATCAATAGCTTACGCACCACCACTATTCACATAAAGTGAATATATAGTGCATAGTTTTACGGTGCCGCTTGGATCGCCAGATAAAAACAAGAAAGATTATGCAGTGGTAAAATATAATACTGGATTTGTGATCGATGATGGGGTTTGCACGTTGTTTACGCCCCAAAACGGGGCGACATGGCGTATTTTGGTGCAGATTTTGCTCAGTTCGAATTCGCCCCCATGAAATAATTTGCCATCAGTCTCGCTTCCCCGCTTTTTCTGCTACCATCCTGCAACATTGTTAAGCAACCACGGCAGCGACTTATGAAATTCGTCTCTTTTAATATCAACGGCCTGCGCGCCCGCCCACATCAACTTCAAGCCATTGTCGAACAACATCAGCCTGATGTTATCGGTTTGCAGGAAACAAAAGTCCACGACGATATGTTCCCGCTCGAAGATGTCGCTAAGCTGGGCTACAACGTCTTTTATCATGGTCAGAAAGGCCATTACGGTGTGGCGTTATTAACTAAAGAGACGCCGATTTCGGTTCGCCGTGGCTTCCCGGGTGATGATGAAGAGGCACAACGCCGTATCATTATGGCGGAGCTTCCAACGCCTTTAGGCAACCTGACGGTGATTAACGGTTACTTCCCACAGGGCGAAAGCCGCGACCACCCTACCAAATTCCCGGCCAAAGCGAAGTTCTACCAAGACCTGCAAAACTTCCTCGATAGCGAACTGAATAAAGACAACCCGGTGCTGATTATGGGCGATGTGAATATCAGCCCGACGGACCTGGATATCGGTATTGGTGAAGACAGCCGCAAACGTTGGTTGCGTACAGGTAAATGCTCCTTCCTGCCAGAAGAACGTGAATGGATGGATCGTCTGAAAAGCTGGGGCCTGGTTGATACGTTCCGCCACGCTAACCCGGAAACCAACGACAAGTTTTCATGGTTTGATTACCGCTCAAAAGGCTTTGATGACAACCGCGGTCTGCGTATTGACCTGCTTCTGGCAAGCCAACCGCTGGCTGAGCGCTGCATCGCTACTGGCATCGATTACGATATTCGTAGCATGGAAAAACCTTCTGACCATGCACCAGTGTGGGCTGAATTTAAACTGTAAGGACGTTGTATGAACATCACCTGGCGCTACGGTTTCTTGCCCGATGCGTAAGTTACTTTTTGCCGCTCTGGTGGTTGTTTTTATCCTGCTAATTATCTTCCTGCCGCCGGGTAGCCTGGCGGCACTGCAACAATACCAGGCACAATTCTCTACCTGGCATCAGCTGCATCCGCTGCAAACGGCACTGGCATTTTTTGTGATTTATGTTGTGGTCACCACCCTTTCGATTCCCGGTGCCACACTCTTAACGCTGCTGGCAGGTTCGCAATTTGGTTTGATTCAGGGAACCGTGCTGGTGGCGCTGGCTGCAACCTGTGGTGCAACACTCGCGATGCTCATCAGCCGCTATTTGTTACGTGACTGGGTACAGCTTCGTTTTGCCGCGCCGATGTCGTCGATTAACCGCGGCATGGAGCGCGAAGGGTTGTACTATCTTTTTGCGCTGCGACTAACACCGGTTTTCCCGTTCTTTCTGATAAATTTGTTGATGGGCCTGACGCCAATCAAAACGCTGCGCTATTTTGCCGTTAGCCTTGTCGGGATGCTGCCGGCGATCGTCGTTTATCTCAACGCAGGGCGCCAACTGAGCCAGTTGCGTACCCTTAGCGATATTCTTTCACCCGGTATGATCGTGATGTTTATTTTGTTGGGTTTGCTGCCGCTGGCGTCACGCCGGTTAGTCCGCATGCTCCGAAAATCATAAGGACCCCACTTTGCGCCTTTTAACGCTTTTGCTGTCGCTTGTTGCGTTCAGCTTCACAGCCTTTGCACAACCCACCAACTGGGACGCTCTGCGCCAGCAGGCGAACGGCCAGACCGTTTACTTCAACGCCTGGGGTGGCGACCCAGCGGTAAATAGTTATCTCGACTGGGTAGCAAGTGAAATGAAGCAGCAGTACGGCGTGACGGTGAAAGTAGTGCGCCTGGCTGATGCCGCTGATGCGGTAAAACGCATCCAGAGTGAAGCCGCCGCCGGACGCAAAGAAAATGGTTCGGTTGATTTACTGTGGGTCAACGGTGAAAACTTCCGCACATTGAAACAAGCTGGATTGTTGAAAGAAGGCTGGGCATGGGAATTACCCAACTGGCGCTATGTTGACCAGAAAAAACCGGTACGCGAAGATTTCTCCCAGCCGACGGAGGGGGCCGAAGCGCCGTGGGGTAGCGCACAGTTGATGTTGATTGGTAACAAGCAAGCGGATATGAAATTCCCACGCAGCGCGGCTGAATTACTGGCATTCGCCAAAGCACACCCTGGCAAACTGAGTTATCCTCGCCCACCTGATTTCACCGGTACGGCGTTTATCGAGCAGTTACTGATCGTGCTGACCCACGACTCACAGGCGCTACGCCTGCCGCCGGATCCCACAACCTTTAAGCAAGTCACTGCTCCACTGTGGGAGTACCTGGATAAACTGCATCCTCTACTGTGGCGCGAAGGTAAAGCTTTCCCACCAACACCCGCGCGCATGGACCGTATGCTGGCAGACGGTGAGTTACTGTTTTCTATGACGTTCAATCCCGCACACGTCGATAACCTTATCGACCGCAAGCAACTGCCAAAAACAGCACAGGCCTTTGGCTTTGCACAAGGCATGTTGGGCAATGTCCATTTTGTGACTATCCCAGCCAATGCCCGCGCCCAGGCTGGAGCTCAGGTGCTGGCAAATTTCCTGATGTCGCCACAAGCGCAAATTCGCAAAGCTACCCCAGCAATCTGGGGTGATGCCACCATTCTGGATAGCGCAACGCTACCTGCGCCATTAAATGAACAGCTCGATGCGCAAAAACCAACCCATCAGCAGGCGGTGCCATATCTGGCTGAACCTCATGCTGCCTGGGTTGATGCGCTAGAAAAAGAGTGGTTACAGCGCTACGGAGCGAAGTGAGTAACCGCGGGCTGCAACGCGCCTTAGCCTTGCTTGCCGTGGGGTGCGTTTTTGCTCCGCTGCTACCAGGCTTGGTGATGATGGCAAAACCGATGTTGATGCCCGATATCTGGCATCAGCTTTGGGCCGATAACCAGTGGCCCGGTGCACTGCAAGCAACACTATATTCGACCATGATTAGTGTTGTCGGCTCGTTGACTCTCTGCCTTATCCTGCTTTGCGGCTTATGGCCTGGCGCGCACTGGCAACGTTTGACCTCGCGACTGCCATTACTTTTAGCTCTACCACACGTCGCTTTTGCCAGCGGTTTTTTATTCCTGCTTTCCGATAACGGCTGGCTGGCGCGTCTTTGCAGCGTGTCGTTTCATCTTGATGAAAATGGTGTTGGGCTGGGTATCTTGCTGGCGCTGAAAGAGTGCTGGTTCCTGCTATGGATTGCCAGCACGCAGCTCAACCAGCAATCCCTTTCCCAACAGCTTACCGTGGCACAAAGCCTGGGTTATGGCCCATTGCAAAGCCGTATGCGGGTGCTGGTCGCACAGTTATTGCCGCGCCTGAAATGGGCATTGTTGGCGGTAGTGGCCTACAGCCTGTCTGTCGTTGATGTGGCAATCATTCTGGGTCCATCCAATCCACCAACACTCGCCGTTCTGGCCTGGCAGTGGCTTAACGATGCCGATCCACAACGTGTGGCAATGGGCATGTTAACGTCAATGCTGCTGGTGGTGATGCTGGTAATTTTTAGCACCATTGGCTACGCCATATGGGGGTTGAGCCGCCGCTGCCTGGGACAATTTTCCGGGAAGCGCCATCAACTCTGCATTCAGCCTCTGGCATTAGGCTCAGGTTTTATCATGACCCTCACAGGCGTTGCAGCGATAGCAATGCTGGTGCTGTGGTCATTTGCAGACGGCTGGTTTTACCCGGCTCTCTTGCCCGATGCATTCGCCCTTTCCGGCTGGCAAGCGACTGAACTGTCACCTTTAATCACCACGTTAGTGCTGGCGCTGGCAAGTAGTCTGACAGGTTTACTGGTGGTTGTTCTGTGGCTGGAAGGGGGAAGTTCACGCTTTGATCTCTGCCTTGCGCTACCGCTTTTCTTACCCGCTCTACCGTTGGTTGCTGGGCAATATCAGATATTGCTGGTTATGGAGCAGGACGGTAGTTGGCTCGGTGTTATCTGGAGCCATTTGCTGTGGGTTGTCCCCTACATGCTTCTGGTCGCACGCCCCGCATGGCGACAGTTTGATTCGCGCCTGACGATTACCGCGCAAACATTTTGCTGGTCACCGTGGAAGATTTTATGCTGGGTCAAGCTGCCATTGCTTATCCGCCCGCTACTGGCAGCACTGGCTGTCGGGTTTTCGGTGAGCGTGGCGCAATATTTACCGACGCTATACGCAGGTGCCGGGCGCTTTACCTCTGTCACAACAGAAACTGTGGCACTAAGTAGCGGCGGCGACCCGCAACAGCAGGCCATTCAGGCGTTGCTACAAATGCTACTTCCGGCAATCATGTTTATTGCCATGCGACAGCTCAGCAGTCTGTTCACCCATTATCGACAAGGATTACGCTAATGCTGCGTGTTCAGGATTGTTCTATTTCTAATGCCACCCGCTCGTTGATTCAGAATATGAGCTTCACCGTCTCCCCCGGTGAGGTGTTGACGCTGATGGGCCCCTCTGGGGCAGGAAAATCGACATTTCTAAGTTGGATGATTGGCGCGCTGCCAGCGGAATTTAGCGTTAAAGGGGAGCTGTGGCTTAACCAGCAACGCCGCGATACTCTCCCAACCGCGCGGCGAAATATTGGCATTCTGTTTCAGGATGCGCTGTTGTTTGCGCATTTGAATGTTGGACAAAACCTGGCGATGGCCCTTCCCGCGACAATTAAAGGGCGCGAACAGCGGCGGTATTATGTCGAACAAGCGCTGGCAAATGCGCAGCTAACCCATTTTTCTCGACGCGACCCTGCAACACTTTCCGGCGGTGAGCGCGCGCGCGTTAGCGTGTTGCGGGCTTTACTGGCGAAACCCGAAGCGTTATTGCTCGATGAGCCATTTTCACGATTGGATCAAACCTTACGTGAGCAGTTCCGTCAGTTCGTCTGGCAGCAGGTTGAGCAACAAGCCATTCCGGTGGTACTGGTAACACACGATCCGCAAGATATACCCACAGGCGGGCATATTGTTACGGTCAATGGTTCCGACTATTAATTTGTCATACATAATTATGCGTTATCGCAAAGAATAGCCGCCGTTATTCGGCAAGAATAGCGGCTCTTTTTTTCTCTTCTTTTCAGGTTATAAGATGAAACGTGTTTCTCAACTAACCGCCGCCTTGATGTTATCCGGGTTGGCGCACATGGCTTTCGCAGCAGGTCAGCCTTCTCAGATGACTTTCTCCAATATTCAGGCGCAAAAAGGCGTGGTTATTGATACACGTCCAAGTGCTTTTTATAACGGCTGGCCACAAACCGTTCACGGTGTGGGTGGGCATGAACCTGCTGCACTGAATTTATCTGCCAGCTGGTTGGGCATGATGAATGATGAGCAGCTGCAAGAGTGGGCAAAACAGCACGCTATTGCACCAGACAGCCTGATTGCGCTGTATGGTCAAGGCGCTGAAACAAAAGCAGTTAAAGAGCGCCTGACTAATCTGGGCTACACACATATCGCCCTGCTCTCCGATGCTTTGCAGCAGCCTGCGCGCTTGCAGAAAATGGCTCACTTCGAGCAGCTTGTTTACCCGCAGTGGTTACATAACCTGATGCAGAATAAACCTGTTGCGGCACAGCCTGCAGGCGAAGTGAAAATTATCGAAGCCGCCTGGGGGGCGCCTAAGCAGTATTTGCTGAGCCATATTCCAGGTGCTGATTACATCGATACCAACGATATCGAAAGTGAGCCGTTGTGGAATAAAGTATCCGACGACAAGCTCAAGGCGTTGTTAGCCAAACACGGAATTCGCCATGACACCACCGTGGTGATGTACGGGCGTGATGTCTACGCTGCGGCACGCGTCGCACAAATTCTGCTGTATGCAGGTGTTAAAGATGTACGTTTACTTGATGGCGGCTGGCAGAGCTGGTCCGATGCCAAATTGCCTGTGGAACGCGGTTTACCGGGTGATGTTAAACCTGCGGCAGACTTTGGTGCGCCATTCCCAGGCCAGCCACAGCTGATGCTTGATACAGAGCAGGCTCGTGGGCTGTTGGGCCGTAAAGATGCGTCACTGGTCAGTATTCGTTCATGGCCTGAGTTTATCGGCGCCACCAGCGGCTATAGCTACATCAAGCCAAAAGGTGAGATTGCAGGCGCTCGTTGGGGTCATGCCGGTTCTGACTCCACGCATATGGAAGATTTCCACAATCCTGATGGCACAATGCGTTCTGCTGACGACATCGCGGCGATGTGGAAAAGCTGGAATATTACCCCGGATCAGCATGTCGCATTTTATTGTGGTACCGGCTGGCGTGCGTCTGAAACCTTCATGTATGCCCGTGCGATGGGTTGGCAGAATGTGGGTGTGTACGACGGCGGCTGGTATGAGTGGAGTAGTAATCCGAAGAACCCGGTTGTGAGTGGGGAGCGGAAGCCGCTGTAATATATAGCGGGAACAAGGTCAAAACCGGTTCGGATTTTGACCTTAGCTTTTGACGTTGACCTTTGAGTCCGGCATAAATCGCCTCCGTTTTGACTGTAAGGCCGGGTCGAGCCGTCGGGAACGGCAAGAGGTTGT
Organism: Buttiauxella sp. BIGb0552; assembly: GCF_004366275.1. Taxonomy (NCBI): domain Bacteria; kingdom Pseudomonadati; phylum Pseudomonadota; class Gammaproteobacteria; order Enterobacterales; family Enterobacteriaceae; genus Buttiauxella; species Buttiauxella sp. BIGb0552. The sequence goes on from NZ_SODY01000001.1 coordinate 983,920, forward strand.
GATCGCCAGGAGCGAGTCACAACCGACCATGGGACTGAAAGGAAAAATGGAGGTTTACTGCGAAGCAGCGATTTAATCGCCGGGAGCCGGGATTATCAAGGGTGCTGCGCTTCAGTACAGCGGTAGCACCCTTGATACGTTCACCGTTTCGGTAAGCACAGGGGACACTGAACGTTTAGTGAACTGAATCTTCTCCGGATCGGCAGGAAACTATCCTCAACGTCTCATACCCACTCCACACCCGCGTGAACGTCGTCATCCAGCACAGCGCCCCAAACACCCATGCGAACCAGACAAACCACTGTGGAAACAGGCAGCTCAACACAAATAACGCAATTGTCTCTGTGCCCTCGGTCAATCCACCGAGATAGTAAAACGATTTGTGCGCATAGCCTGGGTTATCAAGCTGATGCTTTTGCGCCACCGCCGCAAAAGCCAGGAAACTACTGCCGGTGCCGATAAACGCAAACAACAACCATCCGCCCGCCAGCGCGTTTTGCATGGGGTCGGCAAGGATAAAACCAAACGGCACCAGCGCGTAAAACAGAAAATCCAGCGAGATATCGAGAAAACCACCCGCGTCTGTCAGCCCGCGCCGCCGTGCCAGTGCACCATCTAAACCATCAAACAGGCGGTTCAGGACAATAGCCACCAGCGCTGCGCCATACCATTGCAATGCGAGAAACGGTAATGCAAGCACACCCACGGCGAAACCCACCAGGGTGATTCCGTCAGGCGAAATGGAGGGTTTATCCAGTGCGACAGCCACTCGCTCGAGGAGCGGTTTAATGCGCGGGTGAAGGTAGCTATCAAACATTCGGTTTTTTCCCCGGTTCGCTCACACATAACCCTTGTGCCGGAATGTCCAGCGCGGCGTTAAAGCGTGCGGAAAGGTTCTGAAAGGCAATCAGCGCGGTCAATTCGGTTATCGCTTTGTCGTCAAAATGGGTTTTCAGCTCATCTTTCAGCGCATCACTGATTTGCGGTGGCGTCGCCGTCATCGCCTCCGCATAAGCCAGGGCCGCTTGTTCTTTAGCTGAGAACAGTGTCTCTTCACGCCAGTTCGCCACCGCCAGCACTTTATCCATCGAACCGCTGCGCTCAGCAAGTCGCAGACTGTTGGCGTCGATACAAAAATCGCAGCAACATTGTTGGGAAACACGCGTCATCACCAGCGAGCGCACCACCGGGTCAATTTTCGCACGTCGTCTTTCAAGGAAACCCACGAACAACGCCACCAGCCAGAACAGATATGGCAACCGCCCCCACCAACGCGTGGGGTTAAGCACCGCGCCAAAGTGTTTTTCTTGCATGGAAGTAATGGGCCGTAAACTTGCGGGAAGTGACGTTAACGGCGCAATCCAGGGCGAACTCTTTTTTGTCATCATTCTGGAAGATCTTTAGATAAGCGTGGGTGGCGCGTATTATGCCACGCCCACGCATAAAGAATGGATTGGTATGATGAAAACCATTGATGTTGTTGCCGCTATTATCGAGCAGAACGGCAAAATTTTGCTCGCGTGTCGCCCGGAAAGTGGCGATCAGGCAGGTTTATGGGAGTTTCCTGGTGGCAAAGTCGATGGGACAGAATCGCAGCCGGAAGCACTGGTGAGGGAGCTGGCTGAAGAGTTAGCGATTTATGCAACAGTAGGCGATTACGTGGCGAGCCATCAGCGTGAAGTGTCGGGCCGAATTATTCATCTTCATGCCTGGCATGTGGCGCAATTTCACGGTGAAATGAAAGCGCTTTGCCACAGTGAACTGGCGTGGTGTTTACCTGCCGAGGCGTTTGATTACGACCTTGCCCCGGCAGATATTCCATTACTTGAGGCGTTTATGTCTTTACGCGACGCCATACTAAAGGGTTCGTGCTAAGCGTTTTTTCATCGCGTTGGCATTGCAGCAAAACGCCACCATCCGCTTTCACCACCGCCCCTTCAGAATAGTTTTGATCCTGGTAGATACAGCATTGGTTACAGGGTGCTGCGCGTTGCCCTTGGGAGCTGAACACTTCCGGCGGCACTGAAATATCTACCTGCGGATCAAGACGCTGCGCCATCCCCGGTAGGCTCACCATCAGCACCGCGGCGGCGGCGAGCAGGCTTTTTAGTCGCATCATTACTTCCCTCTTTTTTTGCCCATTGCTTGCGCGGTTTTTTCTGCTCGTCAGGCGCTTTAACGCCTTTGAAAGCATGATGTACAGGTTTGGCGCGTGCCTGATGAATCAACTCATAAAGCGTTTGCACCAACGGCTGCATAAAGTCCTGGTAACGGCACTGCTTTTCACTGATTTGCGTCAGCGTCGATTCCCATTGCGCCGTCATATCCGGCCTTGCGGCCAGTTCCGGGAGCGAGTGAATTAACGCACGTCCGGCATCCGATGAATGTATATAGCGCCCTTTCTTCACCAGGAAGGTTCGCTTAAACAAAAGCTCGATGATCCCGGCGCGGGTCGCTTCAGTGCCCAGTCCGTCTGTGGCGCGAAGGATCTTTTTCAGATCTTTATCCTGCACAAAACGCGCAATCCCGGTCATCGCTGACAGCAGTGTCGCATCAGTGAAGTGGCGCGGTGGTTGGGTCTGGCGTTCATTCACCTCGCCTTTTTCACACAGCAACTCATCACCTTTTGCGACCACCGGCAATGGCGTACCGTCGTTCTCTTCATCACGCTCTTTGCTGCCAAGCAATGTGCGCCAGCCGGCTTCAGCCAGGAAGCGGGCTTTGGCGTTAAACTTGCCGCCAGCAATGTCGAGATCGATGGTGCATTTGCGGAACACCGCATCGGCACAGAACTGCATTAAGTATTGTCGGGCGACCAGGTTGTAAACTTTAGCTTCATTTTCAGAAAGCGAAATTTTGGAGCTGCGCGCCGTCGGGATAATCGCGTGGTGGGCATCAACTTTTTTATCGTCCCAACAGCGGTTACGCAGATCGGTATTCAGCGCAGGCTGCGGGAATAGATCGGGCTGATGCACACTAATCGCATTCAGTACTGCGTGACGCCCGGCAAAATGTTCATCCGGTAAGTAGCGGCTATCCGAGCGCGGGTAGGTAATCAGTTTGTGCGTTTCGTAGAGTTTCTGGCAGATATCCAGCACGGTCTGCGCACTTAGCCCAAAACGCTTTGCTGCCTCGATTTGTAGACTCGAGAGCGAAAATGGCAACGGGGCGACTTCTGATTCCCGTTTATCATTATACGCAGTGACGATGGCGGGTTGCCCGCCGATACGGTTGACCACGTGTTCAGCCAGCGGGCGGTGCAGCAAACGCCCTTCTTCATCTTGATACGGTTCGCAAGACTCGCTGGGGATCCATGTTGCGACAAAACGTTCATCTTTTGGCGTGACGATATGCGCTTTTACTTCAAAGAAATCTTTCGCAATGAAATTCTCAATTTCTTCATCGCGACGCACCACCAGCCCAAGCACTGGCGTTTGCACACGGCCGACCGAAAGCACGCCCTGATAACCGGCATTACGGCCAAGAATGGTGTAAGCACGAGTCATGTTGATGCCGTAAAGCCAGTCGGCACGTGCACGGGCAAGCGCGGAAACACACAAAGGTATAAATTCGCTGTTCGCTCGTAGGCGGCTAATGGCTCGCTCAACGGCTTGCGGGTTGAGATCGTTAATCAGGCAGCGTTGAACCTGCTGACGCTTTTCTGGTTCCAGTTCGAGGTAGTCGAGAACTTCATCCACCAGCAACTGCCCTTCGCGATCGGGGTCACCTGCATGAACCACTTCGTCAGCCTGGACGAGTAATTTTTTGATGGCGTTAAGCTGTTTGGTGACTGAAGGACGCGGCTGCAAGCGCCACTTCTCCGGCACAATCGGCAAATCGGCAAGGTTCCAGCGGGCGTAACGCGCATCGTATGCATCTGGCTGAGCCTGTTCCAGCAAGTGACCGATACACCAGGTCACGACCTGCCCGTTTCCACACTCAATGAACCCATCACCCCGGCGATGGGGTTTAGGAAGCACATCAGCAATAGCACGAGCAAGGCTGGGTTTTTCGGCAATGAACAGACGCATCCGATTAACGAATCTCAATCATCGGGCGACCTGCACGAGCTTCTTTTAGCTCACCAATAGCCGTCAGTTTGATGCCATTTCTTTCGGCAACGGTGGCAACCGCCGCTTCAGCATCTGCCTCAACAGCTAACAGCAAGCCGCCGGAAGTTTGCGGGTCGCACAATAAATCACGCTGTGCCTGGGTCATCTCGCCCATCAGAGAGCCGTAGCTTGCGAAGTTGCGCGAAGTACCACCAGGCACACAGCCCTGCGCGATGTAATCTTCGACATCCGGCAGTTTAGGGACTTTATCGAACCACACTTCGGCCTGAACGCACGCACCCTGGCACATTTCGCTGAGGTGACCCAGCAGGCCAAAGCCGGTGACATCGGTCATGGCGGTAACGCCTTCGATGTCGGCAAATTCGGCACCCGGCTTATTCAGCTGGCACATCACTTCTGCGGCGAGGCCATAATGCTCAGGTTTTAGCAGGGATTTTTTCTCAGCAGTGGTCAACACGCCAATGCCGAGTGGCTTGGTGAGGAACAGTTTGCAGCCTGCGGTGGCTGAGCTGTTTTTCTTCACGCGGTCGGTTGGTACGATGCCGGTAACAGCAAGGCCAAAGATAGGCTCTGGCGCATCAATGGAGTGGCCGCCCGCCAGGGAAATACCCGCCTGTTGGCAAACAAAACGCCCGCCTTCAATCACTTTGCGGGCAATTTCTGGTGCGAGGGTGTTAATCGGCCAGCCGAGAATAGCGATAGCCATAATCGGTTTGCCGCCCATCGCGTAAATGTCGCTAATCGCGTTGGTGGCGGCAATGCGCCCAAAGTCGAACGGATCGTCGACAATCGGCATAAAGAAGTCGGTGGTGCTGATGACACAAGTGCCGTTGCCGAGATCGTAAACCGCAGCGTCATCACTGGTTTCGTTGCCAACCAGCAAGTTAGGGTCGACAAATTTAGCCTGCTCGGAATGCAGAATAGTTTGCAGGACTTTCGGAGAAATTTTGCAGCCGCAACCAGCTCCGTGGCTGTACTGCGTCAAACGAACGGTTGGCTCACTCATGGACGACTCCTGGTCACTACCCGTCATACTTCAAGCTGCTGGTGCGTTGACTACAGCCGCGCGCAACTCGAATTATTTAGGGTATAAACAAAAATTGAGTGTACATGGTAGCGCTCAAATCGTTCAGTAGTAAGACTGCATGTCTGAATTGCGCCATTCCTGGTCACAATCCAGACAGCTTTTGTTTGTTTGCTTAGAATTTGCTCACAAACGCAGTGATATCCGGCACGCTAACGGTAGTAGAGGCTTTGAGTTGTGGCGTTCCCAGATACAGGAAACCGACCACTTCATCTTGCTCACGGCAGTTTAGTGCGTCGCGCACGGCTTCGCTTTCAGTCCAGATGCCAGTACGCCAGATCCCATTGAAACCCTGCGCTACAGCAGCCATTTGCATTGCCATTACCGCACAACCCGCAGAGACAACCTGTTCCCAGACCGGAACTTTGTGGTTGTCATCACAATGTGCGACAACTGCGATAATCATCGGAGCACGGAACGGCGCGGTGCGTGCTTTCTCGATGCCCTTCTCGTCTTGCTCTTCAGCAATTGCAGCCTGTTCCATCACTTTACTAAAGCGTTCACGACCTTCGCCTTCAATAACGATAAAGCGCCATGGTTGTAATGTGCCATGGTCAGGTGCACGCATACCCGCACGGATAATATTTTCCAGAACATCACCGGCCGGTGCTGGCTCTGCCAGACGGGAGGCGCTGCGGCGGTTAAGAAGCAGTTCAAGTGCATCCATTTGATAACTCCTGCAATGATTTTAATGTTGCTTTACCCATAAGTTGACATAGGCATGTGTCAATAATCAATTAATTACCGTGGTATATATACCAATAAATTGACATAAAAATTACCCATAAGCTGACATAAAGTGACAGGCTCAAATGCAGGTCGGATTATTCTGTAGGAAAATTACTACATCGACGTGCACCACCATTTACTTACTCAAGACAGACCCTGTAGATGTAGTCAATGCTGACGGCGTAACGGTCAAATCATGTATATACGAATAACCCCACTGAGTCATACAAACCTGCGGACAAGTTCCTTTTAAAACATCATGTGAAGTGGCCGACAAAATTTGGCCACGACATGAGAGCATTTCTAGAACCACGGAACGTCCGCTGTTGGCACGCAGCGGACAGGGTGGGTGGTCATCAGGTCTGCTATGAGCGAACGATAGTCATTCGGTCCCTGAGAATTACACTTTGAAGTGATTCAGGGTATGCGTTTACTGGTTACGAATATTGAGCGAGGATCACGTGATGATCGCCGCTTTTCTTTCGAGCCAAGTAGGTGCTCCACGTTCGCTAACGAATACTCAGGGCATGCAGATAAACTGCGGACTATATTTCTTTCGAAGAGCGTGGAATGCATACCAATCCCCGATGAAAGGAGTTGGTGATGACTGTGACTAATCATTTTGCTGTGCACGTTGGTCTGGACTGGGCTGATAAAAAACACGATGTCTGTGTTCAGTTTAAAAACGGCGAACGCGTATTCGATGTGATTGAACATACGGCAGAAGCGCTTGATGTCTGGATTACCGAGTTACACCAGAAGGTAAAAGCTATTGAACCCGACAATGCGGATATCCGGTTGCTCCAGCAACTGGTTGAGCAACGTCGTCAGTTGGTTGAAGATAAACGACGCTTTGTGAACCGGATAATCAACACGCTTAAACAGTATTATCCTCAGCCACTGGAGTGGTTCTCACATCGGGGTACCGGCATGTAATCAGCCCCCGGTTATCTCATTGATCTTTATTGGCAGAAGCTCAGTACTCCAGCGTGAACGCTGATAGCCAAAATCAGCAGGAGAGCGCTTTATCAGTTCACGTAACAATGTGCATATATGCTCAAATGGCCAGCGCCGGGCGCGCCCGGCGGGTAAGGATTTCAGACCTTCGACACCCGACAGCGTAAATCAGTTAATCCAGCGACCGATGGATGAACGGGCACAGCAGAGTGTTCTGGCGACATCGCTGACTCTGTCTCCCCTGTGTAACTTCAGCATGGCGGTCAGTCTGCGGGCATGGTTCTTGTCACGCGTTTAATGGATAGTTTTCTGCATCAGGCGTCGTTCGAAACGGGATATGGGTACTATGATCGGCATCGTTCAGTCCGGTTGGTGAGGTGGGATATTTGGCGATTGATCAGATCGCACAGTCCGGGCTAAGTTCCCTTTAAGGGATCTACTATTCCGCGCAGCTATTTAGGCAGCACTCTTTTTGTCCGCACTCCAAACGGAGTGATGCTGACCGAAACTGGAAAAGAGTATCTACGCTATGTCACTGAAACTTTTGATATTTTACTGCTGGGTCAGCAAAACAGTCGCCATGCCGCTGCGGCACCCCGATTAATGCTCTACACGTTGCCTTCACTGGCAACCAAATGGCTACTGTCCGAGCTACACAACTGGCGTGCCTGCACCCCAGATGTTGACCTGGCGTTACACGGCACTCACGCGCAGTTTGATTTCAACACCATGCATGCCGATTTTGTCATCTGTTTTGGTGAAGAACGCTACGCCCAACTGGAAAAGAAGTTTTTATTTCACGATGAGGTGCTACCTGTACCTAGCCCGGAGCTGATTGCGTGTTATCAGGGGCGGAAACTGTTAAGCAAGGCGCCGCTGATTCATCTCGAATGGGTGAATGAGCGGCGTTTTCTACCCAACTGGCGTGACTGGTTTCAGGCTAAAGAGATAGAAGAACCGGAACCGCAACCCTCCTTTATCTTCAATCTCACTTTACTGGCACTGCATGCCGCTGTTGCAGGTGCGGGGGTGATACTTGGCCAGCGGAATTTGATTGCCAATGAACTCGCATCCGGGACGCTTGTCATCGTGGATGAGCTCAGTCTTCCGCACAGTAAGCCCAATTTTCTTGCATGGCCTCAACGAACCCTGAGCCAACCAGGAAGTCGTCAGCCAATTGCCTGGCCAGTAGAGCTTGCCGGAACGGATAGTTAATCACCAAAGCCCTTTCGCCTGGAGTGTCATTGTCTCTCAGCGAAAAACTACCCGTTTGTTATTGCACGCGCTAAGGTATATCGGTTCAAATAATGCTGGGGATAATTTAAAGAGAAGAGTTAAAGCATACCGAGGCTTTATGGTCATTCAGATAATATAAGAGTGTTGCAGACAAGAACCCGCTTCAAGAATACTGCAGATTTAATCAGAGGGAGTTAACAGGTAATGCTTACGGCAGCCCGTTCAGGCTGCCGCAGAGAAGATTACCACTTATAGCGATTATCATCTTCCCAGGTTTTAAGCTCTTTCTCGGCCTGGTCTTTATTATAACCATAGCGTTCCTGAATACGGCCAGCCAGTTGTTCACGCTTGCCCTCAACCACATCCAGATCATCGTCGGTCAACTGCCCCCACTTTTCTTTCACTTTGCCCTTAAATTGCTTCCAGTTTCCACTGATACGATCTTCGTTCATGAAGTGACTCCTTATTACCACCGTAGCGGCATGAATGGTATTGGGTGATACTCTTAATTTTAGACATGAATCGAGAAATTGCTGTATGAAGCCTGAAATATAGATTATTCCTGGACGATAATATCAGTTGCAGCGCTGTGGTTATATTCTGTATGAACTGTAACATCCTGCTGAGAAGGCACATAATCCTTACTGATTACGTACTCTAACGCCTGAGCATATATTTCACGCAGGATGCTGTGTTCATTTTTTTCCATCCATGACAGTAATTCGAATACCACATCCTGTTCTGCAATGTAACCATGCTGATCTAATAAACCAGCCTCAATGACCTTGACTATATCCCGAGTCCCTGAAGGCAGATGATGTAAATTATCTGATAATGTCTGAATCATAATGGACTCCGGTTGAAATTAAAATTTTGTTTATCATCAAAATGCTGTGCCGACTGGCATCTGTTATACAGACGTTTTTATATTAGGCCGCGTAAACAACTTATAATCAGATATAGATTTCCCCAGGGCCGAGCTAGTTACATTTTTTGCGTCATGCTAGAATCTATTTCCCTTCCTCTCAGACAATGCATAAAAGTTCAGATGTCATCATTTGAGTATTTGATTCGTTATTAATCCATTAGCGAACAAAAAGATAACCAACCAGAGTCTGATAGATAGCTTGTTCTTTTTTACACGAAGCCCGGTCTAGTTGACTTAACAGCCTGGTGCACAGTGTTCTCCGGCTCAACCGCTGGCCATCATTAAGAAGATCCCTGACCACCTTACCCATCGCCTCCTGCTCGGATGGCTCACTCACTGCAGACATAAAGTCTGCCACGGATGAATTGATGGAAGGATTGTAAGCGCCCTGTTGCATATAAGCTTCTCTTGTGCTGCAAGTAGTTAAGTTTTGGTTAAAGTTAAATGCACATGCTCATTTTGTACAGAAAAAGTTGTACAATTTTTTAAAATCAATATCACACAAAAAACAATTAAATTAAATATCAACTAGTTATGTTGATTTTGAATTTTTAAAAACTGTACACCATTACGTTGTGAGCTTAACTTCCTCCTGCCGCTATTGAATTCCCAATACTTGATTTCATTGGCCTGGTACTGGTCCTGGCGGAGCACTTTCTCCGACTACGGGAAACTCAAAAAAACTCCTATACCATTGAAAATATGAGGAATGAACATGATACCACTGTGGTAGCAAAGCACTCTCAAAGATTGATGTTCTTCTTCCTCACCCCATCTGGTTTTTTGTACATATAGGAATAAGATTAAATTAATGTTGTACAGTCTCGACTAAGTTGTACAATGTTTTTGGAAATATTTAACAAGGACTGCATCAGTTTAAGGGGGACTTATGGCTTCTTACAGTATCGGTGATGTGGCAGATAAGTGCGGAATTAACCCAGTGACTTTGCGCGCCTGGCAACGCAGATATGGATTGCTAAAACCCCTGCGCAGTGAAGGCGGGCACCGTCAGTTTGATGAAGCAGATATTCAGCGTATTGAAGAAATTCAACGCTGGATAAAATCAGGGATATCGGTAAGTAAGGTAAAGGCCATTCTTGATACAAATCAGGGTGCTGTAGATAAAGGCTGGATAACACAACAGGAAGAGTTGATCACTATTTTAAGGTGTGTGCGCCCGGATGATCTACGTTTCAAAATTGTGGAATACAGCCAGCAATTTAATGCTGCAACTCTGATTGATCACGTCTACACCCCCGTTCGTCAACGGCTTGGCTTCGAACAAAATACGGTGCGAAACATTTGTGGACTGCTCGATGGAGCATTGATTGAATATGTTGCAAACCAGCTGATTTTATCCCGTAAACGAAAGGGAAAACCTGCCCTTCTGATAAGTTGGGATGATCCCGACCGTACACGTTTGTGGCTTGAAGCATGGCGCCTTTCCACTCAGGGGTGGCATATAGATTTACTCGCTGAACCCGTGGAATTACCTCGCCCCGAATTCTTCCCTGGTCACCATATATTTGTATGGGCCGGTAAACTGATTACCTCTCGTCAGAAAGAACAGTTGGAATACTGGCGTGAACAGGGTTACTCAATTTTCCATCACAACCCAGACTTAACCAGTTGACCACCGTGCGTGAAATATTTCACGCACGGTGGAAGCACTTTACGTCAGGTTTGATGTAACAGGGGAATAGTTTACCAGGTAATTTGGTAGGCTCAGAATAGCCTTGCGCACGTGATAACATAAATCAATGAGAAATAAATTCTTAATGAAATAAGATTTACGCTACCTCGGAGGAAAAGTTAAATAAATTTTCAGCTGTAATAGCCAATTATTTGCTTGTAGAGATCAGCAAGAATAACATTAGGCTCACGCTTCATTTTATTTACGAGCGCCATTTTAAGACTGTCGCGGGTTACCACTTGGTTTTTGATCAACAATTCCTGTTTAACAGAAATCAGCAGCACTGAATTAGCTAGAAATCGCTCTGGAATACAGTGAACCACGTGATCATGCATCATATCGGCCATCTGGAACATCAACTCTCTTTTGTTAAGTGAGTAATAAATGTAGTTGCCATAGTGCAAATTGTACAACAGCTAAAAATAAAATATTTTTCCTGTCTCATTCTGCAGAATAATAAAATTAAACAGATAACCAGGAATAATCTTATTCAATAATATTCTGGTTGGCACCTCCTCTCAATTCAACATAATTACAGACCATCTGAAATCACTGCTCAAAAACGTCAGGAATTATTTTAAACAGACAAGAATGAACAGATATGTAGAAACGTAACAATTGAAATACATCACATTCATTAATCTATCAACGTGAGTTTTCGTCAAAATGTTCAGTGGAAATTGTCGGGTAAGAAAAGTACGCTTGAAAAATAAATAAAGTTAACAACTTGTAAATTACTTGTTTTTAAACTACCTTGAAATGGCTGCATCGAAACAATTCAGATATTTATTACTGCAACACTATTTTAGAGAAATGAATGATATTACCCCAGACAGACTTTAAGCCCGCTTCTCCTCAGTTAGAAATACCCGCTCCATATGAAAATGAACATATCGCGTTGAGAACCATTACTCAACAGCTCATGTCATCCAAAGCCCTGGTAACCAATAAAGACATTATAATTAAACTCATTGAACTTCTGGAAACAGAAAAATGTGATGTGCAAAAAGACATTTTTAGAAATGTTCTGGAAAGCTTGCTACGCAGAACCCCGGATGATCTTTAATAATCTTACTCAGGCAGTAAGCTCCCATTAGCATATTTTATATGATTTTTGAGTAATTAAACCTGAAAGAAAAATCAAAAAATAGACCAGCAACGTTATAGCTGGTCTGACATTGATTCAGCCATCAATAAAAAATCTCACCACTCCACCAAGAAAATAATTTTGGTTACTCTTTCCTGGCATCAATAATATGGAAACCCGCGTGTTAACTTTAACAAAATGATTTTCCTTTAACTGCCACAAACCAGTTAAATGGCACTTTCAGACTATTCTTTTTTACTGAATAAAAGTTTCATGTTTTTTACTGTAATTTTTAATATCAATAAAATTCAATCACTTACATTGAAGTCAATATTTACCCAAAAAGTAGAAAGAATTTCTCGCCGGACGCTAACAGACTTTAGCTAATTCACCACCCGCAAAGTTGTGCCAGGCTTAAACACCGCAAAGGCAAGATGAATCACATTTTTCAATCTTTATAGGGAAACATGCCAGAGATAAACAAAAGTTCATTTGAGTATTTATTTATTCATGAGCTATCTGATATTTACTGCGCAGATAAGGAAATTATTGACGCCATTGCAGCCGACATAACGATGACGCGTGAAGTGGCACATCAGATGTCTTTTGAAAAAGCGCTGTACGCTATCAGCAACAATTTCCCACCAGGAAAACTCCCTCCAGTAGAGAAATACGCGATGGTTTATTACAACATGTCCGAAGGAAACGATGTCCGCGGCAGCTGGAATTCAGACGAGAACTTCACCTATGTAGCGCAGCCTGAACCGGCTGTTGATGGCGGAGATGGCACGGCTAGTGTCACGTTATCCGCAACCCAGAACGCGAATCTGGAAAAACTGGCAAATCGTACGGCCTCTGACCCTGGGGTAAATCCGGTTACCGGGACTGACCTTGGCAAGGTACCTCCGGTTGAAATTGAATCAGCCGCGCTGAAGAAATCCGGCAAAGCCAAATCAGCTAAAAAATAATATCGGGCGGCCCTATGGCCGCCATCCCTTAAATCTGCACAGACCAAACTTTCTCCTCCACTCATCAAAACATAAATGCCGTGAAAGGGTTTGTATCCTGGCCTGGAAACTGGCTCAGTCTATTTTCTCAGGATGCTGCTCCATTGCCAGCGCACTCGCACTGGCCGGATCAAACAGTGAAAGACTCTCAATTTGACTCAGCATAATCACCCTTCTGAATTCCATTGCACTCCTGGGCTCTGAATCAAGAGTAATGTCATGTTCGGCATACCACTTACTGTAATTATGCTCGATACATAAATTCATTTTCTCACCATCTCGATAGCCGCTCAGCATCGGGATGAGCACGATATTTGCCGTCTTTTCATACTCCAGAGTCGCCGTATGTATCATCCCGACATAGATCCGCCTCGACTTAAGGGTCACCAGCGCCAGCTCACCTTCTTCCATACACTGATACAGAAGTTGTTCGATACCGCTCGACTGCGCCAAGCGCTTATACAGCTTTTTCCTGCCGTCACCATCCAGTCTGGCGCTCCCAGCCCAGTTAGAACGATAGAGACAAAATAGTATGGCAAATGCCAGCATAATGACGACCGGAGCCTGAATGCCGAGAAAGCTCCAGTTCATAAACTCAATTTGCCAGTTGGCATAGTTCTGAGGTGCAAGGTGGAAAGTATTAACGCCCACTGACAAGCCTAGCAATAGCAACCAGATTAGACCGGTTGCGAGTACGCCCTGCAGGACGAAAATACAGCCATACAGCGCGACAAGAAAATAGACATCCCAGCCGAAGGAGCGCTTGATTTTAAAGCGAGTAGACAGGTCGCGACTGGTGTACCAGTAACCGCAAACCATTAGCACCATGAATATTGCCGTTCCCATGTTATGCCCTCTTCAGGGCGTTAACATGACGCAGAAAATCTTGTCGTACCTCTTTGCTTTTGAAATTAACCGAGGCGTAACCATCCTGGTCAATAATAATCCGGTCACCATCCTCCAGAGCTTCAATAATTTCCTGATGACTGATGACCTGTAATAACGACTCCGGGCTTGAGAAAATCGACATAAAAAAATGGTGCATAACGAGACGTCCTTATTAAGATAAAGGATAAGTCTGGTTTATTAATGATGGTGTTGCCTTAAGGTAATACTGAAAATCCTCAACTTTCATTCACGCTGCTGCCATGTGGCAGCGACCAGACAGCTGGCTGAGCAGTTGGAGGTGTTGTGAAGCGCAACAAAGAAGAGATAGCCGTTCGTTTACTTTAACAAAACACCCCTCCAAATGACGGGTGCATGCTTTCAATAGATGGCGGGTCCGGGTGTTTTTGGTCCGGTAAAAGATGAAGCCCGCGCCATTCAGGTATTGCGTGATGCCGTGGCGAGCGGTGTGAATCATATTGATACCAGCGATTTCTACGGTCCGCATGAAACCAATAAGCTGATCAAAAAAGCCCTGCATCCTTACGCTGACAATCTGTGCATCGTCACCAAAGTCGGTGCTCGTCGTGATGAAAAAGGTGGCTGGTTAACGGCATTCACGCCGCAGGAACTGGTCAGCGCGGTGGAAGACAACCTGTGCAATCTGGGGCTTGAGGTGATGGAAGTGGTGAATCTGCGCAGTATGCTGGATATTCATCAGCCGAAAGAAGGATCCCTAGAACCGCAGCTGGAGGCGATGATTAAGCTGAAAGAACGTGGACTGGTTCGTCACATTGGCCTGAGTAATGTCACGGTAAAACAGGTGGAGGACGCGCAGAAACTGACACCAATTGCCTGCGTGCCCTTCTTCCCGCTGGGCGGATTTTCCCCACTACAATCAACGCAACTCGATGAAATAGCCGCTGACTTACAAGCCACACCGATGCAGGTGGCGCTGGCCTGGTTGCTCAGACGTTCACCGAATATTTTGCTGATCCCCGGCACGTCATCGCCGGAACATTTGCAGGAGAATCTGGCCAGCGCACGGCTGAATTTATCTGATGAAGTGATGGAAAAGCTGAACGGAATGAACTAAGGATCTTGTGAACTGAGTCCTTGGCATCGAGGACTCAGAATTTAAAATATCAGCGTTATGGTGACTGCCTGCGCTTCCACTCATCAGCCACATCGGCCAGAGTTTTAGGCACCTCATTACGTACCCAGGCCATAAAATCACTTTCGAACCAAAAGTCTACCCCGCACTGCTCAGTCAGAAAACGCCGGACATTTTTTTTATTCCTGTAACGCTTATCCACAAGCGTAATACCTGTCAAATAAATGGGATGCGTAGGGAAAAGACGATGCCTATGGGCATCCGGGCACTTTGTAGATCTCAGAAATTACCTGCATCGTTGCGTCTTCGATCGTTCCTTCATTACGGCATAAAATCCAGTCATGATTGGCAATTTCTCGCTCGAACGCGGCGGTACAAACGACATGCTCTTCCAGCTTAGAAATCACCGTACTACCCAGCCCACGCGATCGGGACGCGGCCCTCGCCCATGAAATGTCAGGTGCAGTCACCACCCCGACATGCAGGTCTGGCGTTCGCACGTTTCGTTCAATGTTAAGCTGTAAAATCTCTGCAAAAGGAATCATCCGGCGAAACGCGGCATCCGACGGATACCAGCGATCCATCAGGATAATGCAGTCCACTGGCTGTTTAGTCAGCACATGCCTGGAAATCCAGGCACGGCTATCTGCAAGGCGCACACAAACCTCCCGTTCCAAATCCAGAGTGGGATTTCTGGCGAGCTTGTTAACCAGGGCCATTGTTTCGCCCCTGTAAGGATCGCTTTTTTTCTCGCAAAGCCGGATGACCTTCTTGTTGTCTGCCCTGAGTACTTTCGTAATGGCCTCCAGCAATGTGGTTTTACCGGCCCCCTTGGGCCCATCCAGAGAAACAAAAAATTGACGATTCATTCTTCAAATGACGATTGATATACGGTTTTTGTAAAGCTTGCATCTGGCAAAAACATCTCATTTCCTTCGTATGAACCGCTGACTAACCCTTCGTTTTAATGTGATAGGTTCGAATGACTGGAACACTTAGACTTCAAGTGCAGCAAGAATGACGGTTTCCATTTTCTCCGGAGTGGTAGTTGGAAAACGTCCGCTCTGAGCGAGGAGCGGAGGTACAGTGGCAAATATCTAAACAATAGTAATTATCAAAAGCGACTGTTTTTTTATATCTGGATATCTACATTCGGATTACCCCTGCACTTCAGGTAGTACAAAAAAATGTCCTGACATTTTCTACCTTTCGGTAAACTAGGGCATTTTCTATAACGCATTGATAATGCAGAATTGTCACCAGTTCTGTAGGGTAGGAGAAATAATCAGATCGTTTACTGTGACGTTATCCGGCTGGTTCAGCGCATAAATAACAGCATTGGCATCATCTTCAGAACTGATAGCAAACTTGTTCAGTTCCTGATCGGCCTTACGACCTTCAGGATCACTGACTTTATCAGCCCAGCCCGTATTGATAACGCCCGGAATCACAGTAAGAGAACAGCATAAGAACGGCATTTATTGCTCTGTGGATCAAATATCCGGCGACTGCCAGTTCGCGTCATCTTTTACCGGAGGCAGGTAAGAAAGACGCTGCATATTCTGGTTCCATAGATTATCCGGAATGCGGTAACGGTCTTCCTTATGCGGATCGATAGCCGTCACAATACGGTCTTCCTGACCTGACGTGATCAGGCTGATAAGGTCTGGGTTCATCATTACGGTTTTACCTAGCGCAATAAATTCTGCCCACCCCGTCAGGTTGGCTTCGAGGATCTGGTCTGCAGTAAAGAGGTTACCGACACCAATCAGTGGCAGTTTGCCGTTAATACGTTCGTGCAATAGCTGCATACGGGTCAGCGAGGTATCTGCACCGCGACGAGCATTCTTGTAGAAGTCCCACAGTGAAACGTGCAGATACTGCAGTGGTTTCTGTACCAGTGCATCAATCAGGGCAAAGGTGTCTTCCATCGTCAGACCCTGCGTACCCGGTTCTTCCGGAGAGAAGCGGTAACCGACGATAAATTTTTCGCTGGCATACTTTTTCTTCACGTCCATAACGGCATCAACAATGGCTAGCGGGAAACGCAGACGCTGGTCAATTGTACCACCCCATTCATCGGTACGGCGGTTGCTTTCTCCTGATACAAACTGCTGGATCAGATAGTTATTGGCTCCGTGTATCTCAACGCCATCAAACCCTGCCTGAATGGCCAAATGCGCCGCATTGGCAAAGGCTGTAATCAGATCGCGAATTTCCTTGTGGGTCAGAGCCCTGGCTCCCGATTTCTCATCTGCTGAAGGAGCCACCATATCCCGGCCGTTTAGCAATTCAGGGATGCTCAGATGACCACCGTGGTGGATCTGAAGAATAACTGTGGCGCCCTGATTTTTAGCAATTCGGACGACTTCACGCAGGCTGGGTAAATCTTTCTCACCAATAGCTTCTGGTTGGCCGACAAACGCTTTTCCTTCCGGGGACACCAGAGTTGCTGCAGCGATAAAAAGGCCAAAGCCGTCAAAGCGATTGGTCAGAAAGTTACGCTCTTCATCACTCATGCTGCCGTCTTCATGCGAGGCAAAATGTGTCATTGGCGCAACGGTAAAACGGTTTTTAATGATGACGCCATTATTAAGGGCATAGGGTTCAAATAAAGGTGCAAATTTCGGGTTCATTCTGTTTCCTGTGTCATTTTTCTCGACGTAATGTTTATGTCTTAAATGCTAAAACGTACGCTGCGACAAAAAGTGTCTTACGCCATATTTATGTAACGACCACTAAATATTATTATATTTATATCGATCACTACATAAAAAGGCAAGCATATTTTTCTCTCTCTGAACATTTTTGCTGTTTTTGTAATTGGTGTTTTAGCTATCGCTTTTTATCAGCGGGTTACCTGCGGAGCGGATGAGGAAACATTAATAGCCGCGAGGACGCCCTTTTGACGGGAGCCCGTCGGTGGATAACATCTGATGCATCATGGTTTAACTCAGTGACAAAATCCCATATTTTGTGTAGCACTTACTACTTAATGACACTATTATGTAGTGATCGATACAATTCAACAGTCATCACTATGTACTGAGACGGGATAAAGTTGAAAATGAGGCGCTGCTGCGTCAAATGATCCTGACCGGTTATAACAGGCTGCGCGCCTTCACCTCGCTGAATGAGGGGGACTGAATGGGCGGGGTAACCACGGCCTACCGACGACACATGACCTCAAAATCTTGTATAGTGAGCCATCAGTTTTACTTTATTCATCAGGCAGGAATATGACAGATTCGACGCAAAGTCCCCCCTCACGAAGAGGACGCCCCCGTAATTTTGACCGGGACAAGGCCCTGGTTCGCGCATTGGGTGTTTTCTGGCGATGCGGATATGAACCAGCTTCTGTCGGCGAACTTTGCCGAGTGATGGATATTAATCCGCCCAGCTTGTACGCGGCCTTTGGCAGTAAGGCGCAGCTGTTTATGGAGGCGGTGAATTATTACGAAAGAACGTTCTGGGATGAGCCATGGGAAAGAATGCGTCAGGAAGAAAACGTATATGACGCTATCCATAACTTTTTTGAAGAAGCCGCCGTTATTCTCACGAGTCAGGAGGCGCCCTGTGGCTGCCTGGTTGTTCTGGCGGCCATCAACGTTTCACCGGATTCGAAAGATGTCTACGATGCGGTTAAGGCATTGAGAGAGGAAGGCAGGATTTACTTCAGGGAACGCCTGGAGGCTGGTAAGCAAGCTGGTCATTTGCCGTCTGATACGGATGTGGATGGTCTTGCCCTGACGTTGAATACACTGCTGGAAGGCATGTCCATACCCGCTCAGGATGGTATCTCGCAGGCTGAACTAAAGCGCATCTCAGCCCAAGCCGTTCGGCTCCTGCCGCGATTTTAAGACATCCGGCACTTTGATCCCGCCCCGCATAGGCGGGTTAATCATGGCATTTCCTGACCACCAATAGTCATACCCTCACCGGTGGCATAAAACTGTCCACCTGCAATGTAGTGCAGGCTTCGCCATGCTGGATCAGCGGAATCAAACTTCCAGTGGCCGTTGCTGAAGATTCGCGAATCCGCCCAGGCTCCCGTGATTTCTCCGATAAACAGATCATAAGTGCTTTGATTATGCGGCTCCTGGATAACCTTGCAGGCAAGCCATCCAGCACAGCCTTCAATAAAAGGCATATCCGTACCGGGCATTTCAAACACCCGAATGCCATGATGAGCCATTTTTTCCGGATCGGTGTGGAGGCTGTGGGTTCCTGCATGGTGTGTCAGCGCTATCTGTGCAACAGTCGGAACCTGAATAACAAATTGTCCGCTTTTTTCAATAAGCTCGCGCGTACGAGCCATCTTGTCCAGCACCACGGTCAGCTTTGGCGGGGCATAATCCAGGGCGCAAACCCATGATGCCGCCATCACATTATCCACACCGTCATATCGGGCCGATACCAGCGTCGTCGGTCCGTGGTTTATCAGGCGAAATGCCTTTGATAATTCAACTGGGGTAATAGTTACCGTTGCCATAGTTCATTCCTTTTTCAAAATTAACATCAGCCAGAGACCTCAGAGCATCTGCTCCGACTGCACCACGTTCTTACCCGGAACAGGATCCAGCGTGGCATCCGCTTTCCAGAAGTCCCCACAATCAGGTAAGTACCTGAAGTCGATAACAGGTACTGACAGCCTGGGATGGGGCACCCAGCACAATCAGTTTCATCATAACTCTTCCTGTATCAGGGCTTTTCCATGTGCATAACAGCTGTGCTGATAGCTTCATTACCCGCGGTCAGCTCAATGATGACCCGGCTGATGGCCGGACGGTTGATGATTTCAGCCAGTGTCCAAGCCAAGTCATCACGTGAAACGTCACCGTAGGGAATCGCAAGACCGGCACGAACTTTACCCTGACCCGGTTCATCAAGCAGTGTGCCAGGACGGAGGATCACCCAGTCAAGATCGGTTTCTGCCAGATACACATCAGCAAGTTTCTTGACGGACATGTAATTCTCAAATGATTCCGGCATACCTTTCGCGCGGAAGGATTCAGGGAACGCCGACACCAGGATGAATCTTTTGATCCCAGCTAGTTTTGCAGCCTCAACGGCCAGCTCCAGACCGTGACCGTCGATAGCTCGGGTCATGTCCTGGCCACCTTTACCGCCAGCACCAGCCGTAAAGACCACGATATCGCTACCGCTAAACAGGGCAGCGAGTCCCTGAGCATCAAGTTCAAGCAGGCTTCCCATGACGGGAATGGCACCGAGCGCGCGCAGCGGCTCTTCCTGTTCCGGATGGCGATAGAGTGAACGGGGTTGATTTCCCTGCTCAGACAGCTTCTGTGCCAGCCGGCGCCCTACTTTTCCGGCACCACCGATGATAAATACCTTTTTCATATTCGTACCTGTAATGAAGGATAATTGTTCGTCTCAGGCCACAGTTCTTCGCAGGATGGCTGACGACGGAACAATAAAAGCGATGCCTGTCATTTCTGGGTCGAGGCTATAGGACAAGGCATCAGGGGAGCATACCCCAACGTTCAGTTAATCAGGGGGCAACATGAGTGTGATAGATTTTGCTGAACACGATCCATTTGCCATCGACCTTGAGCAGATTGAAAAAGTCGGTAAAGCAGAAACCAGAGATATCGTTAGTATCAATACGCGCACTGGCAGCGGTACCCACAATATCGATGTTTACGATAACTCCCTGTGCTTCAGGCGATGGGAGGAAGGCTGAGTCAATGACGTCAAACAATCCCTGGATAGGCCCACCGGTCAGTTTGCCGTCACCGTCAACGCCGTAAATGGTTGCTTCGTTGCTGAAAGCCGGTTTCATGATACTGCTGTCAGCCTGTTTGCCACCTTCATTATACTGATTCAGTACCTTAACGATCGCGTTGTATTCCTGTACATATATTGGTTTGGTCATGCTTAAATCCTCGCATCTGAATGATGCTTAACGGGTTGCTTTTTGATTAAGGGCCCTGCGCGCACGACGGGCAATCATTGTCAGTGAAATAATGACCACAATTCCTCCTGCAATGGTCAGAGCCTAAGTAATGTGAGAGACAGTTTCCCCGCTCTCTGAGAGTTGACTGACCTCTGAAACCAGTGAGCCAATAAATACGTATAAAACAGTGCCCGGCAACAGACCGGCCCATGTAGCCAGAAGGTACTGGCGGGTACTGATACGGCTCATTCCCAGTAGATAACTGAGAGGGACGAAGGGCAGAATCGATACCAGACGGAGCAGGAACACCACCCGAAATCCGTCATCAGAGATGACTGTATTGATGGCCTTTATCCTGGGTAGTGCATTGACCGTGCTTTAATGCGTGCTCCTGCCAGATAACGGCTAATCAGAAAAGCCAGCACCGCCGAAATCAGTCCGGCAATGGAAGTTGCCAACAAACCGCTCAGCGGACCGTACAAATATCCTGCCAACATCGCCAGCGGTGAAGCGGGAAACAACAACAACGTGGCAAGAATAAAAACACCAGCAAACAAAGCCGCCCGAGTGACCCCATCGCTTGTAGCCTGGCGATCAGTTCCTCTGTAATTGTTGGGTCCATTCAGTTCCTGTCCAGGCGTTATTCATTTATCACTGCCCTATCAGCAGTCAGCAGTCAGCAGTCAGCAGTCAGCAGTCAGCAGTCAGCAGTCAGCAGTCAGCAGTCAGCAGTCAGCAGTCAGCAGTCAGCAGTCAG